>NZ_JBLEFH010000002.1:0-489507 GCF_047345645.1 Jujubicoccus corallicola | reverse complement strand
TCGGATCAAAGCGTGTTTCAGCCCGCCAAAGCGTTTCTTCTAACGCCATGAGAGCGGCTCTGTCTTCTGATGATAAAGTCACGAGCTCCCTTCCCATCGAAATTTCACAGCGCGAGAGTCCAGATGAATGCAGACATATCAATTCGAATGTTGAATGTCCGCTCCGTCCGCACTGCCGACCTTGGGGCTCTGGACTATGCTGCGCGGTGCCACAGATGGCCGGTTTGGGCCGTCCCTACTGCCTAAACGGAACGACGTTTGAACCACCGGTGGCGAAGGCGGCTGCGCCTTCACTGCGAATTGCCCGGATTGCTTCCTCGAATGCGGCTCGGTCATCTTCGAAGAGATCATGCCAGACAATGGACGTCCCGTCTTCGGTAACGACTTCCAGCGACCAACCGTCCCCACCTTCGAGTTTGTAGATATCCACCTTGAAGGGTACGCCATCCTCGACAACGTGCTGGGAGGCGCTGGAGATGACAAGGTTGGGTTCGCGTTCCATGTGAATACCTCCTGGTTTTTCCTTGGAAGATAGAAGCAGCGAAGACGGAAGCCAATGTCCGCAATCGGGCTGCGAGCGCAGAATGCATTCACAAGCTCGAGCGACCGCTTAGGGCCGTTCTTGAATAATGGAAATCTCGGCTGGGGAAGATCCGCTTCGCCTGATCGCGCGGGAGTATGGCGCGCTTTGCGGGGAGTGGGCGCGTTGCGTTGTCGGTTTTGCCGTCCATCCCGCCGATGGCGTCCTCCATCGGTGACGATTTCAATCTCAGACATAAGTACGTGCTTAAGGCTATACTTAAGCCCCCTTGGTCAGGCCAAGGTGTACGGTCGAATTGGGGGCCAGCCCACTTCGCGTTGCAGTTTTTTCCATTTAAATCTGTGACTTCTTGATCAACTGCACGAAGCCTAAAGCTATTTGAACCCGGGTTCATTATCCTGAGTTTTGTATCAATCTGTAAACGGTAGAGCGCCCAAGGCCAAGCTGCTTTGCAATCTCAGGCGGTTTGATGCCTCGCTCTTTCAAAGCGAATGCCTGTTTTACCTTATCTTTCGGCACGGGCGAACGGCCTTTGTATTTACCTGCAATCTTAGCCCTATGAATGCCTTCGCGTTGACGGGTAAGCATCGTTTCACGCTCGAACTGTGCCATGGCTGCGAACATGGTCAACATCATTTTCCCGGAAGGTGATTTGGTATCCACATCGGTGCCCGCGAAGTCAAGGATACGAAGGCCGACGCCTTTCTCCTCCAACCCTTCGACTATCTTGAGCAGGTCTTGGGTCGAACGCGCAAGCCTGTCCATCTTGGTTGTCACCAATGTATCGCCCTTGCGAACAAACTTGAGTGCAGCATCAAGCTCGGCACGTTGCGCGACTGAGGACACCTGCTCCTTGAACACTTCTTCGCACCCGACTTTCTCGAGATCGCGCAACTGGGCTTCAAACCCTGCAACCTGTTCAGCGGTCGACGTTCTGGCATATCCAACGAGCATGACAATAAATCCCTTTGATATTTAGACTTTAAGGGATTATGTCCCTAAATGCAATAACAATGAAATAGGGACGGGTATCGCGTCATCCATATTCGTCCCCCAAAACCCCGCCCTATAGGGACTGAGCAGACATACGAACACGTAGACGCTATAGTATGTCAGAAGGGCCTTCTCATGTGCGACACAAAGTAATCATTCGATGAGCCAAGTTTTAATAAGCCTACACGAAAGTGATAGAACCAAAGGCTGCGCTAGCGCTTCACCCAGTGCGGCTTCGGGTTGCGGGAATATATCTCCCGCCTTGGGTTTTCGTGATACCCGATATTGAAAGCATTATCGCGTTTGAAGAAAGTCAGGCGGTGATAAGGCAGGTTCGCGTCGATCCACCATGCCAAGTCTTGCCATGTATCCAGATCGGTCTCGCCTGCATTAAAGGCTGGGATCAAGATACATGCAGCGCCCCCAAGATGGCCCTCTGCATCGCGGCGATCCCAGATGTGGTAACCGAAGTTCTTCTCGTTACTGGCGCACATAAGACCCTTGGCCGCGCCGAGTGCATTCACCCGAGCGGAACGGAAGCCCGACCGGATGATCAGAGGGCCGAACGCATCGGTAAGAGGTTCGAGGATATTCTCGCATAGCCGTTTACCCGCTTCAATCGCCAGATCAGGTTCATCTGGGATGTTGGGTATCCCGAATGCCGTGGCGATCTCCGATGCCAGGAACTGACGGAGTTGGTAGTTCTTTGATAACTTGACACGCCCGAGTTGATCGAGCTTCCAGAAGAGTTCTTTTGACATATATTATTATAACATTATCAATATATTATGTCTAAATTAATCTCATAGTCGCCGGATGTTGCTGTCTCCGCCATCTTCAACAGGTTCGTCGTAAACGCATCAGCCACGCGTATATGGGACTTCGCCCTCATAGCGTTCGGCATTCTATATCGCCCGCAGCGTTTCAAGGCGGGCTTCTTGCGTATGGAAGTGAACATCCTGAATGACGATCCCAGCGGCGGTGATTGTCAGAATGATTATCGTCCAAATTGTTTGACCCCCTTGGATTTATGAGAACTGCGAGAGAAACGGGCGCAAGGCGGACACAACACGATTGGCATATTCAAGCAACCACGCCAGATAAGCATCATCATCAAACGGGTCGCCCGGATAGGCGATGTCGATCATGATCTCGAACGGATCATCCTTGCCGTCTTGTTCGGTAATCGGTACGCCGATCTCCGCTGCGAGTTTGGGCCGTGCTGCGCTCAACTCATCATAAATGATCTGGCCCTCATCGTTCTTGAGTCGGAAGAAGAAACCAGCCGCACCCTTAGCCGTGCGATAGGCAGCGATGCGGTCGACCGGTTCTGGCATGGGGAGCTTTGCCCAACCATAGCCACCGCGTCGCGCTGGGGATTGCTCAGGATGATCGAAGCGCACGGCGTCGCAGAACGCCTGCCAGAAGGCCGCGTCAGCTTCCCGACGCCTTGCCCCATCTGGATCAATGACCGGCTCTGTATGCGCCTGCTGATCGCTCTCAGCCTCTATGGTCAGCGGTTGGTCATCCCGCCCCAGATAAACGCGGTGCGTGAGAACCTCGGTTCGCACTGGCACATGCGGGATGATGATCATTTCGCCTGCATCGCTTTCCCATATCTGGAACTCGACAAGTGCCAGATGCGTAGCCATGCTGCTGTTCATGTTGAGGTGATCCGCGATGGCGTGGACATCCTCTCGTATGCCGTCACCAGCGATGGCGACAATGAAATCTCCGGATTTGAGGCCGCGTGCCACCCGGTCATGCAGCACCTCTTCTGTGAGTGTACCACCAGCGACCCTGTAAGCTTGGTACAGCGCATTGGGGGATTTTGTGCCCAGTTGCCCCTGCAAGCGAATGTTCAGGTCGCTGTAGGACCACCGACGCAGCAGGGATGCGTATTCAAGCGCCTGCGCGATAACCTCCCGTCGGGCTTGCGGGTTGCGCCATAGCTTGCACTCGATCAATACTAGCTTGCCTTCTTCGGTCAGTCCGAAGATGTCGAGGTAGACAGAGATGCCGCCAGTCTTCGGAATGGTTAACTCCCGGCAGATCGGAATGAACTTTACCGCTCCGGGTTCGATCTGTTCAATCGGGAACAATGCGGGCTGGGTGAACATAAGCTCCTGAAACCACTTTTCTTGTTTGTCCTTGTTGGTTTCACCAAGGGAGATACGTCTGAGCGGGCGGAACTGATCATCTAACTGGGATATGAGTGCGGGCAATAAATTCTCCAAATACGGGTTTTACCGCAATAACGTAGTTACACTACGTATCTGTATAAAATACCGAACTTCAACGCAATGGAGTTGATGAATGCCGCATTGAAACTGCGAGCATGACCGATAACACCGAGATAACCAGCAAACTGGACAACAAACTTCATGCCCTGAGAGCGACGGTCGGTCGTAGGGTTCAGTCCGCACGCAAGGCGGCTGGCTTTACTCAGCATGACCTTGCCGAGATGATCGGGCGTTCGGTCGAAGCCGTATCGAACATTGAGCGTGGGGCAAGTCTTCCACCTCTCGATACTTTGTCAGCAATCTGTATCGCGCTGGATATGGAATTGACGGACATCATTTCGACAAGTGATGAGGAAGTCAGCGGCAAGCGAGCTGGCATTGAAATGGTCATGCTTCTGCTATTGCGCGACATGCATCTGCGCGAAGCAGAGACAGCGCTGGAACTCGTTCGGACTCTCCATAAGCGGCAAGCAACCGGACAAAAGGGCCGATCATAATCCCTTTAAGGGTTTACAATGACGCGGATGAGATTGAAAATCATCTTGTTCCAGCCAATAGCTCTTGTAAAAACTCAGGGCGAGGGCGCGCATACATGGCGAAGAAGTCATCGTACATTCTAACGACATCAGGGGTATCCGGGTACTCATCGGTTGGCGTCGGCGCGGTATTGATATTGGATACGCCCATCGTCTGAATCGTTTCAAGAACACGAGAAGACTGCGACCCCGTCAACCCACTTTTCTAGATTATGACGCCATCTTGCCGACGCGGCTACTTGCCAACTTCATTCCGAACTGTCCGCCTCGTAAAGAGCTGCTAAGGCCGTTCGTGCCGCCTGATACTGTGGGGCGAACGAATAGCGTCGACGGCCCACACTGACGACGACACCTCGCTTTTTAAGTCTCGTGATGATTGCAAGAAACGGGTCTCCGTCGGACACCTGATATACGTTGAGCAAAACCAGCGCTGGAAGAATGGCGCTCTCCGCGTCCCGGCTCCAGCGCCGCCAAGGATGGTTGCTGTTTCGCATTCGGCGCACCGAAGGTGAAATGTCGTCATCATCTTCTCCGTTCAGCGCTTTTGTAATGTACTGATCGTCGCAGGCCTCAACCACTTGACGGATCAACTGCTGAACAGAATACCCAAGACGTGGTGCATCTGTTGCGGACGCAAGTGTGTCAAGCACAGCGTTCACCCTTGCCGTAGCGTCATTAGTATACTTTTCTACAACATTGTTAAGCTCGGACAGATTATGTGCCGTAAAACTCTTGCTGACACCGCCGCGAAGACGGCCCGTCACTTGTCGAGTTTTATAACGGACTTCAAGTCTGAGCCTTCGGGTGGTTTTGGCATAAATCGCCAAAATTATCCCCTTGGCCAGCTCCACCTGATACGTTGGTGCATTGACCCCCTCATCCTGCACAGTCTGGTAGTCACGCAACCCTTCGAGACGCCCGATCGACCGGATCGCTGACCCTGCTCTGAGCATATACCCTACCGGGTCATCGTGCTGAAATTCGAAGTAAATCTCTATCTCGTGGAGCGAATAGTATGCGCTGCGATGCGTATTAAACCCGTCAACGATATAGTGCCTTGACTGCGCATTTATCCTGTCAGCAATGAAGCGATCTACGTCTCGAAGAAACAGCCTGAGAAAGTGCTGCCAGTAGGGCGGCCTTGAGGCCACGTGGAGCCTTGGCAATATGATGGCGTTGTCCTTGCCGTCGAGCGTTGTCTCAAAGCTCGTATGTCGGGCATCGCGGGTTGTAAAGAATGGTATAGCTGGCCAGTCACCTCCCCGCGTAACCTCCAGCGCATCAAAATTATTGAACTGGTTGAATGCCCGGGATGGATTAACGAAGAGGGTCGCCGTGATCTCGTATTGCGAAGGGCCGAAATCTGGAATTTCCATCTCGTGCTCGGGTAGGTGTTCTTCTAGTGGGACAGGAACCACTTCTGGCGACGGTGAACCGGGGTTCATACACCGGAAGCGAACATCGCCATTGATTATCGGCTTGCCAAGAATGACATGCCCATCGGCATTGCGTTCCACGCGCGGCGTGCAAAAAGACAGGTTCCCATTGGCCCTGTTGTTGAAGCGTGCTCTGTTGAAAAGCGAATGGGTAGTTCCCTCGCTATCCTCATATGTTTCGTCGGCCATCACTGATGCGATACCCATAGCAGAGCTTTCTACCCCGTGATGGTACCAGCTACCCAAGGTCAGCTTCATGCGATCTTGTTTGGCTCTTTCTGCTGTTACTCTGACACCGGGTTCTAATGTTGGTAGTCTGTGATAACTCAATCAACTTCCCCGACTTTTGGCGTTAGTCGTCTCTCAGCTGTATATATAAAGATGGGGTGGAGTTTTAGCTATCCTGCATATCATGAGGCGTTCTACGACGTGCAATTAGCTTGGTAATTAATAGCAGAAATATGCTACCGTGACAAGCGGATACCCCTATTATTTTGGCCGATGAACGATAGGGCATTTCAGGTTCTCAGGGTAAAGATGCGACAGATCAAGGCCATCGTAGCGGGTTCGAGAGATAGCTTCGTAAAGCCTTTTTACTGGATAGCCGCTTGTGCCATATTTGGGGTCAATATCGTGAACACTCTCCCACCCCTGTATCGCGATCCGCAATTCAAGTGGCACCCCGGCCTCTCGCATCGCGTCTGTGAAGTTGCCTCGAAAGCTGTGGAAGACCTTTTTCCTATGCTCCCAGACACCAGCAGCTTTTGAGAACGTCGCGAATTTCTTTGAGAACCTTGTCGATAACTTGCCGTCGCTTCCCGCCTCTGCATCTGGGAATAGCCGCGGGTGGTTGCTCTCCTGCATCCAGTCAATCAAACCTAAACTCTCGAGCATTGGATGTACCGGGATTGTACGCATTGCGTTATCGGTCTTGAGACGCTTGTCAAATGTTAGGCCGTGATATTCGGCCAACACTTCGTCGGTGATCTGGAAGCAGCTTATCCCATCTTTGACGACAACGTCGTCTTTCTCAAGTTGCAGTATCTCTCCCATTCGCATTCCGCTGAACAATGAAATCAGGGGCACCCAATATCGGCTCCGCCTAATGACGTTCGGGCCCGCGCGGTTGACGCCGTTGCCATCATCTTTGCAGCCTCTGTACAGAGGTCTGTTAAATAGTGTTGTAAGCTCGTCGGCTGTAAACGGTTGATACCCGCTTTGCTTGCGTTCATAGACCTTGCCCTTACGAGGAGCCTCGATCTCACATTCTTCTGCCGGATTGCTATTCAACCAACCTTTGCTCTTGGCGAACTTGAAGATGCCCTTGAGTACGACAAGGTTGTTCTTTGCAGCCGTATAGCGCTCACATTTCTTACCATGTTGCGCCTCATACGCCAAAGCAGCTTCTCGAAGCGTCATGCCCTTGTAGTGTTCGCTCGCATAGGCAGGGATGTTAACAAACAAGTCGGCCAACTCTTGGCAAATTGCGCGATTAATCCGCGTAATAGGTGTCTCGTTGCCAACCTCTTCCTTGAGGGCGCGTGTGGCGATCAAAAGTTGATAGTGACGTGACTGCTCGACTTTTTGGCTTTGTTTTTCCAGATAGGCTTTAATAAGCTGACCAACACGCACCGTTGGTACAGGTTGCAGATGCGCATTTGTATTTAGACCGGGCGATAACGTCGGGACTTGTAAGCTTGGTTCCCGGTGTTCGGCGTTTGCCTCAAGACGCCTACGCGCGATCTCAGCGTTGGCTTGTGCCAGTTTATCCGAAAGCTTTTGAAGACTGGGGCTGTCGCGCATTTTAGGCGGCAACGTAAGGCGCTCACTCTTCTTACCGCGCTTGCGCGCTTTGCCTTCGACCGTTGCTTCGACCTCATCACGCGACAAAAAGCCATATTTAATCAACTGTCGCAGGGCGGTGTAATGAAACGCTGTTCGGATATCCTGATCAGGATTGGTCAGGCCAGTTGTTTCATCACCCGTTGCAATCGCATCAGCCTCTGCATGGTCGAGCGCCAAATCTATGATAACGTCTTCACGGTTATCGTTATTCACCCCATGGCGATAGCCACCCGCATCTTGAACGCCGCGCTCAAGAGACTGGAAATAGGCAATGGCGATCTGGTCGATCTCGTGGTCTGAGAGCTTGAACGTGAACCCGGGTTCATTTGATGCATTGCGTTTAGAACCAGCTTGAGCAAAGGCGGCTTTGAGCTTTCGTATCTCTAGTTCTGTCATGATCGCGAATGTGGGCTGCCGATCAAAGGCATCTTTGAACCCACCTGACGACGGGCGTTCCACCCACTGTGTGCGTCCAAACTCATTTTTTGCAAACTCACGCAAGCCATCTGGCTTGTTCGGCACCTGCCTTCGAAGCTTCCAGCCTTTGTTGTCTTTGGTCACATACAGAGGTCTACGCACGTCGCTCATGCCTCAAGTGTACCCCTGAAGTGTACCCCAACGCAAGAAATAGACCAATGAAAGCAATGAGTTTCTTTAATATCAGTGCTTTAAGGAAAATCTGGTAGCGGAGGAGGGACTTGAACCCCCGACACGCGGATTATGATTCCGCTGCTCTAACCTGCTGAGCTACTCCGCCAAACCGTGCGGGGTATCTAGGCGAGCGGCGCGAGTGCGTCAAGCGCGATTTCGCCGCCCGGCCCGATTCCGGCGCGTTTTTGGGCCAAGGCTTACACCTCGGCGCCCTGCTCCATCGTCTCCAGCGGCAGCGCGGTGGTGAATTTCACCTCTTCCATCGACAAAAGCGCGGTCACGTTGAAGATTTTCACGTCGCGGATCAGTTCCTGGTAGAAATGGTCATAGGCGCGGGCATTGGCGACGCGGACCTTGAGGATATAGTCGATGTCGCCCGCGAGGCGATGCGCCTCCATGACTTCGGGGCGGCGGCGGACGGCATCGAGGAATCGTTTCTGCCAGTCCGCATCATGCTCGGAGGTGCGCACGAGGACGAAGAAACAGGCGTCGAAGCCGAGTTTTTCGCTGTCGAGAATCGCCACCTGCTTGCGCAGGATGCCCGCTTCGCGCATCTTGCGAATCCGGTTCCAGACCGGGGTTTTCGACGACCCGACCTCTTTCGCGATTTCGTCAAGAGAAGGCAAAGCGTTCTCCTGAATCAGGGCAAGGATGCGGTAATCGAGATCATCCAGCTTCATTTGCAAACTCCCGTCCGTCTCTGCGGGTATATAACGGAAATTATTCTAGCTCTGCAATTGAAATTATTTGATTTCAGAATATTTTCCCTTGCACGTGACGGCAACAAGGTCTTTATTGCGCGCAACGCCGCTGGTAAAGACCCGTGAGGAATTTATGACCGCGATAACGGATGAAAAGAAACTGATGGATAGCGCCGAGAAAATTCACCCCGATGCGCAGACCGTGACCGAAGTGACGCATTGGACGGATCACCTGTTCAGCTTCCGGGTGACGCGCCCGCGCAGCTTGCGGTTCCGCTCGGGCGAGTTTGTGATGATTGGCCTTCTGAAAGATGACGGCCGCCCGCTGCTGCGCGCCTATTCCATCGCCTCGCCGAGCTGGGATGACGAGCTGGAGTTCTATTCCATCAAGGTTCAGGACGGCCCCCTCACCTCGCGCCTCCAGAAAATCGAGGTCGGCGATCAGGTGATCGTGCGCCCCAAACCCGTGGGCACGCTGGTCCATGACGCGCTCTTGCCCGGCAAACGCCTTTGGCTGATCGCGACCGGCACCGGCTTTGCGCCCTTCTCCTCGGTCATTCGCGATCCGGAGACCTATGAGCGCTTCGATCAGGTGATCGTCACCCACACCACGCGCAATGCGGCGGATCTCGATTATTCCGCGCATATCGTGGAGAAAACCAAGAACGACCCGCTGGTTGGTGAGTTCGCGGCGGAGCGGTTGATTTACTATCCGACCACCACCCGCCAGGAGAGCCCGAAAATGGGCCGTATCACCGATCTGATGCGCTCGGGCGCGGTGTTTGACGAGCTGGGGATTGCGCCGCTGAGCAAGGAAGAGGACCGCATCATGATCTGCGGCTCCATGGCGCTGAACCATGATGTGAAAGACATCTGCGAAGCGGCGGGCCTTGAGGAAGGTGCCAATTCCAAACCGGGCGAGTTCGTGCTGGAAAAAGCCTTCGTCGGCTAAACCGCCCGCTTTGAGACAGACGAAAACCCCGGCCTCACCCGCCGGGGTTTTTCTTTGCCCGCCTTTGACCGCATAGGGCGCAGCCCTCCGAAAACGACGAAAGCGCCCGCTGGGGGCGCTTTTCCGCAAAGATCCGTGGCGCGGTTGACGGGGCTCGAACCCGCGACCTCCGGCGTGACAGGCCGGCACTCTAACCAACTGAGCTACAACCGCTAAGTGGATCTGACAGCAGTGGCGCGGTTGACGGGGCTCGAACCCGCGACCTCCGGCGTGACAGGCCGGCACTCTAACCAACTGAGCTACAACCGCAACTGCTGTTCGGGCCTTCTAGGCAAAGCACGGGCGGGGGTCAAGGCGATTTGTGGCGATTGTGACGCTTTTTCCTCTGCCGCTCCGCAGGGGTCGGAGTTTCCTGACCAAGGACCATGGCGCGACGCCGCACATTAACCCAAAAACCATATTTCAAAGGGGAAAATGGTGGGCGATGAGAGACTCGAACTCCCGACATCTTCGGTGTAAACGAAGCGCTCTACCAACTGAGCTAATCGCCCCTGAGCGCCCTCTTAGCCCGCAGATTAAGGCGGTGCAAGGCCCTGTTTTGCGCGCAAGGCTTGGAATTGCGCCGCGCCCTCTATATCTCGGTAGATGGACCCACAGAGAAGGAGGATCTCATGTCTCTGCGCATTAATGATACTGCCCCCGATTTCACCGCCAACACCACCGAAGGCGAGCTGTCCTTCTATGACTGGCTTGGCGACAGCTATGGCGTGATCTTCTCCCACCCCAAGGATTTCACCCCGGTCTGCACCACAGAGCTTGGCGCGATGGCGCAGCTTGCCGATGAGTTTGAGAAGCGCAACACCAAGGTGATCGGCGTGTCCATCGACAGCGTGGACGACCACCAGAAATGGAAGAAAGACATCGAGACCGTGGCCGGCACGCCGGCGAATTTCCCGATGGTCGATGACAGCGAGCTGAAGGTGGCGAAAGCTTACGACATGCTGCCCGCCGACGCCTATCTGCCCGATGGCCGCACCCCGGCGGATTCGGCGACCGTGCGCACCGTGTTCATCGTCGGGCCGGACAAGAAAGTGCGTCTCTCGATGACCTATCCGATGTCGGTTGGCCGCAATTTCTCGGAAATCCTGCGGGCGCTCGATGCGGTCCGCGCGACCGATGGCAACCCGATCTCGACCCCCGCCAACTGGACGCCCGGTCAGGATATCGTGGTCGCCGGTTCGGTGGATGACGCGACCGCCGAAGAGAAATTCGGGCCGCTCGACAAGAAGCTGCCGTATCTGCGCATGGCAAAGGACCCGAACGCCTAAGCCTCTGCTGCCTAAAGGTTAATCAGCCCGGCCCTCGCGCCGGGCTATTTTTTGCCGATGCGGACCCTCGGTTAAACTATGTGAATTGACGCATCCCCCCGACCCTCGCACAAAAGGATGCTTGCGGAGGTTGCGCAATGAGACTGACTTACAGACCCCTCACCGAAGATGATGCCGAGGCTTACCAGCCGCTCCGGGCCACGGGCGTGCGCAATTTCCCCCTGGGGTTCCTGATCAGCGTGGAGGATGCGGATATCTCCGAAGCGCGCTGCCGCAAGATCCTCTCGGCGGGCACGATGCGCGGCGTTTTCGAGGGTGACACTCTCATCGGCTTTTGCGGCTATCAGCGCCAAAGCCGCGCCCGCACGCAGCACCGCGCCGAACTCGGCCCCTTCTTCATCAACTCCAGCCATCACGGCTCCGGCGCGGCGCGCGCGCTGATGCAGGGCGTGATCGAAGAGGCCCGCGACAGCGGCGTCGAGCAGTTGGAGCTGCATGTCGACAGCGAAAACCACCGCGCGATCCGCTTCTACGAGAAAACCGGCTTCGAACGCATCGCCTACCTGCCCGACATGGTGCGCATCAACGGCGTGACGCGGAACGATCATATGTATCGGATGCGGCTTTAGGCGCCGATCACGTCCATTTTGCCGCTCGCGATGTGATAGACGACGCCCTGCATTTCCGACAGGCGGAGCATCTCGTCAGCACTGCGCCCCAAGGCGAGCCCGCGCAAGATTTGGGAAGTAATCCCGTGCGTGACGATGACAGACTGCCCGCGCAGCTCCTTTAGGAAAGAGCCGATACGGGCGCGAAAGGCGTCTTCCCCGTCCCCGCCCGGCATATCGAAACACCACCCTTCGCGAAGGCCGTCGTCCTCGGCGGCCTCAGGACATTTCGCGTGAATTTCGGGCACTGTCAGCCCCGAGCAGTCGCCAATGTCGATCTCCATGAGGCGGTCATCCGCTGTGATCTCTCGCGCGACGCCCTCAAGCGCAATCTCGGCGGTGCGGCGCGCCCGCCCAAGCGGGCTGGTGAAAAATCGCATGTCCGGCGGCAGAGCGAGGCCGCGCATCAACCTGTTCTGCGCTGCGGCCTGCGTCTCGCCTAGCGGTGTGAGAGGCGAGTCGAGATGCCCCTGAAATCGGCCCGCACGGTTCCATTCGGTCTGCCCGTGCCGCAGCACCCAAAGCTCGGGGAACGCTTGCGCCATGATCGCCGCCTCCATCTGCGAAAACAAAAACGCCGGCCCCTTGGGACCGGCGTGAAATCTGGTGGGTGATAAGAGATTTGAACTCCTGACATCTTCGATGTGAACGAAGCGCTCTACCACTGAGCTAATCACCCGTGAGGCGGGTATTTACGCCGCCCGCGCGGTTTGGGCAAGGGGGGAGCGGGATTTTTTCGCGGTCCCGCCCAAAGAAAACCGCGCCCAAGAAAAAACCCGCCCCGGTGAGGGGGCGGGCCTTTGGCTTAGTGATGCGCCGTCGCGCTGGCGCCTTGGCCATCGGCGGTCAGGGGCTTGGCGAGTTCCGCCGCCTCGTCCCATTCCACCGGCTCCGGCGTCTCGGTCAGCGCGTGTTTCATCACCTCGTCCACCGTGGAGACGGGGATGATCGTCAGCCCCTCTTTCACGTTGTCCGGGATGTCCGGCAGATCCTTCTCGTTATCCGCCGGGATCAGCACCGTTTTGATGCCGCCGCGCAGCGCCGCGAGAAGTTTCTCCTTCAGCCCGCCAATCGGCAGCACATTGCCGCGCAGCGTGACCTCGCCGGTCATGGCGATGTCGCGGCGGACCGGGATTTGCGTGAGCACCGACACGATGGAGGTCACCATCGCGATGCCCGCGCTCGGCCCGTCCTTCGGCGTCGCGCCTTCGGGAACGTGGACGTGGATGTCGATCTTCTCGAAGGTCGGCGGCGTCACGCCAAGGCTCGGCGCACGGGAGCGCACGAACGACGACGCGGCTTCGATGGATTCCTTCATCACATCGCCGAGTTTCCCCGTGGTCTTCATGCGGCCCTTGCCGGGCAGACGCAGCGCTTCGATCGAGAGCAAATCGCCGCCCACCTCGGTCCAGGCCAGACCCGTGGTGGTGCCGATGCTGTCCTTCTCCTCGGCCAGACCGAATTTGAAGCGCTTCACCCCGAGATAATCCGACAGATTGTCCGCCGTCACCTCGATGGTCTTGGCGTCGCCCTTCACGATGTTGGTCACCGCTTTACGGGCAATTTTCGCAAGCTCGCGCTCCATATTCCGCACGCCCGCCTCGCGGGTATAGACGCGCACGATCTCGGTCAGCGCACTGTCCTGAACGGTCAGCTCGCCCTTCTTCAGACCATGCGCCTTGAGCTGCTTCGGCAGCAGGTGACGCTTGGCGATCTCGACCTTTTCATCCTCGGTGTAGCCCGAGAGGGTGATGATCTCCATCCGGTCCAAAAGCGGCCGCGGCATGTTGTAGCTGTTGGCCGTGGTGAAGAAGAGGACGTTCGACAGATCGTATTCCACTTCCATGTAATGGTCGGTGAAGGTCGCGTTCTGCTCAGGGTCCAGCACCTCCAGCATTGCCGAGGCCGGATCGCCGCGGAAGTCCTGACCCATCTTGTCGATCTCGTCGAGCAGGATGAGCGGATTCGTGGTTTTCGCCTTCTTCATCGACTGGATGATCTTGCCGGGCATGGAGCCGATATAGGTCCGCCGGTGGCCGCGAATCTCGGATTCGTCCCGCACACCGCCAAGGGAGATGCGGATGAACTCGCGCCCGGTCGCCTTCGCCACCGATTTGGCGAGCGAGGTTTTCCCGACGCCCGGAGGGCCGACGAGGCAGAGAATCGGGCCTTTGAGTTTGGCCGAACGCTTCTGCACGGCGAGAAACTCAATGATCCGTTCCTTGACCTTCTCCAGACCGTAGTGATCGTTGTCGAGCACCTCTTCGGCCTTGTTGAGATCCTTTTTGACACGCGATTTCCTCGACCACGGAATCGAGACGATCCAGTCGAGATAATTGCGCACAACCGTCGCTTCGGCGGACATGGGCGACATGTTGCGCAGCTTTTTCATCTCAGCATCGGCCTTTTCCTGCGCCTCTTTGGGCAGTTTGGCCTCCTCGATCCGCTGCTCCAGCTCGGCGATTTCATTGTCGCCGTCATCGCCTTCGCCAAGCTCGCGCTGAATGGCCTTCATCTGCTCATTCAGGTAATACTCGCGCTGCGTGCGCTCCATCTGGGTTTTGACGCGGGATTTGATCTTCCGCTCGACCTTGAGGACGGACATTTCGCCCTGCATCAACCCGTAGATCCGCTCCAGACGTTTGGCGATGTTGATCTCTTCCAAAAGTGCCTGCTTGTCCTCGATCTGCCCGCCCAAATGGCCGGCAACCGTATCGGCAAGCTGCGCCGCGTCGGTGATTTCACCAACGGCGCCAACCGCTTCGTCAGAAATGTTCTTGTTCAGCTTGGCATAACCCTCAAAGGCCTGCCGCACGGAATTGGCATGGGCTTCGATCTCCGCCGCATCGCCGCGCTCTTCGGGCAGAACAGTCGCCTCGGCCTCGAAAAAGGCGTCATTGTCGAGATAGTTGTCGATGCGCACACGCTCCTGCCCCTCGACCAGCACTTTCACCGTGCCGTCCGGGAGTTTCAGCATTTGCAGCACATTGGCGAGCACGCCAACGTTGTGGATCGCATCCGTTTTGGGGTCATCATCGGACGCATCCTTCTGGCTTGCCAAAAGGATCCGCTCATCACCAGCCATGACATGCTCAAGCGCGCGCACCGATTTCTCGCGGCCCACGAAAAGCGGCACCACCATATGCGGGAACACGACGATGTCACGGAGGGGTAGGACAGGAAATGTCGTCATAAGTCTTCCTTCTCTTGCGAGACAGTCTGCCCCGATCAGCGGCGGCATACCATCCCCAAATCAATGGGTCATAATTGGGGTTTGATTAGGAATGGTTCAAGAGAGGTTAACGCTCGGGAATATCTCCCTCCGCGCGCCGTTCATGGAAGCGGGCGGCGAAATCATCAAGCGTGCATTGCGCAATCGCGTCTCGCATTCCGGCCATCAGTTCCTGATAATAATGCAAATTATGCCATGTCAGCAGCATGGAGCCGATGATCTCATTGGCGCGCACGACATGGTGCAGATAGGCCCGCGAATAGTTTTGGCAGGCCGGGCAGGTGCAAGCCTCATCGAGCGGGCGGGGGTCGTCCGCGTGGCGGGCGTTGCGGATATTGATGGCGCCCATGCGAGTTTGCGCTTGCCCCGTGCGGCCCGAGCGGGACGGCAGCACGCAGTCGAACATATCCACACCGCGCTGCACCGCGCCGACGAGATCATCGGGTTTGCCAACGCCCATCAGATAGCGCGGGCGGTCCTGCGGCAGCATATCGGTGCAGAAATCGAGGGTGGAGAACATCAGCTCCTGCCCCTCCCCGACCGCGAGCCCGCCAATCGCATAGCCGTCAAAGCCGATCTTTTTCAGCGCTTCGGAGGATTCGGCGCGCAAATCTTCATGGACGCCACCCTGCTGGATGCCGAACAGCGCATAGCCGGGCCGGTCGCCAAACGCCTCGCGGGAGCGCTCCGCCCATCTCATCGAGAGTCGCATGGCCTTGGCCGCCCCTTCTTTATCAATGGGATACGGCGCACATTCGTCGAAACACATGGTGATGTCCGAGCCGAGCAGGCGCTGAATCTCAATGGAGCGCTCCGGGGAGACGAAATGTTTCGAGCCGTCGATATGCGATTTGAACGTCACGCCCTCTTCGGTGAGTTTGCGCAGTTTCGACAGGCTCATCACCTGAAACCCGCCCGAATCGGTGAGAATCGGGCGCTGCCAATTCATGAATTGATGCAGACCGCCCAGATTCGCGATCCGCTCCGCACCGGGCCGCAGCATCAGATGATAGGTGTTGCCGAGCAGAATATCCGCTCCCGTGGCACGCACCGAGTCGGGCATCATCGCCTTGACCGTCGCCGCCGTGCCGACCGGCATGAAGGCGGGCGTGCGGATCTCGCCTTTCGGTGTGTGAATCGCCCCGGTGCGCGCCAAGCCGTCCCGCGCCGCAATCTCAAACGTAAACTTTTCCATTCAGCCCCTCTCTGGACGATCCGGCCCCTGTTTCCTATATATCCGATCAGGAATTATTGAGGCTCGCCATGAACGCGACAAGCGAAACTCCGGTTGAAGGCACCGCGCTGATCAAGCCTTCCACACATGACCATCCGCTCTATGAGCCGATTGTCGAAGCCTGCCGCACGGTCCACGACCCGGAAATTCCGGTGAATATCTATGACCTCGGGCTGGTCTACACAATCGAGATTTCCGATGAGGGCGAGGTCGATGTGCTGATGACGCTGACCGCCCCCGGCTGCCCCGTGGCGGGTGAGATGCCGGGATGGGTGGCTGATGCGATCGAGCCGCTGCCCGGTGTGAAAACCGTGAATGTGCAGCTTGTGTGGGAGCCGCCCTGGGGCATGGAAATGCTGTCCGACGAGGCGCGGCTGGAACTCGGCTTCATGTGAAGCCGCATGGGCGCCCTTGAGCGGCGCCCGCATCCGCCCTATTTTAGAAGGGATTGGAGAGAAGACATGTTTGGGATTCCCGGCAAAAATGCGGTCAATCTGACCCCCGCTGCGGTGGTGCAGATCAAGGGCCTGATGGAGAAATCCGGCAAGCAGGGCCTGCGTCTTGGCGTCAAGAAAGGCGGCTGTGCGGGCATGGAATACACCATGGATTATGTCGATTCCATCGACCCCAATGACGAGGTGGTCGAGCAGGATGGCGCGCGGGTGATGATCGCCCCGATGGCGCAGATGTTTTTGTTCGGCACGGAGATCGACTATCGCGTCGGCCTCTTGGAGCAGGGCTTTGCCTTCAACAATCCCAATGTGACCGAAGCCTGCGGCTGCGGCGAGTCGATCAAGTTCAAGGACATGTAAATGGCCGTCACGGAGGAGGACATCGCCTTTATCCGTGATCTCTTCGGCCCTTTGGGAATCACCACCCGCAAGATGTTCGGCGGGCTGGGGATTTATTCCGGCGGGCAAATTTTTGCGGTGCTGGATTCGACTGGCATTCTCTACATCAAGGCCCGCGACGCGCTGGCGGAGGATCTTGCCGCCGAGGGCGCGAGCCAATTCACCCCCTCCATGACCGACAAAAGCGGAAAGACCCGCAGCGGAGCAATGCCGTATTGGTCTCTGCCCGAAGCTGCGTTAGACGACCCGGAGGAGGCCGTCCACTGGGCGCGCCGGTCATTGGAGGAGAACTGACATGAAAACGCTGGTTGCGGGAAACTGGAAGATGAATGGCGAGGCGAGCGCCCTGCCCGATTTTGCAAAGCTCACCGGAGATTGCGAGATTCTCGTCTGCCCGCCTTTCACGCTGATCTCCGCACTGGCGGCGGAAAAGCCCGCGCAAGTCATGGTGGGGGCGCAGGATTGCCACGCCGCCGCCTCGGGCGCGCATACCGGCGATGTGTCCGCGCCGATGCTGAAGGCGGCGGGCGCGACTCATGTTATCCTCGGCCATTCCGAGCGCCGCACCGATCATGGCGAGACGGATGATACGGTCCTCGCCAAGGCCGAAGCCGCGCTTGCCGAGGGTCTGGTCGCGATCATCTGCGTCGGCGAGACCGAAGCGGAACGCGACGCGGGCCGCGCGGGCGAAGTGGTGGGCGCGCAAATCGCCGGCTCCGTGCCCGAAGGCGCCACGCCAGAAACCCTTGTGATTGCGTATGAACCGGTCTGGGCCATCGGCACCGGCCGCGTGCCCACCAATGAGCAGATCACCGAAATGCACGCCCTCATCCGCGAGAAAATCGGCGACGGCGTGCGGATCCTCTACGGCGGGTCGGTGAAGCCCGGTAATGCCGCGGAGATTTTCGCCCTGCCCAATGTCAACGGCGGGCTGATTGGCGGCGCCTCCCTGAAAACCGCTGACTTTCAGGGCATTATCGACGCGGCTTAAAGCTTAACTCGCGGCCTGGAGCACGCGGATCCCATAGTGCTGCGCCAGCCGCTGAAGCGCGATGCGCAGCACCACCTTGCCGGAGCGCGCGGACCAGCCGAGCCGCTTTTCCGCCGCCTCCAGCCCTTCGAGATAACAGCAGCAACGCAGCGCAATATCCGACAGCCCCGGCCCGAGCGCCTCCATCGCCTCGGCAAACTGGCGGCGCGCATCGGCGGGACCATCGGCGGGCGAGATCCCGCCAAACCCGCTGCGCCCGGCGGTCAGGAAGCGGTCCCAATTCTGGGTGATCTTCGGCCCCATCTGCGCGGCTTCATAGGCATCGCGAAAACGCTCCCCGGCGGCGATCAGCTCCGCCGAGAGGAACGGCACCCCATCCTTATCGACCTTGCGGCCAAGCGCCGAGAGCGGGCTTTCCGCCAGATTGATGCGGATCGTCTCCGCCTTGCCGCCGTTCTCGACCACGCGGGTGCCGGGCATCTGATGCTGGGCGAGAAACGCGCTCTGCGCCTCCGCCATACCGCGCACTTTCCGCTCCTCCTCCAAAAGCCGCTTGAGCGCAGACCGCCCCACCGAGGTCACGCGATAGGTGGACACGCGGCTCTTTTTCTCCAGCGTAATCCATTCGTTGAGGGCAAACGCATAGGCCACATCCCGGTCCATCACCGCGATGCGCACCGGCTTTTGCGGCGGCACCTCACGCATCACCACCGCCTTGGGCATATTGTCCCCCAGCAGAAGAAACGCCCCGCTTTCACACAGACGGCGCAAAATCCGGCGCGCTTCACGGGTGATGCGGGCTTCGCTGATATCGCTTTTCGGGGCAGTGCGCATAGGGACCTCTTTGGTTTGGCCTGGAAAGAAAAGAGCGGGGTAGAGCCGCCCTCCGAAGTGATCGAGTGCCTCATCCACCAACTGATCATCCCGCAGCGCCTCGATCTTGCGGACCTGCCGCGAAATCGTCGAGGCGTGGCACCCTTTTTGCCGCGCCAGCGCCCGGATCCCGACCCCGCCATAGGTGTGGTCGAGATAGCTTTTGACCGGCGGCGAGAGCCAGCGCGACGGCAGATCCCGAGGGGCGGGAGACGGGCGTGTCGCGATGAGGTCCGGCGGGGTCACAGTCGGGAAATTCCTGTTGGTGAAATCGACGTGTTTTCGGAAAAATGGAATTAAAGTTGATTGCTGAAAAAAGCCTTAACCTTAACCTTTTCAGGAGGCCGGAAAAGCTTTTATTTACAATTATATGCAGGCCGTTCTGCAACCAATTTTCTCACGCAACACCCCCTGAGATCCGTCATGCTTAACGCCACCTTTCGAACCGGAGTTGAACATGAAGAACGCCCTGCAAGTCATTGATAACGAAACCCGCCCCACCATCCTTTTGCGCGCCGCCAAGACCGCCCTGAAGATCTATCGCCCGGAGCGCTTTTTGCCTGTGCTGATCGGGGCGAGCGTTCCGGCGAAACATCGCCTTGCCCGGCTCCGGGGGCGCGAGGCGGAGATGAATAGCGCCCGCGTTAACCGTTCGGCGGAATATAATCTGGGGCGGCATATCGAATTGCTGACCGCGATGCTCTTTGAAATGCGCCGCGAAAGCCGCGCGGCCGCCCTCCCCCTTGCCGCCTGACAGTCAGGCTTGAACCGAGGCTAAGGCGCGCGTAAAGCGTGGTCATGACCCAGACCGCGCCGCTCGCCAGCCCCGACCACGAAAAACTCCTGATTATCGACTTTGGTTCTCAGGTCACGCAGCTCATCGCCCGCCGCCTGCGCGAGGCGAATATTTTCTGCGAAATTCAGCCCTTCAACAGCGTCACCGAAGAGTCGATCCGCGAATTCGCGCCGAAAGCCGTGATCCTCTCCGGCGGTCCGGCCAGCGTCACCGAGGCCAATTCGCCGCGCGCACCGCAAGCGCTGTTCGACATGGGCCTGCCGATCCTTGGGATTTGCTACGGCCAGCAGGTCATGATGGAGCAGCTTGGCGGCAAGGTCGAAGGCGGGCATCATCGCGAATTTGGCCGCGCTTTTGTCACCCGCGAGGCGGAGTCGCCCTTCCTTGAAGGGCTTTTCACCGAAGGACGCGAAGAAGTCTGGATGTCCCACGGCGACCGCGTGACCAAAATCGCGCCAGGTTTCGAGGTGATCGGCGTCTCCCCCAATGCGCCGCTGGCGATCACGGCGGATGAAGCGCGGCATTTCTACGCGGTGCAGTTCCACCCGGAGGTCTACCACACCCCCAACGGTGCGCGACTCTTGAAAAATTTCACGCAACTGGCTGGTTTTGCAGGCGATTGGACCATGGGTGCCTATCGCGAAGAAGCCGTGGCGCGGATCCGCGAGCAGGTTGGCGATAAGAAAGTGATCTGCGCGCTTTCCGGCGGTGTGGACTCCTCCGTCGCCGCCGCGCTGATTCATGAGGCGGTTGGCGATCAGCTCACCTGCGTTTTCGTCGATCATGGTCTCTTGCGGCTCAACGAGGCCGAAGAGGTCGTCGGCATGTTCCGCGACCATATGAACCTGCAAGTTATCCACGCCGAAGAGCAGGACCGTTTCCTCGGTGAGTTGGAAGGCGTTTCCGACCCCGAGCAGAAGCGCAAGATCATCGGCCGGCTCTTCATTGACGTCTTCCAGAAATACGCCAATGAGATCGACGGCGCCGAATTTCTCGCTCAAGGCACGCTTTACCCCGATGTGATCGAATCGGTGAGTTTCTCGGGCGGTCCCTCCGTCACCATCAAATCGCACCATAATGTCGGCGGCTTGCCGGAGAAAATGGGCCTGAAACTGGTCGAACCGCTGCGCGAGCTCTTCAAGGACGAGGTCCGCGCCCTCGGCCGCGAGCTTGGCCTGCCCGACCATTTCATCGGTCGCCATCCCTTCCCCGGCCCCGGCCTCGCCATCCGCTGCCCCGGCGAGATCACCCGCGACAAACTCGACATTCTGCGGAAGGCCGATGCGGTTTATATCGACCAGATCCGCAAACACGGGCTTTACGACGAGATCTGGCAGGCCTTCGTGGCGATCCTGCCCGTCCGCACCGTTGGGGTGATGGGCGACGGGCGTACATACGACTACGCCTGTGCGCTCCGCGCCGTTACGTCGGTCGATGGCATGACGGCGGATTACTACCCTTTCACTCATGATTTCCTTGGCGAAACCGCGACGCGGATCATCAATGAGGTCAACGGCATCAACCGCGTGACCTATGACATCACGTCGAAACCGCCGGGGACCATCGAATGGGAGTGACACTTACCGGAACATTCGACGGGCGCGCAGATCCTGAACTTGTGCGCCGCCTGCTGCCCGAGCATATCGCGCTTTCCCGCGCGGAGCCGGGCTGTATCGCATTCCGTGTAAGCGAAGATCCCGAAACGCCGGGCCTTTTCCATCTCTTCGAAGAGTTTGAAAGCCAGGCTGATTTCGAGGCCCACCAAGCTCGCACGAAAGCCTCCGAATGGGGCCGTGCAACATCGGAGTTCCCACGTGACTACGACATCTCGGCCTGAGAATATCCTCGGCGCGGCCTTCTGGGTCGGCGGCGCGATCCTCTCCTTCTGCGTCATCGCCGTTGCCGGGCGCGCCTTGCTCGGCACGCTCTCCAGTGTCGAGATCATGGTCTATCGCTCGCTCGTCGGCTTCGCCATCGTCTGCGCCGTCGCCATCCCGCGCGGGTTCAAACCGTGGCAAACCAAGCGCTTGCCGCTCCATCTCACGCGCAACATGTTCCATTTCTACGGGCAAACCATGTGGCTCGTCGGGCTGACCTATCTGCCGCTGGCGCAACTCGTGTCGCTTGAATTCTCCTCGCCGATCTGGGTGATCCTGCTCTCGCCGCTCATCCTCGGCGAAGCGCTGACGCAGCGCAAACTCATCGCCGTCGCCCTTGGCTTCGTGGGCATCCTGCTCATTTCGCGCCCCGGTGTGATCGCGCTCAACCCCGGCCATGCGGCGGGCCTGACCTGCGCCATCGGCTTCGCGATCACCACCATGGTGACGAAACGCCTCTCCTCCACGGACGGGCTCTGGACGATCCTCTTCTACATGACCCTCTGCCAGAGCGTCTTTGCCATCGTCCTGTCCTTCATCTTCGCGGGCGAAGGCGGCCCGGCGGTTCCCGGCCTCGATCTGCTGCCATGGGTGATCCTCATCGGCATCGGCGGCCTTTCGGCGCATCTCTGCCTGACCTCCGCGCTGCAACGCGCGCCCGCCAGCACCGTCGCCCCGATGGAGTTCATGCGCCTGCCCGCCATGGCCCTGCTCGGCATGGTCGTCTATAACGAAGCGTTCGAAATCTGGGTCGTCCTCGGAGCGGCGCTGATCCTCGCGGGCAATCTCTACAACCGCCCGCGCGCCCGCGTGATCCCCGGCGACACGCCAAAATAACCAAAGGCTTTGCCTGTGCTCGCGCCGCATGGTAAGCCGCGCCAGACTCAGGATGAAGGAGCATATTTATGAACATCGATAAAATCCCCGCCGGGAAAAACCCGCCCAAAGACATCAATGTCGTGATCGAAATTCCGGGCGGTGCCGCAGGCGGCGCGCCGATCAAATATGAGATCGACAAAGATTCCGGCGCCGTGTTCGTGGACCGTGTGGTCAACACGCCGATGTTCTACCCCTGCAACTATGGCTTCGTGCCGAACACGCTCCACGCCGATGGCGACCCGACCGACGTTCTCGTGCTGGTCGATTTCCCGCTCCAGCCCGGTGTCGTGATCCGCTGCCGCCCGGTGGGCGTGCTGAAAATGGAAGATGATGGCGGCATGGATGACAAGCTGATCGCCGTCCCGGTCGAGAAAGTGGACCCGTTCCAGGCTGGCATTCAGGACCTCACCGACATCGCGCAGAAAACTCGCGACCGCATCCAGCATTTCTTCGAGCATTACAAGGATCTCGAAGAGGGCAAATGGGTGAAAGTCATCGGTTGGGGCGACAAAGCTGAAGCCGAAGAGATTCTGCAAACCTCGCTCGATGCGATGAACAAAGGTTAATTGCCGTTAGGGAAAGCGCGAAATTCATGTAAAACGCGCCTAAAACACCTTAGTTCAATAAGAAAACTGCGCCTCAACTGCTACAGTTGGGGCGTTTTTTCACACTGACGTGCGGTCATTTTATGTCGCACATTGACCCTTTAAAGAAATTATAACTACCCTTCTCCATGGATCGACGACATGCCAGCACGGCGTGCGCAACAGGGAGGACACCATGAAAAACGTAAAGATTGCGGCCGTCGCCGCGCTGCTCGGAAGCACCGCCATGACCGCGCACGGCGCCGGCCTTGAGCGCTCGGGCCAGCCGGTTGGAGTTTTGTTTCAGGAAGGCAATTATGCCGAACTGAGCTTCGGCACCCTCCGCCCGCAAGTTGAGGGCGAAGACCTCTTTGGCAACGAGATTTCGGACAGCCTCGACAGCTTCAACAGCTTCGGCTTCGCCTACAAGCACCAGTTCAACCCGGCATGGTCGATGGCGCTGATCTACGACCAGCCCTTCGGCGGGAACACCGAATATGGCGGCACGAACGCCTTCATCAGCGCCGTTGACGGCTCGCCCACCTATGTGGACGCGCAAGCACAGAGCCTGACCGCCATTGTGCGCTACAAAACTCCGGACAATTTCTCGATCTATGGCGGCCTTGTGGCTGAAGAGATCGAAGGCAATGTGGATCTGCGCGGCCCCCTCTATGGTTCGGTCGGCCTCGACGGCTACGAAGTCGATTTCGACGGCGATTGGGGCTACGGCTTCATCCTCGGCACAAGCTGGGAAAAGCCGGAAATCGCGGCGCGCGTCGCGTTGACTTACCGCTCCGAGATCGACCACGATTCGGACACGACCGAGACCTTTTATGGCTTGGACCTGCTGACCGTGAATCCTGCGCTTGCGGCCCTCGGCATCGACGGCAACTCTGAAACCGAGTTGAACACCCCGCAGAGCCTCACGCTGGATTTCCAGACCGGCATTGCAGCGCAAACGCTGCTGTTCGGCTCGATCCGTTGGGTGGAATGGTCCGAATACAAGATCGCACCGCAGCTTCTGGCACTCAACGACGCGGCGCTGCTCTCCTATGACGATGACCAGTGGACCTACACGCTCGGCGTTGGCCGCCAGTTTACCGAACAGTTCGCGGGCTCTGTCTCCGTGACACACGAGACGAGCACCGATGAGTATGTCTCGACCCTTGGTCCGGTTGATGGCTTCACCTCGATCAACTTCGGCGGGCGCTACACGATGAACAACATCGATTACTCGCTCGGCGTGCGCTACATCATGTTCGGCGATGCGGAGTCGAGCATCCAGCAGAACAAGGTGGGTGAGTTTGAAGACAACCACGCTTGGGCTGTCGGCGGCAAAATCGGGATGCGCTTCTAAGCCTGCCCGCAACCTCTTGAAAAGCCCCGCTCCGGCGGGGTTTTTTACGTTTGAGCCTCAGACCTCTTTGGGATAGCTTCGCGCGATGATTTACGAGACCGCCCAGGATTGGACCGCCGCCCCTGCCCGCAAAGTCATGCTGTTCGGCATGTCGGGGCTTGGCAAAACCCATCTCGCCCAGATGCTGCGCAGCGCGGGTGGCTGGTTCCATTACTCCGTCGATTACCGCATCGGCACCCGCTATATGGGCGAGCATATCGTTGACAATTTCAAACGCGTCGCGATGCGGGATCCGTTCCTCGCGAGCCTTTTGAAATCGGACTCGATCTATATCGCGAGCAACTTGACCTTCGAGAACCTCGACCCGCTCTCGACCTATCTCGGCAAGCCCGGTGATCCCGCCAAGGGAGGCGTTCCGTTCGAGGACTACATCATCCGCCAGCGCCAGCATCTGGAGGCGGAGCGCGCGGCGATGGCGGACATCCCGTATTTCATCGACCGGGCGGAGGATATCTACGACTATCCACATTTCGTCGTCGATTGCTCCGGCTCGGTCTGTGAGGCGATTGACCCGTTCGATCCGAAGGATCCGATCATGAGCAAACTCGCCGAGCATGTCCTGCCCGTCTGGCTGGCCCATGACGACAGCCATGAGGAGGAGTTGGCGCGCCGTTTCGACAAGGCCCCGAAGCCCATGTATTACCGCGAGAAATTCTTGCGCGAATGCTGGGACGACTATCTCGCGGACACCGGGCAAGCCCCCGACAAGGTGGACCCGGATGCCTTCATCCGCGCGGGTTACAAGCGCCTTCTCCATTCCCGCACGCCGCGTTACCGCGCCATGGCGGAGAATTGGGGCGTCACCCTCACACCCGACTTGACCGCCAATATCCGCACAGCCGATGATTTCAACGCCGCCATTGCGGCCGTTCTGAAGGAGTAAACCATGCCCATCCGTATGCCCGCCGCCCTGCCCGCCGGAGATGTCCTGCGCAATGAGGGCGTGATGGTCATGGATGAGGACACGGCCAACCGTCAGGATATTCGCCCGCTGCAATTCGGCCTTCTGAACCTCATGCCGGACAAGGCGCGGACGGAGGTGCAGTTCTCCCGCCTGCTCGGCGCAACGCCTTTGCAGATCGAGCTGACCCTGATCCGCATGAGCCAGCATCAGAGCAAGCTCACCGCGTCGGACCATCTCGACAACTTTTACATTCCGTTCTTCGAGGCCAAGGCGAAGCGCTTTGACGGGCTCATCATCACGGGCGCGCCAGTGGAGCAGCTCGCCTTCCATGATGTGACCTATATGGATGAGCTGCGCGAGATTTTCGACTGGACGCAGGAGAATGTGCAATCCACCTTGGGCGTCTGCTGGGGCGGGATGGCGATGATCAATCATTTCCACGGGATCGAGAAACATATGCTCGATGCCAAGGCCTTCGGCTGTTTCCGCCACCGCAATCTCGCGCCGACCTCGCCCTATCTGCGCGGCTTCTCCGATGATTTCACGGTCCCGGTGAGCCGCTGGACCGAGATCCGCGAGAATGATGTGCGGGCGGCCAGCGGTCTCGACATCCTGATGTCGAGCGATGAGGTCGGGGTTTGCACGGTCGATGATCCAAAGCACCGCGCGCTCTATATGTTCAACCATCTCGAATATGACTCGACCACGCTCAAGGCCGAATATGACCGCGATGTGGCGGCGGGCGGGCCGATTGATCTGCCGGTGAATTATTTCCCCGGCAATGATCCGAGCCGCAAGCCGGAGAACCGTTGGCGCAGTCACGCGCATCTCTTCTTCGGCAATTGGGTCAATGAGGTCTATCAGACGACCGAATATGATCTGGGCAACATGCAGCCCACGGAAAGCTGGAGGCACACCCATGGCTAAGACCGATTTCCCCGCCCCCTTTAACGGCGCGATCAGCGATTTCTACAAAGAGGGCGCGCCGGACGAGATCCGCAAGGCGATCAAGAAGGCGGGCAAGGATGACATGCTGGCGGAGTCCTATCCTTATGACGAGGAGATGGATAAGGACGACTATAACGACACGCTCGATGCGCTTCAGATTGAGCTGATGAAGCTGCAAAGCTGGCTCAAGGCCACGGGCGAGCGGATTGTGATCGTGTTCGAGGGCCGGGATGCGGCGGGCAAAGGCGGCACGATCAAGCGGTTCACCATGAATCTCAACCCGCGCTCCGCCCGCGTCGTCGCGCTCGCCAAGCCGACCGAGCGCGAGCAGGGCCAGTGGTATTTCCAGCGCTATATCGACCATCTGCCGACGGCGGGCGAGATCGTGTTTTTCGACCGCTCCTGGTATAACCGCGCGGTGGTGGAAAAGGTCTTCGGCTTTTGCACCGATGCGGAGCGCGAGCGGTTTTTCCGGCAGGTCCCGAGCTTCGAGGAAATGCTGGCGGCGGACGGGATCAAGGTGTTCAAACTCTGGCTTTCCGTCGGGCGCGCCGAGCAGCTTCGCCGCTTTCTGGCCCGCGAGAAAGACCCGCTGAAACATTGGAAACTCTCCTCTATCGACGTGGAGGGGCTGAAGAAATGGGACGCCTATTCCGAAGCGATCAAGGAGATGTTCGAACGCACCGATATGCCGCTCGCGCCTTGGACCGTGATCCGCTCGGACGACAAGAAACGCGCCCGCATCGCGGCGATCCGGCAGGTTCTGCACGCGCTCGATTACGACGGCAAGGACCCGGAAGTCGCCCGCCCGCCGGACCCGGAGATCGCGGGTGGGCCGAAAATCCTGCCGTTCTGAGCACGAAAGTTTCAACCCGCTATCTTGAACCGGGGCGCGGCGCGCCCACATTTATGCCATGACACAGTTAAGCGCCGCCCTGCCCCATCCCGAACATGACGCCCAGTTCTACAGCGGCGTTGCCACCAAACGCCTTGTCGCCTGGCTTCTCGATGCCGGGCTCATGATGCTGATCTGCGTGATCTTCGGCATCGTGACTCTCGGGATCGGCTTTTTGCTGCTGCCTGTGGTGTTCGTCTTTATCGACGCGATTTACCGCTGGATGACCCTTTCGGGCCGCTCCGCCACCCTCGGGATGCGCCTTGTCGGGATCGAGTTCCGCAACGGGCGCGGCGAGCGGTTCGACGCCGCCGAAGCCGCGCTCCACACCGCCGCCTATATCGGCTGCTGGATCGTGATGCCGCTGCAACTCATCTCCGCGCTGATGATGGGCGTGAACGAGGGTGGACGCGGCCTGCCGGACATGCTTCTCGGATCCGCCTGCATTAACAGCCCGGACGAGTAACCCCTTGGCGCGCCGCGCGGCGCTTGCTAGGCTTGCCGCATATTCAATGAAATGACGGGCCGATGAACCAACGCTTCAGCCTTCCGCCGCAGTTTTATGTGACCGCTCCGCAAGCCTGCCCCTATCTTCAGGGCCGGACGGAGCGGAAGCTGTTTACGGCGCTTTCGGGCAATCAGGCGTCGGAGCTGAATGACGCGCTGTCGCGGCAGGGCTTCCGGCGCTCGCAAAATGTGCTCTATCGGCCCTGTTGCGACAGCTGCTCGGCATGCCTTTCCGCCCGCATCCCGGTCGCGGATTTCACTCCCAGCAAGAGCCAGAAGCGCGTCCAGAAACGCAATCGCGAGATGGAGCGGCGCCCGGCGAGCCGGTGGGCCAATGAGCGGCAATATGAGCTGTTCCGCCGCTACGTCGACAGCCGCCACGCGGGCGGCGGCATGGCGGATATGGATATTTTCGAATTCGCCGCGATGATGGAAGAAAGCCCGGTGCGCACCCAGATCGTCGAATATTGGGAGCCGGACGAGACCCGCAATCTCGAACTCGCCGCCGTCGCGCTGACCGATCTGCTCGATGATGGCCTGTCGATGGTTTACAGCTTTTTCGACCCCGCCAAGGCGGATCGCTCGATAGGTACCGCGCTTATTCTCGATCATATCGAAATCGCGCGGGCGGCGGGTTTGCCTTATGTCTATCTCGGCTATTGGGTGCCGGGCAGCCCGAAAATGGATTACAAGGCGCGCTATCAACCGCTGGAGGTCTATCTCGACGGGCGCTGGCAGCAGATGCCGGATCGCGAGGAGATCGAAAAGGCCCATCTCGACAATGTGCCGGGCCCGACGCCGATCACCGAACAGGTCGCCAATCTGTCGCTTCCCCGCAGTTTTCGCGCCGCGAAACCATAGGTTCGGAAATTTTGTTTTTTGGGGTTGACCCTCCCCGCAACTTTCGTAAATGTCTGCCCATGGATTTGAAACAGACATATGCGGCAACGCCGCTTGTAGTAAGAAGCGCGCAGCATCCGGCCTGAGAGGGTTACGGAGACGCTGCGCATGACCCCTCAAAGGGGTCTTTTTTTTGCCTGCAAGCTGTGAAAAAAGCGGCCAAACGCCAGAGGAGAAAGATATGTCAGGGGCGACAAACGGCACGATGACCGGCGCGGAGATCGTCATCAAGGCGCTGAAGGACAATGGCGTCGAGGTGATTTTCGGCTATCCCGGCGGCGCGGTGCTGCCGATCTATGACGAGATCTTCAAACAGAACGACATCCGCCACATTCTCGTGCGCCATGAGCAAGGCGCGGTGCATGCCGCCGAAGGCTATGCGCGCGCGACCGGCAAGACGGGCTGCGTCATCGTGACCTCGGGTCCGGGCGCGACCAATGCGGTGACCGGGCTGACCGATGCGCTTCTCGACTCGATTCCGCTGGTGGTTCTGTCGGGTCAGGTGCCGAATTTCCTGATCGGGACGGACGGGTTTCAGGAGGCGGATACGGTCGGCATCACCCGCCCCTGCACCAAGCATAACTGGCTCGTCAAAGACACCGGCAAGCTGGCGGAAACCATCCATCAGGCGTTCCATATCGCGCAGACGGGACGCCCCGGCCCGGTTCTGCTCGACATTCCGAAAGACGTGCAATTCGGCTCCGCGCCTTACAAAACCAAGGCCGCCTCGCCGTCCCATTATCAGCGTCAGGTGAAGGGCGACCGGGAGGCGATCACCGAGCTGGTGGAGATGATCGAAAAGGCCGAGCGCCCGATTTTCTACACTGGCGGTGGTGTCATCAATTCCGGCCCGGCGGCGAGCCAGCTTCTGCGCGAGATCGTGGAGGCGACCGGTTTCCCGATCACCTCGACCCTGATGGGCCTCGGCGCCTATCCGGCGAGCGGGCCGAAATGGCTCGGGATGCTCGGGATGCACGGCACCTATGAGGCCAATCTCGCCATGCATGACTGCGATCTGATGATCGCCATCGGCGCGCGGTTTGACGACCGGATCACCGGCCGCGTCGATGCCTTCGCGCCCCATTCGACCAAGGCGCAAATCGACATCGACCCCTCCTCGATCAACAAGGTGATCCAGGTCGATCTGCCGATCCTCGGCGATGTTGGTCATGTGCTGGAGGATATGCTGGCGATCTGGAAGTCGCGCGGGCGCAAGACCAATTCGGACGCGGTCGCCAAATGGTGGAAGCGGATCGAGGAGTGGAAATCCGTCGATTGCCTCTCCTACACCAATTCCGACAAGGTGATTAAGCCGCAATACGCGCTGGAACGGCTCGAAGCGCTGACCAAGGGGATGGATCGCTACATCACCACCGAGGTTGGCCAGCACCAGATGTGGGCGGCGCAATTCCTCGGCTTTGAGGACCCGAACCGCTGGATGACCTCGGGCGGGCTCGGCACCATGGGCTACGGCTTGCCCGCCTCGCTCGGCGTGCAGGTGGCGCATCCGGACTCGCTCGTGATTAACGTGGCTGGGGAAGCCAGTTGGCTGATGAATATGCAAGAAATGGGCACCGCGGTGCAGTTCCGCCTGCCGGTCAAGCAATTCATCCTCAACAACGAGCGCCTTGGCATGGTCCGCCAGTGGCAGGAGCTTCTGCATGGCGAGCGTTATTCGCATAGCTGGTCCGAAGCGCTCCCCGATTTCGTCAAACTGGCGGAGGCGTTCGGCTGCAAGGGTATCAAATGCGACGATCCGGCGGATCTTGACGAGGCGATCAAGGAAATGCTCGCCTATGACGGCCCGGTGATTTTCGACTGTCTGGTGGAGAAGCATGAAAACTGCTTCCCGATGATCCCGTCGGGCAAGGCCCATAACGAGATGCTGCTCGGCGAAGCGGAAACGTCCGGTGCCATCGACAGCAAAGGCGCGGTGCTCGTTTGAGCCCGGCAAGGAGGACCCTATGAGCCCCATGACCCTGAAAAAAGGCGCGACGTCCCACAGCGCCTATAACCTGCGCAACCCCAACCCGGAAGCGCATGAGACCCACACCCTCGCCATTCTGGTGGACAACGAGGCCGGGGTTCTGGCCCGCGTGATCGGCCTCTTCTCCGGGCGCGGCTACAACATCGAGAGCCTGACCGTGGCCGAGGTGGACCATGAGGGTCACCGCTCGCGCATCACCATCGTCACCTCCGGCACGCCCAAGGTGATTGACCAGATCAAGGCGCAGCTTGGCCGCATCGTCCCGGTGCATGAGGTGCATGATCTGTCCGTAGAGGGCCCCTCTGTCGAGCGCGAGCTTGGGCTTTTCAAGGTGACCGGCAAAGGCGAAAACCGGATCGAGGCAATGCGCATGGCGGAGATTTTCCGCGCGCGGGTGGTCGACACCACGCTGGAAAGCTTCATTTTCGAGCTGACCGGCACCCCGTCGAAGATCGACAGTTTCGCCGATCTGCTCCGCCCCCTGGGCCTTGTGAACATCGCCCGCACCGGCGTCGCGGCGCTCTTGCGCGGCAACAGCAGCACGTTCAGCAAGTAACGCAGAACAACGTTCATCTATTATATTGACGCGGTTGTGTTCAATCACGGCCGAACAATGATAGACCCCGGTTAACGAAGGAATCTAATTAACCTTCGTTAACCGGAGCAGCACTTGGTCGAGCAAAGTTGGACATTTCCTTACAGAACCGCGTTGGTGACCGCGCATCTGAATAAGCACTATGTGCAACATGGAAAATGGTCAGTTGAACGCATTTACTGGAATAATCTCAATGTCGTATTCGAAGCTACGTCGAATTCCGGCGAGAAACTTGCGATAAAAAGCAATCAGGATCCGCACGAAAATGAGCGCGAGTATAGCGCTCTGAAAGTTCTTAACACGCTTACAGATCAAAGCGTTAAGGCCTTGGAGCTTGGACCAAGATCTTCATTCATCGTGTTGGAATGGATTAGCGGCGGGACTCTGCTCACCCACATGCATGACGCGCAGCGATTGCAGAAAATACATGAGGCAGGAGAATGGTTGCGCCGGTTTCATGACAAGACGCTGGTAACATTATCTGACACAGACTTATCGCTGTCTGCGATGATCGACGAGCCATGGCGCAACGATGACCGTGACTGGCCCCATATTTCGCAGGATTTGCAAATCAATTACGAAGCGCTTCGCTCTGAAATGGACCTTCACGCGCAACTCCACACCGACTTTCAGCTTCATAATTTGATTGATGCACCGAACGGACTTGTTGCCATAGACCCGGCCTCGGAGCGCTTTGGACACCCGTACTTCGATGTCGCACGCTTCCTGACTGGAATGGCGCTCTACCGCCGATTATCCGCATCTCCTTGGCCGAACGATGAAGCGACTGATCGCCACGTTTTTTTATCAGCCTACGGTGCGCCAAAGATGGCCGAGGCAGCGCTGCTAGACTATGTCGAAACCCTTACAATGGCGCGTTTGCGCAATACTTTCGAGCTTCGCTATGGGCCATCGACCGGGCGCAATCAGCGGATCGCGATACTCGATGACATGCTCGAAAATCGACTTCCGCGACGCAGCAAGTTGAGGCGTCGTATACTGATGTCTCGACTCCTCAGACCTTCGCGACCTTCGCCGCGATATCGCTGACGACCTCATCCAGTAGCTTTTTATCCGTGCATTCGCCCATGACGCGGATGAGCGGCTCGGTCCCGGATTTGCGGATCACGAGGCGGCCGTCCTTGCCGAAGCGTCTCTCGCCATCGGCAATGGCGGCCTTCACCGCCTCATCTTCGAGCGGCTGCGTGCCTGCGGTAAAACGCACATTATCAAGGCGTTGCGGGACGGGCTTAAAGACATGGCCAAGCGCGCTCGCCTTTTTCTCGCCCTCGACCATCGCGCCCAGGAATTGCAGCGCCGCGATCAGGCCGTCGCCGGTCGTCACGTGGTCGAGCAGCACGATATGGCCCGATTGCTCGCCGCCGAGATTGTAGTTCCCTTCGCGCATCGCCTCGACCACATAGCGGTCGCCGACCTTGGTGCGGATCAGGTTAATGCCATTCCCGGCGAGATATTTCTCCAGCCCCAGATTGCTCATCACGGTCGCGACCAGCGTGTCGCCCGCAAGCCGGCCCTTCTTTTTCAGCTGCATCGCGATCACGGCCATGATCTGGTCGCCGTCGATCACCTTGCCGGTTTCGTCGATCAGGATCACCCGGTCGCCATCGCCGTCGAGACAGATCCCCAGATCAGCGCGGGTTTCGATCACCTTGGCCGCCGCCGCTTCGGGATGGGTGCTGCCAACGCCGCTGTTGATGTTGAACCCGTTGGGGGTGACGCCCATCGGGATCACCTCCGCGCCAAGCTCGTAAAGCACATCGGGCGCGGTCTTGTAGCCCGCCCCATTGGCGCAGTCGATGACCAGCCGCAGCCCGTCGAGCCGTTGCGCGCGCGGGAAGGTCATCTTGGCAAATTCGGTGTAACGCCCGCGCACGTCGTCGATCCGCTGCGCGCGGCCAATGCGGCCCGGCTCGGCGAGAACGGCGTCCTCCTTGAGCATCGCCTCCAGCTCTTCCTCCACCTCGTCGGAGAGCTTGAACCCGTCCGGGCCGAAGAATTTGATGCCGTTGTCATGCGACGGGTTGTGGCTGGCCGAGATCATCACGCCGAGATCGGCGCGCATCGAGTTGGTCAGTTTGCCAATCGCCGGGGTCGGCATCGGGCCGAAGAGGAACACGTCCATCCCCGCCGAAGTCAGCCCCGCCGTCAGCGCATTTTCCAGCATATAGCAGGAGCGGCGCGTGTCCTTGCCGATCACAACCCGGTGCCCGCGCGAGCCATTGGCGAAATAGCGCCCGACCACATTGCCGAGTTTCAGCGCCATCTCCGCTGTCATCGGATAGCTGTTCGCCCGCCCGCGCACCCCGTCGGTGCCGAAAATCTCTCTGCCCATCTCTAAGCCTCACTCATACCCATGGATCGCGCTGTCGATTTGCAACGCTTGTTTTGTCTCTGCCATATCATGCGCGCGGATAAACTGCACACCCTGATCTGCGCCGCGGAGTGCCGCCGCCAGAGATCCGCCAAGCCGCTGCATCGGGTCCGTCGCGCCGGTCGCCGCCTCGATAAAGCGTTTGCGCGAGGCGCCGAGCAGGATCATGCAGCCAAGCCCATGAAAAACCGACAGGTTTCTCAGCAGGATCAGGTTATGCTCCAGCGTCTTGCCAAAACCGATGCCCGGATCGACGATGATTTTCTCGCGCGCGATCCCGGCGGCTTCGGCGGCCTTCACCGCGTTTTGAAGGGCGGTATAGACCTCACTCAGCACATCGCCGTAGCGCGGATTGTTCTGCATCGTCTCGGGCAGGCCCTGCGCGTGCATGAGACAGACCGGCACGTCGAATTTCGCGGCGACCGCCGGGGAAGCCGGATCGAAGGTGAAGGCGGAGACATCGTTGAAGAGATCCGCGCCCGCCTCGAACGCCGCTTCCGCCACCGCCGCCTTGCGGGTGTCGATGGAAATGGGCCGGGTCTCGCCCGCCTCGCGCAGCGCCTTGATCACCGGGGCGGTGCGGGCGATTTCCTCGTCAATCGAGACCTCTTCCGCGCCGGGACGGGTGCTTTCGCCGCCAATATCCAGCAGGTCCGCGGACGGATGCGCCGCCGCCTGCACCTTTGCGAAATCCGTGAGCCGCCCGCCATCGGAGAAACTGTCCGGGGTGAGGTTCAGGATGCCCATCACCACCGGGCGCGTGCCGTCAAAACCGCAGATCGGCGCGCGCGGGCGGGTGAAGGCATGAAGCGTTTCAGCTGGCACATCCGCCGCCGGGTGCGGCTTCCCTTCCATGTCTTCGAAAACGGAAAAACGCAGCCAGCCGCCCGCCAGCCGATGCTCGCCCGCCGGGTCGATTACAGGTTTCAGGAGCATGGCGCTCAGGCGTCTTTCCACTTGATCGAGCAGCCGACCGAGGGGGTCTGCTGTTCAGGACCCACGCCGGTGTAAGCGATCTGGCGCATGGCCGGGATCAACTCGCTCTCGGCATTCGGGTCTGCCTCGCGGCCCGACGCATCGAGACGCCCGCGATATTGCAGCTCCAGATCGGCGTTATAGCCGAAGAAATCCGGGGTGCAGACCGCGCCGAAGGCTTTCGCGACGGACTGGTCCTCATCCACCAGATAGGGAAAGGGAAAGTTATGTTTCTTGGCAAATTCCGCCATTTTCTCGGGCGCGTCCTCCGGGTGGGTTTCCCAGTCATTGGACGAAATCGCGACCACGCCGAAGCCCATTTCCATCAGGATCCGGCCCTGCTCGGCCAGCTTGTCCGCCACCGCGCGCACGAAGGGGCAGTGATTGCAGATGAACACGACCAAGAGGCCGCGCACGCCGCGCAAGTCCCCGCGATCATGAAGCTTTCCGGATGGGTCTGGCAGGGCGAAATCCGGGCAATCAAGTCCATTTTTGACGGCTGGGGTTTCGGTTCGGGCCATGGGGCGTCTCCCTCGCGTTACGGATTTATCCGCACTATTTCATATGGGCGGGCCGCATGGAAGGGTGACGGGCGGTTAATAGCCGCGCACTGGATCGACGATCGGCGGCAGCGCGCCGGTCTCCTGCCAGCGGGCGATCCGGTCCATGGCAATCTTGCTGGCGGTGCCGAGATGGGTGGGCGCGGAGATATGCGGCCAGATAGTCACGCGGGGTGCCGTCCAGAGCGGGTTTTCGGGCGGCAGCGGTTCCTTGGCGAACACGTCGAGAATGGCTTCGGAGAGGTGGCCCGCATCGAGCGCGGCGAGGAGCGCCGCCTCCTCGACAATCGGGCCGCGAGCGAAATTCACCAGCGCCGCGCCTTTGGGGAGTTTGGCGAGCCGCGCGGCGTTCATCAGGCCGCGCGTGCCGTCCGTGAGCGGGACGAGGATCACCAGAATATCGCTTTGCGCGAGAAGCTGACCCAGCCCATCTTCGCCGTGGAATGTCTCAACACCTTCAAGGGCTTTCGGTGTCCGGCTCCAGCCCGCAACGGGGAAGCCTTGCGCGGTCAGTTTCTCCGCCGCCGCCATGCCAAGCGCGCCGAGACCAAGGAGGCCAATGCGGGTGTCCTGCGGGCGGACCAGCGGGCGCTGCGCCCAGTCTTTCGCCCGCTGCGCGCGGGTATAATGCGGCACATCGCGGGTCAGCATCAGCGCGGCGATCAGCACCGATTGCGCCATGGTCTCCGCCATTTGCGGGTCTTCCATCCGCGCCAGCTTGATGCCGCGCGCGGCGGTTGGCGGCAGGTTCGACTCCACCCCCGCCCAAAGCTGCTGCACCCATTCCAGATTTGGGAGCGCGTCGAGATTTTCCGCCGCCGGGCCGCCGAGGATCGCCACCTTCGCCGCTGCGCGGGCGGCGTCATCGAGCGCCGCCACGGGCCGCACATCGGCATCGCCCGCCGCATTGAGCGCGTCGATCCAGCCCTCTTCATCCTCGCCGAGAAAGGGAACGATCAGGCTCATGGCGTCGCCTCAAAGCGCTGAACCGGCGTTGCGCCCTGCCCCGGATCGCCGCCGCCGACGATCCACAGCTCCGCCGCCTCGAACCGGTCCGCAAACCACAGCGCGAGCGCTTCGGGGGCGAGATCCTGCGGACTGTCCACCGCATCGAGGACCAGTTTCGACGGCGCCCAGACACAGATTTGCCCGTGCTTCATCGCCCAGTCGAGTTCGGTCCGGCTGTCCACCACCACGCAGCGCGCGTCCTGACCGGCCAGCACCCAGGCGTTTTGCTCCATCGAGAGCAGATCCACCCGCCGCTGCGCCAGCTTATGCGCCGCCTCGGGCCGCGCACCGGGCACGGGGCCGACACAGATAATCAGCGCCGGACCATCCTCCGCCCGCTTCAGCCAGTCCTTTAACGCATCGCCATAAAGCACCGCATTGTCGAGATAAACGACACGCGGATGTGGAATATCGAGGGCCTGCGATTTGGCATGTGTCGCGCCGCGTTCGCGCACGATCTCAACGCCCAGAGTGCCGGGGATGCGGTCCAGCTTCTCGATCCGCACATGGGCACGGCTGGCGCGGCGATCTTCAAGACAGCGCTCGGCCACACGCTCGGCCAGCGTCTCCAGAAGGTTGATCCGCTCCTGCGTGAGCTGCGCCTCGATCGCCTCAACGATCGTGTCGTAACTCAGCACCTTATCGACATCATCATCCGCCGCCGCATCATGGGGCGCGACCTCCAGAACCACCGTAAAGCGCACGCGCTGCAAATGGCCGCGCTCCTGCTGAAACGCGCCGATTTCCACCTCGCGCACGTAATCGCGCACCATAATCCGGTCTTTGGGATGCTTTTCCATGTCTTTTGCGTAGGACGCCCCGCTCGTCCGCACAAGCGCCTTTTCTTGACTTTCCTGCGCCAAGCCCGCCAAACAGGAGAAAACCCATCCCTTGGAGGACAGGCAATGCTGATCAATGCCAAAACCAAAGAAGATGCGGCCGAGGCCGAGCTGAACGCCCATTACGACCTTGCGCCCTCGCAGGCAGCCATGAAGGCGACGGCGGGCATTTACGACCGTGTGAAGGACGTGATCCCCGAGCCGGACTGGATGCTTTTCGCCCCCTATGTGATCGCGATCAACAAGCTGAAAACCGAAAAAGACGCGGTGATCCTTGCGCATAACTATATGACGCCGGAGATTTTTCACGGTGTTGCGGATTTCTCGGGCGACAGTTTGCAGCTTGCCATCGAGGCCACCAAGGTCAGCCAGCAGACCATCATCCAATGCGGTGTGCATTTCATGGCCGAGACCTCGAAAATCCTGAACCCGGACAAGACCGTTCTGATCCCCGACAGCCGCGCGGGCTGCTCGCTGGCCTCCTCCGTGAGCCAGGCGCAGATCCAGAAAATGCGGGATGATTATCCGGGCGCGAAGGTGGTTTCTTACGTGAACACCACCGCCGAAGTGAAGGCGGCGAGCGATATCTGCTGCACCTCCTCCAATGCTGTCAAAATCGTGAACGCCATGCCCGGCGATACGGTCATCATGACCCCCGACGGCTATCTTGCGCAAAATGTCGCCAATGAAAGCAGCAAGCGGGTGGTCTATTGGGACGGGGCCTGTATTGTCCACGAGCAATTCACAGCAGAGGAGCTTCGCCGGTTCCGCAAGGATCACCCCGGCATCACCATTATCGCCCACCCGGAATGCCCGCCTTCCGTGATTGCCGAAGCTGACTTTTCCGGCTCCACCTCGGGCATGATCAACTGGGTGAAAACAAACAAGCCTGAGAAGGTTGTCATGGTCACCGAATGTTCGATGTCCGACAATGTCGCGGCGGAGTTGCCGGAGACCGATTTCATCAGGCCGTGTAACATCTGTCCGCATATGAAACGAATCGAGCTGAAAAATATTCTGTGGTCACTTCATTCTGGTGAGGAAGAAGTAACTGTTGAGTCGCAATATCTCGAACCAGCCCGTCGGGCAGTTGAAAAAATGATCGAGATATCTGCGAGGGAGTAAATGCGTTTTACAATCTGTGCTCTGGCGGCGCTGGCCCTATGGGGTTGCGCGCCGAAGGATGTTCCTTTCCCTGACGATACGGCGCCCACCACGCCTGCAACATCCACCGAACTGACCAAATCGAACCCCGATGCGCAGCGCTTCACGGCGCTGGTGCTCAAGGAAACCAACAAGGCCCGCCGTGCGGCTGGCCTGTCGCCGCTCTCTGCCGATGGCAAGCTGGCCCGCGCGGCGCAGATGCAGGCGCGCAACATGGCCCGCGACCGGCGGATGAACCACAACACCACAGCGCGCTCCGAGCGCACGCCGCAGCAGCGGATGGACAAGGTGGGGCTGAACGGCCATTTCGCGGAGAATATCGCGAAGAATTTTGTCTATGACATGCGCGGCAAGCCGGTGATCACCCGGAACGAGCCGCAATGCCGTCTCGAATTCGTCGGCGGCGGCGCGGTGGCGGCCCATAGCTATGAGAGCATGGCGCGCACCGTGGTCGCGCAATGGATGCGCTCGCCGGGCCACCGCAAGAACATCATGAATCCGACCTATCGCCGCATGGGCGCAGGCTTCCAGCCGCAGACACAGGCGGAATTTTGCGGGGATGTCTATCTGGCGCAAACTTTCTCCAATTGAGCCGCTGAGAGGCGCGCCGCGCGCTTGACGCGCTCCGCCGCGAATGCAGTATCGTGCTGATCTTTCCAAGGGAGGCACCCCATGCAGGACGCGGCGGATAACATCTTCGATTGCGGCGGGATTCTGATTATCGGCGCGGGTCTGGCGGGCCTCTTCACGGCGCTGAAACTCGCGCCGATCCCCGTGACCGTGATCTCGCCCGAAAAACTCGGTGTGGGGGCCTCCTCGGCCTGGGCGCAAGGCGGCATTGCCGCGGCGATTGGCGAGGATGATCCGGCGAACCACGCCGCCGACACCGTCGCCGCCGGTGCCGGAACGGTGGACGCGGAGATCGCCAAGCTGGTGACCGGCGCGGCGCAGGAGACGATTGACGACCTGCTCGCCCTCGGCACGCCTTTCGACCGCGACGAGACGGGGGCGCTCCTCAAGAGCCAGGAAGCAGCGCATGGCGTGGCTCGTGTGATCCGCGTCCTAGGAGACGGCGCGGGCCGGGCGATCATGGAGGCTGTGATCGACGGCGTGCGCAAAACGCCCTCCATCCGCATCGTCGAGGGCGTGATCGCCGACGATATCTGCGTCGAGGATGGCCGCGTCACCGGCTGTTTCGCGCGCCGCGTGAGTGACCCTTACGGCCTGCCCCTTCATTTCCGCGCCCGTGCGACGGTGCTGGCGACGGGCGGCCTCGGCTCGCTCTATGCGGTCACGACCAATCCAAGCCGCATCCGGGGTCAGGGCCTCGGCATGGCCGCCCGCGCGGGCGCGATCATCGCCGATGCGGAATTCGTGCAATTCCACCCCACAGCCATCGCGACCGAACGCGACCCTGCGCCGCTCGCCACAGAAGCGCTGCGCGGCCATGGCGCGACGCTGATCGACGAGACCGGCCACCGCTTCGTCTTTGACGACCACCCTGATGGCGAGTTGGCACCGCGCGACATCGTCGCCCGCGCGATCTTCGCCAAAAACAAGACGGGACAAGCCTTTCTCGACACCCGCGCCGCCATCGGTGCGCATATTTTCGAGGAGTTCCCGACCGTTGCGCAATATTGCCGTGAAGCCGGGATCGACCCGGTGCGCGAGCCGATCCCCGTCCGGCCCGCCCAGCATTTCCATATGGGCGGCGTGAAATGCGACGATTGGGGCCGCAGTTCCCTGCCAAGCCTTTGGGTTGCGGGGGAGATTTCCTCTACAGGCCTGCATGGTGCGAACCGGCTTGCCTCCAACTCCCTGCTCGAAGCGGCGGTCTTTGGCGCGCGGGTGGCGGAGGATATTTCGGGGCTGGAATCCTTCCGCGAACGGCCCGCGCTGGATCTGCCTCCCGTCCCGCAGTCGCGCCAGACCGGGCCGGGGTTGAGCACGCCGCCCGAGGCGGTCGCCAAGCTGCGGGCGATCATGTCGGACCATGTGGGCGTTGTGCGGGACGCAGACGGCCTGCGCCGGGCTTTGCGCGAAATTGCCCTGCTCGAAGAGGTTGCCGCGCCCGCCTCCCGCCCCTTCCTCAATATGTGTCAGGCGGCCACGCTGGTCGCGGCGGCGGCGCTCAAACGCGAGGAATCGCGCGGCGGGCATTACCGGCGCGACTTCCCGGAGACGGATGCGGCCATGGCGACCCGCTCGGAAATCACGCTCATTGAGGCTCTGGAGATCAGAAACGCCGCCCGTCAAAGCTGACGCGCGGCGTTCAATTCCAACGAAAAACCCGCCGAAGCGGGCTTTCTCTTAACGGTAGAAGAGGTGCGGGCCGACCTGCGTGGTGCGGGTCAGGCGGCGCGACCAGCTCGGGCGCACGGCGGTGGTGTGGTAGTAGGTCGCCCCGCCGGTGATGCCTGCGCCGCCGGAGCTGAGCATCCGGTTTGCCAGCGCGTTGAGGCGGCTCACCATGCTGCGATTGCCCATCGAGTCCGACCGGCCATCGCATTTATAGCTGAACTGGCAACGATATTTGCCGTTGCTCACGCCCTGATTGACGACGCCGCAGATCGAATTCGGGAACTTCCCCGACCGTGCGCGGTTGATAATGACCTCGGCGACCGCCATCTGGCCGCGCTCGCTCTCGCCGCGGGCTTCAAAATAGAGCGCTTCGGTGAGGCACTGGAGATCCGAGCCGCCGACCTTCATAATCTGCGTGTCTTTCGCAGCGGCGAAGGGAATGACCGCCGTTTGCGGCGTCAGCGCGGCGCCGACCTTCAGCATGAAGGGTTTCGGCTCGCCCTTGTCGCCGTCCACATTGGCGTTGGCGGCTCCGGCAAAGCTGCTCACAGCGATGGTGGCAGCGGCGATCAGTTTCGTCAGGTGCTTCATATCTCGTCTCGTCACGTCAGTCTTGCTCGTCAGGGCCGCTCAACGTTCTGCGTTTCGGCCCCTCGTTTTTGGACACACATGCTGCGGCCCGGCGTTGCGGCGGGTTTTATAAAATCGGGAATGAAAGTCCACTGATGCGTGCCTGATTTTGTGATGCCCGTTTTGGGAACCACATTACGCGACTTGAACGTCACCGATCAACACGCTGATTCGTATTGATTTTCAGGGAATGGAAAAATGCGCAAGAATTCGCCTACTCCAGCGGGACCGCGACGAGAAGACGCCTTCCTTGCTGCAACTGCGAAGATCGAAGGCTCGAATCGCAGCATCACCGCCCGCCTCGCGAAGCTGCGCGCGGAGCCAGATCTCGGCCTGTTTGCTGCGCCGTTCGGTGTCGATGATCTGGCCCGCCAGTGTCGCGATATCGCCGAGTGCGGCGTCGATCCCCTGCCCGGTTTCGGCGGAGACAACGGAGACGCCGGGCGGGGTGCCGCGCAAGGTGAGCGACAGCGCGCCGCGCAGATCGACCGCCGCGCGCTCGGCGATGCGGCCCATGTCGCCCTTGGTCACGAGCACATGGTCGGGGATTTCCATCACGCCCGCCTTCATGAATTGCAGCGCATCGCCGGAGCCGGGCTGAGCGCAAAAGACGATGAGGTCCGCGTGATCCGCGATGTCGGTTTCCGACTGACCGACGCCGACCGTCTCGATAATCACCACATCGAAAAGCGCGCGCATCAGCACCATGGCGGGAAACGTGAGGTCCGAGACGCCGCCAAGCCGGGTGCGCGCGGCCATGGAGCGCATGAAGACCTGCTGGTCGTCCGGGTCATGCTCGATCCGCGTCCGGTCGCCCAAAAGCGCACCGCCGGAATTGCGCGAGGACGGGTCCACCGCGATCACGCCGACGCTTTGCCCGGTCTTGCGCAGCGCCCGCAGGAAGGCGCCGGTCAGGGTGGATTTGCCAACGCCGGGCGGGCCGGTCAGGCCCAGTGCATAGCCTTTGGGGTTCGCGAACGCCTCGTCGAGCAGGGCAAGCACCGCATCGCTGTCCGGGTCCGCCTCCATCTGCGCGAGCGCGCGGGCGAGCGCCGCCTTGCCGCCCTGGCGCAGAGCCTCAAGCGTCATCGCCAAGGGCCGCTTGCGCGGCGGCGAGACGGGCGACGGCCACGCGGTATGGCGAGCAGCTCACATAATCGAGGCCGATTTTCCGGCAGAACCGAATAGATTGCGGATCGCCACCATGCTCCCCGCAAATGCCGAGCGACAGGTTGGGGTTGCGCTCGCGCCCGCGCTCGGTTGCAAGAGTCAGAAGTTCGCCCACCCCATGCTCGTCGAGCCGCAGGAACGGGTCCTCATCATAAACGCCGAGATTGACGTAGTCGCGCATGAAGCTGCCCGCATCGTCGCGCGAGAGACCGTAGGTCATTTGCGTCAGATCGTTGGTGCCGAAGGAGAGGAACGCGCAGCTATCGGCCAGATCCCCGGCCCGGAGCGCCGCGCGCGGTGTCTCCAGCATCACGCCGAGACGGTATTCCGGCACCTCACCATATTCCGCCTCCACCTCGCCCGCGATCTTCTCGATCCAGGACGAGACGAGGTCCACCTCGCGATGCGCGGAGACGAGCGGGATCATGATTTCGGGCACCACGGCCTTCATCCCGCGCTTGGAAATCTCATTCGCGGCTTCAAAAATCGCGCGGGCCTGCATGGCGTAAATCTCGGGCATGGTCACGCCGACGCGCACACCGCGCTTGCCGAGCATCGGGTTGACCTCGCGCATGGTTTCGGCCCGGTCGCGCAGCACTTCGGGGTCCTCGCCAAGGCGGCGGCCGAGCCAGTTGAACTCCGCCTCACCGCGCGGCAGGAACTCATGGAGCGGAGGATCGAGCAGACGGATCGTCACGGGAAGCCCCGCCATAATCTCGAAAAGCTCAATGAAATCCTCGCGCTGCATCGGCAGGAGCGAGGCCAGCGCCTTGTTGCGCTCCGCCTCATCCGTCGCCAAGATCATCGCGCGCATCACCGAGAGCCGTCCTTCGGTGAAGAACATATGCTCCGTGCGGCACAGCCCGATCCCATCGACGCGGAAATCGCGGGCGACACGCGCATCATCCGGTGTGTCGGCATTGGCGCGGATCTTGATGTCGCGGGTCTGGTCCGCCCAGTCGAGCAGAGTCGCGAGCGCGCCGCCCATTTCCGCTTGCAGCATCGGCACATCGCCCGCCAGCACATCGCCAGAACTGCCGTCGATGGTGATGATGTCGCCCTCGCGGAACGCCCGGCCATCGCGCGTAGTCATCACCCGCTTGGCCTCGTCGATCACCAGATGCCCGGCCCCGACCACGCAAGGCAGGCCAAGACCGCGGGCGATCACCGCCGCATGGCCGCTCATCCCGCCCTTCGCCGTCAAAACACCCGCCGCGGCGTGCATCCCGCGCACATCGGTGGAACTCGTCTCGGTTTTCACCAAAATCGCCGGATTGCCGCCCGCATGGGCCGCAATCGCCGCTTCCGCCGAAAACACAATCGGCCCGCTCGCCGCACCGGGCGACGCGCCGAGCCCTCTGGAAATCGGGTCGCGCCTGGCCTCCGGCGCGATGGAGCGGTGCAGATGCGCCAGCAGGCTCTGAATATCGGCGCGCTGGATCGCCTCGGCCTTGCTGATCCGCCCCGCCTTGGCGAGATCCACCAGCGTGCGGATCACCGCGCGCGGCCCGCGTTTGGCCGGAGCCATGTTGATGAGCCAGAGCCGGTCATCCTCGACCAGAATATCAAAACAAAAATGGTCGCCATAACGCTCCGACGTGGCCTGATCGACCTCTTCGAGACGGTGGCGAATGGTGTCGGGCAGTGCGTCGGCCTTGAGATCGCCGCCCGGCCCCGTGAGCGCGCCATTCAGCAAATGCTCCCCGGTCAGCGGCGCGATCATCTGGACCTCACCGCCAAGCGCGGCGGCCATGGAGCGCTGCATGACGAGGCCAAGCCCGGCATCCTCCGGCGCGCCTTTGGCCATCCGCAGCATCCGCGCCGAGGTGCTTTCCCAACGGGACAGCATCGCCTTGATCGCGGCCCGAAGCTGCGCCTCGGCGGTCTGCGGGAACGGCTCGCCGACCTCATCCTCATAGATCGCCAGCACCTCTTTGAGACTGGCCGCGTCCTCGAAATCCTCCGCATCCAGCCCCTCGGCGACGATGGCAAAACCCTGCACCAGCGTCGCATAGCGGTCCGCCGCCTCGGGATTGCCCGCAACACTGTCCTCCGTCACGCCGAGAAAATGGATCGACGCGGCCCCGCCCCAAACCGATTTTTGCGGCGACGAGCGGAGCGAGACCGGATGGGCGGCGACGAAATCCTGCTCCGTCTTGGTAAATTCCGCGCCCTCGGCCAGCGCCTTCACCCGCTCGGGCGGGAGCGCCAGCGCCGCAGGCACCGGCAAATCCAGCGCATCGAGCCGCGAGAGGTTGACCGCGCGCTCCCCATAATGGGCATCGAGAATGCCCGCGCCGTGGATATGCCGGGTGTCTGCCATCAGCCCTCCAGCTTGCCGAACATGGCGACGCGGTGCATCACGTCGCGGATTTCATTGAGCAAACACAACCGGTTGCGGCGCACGGCCTCGACCGGCGCGTTGACCTGCGTGTCCTCGAAAAATTGGTCAATCGGCGCGCGGAGCGAGGCCAGCACCTCCATCGCGGCGGCGAAATCGGCGTTTGCGAGGATCGGTTTGAGGTCCGCTTCGGCCTTCTGAAGCGCCGCGAACAGCGCCTTTTCGGCATCATTTTCAAAGAGTTTCGACTCCGGCGCGAGGGAATATTCGACCCCGTCCTTCTTCTCCTCGGCGGTGAGGATATTCACGGCGCGGCGATAGCCTTGCAGCAGATTTTCCCCGTTCTCCGAGTCCACCAGTGCCTGCAGCGCCCGTGCCCGCGCGGTGAGCAGGACCAGATCGTCCTGACCGTCGAGCGCAAAACAGGCGTCGATCACGTCGTGGCGGATGCCCTCGGATTTGAGGTGGACTTTGAGGCGGTCGGCGATGAAGGCGAGGAGGTCCGTGGTCCGATCTCGATCTTCAACAAGAGCATCGATGACTTGCTGCATTCGCCCTTCGTCAACGCTCTGCTGCATTTCCTTGAAACGCTGTAAGCCGCCTTCAGATAGAAGGTTGTATTTGGATAGCATATCCAACTCAGCTTTCGCGTCAGCCAAATCAGAGTCGCCTATATCTTGATGGGTCTTCATGCTCCCGAAATTCGTCGCAATATGGCGCAGCAGCACATCAGATAGTTCGACGTTTATATCGTTCCCCAACACCGTCCGGATCGCCCCAAGAGCCGCCCGTCGAAGCGCGAACGGGTCTTTGCTCCCGGTCGGTTTCTCGTCAATCGCCCAGAAGCCGGTGAGCAGGTCGATCTTGTCGGCGAGGGCGACGGCGATGGTCACGGGGGCAGTTGGCACGGCGTCATTTGGGCCGAGCGGTGCGTAATGACCTTCGGCGGCGGCGGCGACGTCGGGCGTCTCGCCCGCTTGCTCCGCGTAATAGCGGCCCATAAGCCCCTGCAATTCGGGGAATTCATAGACCATTTCCGAGGACAGATCCGCCTTGGCGATCTCTGCCGCGCGGCGCGCCTCGGCCGGGTCCGCCCCGACCAGCGGCGCAATCTCTTCGGCGAGTGCGGCGATGCGGGCGATCCGCGCGGCCTGCGTGCCGAGTTTGTTGTGGAAGGTCACATTTTCCAGCTTTTTCAGCCAGTCGCCCATGCCCGCCTTGGCGACCCGCAGGTCGTTTTCCCAGAAGAACAGCGCGTCGGAGAGGCGGGCGGCGAGGACCTTGGCGTTGCCCGCCAGAATGGTCGCGCCGCCGTCGCTCGTCTCGCGGTTGGCGACGGTGATGTAGTGGGTGATTTGGCCGCCCTTTTTGACGGAGAAGAATTTCTGGTGTTCCTTCATCGAGGTTTGCAGCACCTCGGGGGGGAGCGTCAGAAAGCGGTCCTCGATCTTACCGATGAGCGGGACCGGCCATTCGACAAGGCCCGCGACTTCGGTGAGCAGCCCGCGATCCTCCACCAGCTCGCCGCCTTGGGCGAAGGCGAGATTTTCGGCCTCGGCGCGGATGCGCTCGGCGCGGTCATCGGCGCGCAGCAGGACATGGGCGCGCTTGAGCTTCGCCTCGTAATCCTCGAAATTCGTGACGGAAAACGCATCCGGCGCCATGAATCGGTGGCCGCGTGTGATGTTACCTGCGATGATCCCGTCGATCTCGAAGGGCACCACCTCCGCACCCTCTTCACCCGACAGGATGCAGAGGATCGAATGGAGCGGGCGCACCCAGCGAAGGCTCCCGGTCCCCCACCGCATAGATTTCGGCCAGGGGAAATTGCGGATGGTCGTCTCAAGAGTTTCGGCAATGATCTCAGGCGCGTCGCGGCCTTCCTTCACAATGCTGGCGAAATAGACCTGCCCCTTTTTGTCGTCCCGCACCTCAAGTTGGTCCTTGGTCAGACCCGTCGAGCGCAGGAAGCCTTCCAGTGCCTTTTCCGGCGCATCGGTGCGCGGGCCTTTGCGTTCCTCCCGCAGCTCCGGCGAGCGCTCCAGAAGGCCCTCGACCGTCAGCGTCAGGCGGCGCGGCGTGGCGAAGGCGGCGGCGGAGCCGTAGGTCAGACCCGCCTCGACCAGCCCGTTCGTCATCAGCTTTTTCAGCGCCTCGGCGGCGTCGTTTTGCATCCGCGCCGGGATTTCCTCGGAGAAGAGTTCGAGAAGCAGGTCGGCCATGGTTAATTCTCGTATTTATCGTTGAGCTGGTTCCACTGATAGGCGCGGCCATCGGGATACCAGGCAATGTAACGGTCGGCGCCGTCATGGACTTCTTTTTCAGCCAGCATGGCGGTGGCGCGGCCAGCTTCGATGTCCTGGGCAAGCGTTTCGGCGTCGAAACAGTCGAACCAGAAGGGCGCGGTCAGCGGGGTGGCGTCGCCTTCATTGCCGAGGCCATCCACATCGCGCGGATCAATGCGGAAACAGGCGCGGGCCTTGATCGGGCTGGTCGGCGCGTCAATGCCCTGCCAGCCGGTGACGGCCACATCGAGCCCTTCGACGGTGATGACATCCTGCTCCGCAACCTCTTCGTAATAGGCGTAATTCTGGAACCAGAACAGCGCCACGCCGAAGAGGAGCGAGAAGGCGATCAGCCCGATGACGAGGATGCGGCCACTCATGCGGCGTCCCCAAGCGGGCTTTCGAGGAAGGCGTCGGCGCACATTTTGGCCAGCGCCCGGACGCGGCCGATATAGGCCTGACGCTCGGTCACGGAGATGACGCCGCGCGCATCCAGGAGGTTAAAGAGATGCGAGGCTTTGATGCACTGGTCGTAAGCGGGATGCGCCATGACGATGCGTTTGCCGGTTTTGGGGTCGTCCTTCGGGCTGGCGAGGATGCGGGCGCATTCGGCCTCGGCATCCTTGAAATGCTGAAGAAGCGTGTCCGTGTCCGCCACGTCGAAATTCCAGCGGGAATATTCCTCTTCGGTCACCTTGAACACATCGCCATAGGTGAGCGCGATTGGCGCTTCGGGATCATTGAAGGGCATGTCCATCACGTGATCGACACCGAGGACATACATGGCGAGACGCTCCAGGCCATAGGTCAGCTCGCCCGAGACGGGGCGGCAGTCATGCCCGCCAACCTGTTGGAAATAGGTGAATTGCGAGACTTCCATCCCGTCGCACCAGACCTCCCAACCCAGGCCCCATGCCCCGAGCGTCGGGCTTTCCCAGTCATCCTCGACAAAGCGGATATCGTGCAGGCTCATGTCGATCCCGATGGCGCGGAGCGAGCCGAGATAGAGCTCCTGCAAATCCGGCGGCGAAGGTTTGATGAGCACCTGATACTGGTAATAATGCTGGAGGCGGTTGGGGTTCTCCCCGTAGCGGCCATCGGTCGGGCGGCGCGACGGCTGGACATAGGCCGCGGCCCATGCCTTGGGCCCGAGCGAGCGCAGCGTGGTCGCCGGGTGGAATGTCCCTGCCCCGACCTCCATATCGTAAGGCTGCATGATCGCGCAGCCCTTCTCCGCCCAGTAATTTTGCAGGCGCAGGATGATCTCCTGAAAGCTTTTCGGCTTTGTGCTCGGCGTCTCGGTCATGGGCCCTCTTGGGGGTTGAACAGGTCTTAGAATCCGCTCCGTTCTAGGCGTCTCGCTGCGGCGCGTCAATCAACGGCAGCGGGCGGCGCGCTGCGGCTTATCCGCGCCAGAAGCGGGGCATGAAGAGGACGAGAACGGAGAGAATTTCGAGCCGCCCCATCAGCATGGCAATAATCAGCACCCATTTGGGCGCGTCCCCGAGGGTGGAGAAGTTGCCCGCCGGGCCGATGGTCGGGCCAAGGCCGGGGCCGATATTGGCGACAGCGGTGGTCGCGCCGGAAATGGCGGTGACGGTGTCGAGGCCCATGAGGGCGAGGATCACGGCGGTCACGCCAAGCGTCAGCAGGAAGAGCATGAAGAACGCCATGACCGAGGCGACGAGCTGTTCGTCGATCCGCACGCCGTCATAGCGCGGGACAAAGACGCCATGGGGCGAGTGGATCTGGCGGATCTGGGCGCGGACGGCTTGCAGCAGGATCTGGAAGCGGAAGATCTTGATGGAGCAACAGGTGGAGCCCGCGCAGCCGCCGATAAGGCCGGCGACAAACATCACGGTGGCGGCGAAACTGCCCCAGAGCCAATAGTCAGTCGAGGCATAGCCTGTGCCGGACATGATGGAGGTGGCGTTGAAAATCGCCTCGCGGAAGCTGTGTTCCAGCCCGTCATCGAGATGCAGGACGCGGTAGAGGGTGAGCGCGACGATGATGCTGGCCAGCACCACCATGAAGCCGCGCACCTGCACGTCTTTCCAGAACGGCACCGCCTCGCCTTTCGCCATCCGCACATAGAGAACGAAAGGCAGCGAGGCGAGGATCATGAACACGCTGGCGACATATTCGGGCGGTCCCTGGAACGCACCGAAGGAGGCGTCGTAATTGGAAAAGCCGCCTGTGGAGATGGTGGTGAGCGCGTGGATGATCGCGTCGAAACTCGACATACCGACGGCGTGATAGGCGAGGATGCAGAAAAGCGTCAGCCAGAGATAGACCTGAAAGAGCCCGCCCGCGATGCCCGAGGCGCTTGGCAGCACCTTGCCGAAGGTGTCGAAGCCCTCGGAGCGGAAGAACTGCATCCCACCAACCCCCATGCTCGGCAGGAAGGCGACGGCGACGACGACGATCCCGAGGCCCCCGGTCCATTGCAGCATGGAGCGCCAGAGCTGGGTGCCGCGCGGCAGCTCATCAAGCCCGGTAAAGACGGTCGAGCCGGTGGTGGTCATACCGGAGACGCTTTCGAAAATCGCGTCCGTGAAGCTGGCATGGGGCGCGCCGAGCAGGAAAGGCAGCGCGCCGAAGAAGGGGAGCACCAGCCACAGCCCCACGGTGATGAGGAAAATCTGCTGGATGTTCAGCGATTTGCTCTTCACATCGCGGGTCGCGAGCGCGGTGGCGAGGCCGACGCCCATAGTGATCAGGCCCGACTCGGCGAAAGTGTCCCAATGGCCCTCACGCTCGACAATATCGAAGAGCATCGGGATCAGCATGAGCGCGCCGAGCGCGGTCAGGAGCACGCCAATAAGATAGGCCACCGGGCGGATGAGCCAGCTCAGTGTGCTCCCTCTCGCCCGTGCGATATCCATCAGATGGCCCCGATCCTTGCCATGAATTCATCGCGGCGCGGCTGGTCCTTGAATTCGCCGAGGAACCGCGTGGTCATCATGGAGACGCCAGGTTTGTGGACGCCGCGGGTGGACATGCAGTGATGCTCGGCCTCGATCGCCACGGCCACACCGCGCGGCGCGAGCGCATCCTGTATGGAATCCGCGATCTGCGAGGTCATTTTCTCCTGCACCTGCAAGCGCTTGGCGAAGGCATCGACGAGCCGCGCCAGTTTGGAAATGCCGACAACGCGGCCCTTCGGCAGATAGGCGACATGCGCCCGGCCGATGATCGGCGCGAGGTGATGCTCGCAATGGCTCTCGAAGCGGATGCCGGAGAGCAGCACCATCTCGTCGTAGCCTTCGGTCTCGCCAAAAGTGGTCGAGAGGATCTCTTCGGGATCGGTGTGATAGCCGCCGAACCACTCGTCATACGCCTCCACGACCCGGCGCGGCGTGTCCAACAGACCCTCGCGCGCGGGATCATCGCCGGTATAGGCCAGCAGCGTTTTGATCGCCGCCTCAGCCTCGGCGCGGTTCGGTTTGCTCATCATCGTCTCCATCACGGATGCCAGTCGCGGCATTTGGCGCAATGTGCGGTGTGACGGGGGCGGATGCAAGGGGCGGCGATATCGGTTTTTGCGTGTGGTGCGCAGGGTTAGCTCACAAATCCCGTCGCGGTGCGGGCGCGGAGGGAGGCACGCGGCGCTCACCGCTTTTTCGCGCGGCCCATCCAGAGGAGCGCGGCCACGGCGAGCAGCACGCCGCCAAGCGCCGCCGGGACGGGCATGGAGCGCATATAAGGCGTGCCGGAGCGGACCCATTCACCAAAACCCGCGCTGACCGTGCCGTTTTCCGACCCCTCGACGCGGTTGCTGTGGCCGTAATTCTCCGCCTCGCCGTAAGAGCCGCTGGGTTGCAGGTCCGGGCCGATGGAGAAACGCACTTCGCCGCCCTCCCCGCTGCCGAAGAGAAATTCCTCGAACATGCCGCTGACGTCGATGCCATGTTCCTCGACCCGCAGATCCTCCACGCCTTCCAGAACCCCGGTGATTGAGTCGTGGGCATTGGTGAAGATGTAGCGGATTTCATAGCCGTTTTCGGTCTGGAACGAATCAAAGGCGAAGGTGGAGTTCCGCAGATCGCCTTGGGAGAAAATCCGGTCGTCGACGGTGATGCTGCCCTCGAAGCGATGGCCGAGCGCATCCTCGCCGCAATCGTCGTCCTCGCAGACCTGCGGCGCGCCGATATAGCTGTAGGTGATCGGGGCCGCGCCCACAGACGCACCCAAGCCGAGAAACCCGACTGCGACACAGATTATGGTCAGCCCCCGCAACATAATCGGTGAGCCTACCACAACTCTGCGTGAGACCCTAGCTCAGACGCGATCCAGCGCCTGACGGAAATCGGCGATCAGATCTTCGGCATCCTCAAGGCCGACCGAGAGGCGCAGAAGGCCGTCCGTGATCCCCAATTCGGCGCGCTGCTCGGGCGACAGGCGCTGGTGGGTCGTCGTCGCCGGGTGGGTGATGATCGACTTGGCATCGCCAAGATTGTTGGAAATCAGGATGATCTCCAGCGCGTTCATCACCGTGAAGGCCGCCTCTTTGCTCCCGAGATCAAGCGCGAGCATGGTGCCGCCCTTGGTCATCTGTTTCTTGGCAATCTCATATTGCGGATGGCTGGCAAGCCCTGGATAGATCAGGTTTTTCACCTTGTCATGCCCGTCCAGCGCCTCGGCAATCGCGAGCGCGCTGTCGGCTTGCGCATTCACGCGAAGATCGAGCGTTTCCAGACCCTTGAGCATGACCCAAGCCGTGAAGGGGTTCATCGCGCCACCGGTGTGTTTGAGGTACATTTCGACCGGGCCGCGCACGACCTCTTCCTTGCCGAGAATGACCCCGCCGAGCATCCGGCCCTGCCCGTCGATATGTTTCGTCGCCGAATAGACGACGAGATCGGCGCCAAGGTCGATGGATTTCTGCAAAACGGGTGTGGCAAACACATTGTCCACCACAAAAATCGCATTGGCCTCATGGGCGATATCGGCGACCGCCTGAATGTCGATCACCTCAAGGCAGGGGTTCGACATGGCCTCGCAAAAGAACATCTTGGTGTTCGGTTTGACCGCGTTTTTCCACGCCTCAAGATCGGTGCCATCAACCAGCGTGATCTCGATCCCGAATGTCGGGAGCAGCGTGTCGATGATGAAGAGGCAGGAGCCGAAAAGCGCCCGCGCGGAGACGACGTGATCGCCCGCTTGAAGCTGCGAGAACACCGCGCCATTGACCGCCGCCATACCGCTCGCGGTGGCAAAACCTGCTTCCGCGCCCTCGATCGCCGCGATCCGGTCCTCGAACATCGCCATGGTGGGGTTGCCGTAGCGCGCATAGATGAACTCTTCGCGCCCGCTTTCGATGAAACGCTGCTCGGCGGTTTCCGCATCGGGGTAGACGAACCCCTGCGTCAGGAACATCGCCTCGGACAGCTCCGCATACTGGCTGCGCCGCGTGCCTTTATGGACCGCTTTGGTCCGGCTCTTCCACTCTTTGGCCATATTGTTGCCCCTTTCACAGACGAAATCTGCCTACACCCGCATCCTTAAATCATCAAGCATTCATGGAAACGTTACGATCATGTCGCATACTTCTTTGAAAAGACCCGTAAACACGACGAGGCAGTGATGGCACGATTGGGCATCATCGCCAGCGCGGACGGGCTCACGCTGGCAACTCACCAACCGGACGGCGCCGGGCGCGTCGCCGATCTGTTGCACCGCCAGCTTGCGGCGCTCCCTGACGACGCGCCGGTCACGATCCTGATCCACGGGTTCCGCTATGATCCGGCGACGCCTGCCCGCTGCCCGCATCACTGGCTGTTTTCGGGCTCGGACAAGGGGCAAGGGCGCGGCTGGTATGACGGGCTCAGCTTCGATCATGCGCCCGAAAGCGGGCTCGCGATTGGGTTTAGCTGGCCCGCCTATAGCCATGCGCGCAGCGGCGTTCAGGAAGCGCGGCATTTTGCGCGGATCTATGAGCGGGCGACCTTTGTGGGCGCATTGCTGGCGCAACTGGTGGACCTCATCGACTCCCTCGCGCCGGGTCGCCGGGTCGATGTGATGGCCCATTCGCTCGGCGCGCGGGTGGCGCTGACTGCCCTGCCTGCGCTGCGTAACGGGCAGATTTCACGGATGATCCTGATGGGGGCTGCGGAATATCGCTCCGTCGCGCGGGATTGTCTGGCGGCCATGCCCGCCCTCCAGCGCCCGCAGATCTACAACATCACCAGCCGCGAGAATGATCTCTACGATCTGCTCTTTGAGCTATTCGCCCCCAATCACGACTGGTCGGACCGCGCGCTTGGCCTTGGCCTGCCCGACGCGCCGCCAAACTGGATCGACCTGCAACTCGATTGCCCGGACCTCGCCGCATTCCTCGGCGCACGCGGTGTGCATCTCGGCCCGGCGGCGTTCCTTTCCCACTGGAATTTCTACGGCCGTGCCGGTGCCATGGCGCTTTATCGCAAGATCCTGCGGGAGCGCGAGGGCTGGTCCGTCCCTGACCTCCGCGCCGCCAATTGCCCGACCCGGCAAGCCGCCCGCTGGAGCGCGATCACCCGCCATTTGCCGCGCCCCTCCGGGATGCGCCGCGCCTGACGCGCCCCCCAAAAGCGACACCCATTGACCGGGGCGAAATCCGGCTTAGCTTCTCTCTGAGCAGCAACAAAGGATGCCCCCGATGATCGATCTTTACACATGGTCCACGCCGAATGGCTGGAAAGTCTCCATCGCGCTTGAAGAAATGGGGCTCGATTACGAGGTGCATCCCATCAATATCGGCAAGGGCGACCAGTTCGAACCGGAGTTCCTCGCCATCAGCCCGAACAACCGCATCCCCGCGATTGTGGACCGCGAAACCGGCTATTCGATCTTCGAGTCCGGCGCGATCCTGCAATATCTCGCCCGCAAAACGGGGCGGTTTTATGGTGAAGGCGAAGCGGGCCGGATCGAGGTTGAGAAATGGCTGATGTGGCAAATGGGCGGGCTCGGACCGATGGCCGGGCAAGCGCATCACTTCCTCAAATATGCGCCTGCGATGGAGCCACCGAATGATCTGCCCTATGCGAAGGACCGTTACCGCAACGAGGTGAAGCGGCTTTATGGCGTTCTGGACAAGCAACTCTCCAAAAACGAGTTCGTCGCGGGCCCCTATTCCATCGCAGATATGGCGATCTGGCCCTGGGCCAATCTTTGGGAAGGCCAGCAGCAGGAGATCGAGAATTTCCCGCATATGAAAGCCTGGCTCGACAAGGTCTGGCAGCGCGGCGCGGTGCAGCGCGGCAAGGCGGTTCTGGATGAAACCCGCTCGGACGGGTTCGACAAGGAAGCGCAAGGCCACCTCTTCAAAAGCAAGTAACGCGCATCTGGCCCCCTGCCCGCGCCCATGCTAAAGCGCGGGCAAGGAGGCCGACATGCGTATCACCATCCCCCGCCCTGACGATTGGCATCTGCATCTGCGCGACGGTGCGATGCTGGAGGGCATCGGCCCGGAATCCCGCGATTTTGCCCGTGCGATCATCATGCCGAACCTCGTCCCGCCCGTGGTGACGGGGGCGGATGCCGCAGCCTATCGCGACCGGATTAACGCCGCCGCGCCCGGCCTGACCCCGCTGATGACGCTCTATCTGACCGAGACGACGGACCCGGAGGATGTGGCGCAGGCCAAGGCTGACGGGCTCATTCACGCGCTGAAACTCTACCCGGCGGGGGCGACGACCAACTCCGCCTCGGGTGTGCGGGACATGGACAAGGTCATGCCGGTGCTGGAGAAAATGGCCGAGATCGGTCTGCCGCTCTGCGTCCACGGCGAGGTGACCACGGCGGAGATCGACATTTTCGACCGCGAGGCCGTGTTTATCGAAACCGTACTCGACCCGCTGCGCCAGCGTCTGCCGGAATTGCGCGTCGTGATGGAGCATGTGACGACCGAGGATGGCGTGAATTATGTGGAAAGCGGCGGCGAGACGATCGGCGCGACCATCACCACCCATCACCTCATCATCAACCGCAACCATATCCTCGTCGGTGGGATCAAACCGCATTATTACTGTCTGCCCGTGGCGAAGCGCGAAAAGCACCGTCTGGCGCTGCGCCGCGCCGCAACCTCCGGGGAAAGCCGGTTTTTCCTCGGCACGGACAGCGCGCCCCATGCGGACCCGGCCAAAGAAAACGCCTGCGGCTGCGCGGGCTGTTTCACGGCGACCAACACGATGTCCTGCCTCGCCGAAGTCTTCGAGCAGGAGAACGCGCTGGACCGCCTCGCCGATTTCACCTCCCGCAACGGCCCGCGGTTCTACGGCCTGCCGGTGAACGAGGACGAGATCACGCTGGTGAAGGGCGATCCCGTGACCTATCCCGACAAAATCGACACCGGCGCCGGCCCCGTGACGGTGTTCGACCCCGGTTTTCCCCTTCATTGGCATGTGGAGCGCTAAATGCTGACGACCTTCCCCGACCGCAAAGAAATCGCCCGGCTGACCGCCCGGATGCTGCTGGAAATCAAGGCGGTGCATTTCCGCGCCGACGAGCCTTACAAGCTGACCTCGGGGCTGGCCTCGCCGGTTTATATCGACTGCCGCAAGCTGATTTCCTACCCGCGCATCCGTTCCGCGCTGATGGATTTCACCGTGGCGACGCTCTACCGCGATGCGGGGTTCGAGCGCTTCGATGCGATCGCGGGCGGCGAGACGGCGGGCATCCCCTTCGCCGCATGGATCGCCGAGCGGATGGAACTGCCTATGCTCTATGTGCGCAAAAAACCCAAAGGGTTTGGCCGCGATGCGCAGATCGAGGGGGATCTCAAAGAGGGCGCGCGGACCCTTTTGGTCGAGGATCTCACCACCGATGGCGGCTCCAAGCTGAAATTCGTCGAAGCTCTGCGCAAGGCGGGGGCGGAATGTGCGCATACCTCCGTGGTGTTTTTCTACGGCGCGTTCGACAATGTCGAGGAGACGCTGGAGGGCCACGGCGTCAAGCTGCACTATCTCGCGACATGGCATGACGTGCTGGCCGAGGCGAAAGCCGGGAAGTATTTCGAACCCGCCGCGCTGGATGCGGTGGAAGCGTTTCTGGAGGCCCCGCTGACATGGTCGGCGGCACATGGCGGCGCGGACACGCTGTCGGGGCAGTCGTCTTAAAATGTGGGGCGCGCTTCCCGGCGCGCTTTATTTTTCGCGGCGCTTGAGCGGCTTTTTCAACTCGCGCTGCATCCGCTGCTCGTGACTTTCGAAGGCATCGGGCGAGGATGATGTGTTCACCGTCGCATCCATCGCAACAAAAAATGCGAAAGGGGCCATGAGCAGATAAGCGACCGGCATCCATGTTTCGGAAAGCTGCGTGAAGATCAAAAGCTCAAGAAGTCCGAAACCCGTGTAGATGGGCCAGCGGCGACCGCCCGTTATTTTCAGAATGCGCAGATAGAGCCCATTCACGACATACCAAAACGACCACATCAATACGCCGACCACCGCTCCAGCAGGAGCCGCTCCTGTTGCCGTGAACGTGCGCCCCAGGCCGACGCGCCCGGTGCGTTGTCGCGCTGGCTCATCGGGATGCGCGCGCGGGTCGCGGGGTCGCCCGCGAAGATCGCGAAGGCCATGCGGCGGCCGCTGCGCCCCTGCATGAACCCGGCCAGCGCATCGACGAAATTGAGCGTGCCGGTCTTGGCATGGAAGCTGTTGGAATTGCCGACCTGCATTTCCTTCATCGAGCCATGCAGAATGTCTCCCCACTCGCTCGCCGCGAGATACACCACCATATCGCGGGCGGAGATCTGGCTCTGATCCGACAGGCCCGAATGGTCGACGAAATTGGCGTTGCGTGTGCCAAGCTGGCCCGCCATCCAGCGGGTCATGGAATTGCCGCTCTGGCGCAGATCGCCAAAGGGCAGCCCCACATTGCGGGACGCGGCGAGGCCGATCACTTCGGCGGTCAAGTTGTTGGAATAACGCATACAATCGCGGACGATCTCGCTGAGCGGATCGGAACTGACTTCGGCGAGAACCGTGCCGCCCGCCTGTGTCGCGGCCTGTGCGGGCGGGACCGAGACCCCGGCCCCCGCCGCCAGAATGCGGAACACCTCGCCCGCATAGCGCGCCGGGTAATGGACTGGCAGATTGCGCGAGCCCGCCCCGGACACCGCGCCCGAGGCAACGGACCATTGCTCGCCGCCGGTGGAGCCCGAATAGGTGAATGTCGGCCCGCCGCGATTTGCCCGCGAGATCGAGATGCCATGCACCTGCGGCGCGTTGCGCTCGGCCCGCGCGGTCAGCGACAGCGCGCCGCTCCGCCATTGCAGATAAACCGTGTTGTAATTGAGGTTGAGCCCGCCAAGGCCGGGGTTATAGGCCACATGATCGGGCTGCTCGCTGTCGATTTCCGTGAGCTGCGGGAGCGCGGTGGCTACGGTCAGGAAGCGCCCGTTCACCTGCCGCACACCGCGCGCGGCGAGTTGGCGCGCAAGATCGGCCAGCTGGTCGGCGTCAAGCTGCGGATCGCCGGAGCCGACGAGGAAGAGATCGCCCTGAAGCACCCCGCCCGACACCGCGCCGGTGGTCATGAGCCGCGTCGAGAACCGGTAGCCGCTCCCCAGACCGAGCAGCGCATATTGCGCCGTCAGCGCCTTGGTCACCGAGGCCGGCGGGCGCGGCAGATCGGGGTTGTGGCTTTCGAGAATTTGCCCTGTGCCGAGGTCCAGCAGCGCCGCACTTGTGACACCGCCCAGACCCGAGGACGCCATGATCGACGAGAGCGCCGATTGCGCCCGTGCAGCCGAGCCTGCCATCACCGCGCTCGCGCCCAGACCCGCCAAAACCTCACGCCGATTCATCATAAAAACACCTTAATATTCGTGGATAAGAATTTGTCGCAAATCGCAGCGGGATTGGCAATTCAGCGCGGACTGAATTCTCCATAACCTTGAGTCAATTTTACGCAATCGCGGCGGCGTCCGGGCGGTCAGCGGATCCACTCACCGCGCGCCCGGATTTCCGAGGAGGAAATATCCATCATCGGCCCGTTGAGGAGCGTCCAGGCGGGCGCGTCATAGCTCGTGAGCGCCGCCGCCCGACGTGGGTCGAGACGGTAGCGCGCATACATTTTCGCGGCGGGAGAGAGGCCCGCCCGTATCTGCTCGCCCGGCCGCGCCAGCACCCCGATCGGCACATTTTCCATGATCCAGTGCCAGCGATCCCAGCGGTGGATCTGCGCCAGATTGTCCGCCCCCATGAGCCAGACAAAGCGCGTCCCCGGATAACGCTCCTTGAGCGCCGCCAGCGTCGCCGCCGTGTAGCGCGTGCCGAGGTGCACCTCGAGATCCGTGACCTCAACGCGCGGATGCTGCATGACGCCGCGCGCCACCTCCAGCCGCCGGTCCATTGGCGCGGGCCCCTCCTTTTTCAGCGGATTGCCGGGCGACAGCAGCCACCAGACCCGATCCAGCCGGAACCGCCTGAGCGCCCAGCGGGTGATATGGACATGCCCCGCATGGGCCGGATCGAAGGACCCGCCAAGCAAACCCACGCGCAACCCCGCATCGGATATGGGAAATTCGTGCCGCACCACCGCCTCCTTCGCTTCCCGCCAGCCTATGTCTTTTGGGGGGCGGGTTGTCTAGGGGGATGCGATTCTTTTACGCGGTGCTGCGGATCATGCGGTGTGCGGCCACGCCTCCTCGCGCAGGATCTCACCTGTTTCCAGCAGGGATTTGAGGTTGGACAGAACGGCCGGCCACCCCTCGCGGACACCTGCATCCATGCCCGAATCCGGTTCGAGCTCCGAATGGGTCACGGTCAGCTTCGTGTCGGGGCCGAGCGCGATGAGATCATAGGTCACGCGCGACGCCTTTTCCGCCTGCGCAGCCTCATCCGCAGGCGCCCAGCTCCAGACCATTTTCGTAGGCGGATCAATCTCCAGCACGCGGCCGCGCAGGATGACTTTGCCATCCTCATACATCCGCACATGTTCCCAAGGCGCGCCCTTTTCCCATGTCGAGCGGTTCTCGTGACCCCAGTATTTCCGCGTGAACTCACCGTCGATCAACGCGTTCCAAACCGTTTCGATACCGGCGCGCAGATAAATGGTGTAAACGAAGGTCTCCGCCAGCGGCAGGCCTGTGGACGCGCGGGTGTCCTGCGCCGGTGCTTGATCGTTAGCCATGTTTTTTCTCTCTTTCCTTGGCCTCAACGGCCTCTTTGAAATCGGCGAGCGCCTCCAGACGCGCATCCTCGAACTTGCCAACCCAGCGATGGACAATCTCCGTCAGCGGCACCGGGTTGAGATAGTGCAGCTTGTTCCGCCCCAGCCATTTGACGGAGACGAGATTGGCCTCCTCCAAAATCCGCAGATGTTTGGTGACGGCCTGGCGCGACATCGCCGCGCCCTCCGACAAATCCCCCAGCGTCTGCCCGCCTTTCATGAACAAACGATCGAGCAGGTCGCGGCGGGTTGGATCGGCCAAGGCTTTGTAAAGATCACTCATGTGACCCAATATGCAACTATATGGTTGCATGTCAAGTCAGATCGCGCCCCGCATCCCCCGTTGCCCTCACCGCCGCTTCCGCCTACATCTGGGGCCAACAGATGCAGGACGCAGTCAAAGGAGCCGGTCATGGCGAAATATCAGTATGTTTACCACATGGACGGGGTGTCGAAGACCTATCCGGGCGGCAAGAAAACCTTTGAAAACATCCGCCTCTCTTTCCTTCCGGGCGTGAAAATCGGGGTCGTCGGCGTCAATGGCGCGGGTAAATCGACGTTGATGAAAATCATGGCCGGGCAGGACAAGGAGTTTCAGGGCGAGGCCTGGGCCGCCGAGGGCGCGAAGGTCGGCTATCTGCCGCAGGAGCCGCAGCTTGATGAGACCAAGACGGTTCGCGAGAACGTCATGGAGGGCGTGGCCGAGAAGAAGGCCAAGCTCGACCGGTTCAACGAACTTGCGATGAACTATTCCGACGAGACGGCGGATGAGATGGCGGCGCTTCAGGATGAGATCGACAGCAACAATCTCTGGGATCTCGACAGCCAGATCGACGTCGCGATGGAGGCCCTGCGTTGCCCGCCGGATGATGCGGATGTCTCGAAACTCTCGGGCGGGGAGAAACGCCGCGTCGCGCTCTGCAAATTGCTGCTCGAAGCGCCCGACATGCTGCTCCTCGACGAGCCGACCAACCACCTTGACGCCGAGACCATCGCCTGGCTGCAAAAGCACCTGATCGAGTATAAGGGCACCATCCTGATCGTTACCCACGACCGGTATTTCCTTGACGATATTACCGGCTGGATCCTCGAACTCGACCGTGGGCGCGGCATTCCTTACGAGGGCAATTATTCGAGCTGGCTGGAGCAAAAGGCCAAGCGGCTCGCGCAGGAGGCCCGTGAGGACAAGGCGCGACAGAAAACGCTGGAGCGCGAGCTGGAATGGATGCGGCAATCGCCAAAAGCCCGTCAGGCCAAATCGAAAGCGCGGATCAACGCCTATAACGAGATGGCCGAGCAATCCGAACGCGATCTCGTGGGCCGCGCGCAGATCATCATCCCCAACGGCCCGCGCCTTGGCGGCAAGGTGATCGAGGTGGACGGCCTGAAGAAAGGCTATGGCGAGCGGATGCTGATCGACGGGCTGGATTTCTCGCTCCCGCCGGGCGGCATTGTCGGCGTGATCGGCCCAAACGGCGCCGGGAAATCCACGCTGTTCCGGATGCTGACCGGGCAGGAACAGCCGGACGAGGGCAGCATTGAATATGGCGACACGGTGAAGCTCTCCTATGTCGACCAGTCGCGCGACGATCTTGATGCCAACAAGACCGTCTGGGAGGTGATTTCCGACGGGCTGGACGTGATCAAACTCGGCGATGCGGAGATCAACAGCCGCGCCTATTGCGGCGCGTTCAACTTCAAGGGCGGCGACCAGCAGAAGAAGGTGAACATGCTCTCGGGCGGCGAGCGCAACCGCGTCCACCTCGCCAAGCTGTTGAAAGACGGCGGCAATGTGCTGCTCCTCGACGAGCCTACCAACGATCTCGACGTCGAAACCCTCCGCGCCTTGGAGGACGCGCTCACGCAATTCGCCGGCTGCGCCGTCGTCATCTCCCACGACCGCTTCTTCCTCGACCGCCTCTGCACCCACATGCTCGCCTTCGAAGGCGACAGCCATGTGGAATGGTTCGAGGGGAATTTCGAGGATTACGAGGCGGATAAGATCAAGCGTCTGGGTCCGGATGCGGTCGAGCCGAAGCGGGTGAAGTATAAAAAGTTTACGCGGTGATCAGCTATCTTTACCGATTTCGTCAAAAATGTGCCGTTGTTAACACTTGAACAAATCTAAATAGGCTATATTATCCCTACATAAGTTATCCGAAGGAGGACATCGGAATGATTATATCGTTAAAACGCGAAGGCGTGAGAGATGACCCTATGCGTGAAGGCGTAAGAGATTAATCCGGAATGTCGCTCACATTAATTTGTGAGAACTCTGAAGCGGTGCAGCCCTTAATCGGCTGCGCCGCTTCTTTTATACAAAACAATTGGTACCGTTTAATTACTGCACTAACGCCTTTCATATTATTCGGAACCGCATTCCTTTCATTAAAAATAGCCAAAGAGAACATTCAATCATCCAGAGAAACTGCGCGAAAAAGGGCAACTCTAGATATGATCGAAAAGGTTGAATCGACCGCACATTATCAAGATCAAGCATCCACTTTTCGATATTACAAGAGAACAAATAAACTCGGCGCTCTGCATGATGTTATCGAACAACGAGAAAAAATCGACCGATCCAAAGTTCTTGGCTATTTAAATCATTATGAATTAGTCTCCATCGGCATTCTGACAGGTACACTTGACGAAGACATTTATCGGAAGTGGATGGCAGGACCCTTCATACGCGATTGGAATGAAGCAGCAAGATTTATCCAGCGTGAGCGATGGAAGGCAGACCAAAAACATGAAGATGCTTTGGGCACGAGTTCAAGAGATAGCTCTAACGAAAACACTAAAACCAATTGGACATATAGAGATGTTGTCTTTGAGCACTATCAGTGTGTCGCACTGAAATGGGACGACAATTGTCTGAATTTAAGTGAGGATTATAGGCACCCTACGGAAGGCTGGGGAGGTCCCCCCGATGAGGCTGTAAGCCCCGCAGATGACCCACTACCTGAACCAAAGCAGGATTCCAAACCTTGCTAAAGTGTTATGTCGAGGGTGATTATAGCACTGTGTATCGTTGAAACATTAAAATTAGCACATTCACCGCCGCACCGACCGCCACACATATACCGCCACCAAAACCAGCAGCACCACATTCGTCACCGGGTTCAGCCAGTGTTCGATCCGGGCGTATTGCGACTTCAGGATGAAGCCGCCCGCGCCGAGCAGGGCGGTCCAGGTCAGGCTGCCCGTGAAGGTGCAGAGCAGGAAGAGGCCGCGCGGCATACCGGCGAGGCCCGCAGGGATCGAGATGAAGGTGCGCAGGCCCGGCACCATGCGGCCGAACAGCACCGCGAGCGCGCCGTGGCGGCGGAACCAGCGGGTCACGCGGCCGACATCCTCTTGCGAAAGCGTCAGCCAGTGGCCGTAACGGGCAATGAAGCGGGTCAGACGCGCCTCGCCCAGACCGCGGCCGATTTCATACCAGATCAGCGCGCCGAGCGTGGCCCCGATGGCGCCCGCGATCACCATCAGCACAAAGGAAAACGCGCCGCGCGCAGCGAGGAACCCGGCGAGCGGGATCACCAGTTCCGAGGGGATCGGCGGCACGATGTTTTCCGCGAGCATCAACAAGAAGACGCCGAAAAGGCCGAGGCGCTCCAGCACATTGAGGATGAGATCGAACATGGACAACTCCGTCTGCGCGCTCTCATGCCGTGAAAGGGGCGCGAGGGCAAGGCGGAGTTGCGGTTTGCGACTTTAGGGGCGCTAGAGGTCGTCGCTATGGACGCAGCAGATCGGGCCGGTGGGGACCGGGTCGCTGCTGCTGGTGATCCGCAGCTCATAAGGGGCGGCATCGAAGAAATGCCCGTCAGAACAGCTCGGTGTGGCGAGTTCTTCAACCGTTCCAGTGAGGCCCGTCGGTCCCTCGAACTGCGCGATCCGGTCCGATTGCCATGTGACACTCATGCTGCCGGAGCGCGTGACCATCACATCCGCATTGGGGCCGGTCGGGTATGTGGCGCTCATAAATCCTTCGGAAAAATCCGCCGAGAAGGTCGGCGCGTGAGACCGGCAGGCCAGCTCTGCGCCGCCGCAGGTCACGCTCCGCGACGAGCAGGTGGCGATCACGGCGGGCGTGCAGGCCGCCACGGTCAGACAGATTATGAAACAGCGCATAGATTCCTCCCCGCAAAAAGCGTGTTTGGCTTGCATTATAGCGCATTTTGCCGCAGGGTTCGCGCAGGTTACCAATATCGCTCTCTGCCGCCCTATGGCGTCACGCACCGATTTTGCCGTGACTGCCCAAGGGTGGATATTCCGTTCGCCCGGAATTTAAGGAGAAGACAGATGGCCAATGGCACCGTGAAATGGTTCAACGAAACAAAGGGTTATGGCTTCATTCAGCCCGAGAACGGCGGCAAGGACGTGTTTGTGCACATCTCCGCAGTCGAGCGTTCCGGCCTCAAAGGTCTGCCCGACGGTCAGAAGGTCACCTATGACCTCGAAGCTGGCCGTGATGGCCGCGAGTCGGCTGTGAATCTCGAACTCGCCTGAGTTCAGATCGCCTGATGACAACGCCGCCCGCGTCTTTGTGACCGGGCGGCGTTTACTTTATTGACCATCAAGTTCTTGCTTTAGAAACCCTATTCACACATGGTGGCGCTATGAGAACATCAATTATTGCCCTTTTGACCACCGCCGCGCTTGGCATTGCCGCCTGTGCGCCTGTTGAAACCTCATCGAGCCGCCCGGATGTTCCTGATGGCAGCGATGTTCAGTTGCCCGAGGCCGGCCCGACCGAAGTGATGGCGCCGGTGCGCTCCGCACAATCCGGTTTGAACGCCTATCAGCGTGTGACCAAACGCGTAGGTCCGGTCGCGACGCAATATTGCCGCCAGCAGAATCCCTCCGCGCCGCGTGCCTTCTGCGATTTCCGCATTATCGCGATCGAGCAGGATGGCCAGCCGCCGAACGCTTTCCAGACCATTCATAACGGTCAGCCGATCCTGGCCTTCAACAAGGCGATGCTGCAATCGGTGAAGAATGACGATGAAATCGCATTCATCCTGTCCCATGAAGCGGGCCACCAGATCGCGGGTCACCTCGCGCGCCGCAACCAGAACGCGCAGCTTGGCGCGATCCTTCTGGGCGGGCTGGCGCAGGCGTCGGGTCAGGTCGACGCCCGCGGTGTCGAGCAGATCGCTCAGCTTGGCGGATTTGTCGGCGGCCGCGCCTATTCGCAGAGCTATGAGCTCGAAGCCGATGTGATCGGCACCGTCATCGCCCGTCAGGCTGGCTACGACCCGCGCGTCGGTGCGCTCAGCTTCCGTCGGGTGCCGTCGGGCGGCGGTCTGCTCTCGACGCACCCGCCCTCAGAGCGCCGCTTGCGCACGGTGCTGGCCAAGGCCGACGAGCTGGACGGCAAGTAAGATGTTGAGAGACATCAGACAAAGGGGAGGCTTCGGCCTCCCTTTTTCATGATCCGTTTCTCCGCCCAGCCCCATTGAACCTTGCGCCGCAGCGGCGTATCACCCGCCACAGATTTCAAACGACGATTACGGAGGCCAGCGGCACCGCCCGCGCGCATCTGCCATGCTTCATCCCTTTTTCTTCGGTTACGGCTCGCTGGTGAACCGCGACAGCCACAATTTCCCCCATGGCGCCTTGGCGAAAATCTCGGGCTGGCGGCGGTTTTGGGGCCACCGCATTCATGCGGGCGAGGATCACGGGGTGACATCGCTCTCCGTCCATCCCGTCGCGAGTGCCGAGATTTTGGGGCTGATTGCCGCGGTGCCCGATGATGACTGGGCCGCGCTCGATCTGCGCGAGGCGGGCTATGACCGCACTATCGTGCCTGCCGACACCATCGCCCATGACGCCCATGTGCGCGAGATCAGCATCTATGTTGCCCGCCAGCCCGCGCCGACGCCCAATGAGCATTTCCCGATCCTGCAATCTTATCTCGATTGCGTCGGGCAAGGATTTCTGCGTGAATATGGTCCGGAAGGTCTCGCGCATTTCTTCGAGACCACGGACAATTGGGGCGTGATCGAGAATGACCGCCTTGATCCGCGTTACCCGCGCGCGGTGACGCTGACCGAGGACGAACGGGCGCAGATCGACGCGCATGTCGCCGCGCTTGATCTCCCGAAATAGGCGTCCATTTTTCGTGCGCGGGCGCGTAAGGACAGCCCTATGGTGAGTCTCATGTATGATAATGACACGCTCTACACCGCCCTTCTCGCCCGCGATCCGGCCTATGATGGCTTTGCCTTTGTCGGCGTGCACACGACCGGGATTTATTGCCGCCTGACCTGCGCGGCGCGCAAACCCAAGCGGGAGAATATCAGCTTTTACACCACGCCTGCCGAGGCGCGCGAGGCCGGGTTGCGCCCCTGCAAGCGCTGCAAGCCGGACGCGCCGACGGGCGAGATCGACAGCCTGATCCCGCATCTTCTGGAGCGCTTTGCGGCGGACCCGGAAGGCGATTGGTCTGATGCGGCGTTGATCGCACAGGGCTATGATCCGGCGACCGTGCGCCGCAAGTTCAAGCGCCATTATGGGCAGACCTTTCAACAAACCATCCGCGCGCAGCGGGTTGGCCGGGCGCAGGACCGGCTGGCGAGCGGCGAGGCGATGATCGAGGCGCAGCTTGATGCGGGCTTCGGCTCAGCCAGCGGGTTCCGCGATGCGTTCACGCGGCTGACCGGGCAAGCCCCCGCCAAGGCGCAAGGCGAGACGCTCAGGGCGGACTGGCTGGAAACGCCGCTCGGCCCGATGATGGCGGTGGCCGATGAGACGCGCCTGCATCTGCTGGAATTTCACGACCGGATCGCCCTGCCGACCGAGTTGAAGGCCCTGCAAAAGAAAGGGTTTCTGATCGCCCATGGCCGCACCGATGTGACCGAAGAGATCGCGGCCAACCTGCGCGCTTATTTCAACGGCGCGCCCGATCCATGGACGGTCGCGTTTGCGGAACATGGCTCGGCCTATACCCGCTCCGTCTGGGCCGCGCTGCGCGAGATCCCGTCCGGCGAGACCCGCAGCTATGGCGAGATTGCAAAAGCCCTCGACCAGACCGGCGCGCGGGCGGTGGCGCGGGCCAATGGGGCGAACCAGCTTGCGCTCATCATCCCCTGTCACCGCGTGATTGGCGGCGATGGCAGTTTGACTGGATATGGCGGCAAGATTTGGCGTAAACAATGGCTTATCGAACATGAGCGCCGCCATGCGCCCGCGCCGAAGGAGCCTCGCCTGCTATGATCCGCCTCTCGACTGACACCGACCTCGCCGCGCTGGAGCGGCTCTATGCGGTCGCCTTCCCCGAGGAGTCGCTCTGGCCGCTCGTCACGGCGCTGTTGAAAGAGCCGCAAACGGTGTCGCTGGTGGCGGATGAGGACGGGTTGATCGGCCATGCGCTCTACAGCAAAGGCAGCGCGACGGATGCGCGCCCGGCCCTGCTCGGCCCGCTGGCCGTTGCGCCGGATGCGCAGCGTCAGGGCTGGGGCAAGCGGCTCATGGCGGAGGGCGCGACCTGGCTTTTCGGCGAGGGCATCACGCAGATTCTCGTGCTGGGTGATCCGGCCTATTACGGGCGGCATGGGTTTTCTGCCGAGACCGGCATTGCGCCGCCCTACCCTCTGCCGGACGAATGGCGCGGCGCCTGGCAATCGCGGATGGCACCGGGGGCGACGCCGGGCAGCGGCACCCTCACCCTGCCCGCGCCGTGTATGGAGCCGAAATACTGGCAGCCCTGAGGCTTACGCCCGCTCCGGCCCGACCTTTTGCAGAAGCGGCATGAGCGCCCCCATATCCGGACCGCGCTCCATCCCGGTCAGCGCCTTGCGCAGCGGCATGAAGAGGCCCTTGCCCTTGCGGCCCGTCTCAGCGCCAACCGCTTTGGTCCAACCGCCCCAGGTCGTCTCATCCCAAGGACGCGGCGGCAGCATGGAAAAGGCGGTCGCGACCATTTCCTTGTCCTCATCGGCGACCAGCGGTTCCGCACCGTCGCGGCAAAGGTCCCACCAGCCTTTGATATCGCTGCGTTTATTCAGGTTCTCGCGAGCCACGGCCCAGAATTGCGGCGCGATCTCATCGGGTACACCGATGGCGCGGATTTCCTCCGCCATCGCGTCGTAATCCTGTGCGGCGATGACTCGGGCAGTCAGTGGTTTCAGATCTTCGCTGTCAAATTTCGTTGGCGCGGAGCCAAATTTCGAGAGGTCGAACCCGTCGATCAGTTCCTGATGGGTGCTGCGCAATTCCACCGGATCACTCGACCCGAGCCGCGCCATAAGCGAGAGGAGCGCCATCGGCTCGATCCCCGCCTCACGCAGATCACGCAGGCTCAATGTCCCAAGACGTTTCGACAGCGCCTCGCCCTGCGGGCCGGTCAGCAGCGAGTGATGCGCAAAAGCGGGCGGCTCGCCGCCAAGGGCGCGGATGATCTGAATTTGCGTGCCGGTATTGGTCACATGGTCCGAGCCGCGCACGACATGGGTGATACCCATATCCATATCGTCCACCACGGAGGCCAGCGTGTAGAGAAGCTGGCCATCGGCGCGGATCAGCACCGGGTCGGAGACCGAGGCCGCATCAATCGAGATCGGGCCGAGAATGCCGTCCTCCCATTCGATCCGCTCCTGATCGAGCAGGAAGCGCCAATGCCCGCCCCGCTCCGCGCGCAGCTTGTCTTTTTCATCGTCGGAAAGGTTCAGCGCGGCCCGGTCATAGACCGGCGGCTTACCCATATTGAGCTGCTTCTTGCGCTTGAGGTCGAGCTCGGTCGGCGTCTCGAACGCCTCGTAGAACCGGCCCTTCTCGCGCAGCTCATCCGCCGCCTCGTTATAGCGGTCGAACCGGTCGGACTGCTTCTCGATCCGGTCCCAATGGAGGCCCAGCCATTCCAGATCCTCCTGAATCGCGTCCGCATATTCCTGCTTGGAGCGCTCCGGGTCCGTATCGTCGAGCCGCAGAATGAACTGGCCGCCGCTTTTGCGGGCGATAAGCCAGTTGAACAGCGCGGTGCGCAGATTGCCGATATGGATATAGCCGGTCGGGGACGGCGCAAAACGGGTCGTGGTCATAAGTCTCTCCTGCTTCCCGGCCTTCTCGCCCCAAATGGCAGCTTTGTCCAGCGGCGCGAGGCTGTCCGCGCCGCTGGTGAAGGGCGTTTTAACTGTTGTCGCGCCATTTCATGATGATCGGATAGCGGCGGTCCATCCAGAAACTTTTCGGCGTCAGGCGCGGGCCGGGCGCGGCCTGAAAGCGTTTGTATTCCGAGAGATAGAGCAGCCGCTCCACCTTCTTGACCGTCTCGCGCTCGAAACCCTGCGCGACAATTTCAGCGACGGAGAGATCCGCCTCCACCAGCCCGTGCAAGATCTGGTCGAGATCCTCATAGGGCGGCAGGCTGTCCTCATCCTTCTGGTCTTCGCGCAGCTCCGCCGAGGGCGGCTTGGTGATGACCCGCTCGGGGATCACGCGACCCTCCGGCCCCATCATCCAGTCGCGGTGGTTCTCGTTGCGCCAGTGACAGGATTTGAACACGCGGCTTTTATACATATCCTTCAGCGGGTTATAGCCGCCCGCCATGTCGCCATAAATGGTGGCATAGCCGACCGCGACTTCGGATTTGTTGCCCGTGGTCAGCAGCATTTCCCCGAATTTGTTCGACAGCGCCATGAGATAGAGGCCGCGCAGACGGGACTGGATGTTTTCCTCAGTCACGTCCGGTTTGGTGCCTTCAAAGAGCGGGGCGAGCGAGCCCATGATCGCCTGACGGCCCGCCTCAATGTTGATCGTGTCGAGCCGCGTGCCGAGATGGTCTGCCACCGCGGCGGCATCTTCCAGCGAGTGTTCGGACGTGTATTCCGAGGGCATCATCACCGTGCGGACATTCTGCGGCCCGATCGCATCGCTCGCGATGGCGGCGACGATGGCGGAGTCCACCCCGCCCGAGAGGCCAAGCAGCACTTTCTTGAAGCCGGTTTTGCCAAGATAATCGCGCAAGCCCTTGACCATGGCGTGATAATCCTGCTCCAGCGACGGGCCGAGATCGACGACCTCGCCCTGCTCCACCTGCACTTTGCCGTCCTTGCGGGTCAGCGTGACCTCACTGATCTGTTCCTCGAACTGGACCATCTGCATCCTGAGCGTGCCTTTGCCGCCGATCACGAAAGAGCCGCCGTCAAAGACCTGATCGTCCTGCCCGCCGACGAGGTTGATATAGACCATCGGCACGCCAAGTTTGTCCTCATGCTGGCGCACGACGCGGTAGCGCAGGTCCATCTTGTCGACGTGATAGGGCGAGCCATTGGGGACGAGGAAAAACTCCGCGCCCTTGGCGGCGAGATCCGCCGGGACGCGTTCATGCCAAATGTCCTCGCAGATCGGCGCACCGATGCGAAAGCCCTTGAATTCGAACGGCTCTTGCGGTTCGGCGGGGGTGAAGAGCCGCACCTCGTCGAACACGGCGGCATTGGGCAATTCCTGCTTTTTCAGGATATGTTTCACCGCGCCGCCTTCGAGGATGAAATAGGCGTTATAAAGCGCGTCGCCCTCCGCATGGGGCGCGCCGATGGCCATGGCGGGACCGTCCGCGCAGTCTTTCGCCAGCGTCTCGATCCGCGATTCCGCGTCGTTGTAGAAGGCGGGTTTCAGGATGAGATCCTGCGTCTGATAGCCGGTCACGAACATTTCGGGCAGCGCGACCATGTCTGAGTCCGCCGCTTTCGCCGCCTCCCACGCTTCCACGGCCTTGGCGCAGTTGCCATCCAAATCGCCAACCGTGGCGTTTAGTTGCGCGATGGTGATCTTGAGGCTCTCGGCCATGGCGTTCCCCTTTTCTCGTCTCGCATTTGTCCTAGCCCGCCCGGACCGCCGCCACAAGCGCCGCTGCGTTGACTTTTGCTTAACCCCTCAAGCCTTGCGGGCCGCGCCGCGCAGCCCTAAAGCTGTGGGCAGAACAATCGAGCTTTCCTGACTGCCTTCATGCGCCTCGCCTTCGCCTTTCTGCTTGCCCTCCCTGCCGCCGCCCTCGCGCAGCAGCAGAGCAAGACCTATGAGAACGGCTCGGTCTATCGCGGTGAATTTGCCGAAGGCCTGCCGCATGGCGACGGGCAGTTGGAGACGCGAGACGGTTTTCTCTATCGCGGCACCTGGGTGAATGGCGAAATGACGGGCCGGGGCCGTGCGGTGTTTCCTTCGGGCGCGGTCTATGAGGGCCAGTTCACCCGCGGCGAGCCGGATGGAGAGGGCAAGATCATCTGGGCCGATGGCGGGTTCTATGAGGGCGGCTTTCAGATGGGCGTGCGCACCGGCACGGGCCGCACGGTCCTCAATGACGGCACGGTCTTTGAGGGCGGGTTTCGGGACGGCAAATATCACGGCCATGGCGTCTTGATCCGGCCCGGCGGCGGGCGGATCGAAGGCGAGTTTGTGGACGGCGTGCCGGGCGGCCATATCATCGAGATCCTACCCGACGGCACACGTTATGAGGGCGGGATGCAGGCGGGGTTGCGGCATGGCACCGGCACGCTCGTCCGCCCGGACGGGTCGAGCTATCGCGGGGACTGGGCCGAGGGCCGCATCACCGGCGACGGGATTTTGACCGGTAGCGATGGCGCGGAATATCGCGGCGCGTTGGTTGATGGCTTGCGGCACGGGCAAGGCGTGATGGTCTGGCCGAATGGCGACCGTTATGCCGGGGCGTATCGCGCCGATCTCGAACATGGGGAAGGCACGCTGACCCGCGCCGATGGCTCCGCCTATGCCGGGACGTGGAGCGAAGGGCGCATGACCGGGACGGGCCGGCTGCGCGGCGTGGGCGGCGATCTCTATGTCGGCGCGGTGGTGGACGGTGTGCCTGAGGGTGAAGGCACCGCCTACATCCCGGTGGAGCGGGACGCGGATCTCACCGGCCCCCTGCGTGCGAGGGAGCATCAGGGGGTTTTCTCAAACGGCATCCCGAACGGGCCGGGCCGCCGGGTCAGCGCGGACGGCACCGTTTATGAAGGCGGCTGGTCGAATGGCGCGCGGGAGGGCGAGGCGGTCGAGACCCTGCCCGATGGCTCCGTCTATCGCGGCAGTTTCGCGGACAACCAGCGGAGCGGCACCGGTACCCTCACCCGCCCCGACGGCACCCGCTATAGCGGCGAGTGGCGGGACGGGCTCTTCCACGGCCAAGGCGATCTGCGCTACCCGAATGGCGATCACTATGTCGGCGGCTTTCGGCGCGGCAAACGCCACGGCCAAGGTGTGCTGACCACTCCCGAGGGCGAAAACTATGACGGCACGTGGCGCGACGGCCTCATCGACCGCCCTGCCCCGGAGACGCCGCAAAACAATGACGCAGCGGAGAATTAAGGCTTGTTCTCGCAAAAACCGGCGCTAGAGTGGCGGCCATGACGATGATGACGGCTCAGTTCCTTCTTCTGCTTACCGGCCCTTGAGCGCGCCGGTTCTTGGCGCTTGCGCTCAAGGGAGACAGATCATCGCGCCCTTCATGACAGACAAGACAGAGCCACGGAGCTGAGAAATGACGGACAGCAACCGCATTTATATTTTCGATACCACTTTGCGGGACGGCGAGCAGTCGCCCGGTGCGACCATGTCGCTCAAGGAAAAACTCGACATCGCCGCCCATCTCGACGCTATGGGCGTGGACATCATCGAGGCGGGCTTTCCGATTGCCAGCCAGGGCGATTTTGAGGCGGTTCGCGAGATCGCCAAGGTCGCGCCGAATTCGGTGATTTGCGGTCTGGCGCGGGCGAGCCTCGGCGATATCGACCGCTGCTGGGAAGCCGTGCGGGAGGCGAAACGCCCGCGTATTCACACCTTTATCGGCACCTCGCCCCTGCACCGCGAGCATCAGCTTGCGATGGACAAGGCGCAGGTGCTGGACAAGATCCACGAGACCGTAACCCACGCGCGCAATCTTTGCGACAACATCCAGTGGTCGCCCATGGACGCGACCCGCACGGAGCATGATTTCCTGTTCCAAGCCATTGAAGTGGCGGTGAAAGCGGGCGCGACGACGATCAACATTCCCGATACGGTCGGCTACACCGCCCCCGGCGAGAGCGCCGAGCTGATCCGCCTCATTCGCAGGAATGTGGAAGGGATCGACGACTGCATCATCTCCACCCATTGCCACAACGATCTGGGCCTTGCGACCGCCAACACGCTGGCGGCGGTGGAAGCCGGGGCGCGTCAGGTGGAATGCACCATCAACGGCATCGGCGAGCGCGCGGGCAACACGGCGCTGGAAGAGATCGTGATGGCGCTCAAGGTGCGCAATGACATCATGCCCTTCAACACCAGCATCGACACCACCAAACTGATGGGGGCGAGCCGCCTCGTCGCAGCCGCGGCGGGCTTCCCGGTGCAGTATAACAAGGCCATTGTCGGCAAGAACGCCTTTGCCCATGAAAGCGGCATCCATCAGGACGGGATGCTGAAACATGCAGGCACCTTCGAAATCATGCGCCCCGAGGACATCGGCCTCGGTAAAACCAACATAGTCATGGGCAAACATTCGGGCCGCGCCGCGCTCCGCGCCAAGCTGAAGGATCTGGGCTTTGAGGTGGGCGAGAACCAACTCGGCGATCTCTTCGTGCGTTTCAAGGATTTGGCGGACCGCAAGAAAGAGGTCTATGATGAGGATATTATCGCCCTCGCCATGGACGCGGTTGGCGGCGGCGACAAGATTTCGGTGAAACATCTCAAGGTCGTCTGCGGCACGGACGGCCCGCAAACCGCGGATCTGACGCTGGTGATCGACGGCGAGGAGAAGCGCGCGGAAACCACCGGCGACGGCCCCGTCGATGCGGTCTTTACCGCGATCAAGGAGATCACCGGGGAGGACCCGCATTTGCAGATCTATCAGGTGGATGCCGTGACCGAAGGCACCGATGCGCAAGCCACCGTGTCGGTGCGGCTGGAGCGGGACGGCATCGTCGTCACCGGCTCGGCGGCGGATACGGATACGGTGGTGGCGTCGGCCAAGGCCTATGTCTCCGCGCTCAACAAACTGGCGCTGCGGGCCGAGCCGCGCACCCATGCGATGCACGATTCGGTCGCACCCTGATACCAAATCCGGCGCGCGGGACCTCAAGCTCGCGCGCCAAATTCGCTCTATGAGACGAAAAAATCGCGTCGCGGTAAGTTAGGTTAATCCTCTCTTTACCCTCGACCGGGCAAACACCTATAAAGCGCGGTAAGAAAAAGGGGCGGCTGCCCCGCAATTTTAGAGGTTTGAGCATATGCTGGGTGCTTTGGCGGGGCTGTTCTCCGCAGATATGGCAATTGATCTCGGGACGGCGAACACGCTGGTCTATATCAAGGGCAAGGGGATTGTCCTCAACGAGCCCTCCGTGGTGGCCTATAATCTGAGCGAGGGCAAAAAGCAGGTCCGCGCGATTGGTGAGGACGCCAAGCTGATGCTCGGCCGCACCCCCGGCTCCATTCAGGCCATCCGCCCGATGCGTGACGGCGTGATCGCGGATTTCGATGTGGCCGAGGAAATGATCAAGGATTTCATGCGCCGGGCGCAGAAACGCGGGAATTTCACACGGCCCAAGGTCATCGTCTGCGTGCCTTATGGCGCGACTCCGGTGGAAAAACGCGCGATCCGTCAGTCGGTTCTCTCGGCTGGCGCGCGCAAGGCGGGCCTCATTTCCGAACCGATTGCCGCCGCGATTGGCGCGGGCATCCCGATTGCGGACCCGACCGGTTCCATGGTGGTCGATATCGGCGGCGGGACGACCGAGGTGGCTGTTCTCTCCCTTGGCGATATTGTTTACGCGCGCTCGATCCGTGTGGGCGGCGACCGGATGGATGAAGCGATCATCTCCTACCTGCGCCGCCAGCATAACATCCTCGTCGGCGATGCGACGGCTGAGCGGATCAAGACCGAGATCGGCACCGCGCGGATGCCCGATTCGGGGCGCGGCAAGTCGATCCTCGTGCGTGGGCGCGATCTTCTGAACGGGGTGCCGAAGGAAATGGAAATCACGCAGGCGCAGGTCGCCGAAGCGCTGGCCGAGCCGGTGCAGCAGATTTGCGAAGCCGTGATGACCGCGCTGGAATCGACCCCGCCGGATCTGGCCGCTGACATCGTGGACCGCGGCGTGATGCTGACCGGCGGCGGCGCGCTTCTGGGCGATCTCGACGTGGCGCTGCGCGAGCAGACGGGCCTTGCAATCTCGGTCGCCGATGAGCCGCTGCATTGCGTCGCCCTCGGCACGGGCAAGGCGCTCGAATATGAAAAGCAGCTTGCCCACGCGATTGATTACGATAGCTGAACGGGGGTAAGCCCCGATGGCGCGCGAGGCGAAGACAAGCAGTTACGGCAGACCCATCAGACGGATTTTTATCGGTCTCGTCTGCCTCGTGCTGCTGATCGGCTTCGCGCTCTGGCGCATTGAAAGCACCCGCATAGACCGCATCCGCAACGCGGCGATCGACCAGATCGTGCCGCGGATGGAATTCTTGCTCTCGCCCATCAGTGTCACCGCGCGCATGGTCCGGGATTTTCGCGGTTATACAAGACTTTACAATCAGAACTTAGAGCTGCGCCGCGAGCTGCGCATCATGCAAAGCTGGAAGGAAGCGGCGCTGCAACTGGAGCAGGAAAACGCCCGGCTCCTCAGCCTCAACAATGTGAAACTCTCGCCCCGCCTCACCTATGTGACCGGCGAGGTGCTGACCGACAGCGGCAGCCCGTTCAGCCAGTCCGCCCTCATCAATATCGGCCGCCGCGACGGTGTGCAGGATGGCTGGGCGGCGATGGACGGGCTCGGGCTCGTGGGCCGTGTCGCCGGGGTGGGTGAGGATTTTTCCCGCATCCTCTTTCTGACGGACGCGAGTTCCCGCGTGCCCATCGTCGTGCGCCCGTCGGGCCAGCGCGGCATTGTCAGCGGCGACAACAGCGAGGCACCGATCATCGAATTTCTCGACGATCCGAAGAATGTCTATCCCGGGGATCGTATCGTCACCTCCGGCGATGGCGGCATTTTCCCACCCGATCTGCTCGTCGGGCAGGTCGCGCAGGACCCGGAGGGCCGCATCCGCGTGCGCCTCGCCGCCGAATATCGCCGGATCGAGTTTCTGCGGCTACTCCGCGAAAAAGGCGTCTCCGAAGTCTCCCGCGAGGGCAATCTGCTGACGCCAGAGATCGACCGCCTCGCCCCGGTGCAGGGGCCGGAGTGGCGCGGTGAGTGAGGAGCAAAGCGCCACGCTGCACCCCGGCAGCTTCCTCGGCATCCTTTTTCTCGGCTGCGCCTTCACGCTCATCGCCCTGTTGCCGCTGGACCTCACCACCGGCGGCGTGCCGATGCCCGACCTCGCCTTCGTTCTGATCGCCGCCATGGTGATCCGCCGCCCGGCTCAGATCCCGCTCATCTCCGTGATCCTGCTCGCGTTTTTCGGCGATCTCATCATCCCGCGCCCCTTCGGCCCGCACGCTATTGCGGTGATCCTCGCCAGCGAATTTCTGCGCGGGCGGCTGGAGGGCCGCAACGATCTGAGCCTGCTTCTCGAATGGGCGCTGGTCGCCGCCACCTTCGCCGCGCTGATTGTTTTCGTACAACTGATGCTGAGCGTGACCGGGATTCCATTGCCGCCGCCCCGTGTCATGCTAAAATGGTGGCTCCTCACGGTGATGGCCTATCCCTTCATGGTGGCCCTTGCCGCGCTGATCCCGAATAGCCGCGGGGACTACTGAGACATGACCGACAGACCGAAAGACAAGACACCGAACCGCTATATTGGTCGCCGTGCGCTCATTCTGGGCACGGCGCAAACGGCGATTATCGGTGCGCTTGGCTGGCGGATGCATCATTTGCAGGTCAAGGAGGCGGATCGCTACCGGCTCGCAGCGGAAGACAACCGGATCAATATTTCCTACATCCCGCCGGCACGCGGCTTGATCTATGACCGGCGCGGGATGCTTCTGGCCGATAACCGGCAGAATTACCGCATCCTGATGGATGAGGACGACCCCGAGCAGCGGGCGATGCTGCTCGACCGGCTCGCCAAGCTCATCCCGATCAGCGACGAGGACCGCGCCCGCATTCTGGAAGGGGATGAACGCGGCAAGGAGCTTCTGATCGCCGAGCATCTTTCATGGGAGCAATTCGCCCCCGTGGTGGTGAACGCCCCTGCCCTCCCCGGCATCAAGCCCGATGTGGGCCTCTCGCGCTTCTATCCGCATCGCGACGCGTTTTGCCATGTGGTCGGCTATGTGGGCAGGGTGTCGGATTACGATCTCTCGAAGATCGAGGACCCGGAGCCCATCCTCTACGCGCCGAATTTCCAGATCGGCAAAAGCGGCGTCGAGACGCGGGCAGAGGACACGCTGCGCGGCACCGCTGGGATTTTGCAGATCGAGGCGAACAATTGGGGCCATGTGGTGCGCGAGTTGGACCGCACCGAAGCGATCAGCGGCGCGGATCTGCATCTGACCCTCTCGGAGCGCTTGCAGAAATATGCGCTCCGGCGGCTTGGCACGGAGAGCGCCGCGGCGGTGGCGATGGACGTCACGAATGGCGATGTGCTGGCGCTGGCCTCCGCCCCGACCTTCGATCCCAACAATTTCGTTTTCGGGATTTCCTCGACCGATTACCGCGCGCTTCTGGAAAACGACCACCGGCCCCTGCACCATAAGGCGGTGTCCGGCACTTATCCGCCCGGCTCGACCTTCAAAATGGTCACCGCCCTCGCCGCGCTCGAAGCGGGGGTGATCGGGCCGAATGACACGGTGTTCTGCAACGGCGTGTACCAGTATCGCAACGCGAAATTCCATTGCTGGAACCGGGGCGGTCATGGCCATGTGAGCCTTGAGCGCAGTCTCCAGCAGTCCTGCGACATCTATTATTACGAAGTCGCGCAGCGGGTCGGGATCGACAAGATTTCCGAGATGGCGAACCGGCTTGGCCTTGGCGTGATCCATGACATTCCGGTGCCCGCCGTGCGCGAAGGGCTGATGCCCACCAAGGCGTGGAAGCAGGAAACCCGCAATGAGGGCTGGGTGCCGGGGGACACGATCAACGCCTCGATTGGGCAAGGTTTTACGCTCGCTTCACCGTTGCAACTCGCCGTGATGACCGCGCGGATCGCGACGGGCACTTCGGTCGCGCCGCGCCTCATTCGGGCCGTTGGCGGCGTGCAGCAGCCCGCGCCGGAGCCGGTCGATCTCGGCATCCACCCGACCTTCCTCAACCTGATCCGCAACGGCATGTACCGCGTGGTGAACGACCCCGCCGGCACCGCTTACCGCTCGCGGCTGACCGACAGTGTCGCCGCCATGGCGGGCAAGACCGGGACCAGCCAGGTGCGGCGGATCACGGCGGCCGAGCGCGCCCGCGGGGTTATCCGCAACGAGGATCTGCCATGGGAGCGCCGGGACCACGCGCTCTTCGTCTGCTACGCGCCGGTTGAGAACCCGCGCTATGCGATTTCGGTGATCGTCGAGCATGGGGGCGGCGGGTCCGCCGTGGCCGCGCCGATTGCCCGCGACATCATGTGGGAGCTTTTGCGCATCGCACCGCCGGGCGAAACCGATGCGGCGCCGCTCGCCAGCGGCGAGGCGCAGGGCGACCGCGCATGAGTTTCCTGACCGAAGACGACAATATCCCCACCGGCCCGGTGAAATTTTTCTATTTCAACTGGGCGCTGGTGTTGCTGATCTGCACGGTCGCCTCCATCGGCTTCCTGCTGCTCTATTCGGTCGGCGGCGGCGATCTCGACCGCTGGGCCGAGCCGCAGATGGAGCGCTTCGCCATCGGCCTCGCGCTGATGTTCATCATCGGCTTCATCCCGTTGAAAGTCTGGAAGTTTTCCGCTCCCGTCCTCTACGGCGTCGGCGTCGCGCTCCTCATTGGCGTGGCCCTCTTCGGCGAGGAAAGCAAGGGCGCGCAGCGGTGGCTGCAAATCGGCCCGGTCCGTGCGCAGCCCTCGGAGCTGATGAAAATCGCCGTCGTGATGATGCTGGCCTTCTATTACGACCTGCTGCCGCGCGAACGCGTCTCCCGCCCTTTCTGGGTGATCCTGCCGCTCGCCATCATCCTCGTGCCGACGGCGCTTGTCCTCAAACAGCCCGACCTTGGCACCTCGCTCATGCTGGCGGCGGGCGGCGGCGTGGTGATGCTGCTCGCGGGCGTCTCGCTCTGGTATTTCGCGGGCGCGATCACGGCGCTGGTCGGGCTGATTTGGGCGGTCTTTGCCAGTGAAGGCAAAAGCTGGCAACTCCTTGATAATTATCAATATGATCGGATCAACATCTTCCTGAACCCGGCGCTCGACCTCAAGGGCGACGGCTATCAGCTCAACCAGGCCAAGATCGCGCTCGGCTCGGGCGGCGTCTCCGGACGCGGCTATCTGCAAGGCTCGCAAAGCCAGTTGCAATTCCTGCCCGACCAGCACACGGACTTTATTTTCACCGCGCTGGCCGAGGAATTCGGCTTCATCGGCTCCGTCACCCTACTGACGCTCTACGGCCTCATTATCCTCTTCGCCCTCGTCTCCATGCTCCAGAACCAGAACCGGTTTGGTGCGCTTGTCACGGGCGGGCTGGCCTCGGTGTTTTTCTTCTTCTTCGCCCTCAACATGGCAATGGTGATGGGGCTCGCGCCCGTGGTCGGCTTGCCGCTGCCGCTGGTCTCCTATGGCGGCACGGCGATGATGGTGCTGATGGTCGCCTTCGGCATCATCCAAAGCGCCCATGTCCACCGCCCGCGCGGCAGTAACAGGCGACGATAACTTTAAGAGTTTCTCTTACAGAGTTGATTTACCGAAGTTTCGGCGGTTTGTCCGGATCGCTTCCCGGCGCAGGACGTTCTTGCGGCACTTGCGGCTCTGGCAACGCAATCCGCAGCGCGGCGCGCTCCAACGCGGCCAGAAGCGGGTCCGACAAATCGGGGAACACCAGATCAAGCTGCAAAGCCTCCCCGCCGTCATAACGAACCGCCTCGCCGATATTTTGCGCGACCGCCGCCTTCGCCCCATCCGGCACCCCCGTCAGCGCGAGCAGATGGCCCTCCCCGCCCTCCTTATACCGCACCTTGGCGAGATACGCGGCTTTCGCGAGGCCCGCCATATTCGCCAGTTTGCGGTCGAGCGTGGTGAGGAACCCGTCGGGCAACGTGTCGGGCCGGTCGAGCGTTTCAATCGCGCCGCGCGCCTCCTCCGCCGTCGCTAGTTCCGCCATCTCGGTCATCCACGCGACCGCTTCCGCATCCCACAGCGTCTCAGACGGCGCGCCGAGATTGACGCCGAGGCCAAGCCCCTGCCCGGCGAGCGCTTTCACCGCCGTCCGCCCGGACATCGCCAGATAAGGCGCGGCGCTGTTGGCGAAATCCGCGAGGCGCTCTTCAAGGTCGAAGATCAGCGCATAACCCGCTCCATTCACATCAAAAATCGCGGGACTCACCATATCGTCCCGCGGCTCCTCCGCGAGCAGAAGGAACAGCTCCGTCTCAAAAAGCCGCCCGAAATAGGCGAGCCGCGCCGCATCTCCGCCGGACTGCATCGCCTGATAGGCGCGGTCGATTTCGGTTTCGGTCATAGCGCGTCTAACTCCTCTTTCACGCGGCGGCGCAGCACCGGCACCAGCTCGGCCTCGAACCACGGATGTTTCTTCAGCCAAGCGGTATTGCGCCAGGACGGATGTGGCAAGGGGATCGCGGCAGGAAAATGATCGCGCCAGCCCGCGACGCGCGCGGTGACGGACATGCGGCCTTCGAAATGCCAGTTTTGCGCCGCGCCGCCGATCACGAGGGTGAGGCGGACCTTATCCAGCGCGTCCATCAGTGGCTGGCGCCAAAGCCGCGCGCAATCGGGCGGCGGCGGCAGGTCCGCGCCCTTGTCGTTATAGCCCGGAAAGCAGAAGGCCATCGGCGCAATGTCAAAGCAATCAAGGTCATAGAAGGTCTCACGGTCGACGCCGAGCCAGTCCCGCAGCCGCTCGCCTGAGGGATCATCGAAGGGCAGCCCGGATTTATGCACCCGCATCCCCGGCGCCTGCCCCGCGATGAGGATCGGCGCGCGCCCGGCCACCCGCAGCACCGGGCGCGGCGCATGCGCGGTCGCCGTCGCCGCGAAACGCGCCGCGCAATGGCGACAGTCCGCCACCGCCGTCCAAACCGATTTCAGATTTTTCCCCAGTTCCATTGCGTGAAGGGTAAGCTGTGTTTAGAAATAATGAAAACAAAAGCTAAATCAGGGGAGCCACTATGTATCGCGTCTGGAATTTCGTTCAGTCCTATTCGATCTTGCTGATAAGTGGTGCGCTGCTCGCGCTGGTTTGGGCCAATACTGCTCCCGAAGCCTATCATGGCTTTATTGAATGGGTGATCGCCGATCATTTCATCATCGGCCACCCGCATGATGGCTACCGCACCCTGACATTGCACTATCTCATTAACGACTTCCTGATGGCCTTCTTCTTCGCGATGGCGGGCAAAGAGGTCTGGGAGGCGGTGATCCTTGAGGACGGCTCGCTCCGGGGGAAAAAGGCGCTGACGCCGCTGATTGCGACGGCTGGCGGGATTGCCGGGCCGGTCGCGGTCTATCTCGGCCTCGCCCTCGTCATGGGCACCGATGTCTATCAGGAAGTGAAAAACGGCTGGGCCGTGCCGATTGCGACGGACATCGCCTTTGCCTATCTCGTCGGCCGCCTCGTCTTTGGCGCGAAGCACTCCGCCGTCGGCTTCCTGCTGCTGCTCGCCATTGCGGATGACGCGGCGGGCCTCATAATTCTGGCGGTGTTCTACCCCTCGGGCGATCTCGCGCCGGTCTGGCTGCTGCTCTCGCTCGGCGCGGCGGTGAGCGCGTTCATCCTCTTCAACTGGCTCCCGCGCCGCCTGGATCGCGGCAAACAGGACCGCCCCTTCTCGACAAAAATGGACCGGATGCTGGGCTATTGGCCCTATCTCGCCTTCGGTCTGATCTCTTGGTATGGCTTCATGCGCGCAGGCATCCACCCGGCGCTTGGCCTTCTGCCGATCATCCCCGCCATGCCCCATGCGGACCGCGCGTTCGGGATCTTCCACGAGGATGAGCATCTCGCGACGGACACGCTCAACCGCGCCGAACATGCGCTCGAAACCCCGGTCGAAGTCATCCTCTTCTTCTTCGGTCTCGCCAATGCGGGCGTCGAGTTCTCCTCCATGGGCCCGACCACATGGCTCGTCGTGCTTGGCCTGATCGTCGGCAAACCGATTGGGATCTTCATCTTTGGTTATATTTCGGGTGTCACCATGAAGCTCGGACTTCCCGAAGGGATGCGCCCGGTCGATCTCATCGTGGTCGGATTCGTGGCCGCCATCGGCTTTACCGTCTCGCTCTTTATCGCGGCGGTGGCCTTCGATGCCGGCCCGATTCAGGACGCGGCGAAAATGGGTGCGCTCTTCTCCTTCTTTGCGGCCGCTATTGCGATTGTCGCCGGGAAGGTTATGGGTGTGCAGAAACAGGAATAACGACGTGGCTCTGCCCGTCTTGGCGGGCAGAGCATTTCCCCTATGATCGAGTTTCGCAATGTCAGTAAAAGCTTTTGGACCGGCAAGCGGCGCAAGATCATTCTGAACAATGCCAGCTTCTCGGTGCATCTCGGCCAGTCGCTCGGCATTCTCGCTCCGAACGGGACGGGGAAAACCACGCTGATCAACATGATGGCCGGGATTGAGAAACCCGATGAAGGGCAGATCCTACGCACCTCGCGGATCTCCTTCCCCTTGGGTTTCATGGGCGGGGTCTCGAACAAACTCTCCGCAACGGAAAATTGCCGCTATATCGCCCGCATTTACGGGATGGACCCCGATTATGTGGAAGCCTTCTGCCGCTATCTCTGTGATCTGCAGGAATATTTCGATCAACCGCTGTCGAAATATTCCTCGGGGATGCGCTCACGATTTACCTTCTCCCTGCTCCTCGCCCTTGATTTTGACATCTATCTGATTGACGAAGGGATGCCGGGGACCACCGATGTCGCCTTTAACCAGCGGGCGGGGTCGATTTTGCAGGACCGGCTGCGTCATTCGACCGTTGTGATCGTGTCACATTCGCCGCAGATCATCGCGCAATATTGCCAAAGGGCGGCGGTTTTACGGGACGGTCATCTCTATATGTTCGATACGCTGGACGAGGCGCGCCTGCTTTATGATTTCGAGGGAAGTAGTTAACCCATGAGCCAAGACGATCCGTTTGCCAATCTGACCGGGAAGGAGCGCCGCCGGGCGCGCCGCAAAGCGGCCCGGCGCGGCCTGATCGCGCGCGATGATTACGACGCGGCGCGCCAGCTTTACGCGCTTGGCGATGATGTGCGCGAAAGCGCGCAGCCGGCCAAACCGGATATGGACGCGCGGCCCACGGGCGGGTTGCCGCAGGAGCTGCTCGACGAGGCGATCCACAATGCCAAGCAACTCGGCATCGAGGTGGAAGACGGCTATGACGCCGTGCGCAAGCTGCGGGAAGCGGGCTTTGATATTCTCGAAGATTATCAAATGGAAGCGGCGAAGTCTTCACAAGGCGCTGACGGCGGAGATGCGGAAGTTTTCCTGCCCGCCCGTCAGGTCTCCAAAGGAGCTGTTGGCGCCTATCGTCCCGCCTTTGACGACGAGGCACGGGCCGCCGAGATCGCCCGCATCCAGCGCGACCTCGCCCGCCGCCGCCGCCGGAAAATGGCGATTGTGGGGGCGCGGCTCCTGCTCTTCGTGCTGCTCCCCACGGCGCTGGTCGGTTATTATTTCTTTAATATCGCCACGCCCTTCTACTCCTCACATTCGCAACTCGTGATCCAGAAAGCGGACATGATGAGCGCGCAAGCCCCCGGCATGTTCTCCGGCTCCGGCTTCGCGACGCAGCAGGACTCCATGGTCGTGCAGGGCTATTTGCAGGGTCAGGAGGCCATGCTCCGTCTCGACGAGACCGAAGGCTGGGTCGCCGCGTTTCAGGGCGACGAGATCTCCGAATTGCAGCGCCTGCCGGAAAACGTCACCTCGTCAGAGGCTTACGACCGATACAAGAAGCTCGTGCGCGTTGGATATGACCCGTCCGAGGGCATCATCAAAATGGATGTCATCGCGCCGACCGGGGAAAAAGCCTTTGATTTTGCCAGCCGATTGATCCAGTTCGCTGAGGAACGGGTGGACAGTCTCTCGCAGGACGCGCGCACGGATCAGGTGGCAGAGGCCGAGGAATCGCTCGCCAATGCGGAGCGCTCGCTCGATGAGGCGCAGGAGCGGTTGCTGGCCCTGCAAAGCACCAGCGGCGTGCTGTCGGCCGATGCGGAAGCCGGCTCGCAGATGAGCATCATCACCACGCTAGAAGGGCAGATCACCGAAAAACGCGTGGCGCTTCAAACGCTTCTGGCCAATGCCAGCCCCAACCAGGCACGGGTCAACGCCCTGCGCGGCGAGGTGCGGACGCTGGAGCGGCGGGTGGAGGAGCTGCGCGGCACCCTCACCTCCGGCTCGGACGCGGACGCTTCGCTGGCAGCGATCCAAGGCCAGATCCGCATCGCGGAATCCGAGATGCTGACCCGCGAAACCATGCTCGCCGCCGCGCTGGAGCGAGTGGAAGCGGCGCGGCTCGAAGCCAACCGCCAGACGCGCTATCTCGCCATGGTCGAGCATCCGGTTCTGCCCGATGAGCCAAGCTATCCAAGGCGTTATGAAAACACGGCCCTCGCCTTCGTGATCTTCGCGATGCTCTATCTCGTCGTCTCGATCACCATTTCCATGCTCCGCGAACAGGTCAGCGTGTGACCCGCCCGCGGCCCGAGGTGTCGGTCAAGGATTGGGACGCTTACACCCAGCCGATGATCAACCCTTATGGCTTTCGCGAATATGACGCGCGCTGGCGGTTCCCCGAGGAGATCAACCTGCCCGGCATGACCGCCCTCGGCGCGGGCCTCGGCACCCTCATCCAGCGGCGCGGCCTGCGGCCCGCGATCGCCCTTGGCCATGATTATCGCAGCTATAGCCAGGCGGTGAAAAACGCGCTGGCGCTTGGCCTGATCCAAGCCGGGATGGAGGTGCATGACATCGGCCTTGCCCTCTCACCCATGACGTATTTCAGCCAGTTCCACCTTGATCTGCCCGCCGTCGCGGTGGTCACCGCGTCCCATAACCCGAATGGCTGGACCGGCGTGAAAATGGGGATCGACCGCCCCCGGACCCTCGGGCCGGACGAGATGGCGGAGCTGCGCGAGATTGTCATGGGCGGCCACGCGGAGATGCGGGGCGGCGGAAGCTATCGGCGGGTGGACGGCGTGCGGGAGGCCTATCTTGATGATCTCGCAAACGGTGTCACGCTGACCCGCCCTCTCCGCGTGGTTTGCGCGACCGGGAACGGCACGGCTTCGGCCTTCGCGCCGGAGCTGCTACGGCGGATTGGCTGCGAGGTGATCCCGCTTCACACCGAGCTCGATCACGACTTCCCGCACTACAATCCCAACCCCGAAGCCATGGAAATGCTTCACGATATGGCCGCGGCGGTGACGGCACACCACGCCGATCTCGCCCTCGGTTTTGACGGCGATGGCGACCGCTGCGGCGTTGTGGATAATGAAGGCGAGGAGATTTTTTCCGACAAGATCGGGGTCCTGCTCGCCCGCCGCTACGCCAAACCCGGCGCGCACTTCATGGCCGATATCAAATCGACGGGGCTGTTTACCATCGACCCGGTGCTCAGCGAGAGCGGCGCGAGTTTTGAGTATTGGAAAACCGGCCACAGCTATATCAAGGCGCGGATGGCGGAGACCGGCGCGGTCGCGGGGTTCGAGAAATCCGGGCATTATTTCCTCGCCCCGCCTATCGGGTATGGCTTCGATTGCGGGCTGCGCGCGGCGGTGGAGATTTGCAAGATGCTGGCCGAGAGCGGCGAGCGCATGGCCGATCTGCGCCGCAGCCTGCCACCCGCCTGGACGACGCCGACGCTTTGCCCCTATTGCCCGGACAGCGAGAAATATGGGCTGCTGGAGCGGATCATGGCGCGGCTGGAGCGGTTCCGCGCGGATGGCGGCACCCTTGGTGGGCTGGCGATCCGGGATGTGATCACGGTGCAGGGCGCGCGAATTGTTCTCGACAATGGAAGCTGGGCGCTGATCCGCGCGTCGTCGAATACGCCCAATCTTGTCGTCGTCTGCGAGAGCTTTACGTCAGAGGCGGAGCTGCGCGCGATTTTCCAGGATCTTGATGCGTTTATCCGGCAGGAGCCGGGTTTGGGCGATTACGATCAGAGTTTTTAAGGCTTCGCGCGCAGAAAAAAGGCGCCGCATTTTCACGCGGCGCCTTACGCTTAGGGTTGGCGATACACTCGCCGCCGGATCAATACTCCTGACGCGGCAGGGTTTTCGGCGCGCCGAGTGTCGCCCCGAAGGCCGCGGCTGCGAGGCCGAGGAGCAGGCCGACGAAGGACCAGAGTGCCGCTTTGGTGAGCGCGTTGAGCGCGGTTTCCGCCGCCTGAGCGAGACGGGTCTGCGCCTCTTCAAACGCCGCTGCGACCTGCTGACGGGCTTCCGTCACGCGGGTTTGCGCCTGATCGATCATGTTCGACGCCTCGTTGCGGGTGATGCCGGTGCGCTGCACGAGGCGGTCCACGATCTGCTGACGCTCCTCATCGGAGACGACAACCTCGCTGCCCTCACCCGTCAGATTGTCGAGGAAATCTTGGATGATCGCGCCTGCATTGCCGGGGTTCTGCGCCATTTCGCGCGCAGTTTCGACCGCATTTTCACGCAGTTGCTCCAGATCTTCCTGACCGAGCGCCGACTCGGCGATGGCGTTCTGAAACTCCTGGCGCAGATCTTCCGGGGTCAGATCCCGCGCTTCAAGGCGCTGCTCGACCGACGAGGGAAGCTGGTTCGGCATCGACACGTCAATGTTCTCGATCTGGCGCGACGCATATTGCGTGACCTGCGCGATGCCGGAGCCCGCCGCCGAGGCGCTGCTCGTCACCGCATTGAGCGAGCCGCCAACGAGGCCGCCCACGGCGGTGCCCGCGAGCCAGAGGATCGAGACCGTGACCAGGGCCCAGACGGTCGCGCCGTGGAGCATCGCGGTCATGCGGTTCGGCTGGCCCGCGAGCCGCGCTGCGACGAAACCGCCGATCAGCAGGCTGAGGATCATGGTCAGCGCCGCCCAGAAGGCCGAGCCGGTGCCAAGGCCGCTCAGCGGGTTCTCATCGATGGTCGGATCGACCACGCCAAAGCCAATCGCCATGCCCAAAAGGGTGAGGGCCGCGCAGCTTGCAAGGCCCACAACGGCACCCGCGAAGATCCCGGCCCAGGACACGCGGACCCGGTCGGCGGGGTCGGGATAGGCCGCGACGTGATCGCGAGGAGGTGTGTACTCGGTGCTCATTTTTATCCTTCCTTATTCTGTCCGATGGTCGTCAGCGCGAAGGCGGCGCAGCCGGATATCTCCACCGGAGTTCCGCGTTACTGGTGTGAGGAAGGGTAGCAGGGTGCGCAGCAAACGCACCCGCCTTGGCAATGAACTAGTATATAAAACGTCGCGTTTTTAGGGGGTTATGCGCTAGTGCGGCGGCATCCAGTGCTGGTCGATGGTGCTGTAGCGGTCCTCGTAACCGCTCAGCTCGCTCAGCCCGTCGAGGTCGAGAAGCTCCACGCCGTTGTGGTGACGCTCCACCAGACCGCGCTCCTCCAGCGTCTTGAAGGTGCGGTTCACATAGGCTTGCGTGAGGCCGATCGCGTCGCCGATCACCTCCTGGCTGAGCGGCATCCGGAACCAGTTGGTTTTGTCCGACGAGGTGACGCGCAGGCGCGAGTGGATCTGCATGAGGAAATGCGCCAGCCGCGCATCTGCCTCCAGCCGGGCGACCGCTTCGAGGCGCTCGGTCAGGATCACGCTTTCGATCGCCCCGAAGGCGAAGAAGAGCGCGGCGAGCCGGGGCGAGGTTTCAAAAAGCGCGCGCAGGCCCGGTTTGGGCAAGCGGCACAGTTCCGCATCGGTGGCTGTGATGAGGCTCGCGCGGCAGGCGGTCAGGGTCACATCGGAGATGCCGATCACGTCGCCGGGGAAATGGATGCCCTGAATATGCCGCCGCCCGTCCTTCACATCGGTCGCGGAATAGAGCCAGCCGCGCCGCACGATAAAGAGCGCGTCGGCCTTCTCACCGGGGCGGCGCAGGCGTTGGCGCGCGGGATAGCTCTGCCGGTCCGCCTCCAGCGCTTCGAGATGGACGAGGTCCTCCTCGCTCACGTCGATATAGTTGGAGACCTTGCGATAGAGGCAACTCCGTTGCTCATTGGCTGTCGTCATCTGCCCTTCATCCTCTCCCTGCCGGGCGCGCCGGGCTGGTGGCGCGCCGAGATCGTTCTGTTATTTAACCATATTCGCCCGCAATCAAGCTAGATGCGCGGACCGCGCGTCCGCGAACGCGGCGGAATCCCACGCAGGATGTAGAGATATGCGGAAAAAAGCGCGAGGCCGCAGGAAGGCCCGCGCTTATGTTTTGACGCATAAGTGACGTGGAGGCGCGTGCGCCGCCCGGTCAGGTGACGAACACCGCCGCCGCGGTCACATCCATCCGCGCGCCCGCAATCATCGCGTCTTGGGTCAGCGCTTCGACCACGTGTTTGGGTGTCGTCGCCTGCTCCAGCGTCTCGGCCATTTCGCCGTCATGGAGACGGTCCGCGATGCTGCCGGAGCAGAGCAGGAACCGGTCGCCCTCCTGCAAATCGCCGCCATTCTGATCCACGGTCAGGCGCGTATCGGCCCCGATGGCACGGGTGACGATGCCCGGCAGGCGCAGATCAACGTGATCGCGGGTGAGCAAGGTCAGGGTGCCGCCGCGCAGCAGGTAAGCGCGTGCGTTGCCCGCCCAAAGAACACTGAACATCTGCCCCTGCATCAGCAGCGTGACAGCGGTGAGCGCGTAACGCGGGCGGTTCGGCAGCGAACGCGCATAGAGCAGCGTGTTCGCCATCCCGATCCGGCCCTTGGCGTTCGAGATGAGATCGCTCATGGAAAACTGGCTGTCGATCGCGGCCACGGTTTCCGCCGCATGATCCACCGCCGAGCGTTGGTTGGGCTGATCGCCAAGCGCGCTGAGGAGCGTCACCGCCTGCCCTTCCTCATTGACGATCACCCGGTCCACGGAATCCGACCGGCTCGGCGCTTTGAGATTGGCCGAGGCGATGTCGAAACTGAGCGGGCGGCGTGTCGGGGGCGGCAGCGCGGGCGCGTCCTCACCCGTCTCGGGCGGAGCGGCGTCTTCCTTGAAGGGGCGGCTCATGAAGATGCGGTCGAAATAGCTCGGCTCCGGCATCTTGTCGAGCGAGATGGTGGCCGCCGGATCCTGCCGCGTCCACCAGAGGGTTTCGGCGTCCTCCTGCTCCTCCGCCGTGGCGAGATAGGTCACCGGTAATTCCAGCCGCGCGAGTTGCTGGTCAAACACCGCCAAAGCGAAATGCGGCGAGAGGGTCGAGCGGGCGAGGTCCTCCGCCGCATCGAACCATGGCAAGAGCCCGTGCAGCTTTTCGAGCGGTGCGGTCACGCCCGGAAGCGGCGCGGCGATGACCAGCGGGAAATACCGGCCGGCCCGGTCCACACTCGGCATCATGATCCCGATGATCGGGTCCGGCCCGAAGGTGCCCGCCGAGAGCGCCATCCGCCAGACCGGCGCGACCAGAAAGGCGTTGAGCCAGTCCCGCCCCATTCGGTCCTGACTTTCGCGCACGCATTGGCGCAGCCATTCGTCGAAGCGGTCCGTCAGGGCGCGGCTGAACCCGCGAGAGACGAAATCCCCCTGTGTCGGCACCTTTCCATAATAACCCGCCGTAAAACTCGGCGGCGTTTTCTCGCGCTTTTTCATAAGCTCTCCGGGCAAGAGAAGTTGCGGATAGCCTCAAGGCGGAACGGGTTATTTACAGAGCCGCTGGTGACGCGCAATTCCGCGCCGCGGCCTGCCACTTCAAAACGCACATTGAACTCGTTATCGGAGACGGGCGTGATCGCGCCCTCATCCATCAGGCGGAACGGCGCCCAGGGGCCGGTCGTCTCCAGCGCCTGCGCGCGGGAGCCGGGCAGCAGGGTGAGCCGCGCGACTTCGCGCTCTTCGGTCGGCCAGACAAAACTGCGCTCGCGGGTGCGGTCCTGCCCGTGGAAGGAACTGAGCCCGCCGATCTCGATCAGCGCCACCTGCGCGTTGGAGATCCATTCGAGATCAAAGGCGTAGTCCACTTCTGGCCCGGTCGCGCCGCTCGGGAAAAAGGCGCGGCGGATCGTGTCGGCATAGCGGAACTGGGTCAGCGCCTCGCTGTCCTGCCCGCTGGTGCCAAGCCCGCCGCTCCATGTCCACGGCTCGACCGTCACATCGACGAGGCCCGACAGGTTTTCGTCAAAGAAGGTCGCAAAGAGACCGTCCGGCCCGAACATGCGCGTGAAATCGGCGATGGTCACGTCCTGCGCGGCACCGGGGGCAAACGGATAGCGCCCTTCCAGCGCGCGGCGGCATTCGGTTAAGCCATTGGCCTGCCACAGCTCTTCGATAGAGCGCCGCGCATTGGCGACGGAAGCATTGCCGATCCGGCCCGCCAGTTCCACCACCCAGCGATCCGCCGGAATGGGCAAGCGGCGGCCCTCGGCCAGAAGATCCTGCGTCGCGGTGTTGAGCGGCCCTTCGGCGGCGAAAATCTCTGCCGTGCGGGCATCGGTCGCCGTGGCGCGGCTGATCTGCTGATAGATTTCGTCAAAGAGCGGATCGAGCGGGCCGAAGATATTCGCCGCTTCCTCGCCCTCGCCGGTTTCCTCCAGCCCGCGCCGCAGCGCCGCATAGGGGTCCGGCGCGGCGAGCGCATCGAAGGGGAGCGTGTCCGGCGGGGTGAAATTGCTGGCTGCTGCCTCGGCGCGCTCGCCTGCCGCTTCAAGTCCCGGCGGCGGGCCGGTCAGCCACGCCTCGCGGGTCACTTCCTGCGCGAGCCGTTCCAGCGGCTGGCTTTCCGAAGCGACGACGGAAACGAGATCCGCCGCCTCTTCCAGCCCGTTGACCTCACGGATCACAAGATCGCCCAGAAGCTCCCGCCAGACCCGCGAAAAATCGCTCCAATAGAGATTGGCCGCATCGGCGGAAATCTCGCTGGTGCTTTGGCTTTGGGTCGCCGCGGCGGTCGCGCCGCGCACCCAGCCTTCATTCGCCGCGATTTCGGACATGGCGCCGATTTGGGTCAAGATCACCTGCTGATAGCCGCGGCGGGTGTAGATGCCCTCGATCCCATCGGTCAGCGGCGCGCCGGACGCGCGGGCAAAGACGCGGGCACCGGATGGCCCGAGCGCTTGCGCCGGACTCCAGACGCCGAGATCCCGCGCGGCGCGGCGGCTGCGCAGCAGATCATAGGCCCGCTGCGACGCGCTCCGGCTGCCGATTTTCTCACGGGTTTCCGCCACAAGATTGTCGTCAATCGCCATCACCGGCAATGCGCCGGTGGCCAGCATCGCCTCCATATGCGCGGCGAGACGTTCGCGCGCGGTGCGGCGGCCCGATCCGGGATAGATCTCCTCGAAAATCTGTTCGGACTGGAGCAGAAGCGCATCGGGATCCACCGGGCCAAGACCGGCGAGCGAGAGATAATGTTTCAGCGTCTCAAAGGCGTCCGCCTCGCTCAGATCCTCTTCCTTCAGCTTGTCCTGCAAGGCGACCATGTAACGCGGGAGCAGATAGGCCCCGAGCGCATTGGCGTAGTGATCGTCATATTCCTCGACAATCGTGTCCTGCCGATCGAGGCCCAGCGCGACGCGGTGGAGCGGCAGACCCAAAGGCGCGCTCTCATCGGTTTCCGAGAAGGTCGCCGGGATGTTCGAGAGGGCATCTAGCGCCGGGAGGACGCGGAGGAAATCGGCGTCCTGCACATCGCGCACGGGGATGTTGCTCGCGAGTTCGTCATAGCGGGTGAGGTCATTGCGGACCTGCGCCAGCGCGTTGCGGTTGACGATATAGCTCGAAATCCACGACCCGGCGAGCAGCAGCGCGGCGACCGCCATGGCCCCATAAGTGACGCCCTGCATGATCTTCTGGCGGCGGGTGACGCGTTTGTCGCTCGCGACCAGCCCGGCCTCATCCATAATCACATCGCCAAAGAGCTTGTTCACGAAGAAGCTGCGGTTCATCGAGCGCGGCCCGCCAAGCTCCTGACGGAACTCGGCTTCTTGCGTGGCGGAGGCGAAATAGACGCCCCGGATCAGCGGCTCCTCGATCTGGCCGGTGCCCGAGGACAGCTCGCCAATGATCTCCTGAAGCGAGTCCTTGAGCGCGGCGACCTGCGCCGGGAAGCGGAAGATGCGGCCGCGGCGGTCAATGTCCAGCTCCTGCTGAAGGCGCTCCATGAGAAGCCCGTTCAGGCGCTCGGTCAGATCCTGATATTCGCGGCTGAACACATCCGGCACGTTGGATTGGTCGCGGGTTTCCTTGAGCGGGAAGGTGATGCCCCAGACCTGCTCGCGGCCCTCCGCGCCAAGCCCTTCAAAGAATTGCTCAAACCCGGTGAGCCGGTCCGCCTTGGTCAACACGATATAGACCGGGATCTGCGCTTTCAGCGTCGTCGCGATCTCCGTCAGGCGCTGGCGAATGGCGCGCACTTCGCGGAGCCGCGCCTCGGGCGACTGGCTCAGCAGATCGGTCAGCGAGAAGGTCAGGATCACGCCATTGATCGGCTGCGCGCGGCGGTGTTTGCGCAGCATGTCGAGAAAGCCGAGGAAGCCCGCCTTGTCCCGCTCCTGCCCCGCATCCTGCGTGGTGTAGCGGCCCGCCGTATCGATCAGGATCGCCTGATCGGTGAACCACCAATTGCAGTTGCGCGTGCCGCCAACGCCCTGCACTGGCTCGCCGCCAAGCGCGTCGCCGAGGGGGAATTTCAGCCCCGAATTGGTGAGCAGCGTCGTCTTGCCCGCACCGGGAGCGCCCATCATGAGATACCACGGGAATTCATAGACATAGCCGTAGCGCCGCCGGACGACCTTTTTCATCATCGCCATGGCGTCGCGCAGACGGCCGCGCAATTCGTCGATCTCGGCTTTCGTCTCCGCCTTGGCCCGCTGCTCCGGGCTGTCGGCGATATCGTCGATCAGATCCGCATCGGCGCGGCGGGAGCGGATCCACGAAATCAGCGCCCAGATGGCCCAGAGGCCGAAGAGAACCCCGATGGCAATCAGGCGATTGCGGGGCGAGACGAGCGGCGCGAAGTCGCCAATGACGAGGCGCGGGCCGAAGATCCAGATGAGCGCCGCAATCGCGCCGACCCAGATGAGCGCGACGAAGCGCCGCCCGACCACCGAGACATAGCTGTCGATGGTTGAGCGGAAGGAGGTCCACATGCCGACAAAGTTCATCATTGGGCTGCCTCCTCGGTCGCGGTCTCATTCTCGGGCAAAGGCGGCGCGTCCACCGGCGCGGACAACTCGCCCCCCTGTTGCAGCAGTTCCGGCGAGACGCGCGCGCCCGCAGCCCGCACCAGAATTTCGGTGCGGCGGTTCTGCTCGCGCCCCTCGGCGGTGTCGTTATCCGCAATCGGGCGCAGATCGGCCTCGCCCCGGATCTCCACGCGGTCGGGCGAGATATAGTTCAGCAGAATGTCCCGCACGGCGGCTGCACGGGCTGTGGAGAGGTGGAAATTCGACGGAAACGCGTCCGTGCGGATTGGGTTGTTGTCGGTATGCCCGATGACAGACACGTCGAAATCCTCTGCGGCCAATGCCATGCCAATCCGTTCAAAAATATCGAGAAATTCCGGCGCGATCTGCGCGCCGCCCGGCTCGAACGCCCCGGCATTGGCCACACGGACCAGCACCGCATCGCCATCGCGGTAGAGGCGCACCAGCCCCTCCTCCACTTCCGGCTCAAGAAAGGCGATCAGGCTGTCGATGGGATTGATTTCAGGCTCCACAGGCTCTTCCACAACCGGCTCTTCAACGGGCGGTTCCTCGATGATTTCTGGCTCCGGCTCCGGGATGAACAGCGACGGCGTTTCATCGGGCGGGAGCGAGGCCATGCTGTTCAGCGCGCCATCCGCCGACTGGTTGAGAAAGAGCGAGAAGGCGAGGAACATGCCCGCGAGCAGCAGGATCAGCAGCCCGCTCAGGAGCCAGAACAGCCGCCCGCGCCGCAGCGGCTGGTGCCGCGCGCTTTCGCCTTTCCAAAGCGGCGAGAGGTCGCGCTCCTGATCGCCATATTGCTGGCGAAGCGTGCGGTAGAGATTGTCGCGGACCTGCGCCAGTTCCAGCGCACCGCGCGCGGAGACGCGCGTGCGGCCTTCGAACCCGAGCGACAGGCAGAGATAGATCAGCAGAAGCAGGTCGCGGTTCGCCCCCGGCTGCGCCTGAAAATGCGTAATGAGATCAAAGACTTTATCGCCGCCCGTCACGTCATGGTGGAAGGTGGAGACAAGCCCGCGGCTCGACCATCCCTCGCCCCATGGCATATTGCGGATGACGTCATCAAGGGTCGCGCAGACGACATAATGGGCCGCGCGGGCCTGCTCGGGGAGGATCCCGGCGGCGACCAGCTTGCGTTCATAATCGCGGATCGCGGCGATCACATCGCGGCGCAGCGCTTCGAGATCGGGCGGCGTTTTGCGGTGGCGCAGACCGTAGGCGAGGTTCAGAAGCCCGGTGGCTTCGCTCACCATCACCGGGAAATCCGCCCCCGACAGCCGGAAACCGCGCATCACGGATTCGGCGGAAAACGGCGCTTCGCCCGGTGTGTGGAAATCGGTTTTGGGCTGCGACGCAGGTTGGCTCGGCGCAGGTTCGCCGCCCGGATTGGGCAGGACGATGCGCGGGCCTTCGCCGAGCGGGTCGGAGGAGTCACTCATACACGGATACCCCAAAGCTCCATTTCAAGTCCCGGAAATTCCCCGGAAAGATGCAAGGCGATGGTTCCCGAAGAGACCATCTCGCGCCAGATGTCGCCGCTGGTTTCGAGCTCGAAATAAACGGTGCCCGAGTGGAAGGGCAATTGGCGCGGCGCGACCGGCATGGGCCGCACGACAAGGCCCGGCAGCGCGACGTTGACCAGCTCGGCAATGCGCGCGACGGAGCCAATTTTGATCTGCCCCGGCAATTGGCGGCGAAGCTGTTCGGCGGGCATATCGGCGCGCACGGCCAGCACCAGCCCGGCGCCGCTCTTGAATTCGGCGTCGCTGATCATACCGACGCGCACGCCGTGGCGGCGCTCTTCGAGCGGGATCGCGACGGCCGACTGGTCCAGCACCGCCGAGAGCGAACGGCGGATTTCTTCGACCACCGGATCGAAACAGGTGGCGGGCGCATAGTGATCGTAATCGGGCAGATCGGCGGGCAGACGGTTGGCGGCGGTGAAGGTCGCAAACTCGCCGGCGAGGGAGGCGAGTTCCCGCCACACCGTTTCGGGATGCATCTGGCTCGCCTGCGCGTTGAAATGCGCCAGCACCGGCGCGGTGCGGTTGAGAAGCTGGAGCATGAAATAGTCACCCACCTCAGCCGAGCCGCGCACCGACGGATCGCCCGCGCGCCGCGCAATCGCCGCCGCGCGGTGGCGCACCAGCCCCAGAAGCTCCGTCACAAGCCCCTTTAGGCGCGGCGAGAGCGCGATGTTGAGAGCGGGCGGGATCATGTCCTCATCCAGCACCACCGAGAGATCGGCGCGCACTTCGACCACCCGCGCGATTGGCAGATGCTCAAACCCCGCCATTTCCTCGCCTTCCAGTTTCAGCACAGGCGCATAGCGGCCCACGGAAATCGGCGCGGTGAAGGTGCTGCCCGCATTGCCATCCGCGGCCTCGTAATCACTGCTGACAAGGCGCGTGGTCGCGGTCTCATCGGTGCCGGAAAACTCCGCCGTGCCGGGGCGGCGCATCGGCAGGCAGAGATAGACCAGCTTGTCCGCCACGCCTTCGCTGAGTTGCAGGGGCGGCGGCAGATCGCTTTGATCCGGCGCGCTGAGCGGCGTGCCATCCGGCAGAACCGCCGCGAAAGAGGTGAGCGCCAGCCGCCCGATCCCGAGCGCGGATTTGTCGAGGCTCAGCTCGCTAAACCCCCATGGGAACACCGAGAGCGGCAGCAGCAAGTCGCGGGCCAGCCGATCCGCCCAGCGATCCGATTGCTGGAAATGCTGGACCCGCAGGAACATGCCTTCGGTCCATGCGACGCGGTTCTCTGTCTTCATTCTCCGGTCTCCCCTGAATGTCCATGTCCGAGCCGGGCCCGGATTGCCGCCGCGAGCGCCTGCTCAGACAGGGGCGCGGCCCCGTCCTTCGGCGCGAACCGAGCCTGATAGGCCCGCCAAAACGCGGTTTCTGGCGTCAATCGTTGCAAAAACCCTCCCTCCCCGGCTTGTGCCGTGGAGATGATCTCGGGATCAAGGCTGTCTTTGGCGTCTTTCAGCGCGGCGCGGCTGCCCTCGGCCATCGCGCTTTGCATCTGGGTCAGCATGGCGATGCGCGCCGTCAGGGCCGTGATCGCCTGCCCGCTATTGTCCGACAGCGCCGCCGCCGGGTGCAGCGCATATTGGGTGGACATATCGCTTTCGGGGATGCTGACCCCAAGCTCGCGGAAATGCCGCATCAGATTGTCCTCCAGCGCCCGCAGCCCTTCGAGGGCCTTCGCCAGCGCGAGACCGGCGTTTTTGATCTGCTCCTCGGGCGCGCTTTGCACCTCTTGCGGCACGAGCCCAAGCGCATTGAGCAGCGGTTTGGTCGAGACCGGCGGCACTTTGGCTTTCGGTGCCTCCGGCGCGGCGGCGGTCTCTTGCGAGAAACGCGCGCGGGTCGTCGGCCCTTGGGTTTGTGTCAGGCGGTCGGAGCTTCCGGCACTGTCCGGGCTGTCCCAGTCATCGGGGAGCAGCTTGCTCTCAGAGGCAGGCAGGAGCGGCGATGCGGCTTCCTCCTCAAACGCTTTCGGCTCCTGCCAGTAGCGGCTCGCGGCGGATCGCGGGGCCGCCGGTGCGTTCAGCGGGTTGTCCTCGGCGATCCCCGGCAAGGGGCCGTCGCTGCCGCTGGAGGTGACATCCGAGAGGATCGCGCTGATCGACGGGGCCTGACCGAGCGAGCTTGGCGAGGCGCTGGCCTGACTGATCGTGAGTTGAATAAGCTGGCCCGACACCGTCAACCGGCTGCCATGGCCAATCGGGGTCGTGCGACCTTCCGCCGCCGCGTGACCCTCGATCTGCACATCGCCGGAGGCTTCCATTTCCAGCCCCATACCGCCGCGCCGGATGGTGACGAACGCATCCTCGCCCTCGCCCGGCACTTGCCATGTCGCGCCGGAGCGGGTGCCGATGGTGAAGGGCGTCGAGAGATCCGTGACCCGCGCCGCGCCCGCCTGCGGGCCGCTCAAAAGTTCAAGCCGCGTTTGCATGGACACCTCCAATCGGGTCGGGGCGAATGATCGCCTCGTCGCTGTCTTTCGCCGCCGGAACCGATTGCGCCCAGCAGTTCCAGCCAAGCCGCGCAGGCAGAGCGCCGCCGCCAAGCTGCGTTTCCGGGATGTCGCGCCGGTCAAGAATGACCTGCACGTCAAAGTCGATCCCCGGCGGGATATAATGCTGCACCAGTTTCATGAGCCGCTCCATCCGGGGCTGGCCCTTCTCCAGCGACAGAAAATCCGTGTAGCGCACCGGGCCGACCACGAGGCGGCATTGCCCGGCCCGATCTGGCGCTTTCGCCCCGGCCATGGCGTTGCGGCCAAGCTGCATGGAGCCGTCGAACCGCGCTTGCTCCTTTTCGGGAATGTCGCGCCAGATGAGGCGGAACTGCTCCAGCCGGACCGGCAGGCCAAGCTCCGCCTCCGCCATGGTCCGCAGCCCCTCGGCATTGCGGGTGCGCTGCGCGAGCAGCCCGGCATAGCGCAGGGTTTCATCCCCCGGCAGCGGCATGGCGTCGTGATCCGCCGCAAAGCCCAGCAGACCGTGCAGCGCCTTCAGCAGCATATTGTCCGCCCGCGCCGTCCATTTGAGGCGCGAGGCAAGATCGTATTTCTCCGCCGCGGCGACAAAGAGCCAGGTGAGCCGGTCGCTGAACAGTTCGAAAAACGCGATCATCCCGCCCGCACGGCGGCGGCGGTCGCGGGCGGCGAGTTCGGTATAGGCGGGCGGCAGCGGCGAGAGCGGGCCGAGCGCGTTCATCACCTGGCTTTCAATCTCGATCCGGTCATCGAGAACGCGCACCGCGCCAATGGGCCGCGCGGCAAGGCCGGTTTCGGGCGGCGCCAGCACGAAGAGCGGTTTCTCCTGACGCCGCGCCTCTTCCTCGGCGATCCGAAGGGCGGTCAGCGGGGCGAAACGCTCCGGGTGCTGGGTCAGTTTTTCAAAGAGGCTCACCGCTCTCATATCAGCGCCTCCTCACCCGCCCGCGCCGGGAAGGCCGCCAGCACATCGCTGCGGCCGGAGAGTTTCAGGGTCAGCCGCGTGAAGCTGTTGAGGCTGGTGTAACAGCCGAAAAACCGGTCCAGCGCCGCGCCGAAGAACACCGCCTTGGCGGGCTCGATCCGGTCCTCGTCAAAGGTCAGCTCGATGTCAGTGCCGGGGACCATGACCTGACCCATCCGGGTGTATCCCGGCGTTGTTTCCACCTTGTCGATGGCCTCGATGAGCCGCGCCGTTTCGCGGTTCTCGCGCGGATCGTAAAGCTGGAGGATGTTGCGCAGAACCGGCGTGCCGCCGCGTGTCAGCGACAGATGGTTGAGCGAGAGATGGGAAACCAGCTCCCACGCCCGGTCCGCGCTCGGCGTCGAATGGCGCGGCGGCGTCAGCGGCAAAAGACACGCGATGCCCGCCAGTTGATCCGTCGAAATCCGCGCCGTCAGCCGGGGCTGCCCGCCGCCATAGGGCAGCTTTTGCGGGAGCGTGTGGTTCGTCGCCAGCACCTCGACACTGGCGGTTTCCTCGGTCGGGACAAGCGCCTCGTTGCGGGTGTCGACGAAAAAGAGCGAGGTGCTGCCAGAGCGCGCGCCGTCATCGGTGCTGTACCGCCTGAGTTGCCAGAACACGCCCTCGGTGCCGCGCTCGGTCAGATGGTGGAAATAGGGTTTCGCCTCGCGGGTCGAGCCGTCCGACCCGGCGAGGGTGACATGGCGCACCGAATGGACCGCCCGCGTCTCCGCGCGGCGGGAGTCCGCCTGAAGCGGATAGGTCGCGCGGGTGCCATCGAGATTGATCGGCTCGGCCCGCGCGGTGAACAGGTTCACCACCGGCGCGGCGAAGAGCGAGAAGGCGCTGGCGTCGATCTGGCGCTCCAGACCGGCTGGCGCCTCGTTGAAATAGAGGTAAATGTCGAGCCGGTCCGCTTCAACGATCGGCCCTAAGGCAATGTCGAAGAAGAGATACTTCTCCGGCAACGTGAAAAACTCGGTCAGGGTGCGATAGCCGCGGAAACTCGTTTGCGGATAGGGCAGCAGCGCCTCGTCTTCCGCATGGCCCACGGGCGTCACACGCTCCGCGCCGTAATGCCGCGCCTCGGGATCGCCGCTATGGGCCGCCATGCTCATGCCGACGCAATGCTGGTGGCAAAGTTGGAACAGGGCCATCGCCTGCGGCTGCGCGGCGGAGAGATAGAGGCGGAGTTTGGTCAGCCCCAATTCGTTCAGCTTCACTTTCGCACTCGGCGCGAGGGTCAGGCGCAGCGCGCCCGCCGCCTGCAGATCCGGGCGCTGCGGCGCTTCGAGCGGGCGGTTCATGATCCGCGCGGTCTCGATCTTGACGGGGGCCAGCTCCACATCCTGCGTGGTCACGAAACGCACCTGATCGCCGTCGACTTGCTCCGATAAGATTTCCGTACCGCGCGGTATGTTTTGGCAGTGATCGAGTTGCCGGGCGGGCGTCATCCCCACGACGGTCATCGCCGGAACCGGGGCGAGATAATGCGGATAGAGCGTCTCGATCATCCCGTCCGTGAGTTCGGGCAGGCTGTCGTCGAGTTTCTGGCGGATCCGCGCGGAGGAGAAGGCGAAACTCTGAATCAGCCGCTCCACATGCGGATCATCCGACATCCCGCGCGCAAGGCGCAGGCGCCCGGCGATCTTGGGGTGATTGTCGGCAAAGCGCGTGGCCCGCTGGCGCAGCGCCCGCAATTCGTCATTGTAGAATTCGAGGAACCGGTTAGCCACGGCTGCCCTCCGACACCGCGAAATGCCCGGCGACCGGGTCGATGCGGCTTTCGAAACGGATGGGCGGCAGGCCCGGCGCGGGCCGGTATTCCGCCGCGATCCGCAAATGGAGGCTGCGGCGCTGCGGGATCATGTCCTCATGGAGCGTGACCGAGAGGTTTTCGAGGCGCGGCTCGAAGGTCGCGATGCGGCGTTCGAGATCGCGGGCAAAGGCTTCGCGCTGCGCGGGCGTGACCAGCGCAGAGGAGAAGAAATCACCAACGCCGAAGCGCAGCAGGCTGTCATCGAGATCGCGCAAACCGGGCGGCGGCGCTTCGGGCGCGCAGCGGGTGTTAAGCAAAAGTTCGAGATCGCGCCGCAGGGACTCGCGCAGGCCCGCAGGCTGCTCCGCAGGCAGCACAGGCGGGTCGCGTTCCAGATCCGGTTCCAGATCCAGAAGGCGATCCAGCAAGGATGCGGCCAGCCGATTGTCCTGCGCGCTTTCGCTCATCCGATGGTGATCTCCTCTGCGCCAAGAAAGCCCTGCATCTCGTCGCCCGCGAGCCAGGCGCGTTGCCCCTGCCCGATCATGATGCCGCCGCGCTCGATGAAATCGGTGCTGCGGCCAAGGCGTTCGGCGTCGCTGGTGGGGGCCGGATAGATGGCAGGCAGACCGAGATCCGCCTCCGCCCCATCATCGAGCGTGACCCGTGCCGGACGCAGCGCAAGATCGAGCGGGCCGGAGACCGGGCGGAAGGCAATCGACGTGACTTTCGCCAGATCAATCCAAAGATAATTGCCGCCCGCCGACACCGCCTCAAGCGCATGGGGAAGCCGGTCATCAAGATCGCGCAGATCATCGACCGCTTCGCCGTTCCATGCACCGGGGCGGGTGCCGCGCAGCGCTTCGAGCGCTTCGAGCGCTGCCACGGTTTTCGCCTCATCGCCGTCCCGCAGGGCGACATTGAGGGCGACCGCGGCCTGATCCGTCTCGCTCGCGCCGCCGGGGAAAGTCGGCACCGCACCGTTTTCCCACCACTGCGCCCGCGCCTCAAGCCCGCGCAGATGCTGGCGGAAGAGGCCGTAGCCAACCGCGTCCTGCGTGTCGATCCGCGCGGCCATGGTCGCATGGGTTTCGGCACGTTTCAGATCACCCATCAGCACCGAAAGCGCGGCCAGCGTCATCCGTGCCTGGCCACTCTCCGGCGCGGATTTGACCCATTCGACGGCCTTGGCATTGGCCTCATCCAGCGCATCGGCGTTGAGAAGATCGGTAATGGCCTGACTCATGCAGGGCTCCTTTGCGGTTGAGCGGCCGCCTCGGACCGCTGCTGCGGCGCTTCGGCGATCAGGTGGAAACTGGTCGAAATATCATCGAGTTGGAAATGCGGCTGAAGATGGATCGTGCAGCGATAAGATCCGGGCAATCCGCGAATTCCGGCGATCCGCACCCCGGCGTCGCGGAGCGGATATTGCGCCTTGAGCTCTTGGGCCGCGTCGTCATTGCCAAGGCAATAACTGCGCAGCCAGTCGGTCAGCCGCGCCTCGATCAGCGCGGGATCGGTGATGCTGCCGATCTCATCGCGCATGATGACCTTGAGATAATGGGCAAAGCGCGCGGTGCAGAGGACATATTGCAGCATGGAGGCCAGCCGCGCGTTCTGGTTCGCGAGCGGCGTCTCATAGGTGGCGGGCGCGTGAAAGGACGGGTTGGCGTTAAAGACCGGCACCGCGCTTTGATAAAGGCTGCAGAGCGGAATGATACCCTGCGCGATCATTGCCTCTTCCTGCGTCGTCGTCGGGCGGAACGCGGCGGGCGATTGCGCCGAGAGGCCATGGCGGTCGGTGTGATAGTCGTAGGGCGGGTAGAACGGGACAAGCCCCGCCCCCTGCTCATCCTGATGCACCCCGCGAATATCGGCGAACCATCCGCTTTGCTGGAAGGCCGCGATCACGGTGGCCGCGAAGGCGAACGCGCCGCCGATCACCAGCGGGCGGTCTTGGGCTTCGTCGAAGGTGAACCCGTCGATCCGGCCCGGCATGTAGCGCACCCGCGGCGCGCGGATCACGAGGCCCGGCGCGACGAGGCCGAGGAACCGCGTGTCATCCGCATTACGCAAATTGTCCCAACGGAGGCGCTGCATGGCGGCGCTGCGGTCGGGCGCGAGATCGGAGGCACCGGTGATGGCATCGAACGACCCATAGCCGAAGGTTTGCGGACCGGCGTTGAGAATGACCGGGCAGAAGGCCGCCGCCGCGACGGCGGCAAGGCGGCGCAGCGTGTCCACCTGATCCTGCGCTTGCGGCGGATCATGGGGTGAGACTTCGTAATCGCCGACCAGCAAGCCAAAGGGCAAACCGCCGGGCATTCCGAATTCGCCATCATAGACGAGGCGGAAGAGCCGCGACTGGTCGTAATCGGCGCTGCGTTCGAGATTGCGCCCGAGGCTGCGCCAATCGACATTCAGCACCCGGATCAGCACGCCGCGCCCGACACCGGCCTGATCGACCAGCTTTTTCAGCCCAAGCCAACGCGCCTCCATGGCCCGGAACGCGGGCGCATGAAGGATCGCATTGAGCTGCGCGGTCAATGCGTCATCGAGGGCGGCGATGATCCGGTCAATGCGTGCGGCCAGAGCGCGAAACGCGGCGCGCTCTGCCTCTTCTTCCGGGTTGGCCGCCCCGGCAAAGACTGCCGAGGCCGACATATCAGCTCTTCTCAGGAATCCGGGCGACCATGCGCAGGGCGGTGGTCAGCTCTTCCATCTGAAGCCACGGACGCAGCCAGGCGACCGCATTGTAGCTGCCCGGCTTGCCGGGGATCTCTTCCACCGTGACCTTCGCCTGACGAAGCGGATATTGCGCCCGCATTTCGGGGCCCGCATCGTCATTGGCGTTCACGTAGTTGTTGATCCAGCGGTTCAGCCAATCCTCGCAATCATCCGCTTCCATGAAGGAGCCGATTTTGTCGCGACCGATCACCTTGAGGTAATGGGCGAAACGCGAGGTCGCCATCATATAGGGCAGACGCGAGGAAATCGCGGCATTCGCCGTCGCTTCCGGGCTGTCGTATTTCTCAGCCTGATGCGTGGTTTGCGCCCCGAAGAACACGGCATAATCGCTGTTCTTGTAATGGCAGAGCGGCAGGAAGCCCATGGCGCCGAGCTCGCTGTCGCGGCGGTCGGTGATGCCGATCTCGGTCGGGCATTTGATGTCCGTGTCGCCCTGATCTGTCGAGAAGAGATGCATCGGCAGGCCTTCGACCTTGCCGCCATTCTCCGCGCCGCGGATCGCGGTGCACCAGCCCGATTCCGAAAACGCCTTGGTCAGGTTCGTGCCCATGACATAGGCCGCATTCATCCAGCAATAATTGTTGTGAGGGATCTGCGCGCCTTCGTAAGCGATGGCTTCGTCATAGTTGAACTCGTCCACGATCCGAGTCTCCGGCGTGTAGGGCACACGAGCCAGAACGCGCGGCAGGGTCAGCGTGACAAAGCGCGAGTCGTCCGATTTGCGGAAATTGCGCCATTTCGCATATTCGGTGCTGTCGAAGATTTTCGACAGATCGCGCGGCTTGGACAGCTCGGTGTAATCGTCGAACCCGAAGAGTTTCGGGCTGGCCGCCGAGATGAACGGCGCGAAGGCCGCCGCGGACACTTGACTGATCGACTGCAGCGTTTCGAGATCCTCGAAGCTGTTGTCGAACTCGAAATCCCCGATCAGCGCACCAATCGGCTCCCCGCCCGGCGTGCCGAACTCATCTTCATAGATGGATTTGAAGAGACGCGACTGGTCAAACTCGACCGCCTTGGCCAGATCGCGGCCAATCTCACGCTTGGAGGCGTTCAGCACGCGGATTTTCAGGTTCGCGTTGGTGTTGCTCTCCATCACGAGGTGATGCAGGCCGCGCCAGCTGCCTTCCAGCTTCACGAATTCCGGGGCCTGCATGATCGCCGCAAGCTGTTTGGAAATCTTCGCGTCGATCGCTTCGATCGCCTTGTTGAGCGTGATCGTGAGGTTCCGGTTATAGCTGACCGTGCCCGACAATGCGGCATCCGTGAGGTTGCGCAGCAGCGCTTCGGTCTGGTCCGGCTGGGTCTGGCGGGTCGCGCCGATCACCTGATCAAGCAGGCTCTGATCTTGCGCTTCAGCGGTGGTCGCTGTCTGTTTCTGAGTCGTCGCCATCAGGCTTTCCCTCCATCATTGCGCGAGTCCAGCTCATCCATGAGCTTCTTCACCGCGTCATTGTCCTGCAGGATCTCTTCCAGCAAATTCTCCAGCTCCTCGGAGCGGTCCGCCTTGGCGAGAATGTCGCGCAGCGCGTTGCGGCTTTCGAGCAGCTTCTTGAGCGCGGGCACCTGATCGACGACCTGAGCCGGCTCGAAATCATCCATTTTGGAGAAGGCGAGATTGACGCGCATTTCCTCGTCTTCCTCGCTCAGCGTGTTTTCGACGCGCATGTTGAGGCCCGGCGTCATCCGCGCCATGACCGCGTCGAAATTGTCCTTGTCGATCTGCACGAATTTCCGCTCGCCAAAGGGCTTCAGATCTTCGGTGGGGTTGCCCGAGAAATCGCCGAGCACACCGACGACGAAGGGCAGTTCTTTTTCCACCATCGCGCCCTCGGTCTCGACTTCATATTTAATATGAACGCGGGGCTTGCGAACATTTTCGAGTTTTTTGTGAATACTCGCCATTACGATCTCCTCAACATCTCATTCGCGTGTTAATCTTTGTTTACAGTTCTGCCATGCAGCATGCCATGAGTAAAAGCGGAAAACCTGTTAACCTTAACCGTCCTCCCCGGATTCACGGTCACGCTGCGGCCGGACACCGGCCATCGTCATCACGGATTCTCTGGTGTGATCATCCGGAATGAGTTCTTCAATCAGGGCGAGGAAGTCCATTCTTCCCCTCCGGACAAGGGTTTCTAGCGCATAGCCAATAGGTGAATGCGGCTCGGCTTTGCGGAAATAGGCGGAGATCCGCAAAAGCTCGCTGAACGCCTCCTCGCGGGAGGTAATCGGCCCGCCCGGCGCTTTTGTCGCAGGGTTTTGCGGCGCGGCTGCGTTAACATCTGTGCCCGCAACCTCCGCCACACCCGCCGAATCGTCCAGCCCGGCAAGGCGGCGAATGGTGCGCTCGGTGTCGTCCAAGATCTCGCGGATCTGCGCGAAAGGCGGGGCGTCGCCGCCGAGTTTCTCCGCCAAAAGCGCGTCGAGTTGATCGAGCGCCGTAATCGCCGCGCGCACCTCGCCATGGCGCTGCGACATGGCATCGACACCGGCAATGCTGATCGCCTGCTGCAGCGCATCCCGCGCGCCCGCCATTTCGGAATCCCACAGCGAAAACTGCCCCCATGGCGCGCCCGGTACGAGCGGCGTCAGGCGGAGCGGCTGGATCAGCGCACCCTCGCGCCCCACCCCATTGAGCCCGGCCATGACGGCATAAGGATCATCATCCGGCTCTTCGGGCCGCGGATGCAGATCTGCCCCAAAGAGCGCCACAAGGTCATGCACCAAACGGAACGACCGCGCGAGACCCGCATAACCATAGAGACGCGTCTCCGCCTCGATCAGCCAAGCCAGCACCTCGACATCTTTCGCCGCCTCTCTGGTGAGCTGGAGCGCCAGATCGCGCACCCGTCGCCATTCGGGGCTCGCGCCCGACTGAATGGCCCCCGACTCACCCCGTTCATGCTTGCGCTCATCGTTGCGAGCGGCCGAGCGCGCATCCCGAAGCTCACGATAAATCGCCACGCCCGGGGCCTCAAAGCGCGGATCTTTGCCGATGGGAGCGTCCTCTGCGATAGGATGTCGCAGATTTTCCTCTAGACCATTTTCAAATATCGTGACTGAATCGTGAGCTAATTCAGAATTTTGACTACTCATATCAACGTTTGTTCATGTTTCAAAGATTCGTACTTACTCTATTAACAGCATTTTTTGCGCTTGCGATATCCTTAATTTACCCCCTAAAAGACATTAACGACGGGTGAATCAAATTTGGAAACCGTAATATTACGGTTCTGAGACACCTAAACAATTAGAATTACGGGGTCACGTGGCTGTTATAGACTTGCATCAACTTATTCGGAGACTTGATCAGGTTTTGTCCGGAGCGCTGGAACGGGCCGCTGCCTTGGCGGTTCGCAACAACAATCCGACCGTGGAACTTGCGCATTTCGTGAATGTTCTCGCGCAGGACGTGATCGTGAAAGACGTCTTAGAAGATGCAGGCGTGAATGCCAGCGAGATCGTCGCCCAAAGCGACAGTTTTATCGCGACATTTGAGCGCAGCGCAGGCGGTGCGCCGTCCCTGTCCGGGGCGCTGGTGACGCTGGCGCGGGAGTCGTGGTCGGCGGCGTCGCTGCGGTTTTCGCATGACCGGGTGACGGTTCCGGTGCTGCTGCTGACGCTCTGCAGCGAAACGGATCTGCGCTCCGCCCTGCGTCAGGCCGCGCCGGCGCTTTTGAAGATCAACCTTTCGCATCTTGAAGAGAAAGCCGCGGAATTGCCCGAAGCCGCACCCGGTGGCGGCAGCGCGCCGCAGCCCGCGAGCGGTGAGGATTTCCTTGCCCAATTCGCCACCAACCTCACGCAAGACGCCCGCGATGGCCGTCTCGATGCAGTGGTTGGCCGTGATGCGGAATTGCGCCAGATGGTCGATATCCTGATGCGCCGCCGTCAGAACAACCCGATTTTGGTCGGCGAAGCGGGCGTCGGGAAAACCGCGATTGTCGAAGCCTTCGCGATCATGATCGCCGAAGGCCGCGCGCCGGGTCGCCTGAAGGATGTGGAAATTCAGGTTCTTGACCTCAATTTGCTGCAAGCGGGTGCCGGGGTGAAGGGGGAGTTTGAGCGCCGCCTCAAAGGCGTGGTCGATCAGGTGAAAGCCTCGCCGACGCCGATTATCCTCTTCATCGACGAAGCGCATACGCTGATCGGTGCGGGAGGAACAGCGGGCCAAGGCGATGCCGCCAATATTCTGAAACCGGCACTAGCGCGTGGTGAATTGAAAACTATCGCCGCGACGACTTGGGCCGAATACAAGAAATACTTCGAAAAAGACCCGGCACTCACCCGCCGTTTTCAGACGGTGAAGGTGAACGAGCCGGATATCGAAACCGCGATCCGCATGATCCGCACGGTCGCGCCGAAATTTCAGGGCCATCACGGCATTCCGATCCGCGATGACGCGATCCGCGCGGCGGTGGAACTGTCGGCGCGCTATATCCCTGAGCGGCAATTGCCCGACAAGGCGGTGAGCCTGCTCGACACGGCGGCCTCGGCGGTCGCGATGAGCCGGGAGACGACGCCGGAAGCGGTCGCTGCGCCGCGCCGGGAAGCCGCGTTTTTGCAGGCGGAGATCGACGCGCTGGCGCTGGAGCCCGCCAAGCAAGGGTTTCCGCAGCGCCTGCGTTCGCTGAAATCCGATCTGGTGAACGCCGAAAGCGAAGCCGATGCGGCGCAGAACAAGCTGAATGAGCAACTGTCGCTCGCGCAAGAAGCGGATGAGATTGAGCAAAAGGGCGGCGAAAGCGCGATGAAAGACCTCGCCGCGGCCGAGAAAAAGCTCGCCAAGGCGGGCGGGGAACAGCCGCTGGTCCACCGCGTGGTGGACGCGGGCGCCGTGGCCGAAGTCGTCGCGCGCTGGACGGGTGTGCCCGCGGGCCGCTTGCTGCGCGGCCAGATCGAAGCGGTCTCCAGCCTCAATGATCGCCTGAAATCCCGCGTTCTGGGTCAGGATCGCGCGCTCGATACGCTCTCCGAAGCGATGCGCGTTGCCCGTGCGGGCCTTCAGGATGAGCGCCGCCCGCAAGGGGTATTCATGATGGTCGGCACCTCGGGCGTCGGGAAAACCGAAACCGCGCTGGCGCTGGCCGATGAGCTTTACGGCGGCCCGTCCGGGCTGACCGTCATTAATATGTCCGAGTTCAAGGAAGAGCATAAAGTCTCGCTCCTCATGGGCTCCCCGCCGGGTTATGTCGGCTATGGCGAGGGCGGCGTTCTGACCGAAGCCGTGCGCCGCCGCCCTTACGGTGTGCTGCTGCTCGACGAGATCGACAAGGCACATCCGGGCGTTCAGGACATTTTCTATCAGGTCTTTGACAAGGGCACGCTGCGCGATGGTGAGGGCCGGGATATTGATTTCCGTAACACCACGATTCTCATGACGGCCAATACCGGCACGGATACGCTGGCGAGCCTTGCCGAAGACCCCGAAACCATGCCGGAAGGCGCGGCGCTGGTCAATGTGCTCAAGCCCGAGCTCCTGGGTCAGTTCAAACCCGCCTTCCTTGGCCGTGTATCCCTCCTGCCCTTCCTACCCCTGAGCAAGGATGTGCTGGCCGGGATTGTCGATCTGCAACTTGGCAAGATCGAAGACCGCATCGCGGCGAGCTACAACGCCCGCCTTGAGGTCACAGATGCAGCGCGCGCCGCGCTTGTCGATTCCGCAGAAGCGGGCGACACCGGCGCGCGGGCGATTGAGTCCATGCTTTCGCGCAGTATCCTGCCGAAACTCGCGGACTTTTTCCTGGATTCGGTCCTTCGCGGCGCTTTGCCGCGGGTGGTCGAGATTGACGCAAACCAAGAAGCCGGTTTTGCCGTTGAGGCGGTCGGCCCGAGGAGGCGTCAAATAAGCTAGGTCCCGGGGGAGCGCCCCTCGTGATCTGACAACCTAACCTTTTTCATTTTCCGGAGAAAAATATGCCGATTTATCTTCAGCTCGATGGTATTCCTGGCGACGCAACCCATGAATCGCACAAGAACTGGATGGACATTGAGACCCTGCACTGGAATGTTGCTCGCAACATGAACACCGCAGCGGGTTCGACTGCAAACCGTGAGGCTTCCGAGCCGACCGTGAGCGAAGTTGTCATCACCAAAGTGTCCGACAGCTCCTCGACCAAGCTCTTCGCCGAAGCGTGCACCGGCCGCACCGGCAAGACCACGGTGATCCACCTCGTCACCACCGGCAATCCGGGTGACACCTATATCGAGTACAAGCTGACCAACACGCTGGTCTCGAACTACTCGGTGGATACCTCGGGCGACCGTCCGGTTGAGACCATTCACCTGAACTTCACCAAGATGGAAGTGAAGTACATCCCGCATGACGACCAGCACAAGCCGAAGTCGCCGATGATCGCGTCCTACGATCTCGCGACCACCAAAGCTGGCTAATCGCTCTGCAAACTTCGGGGTCAGCGGCGCGTTCGCTGGCCCCTCTTCTTGACCGAAGCGCGCGGCCTGGCCCGCCATTTCGGAGGTATGATGCGCCGTTTTCCTGCCCTTGCTCCGCTCGCCCTCGCTGGCGTTCTTGCTGCACCTATGCTGCATGCGGATGAGATCGGAACCGCCGCTGACCGTCCCCTGTTCCCCGCGGCAGCTTTGCGCGATGCGCTGCGCGGCGATGCGTTCGACCATCGCGCCATCACACGAGACGGCGAGGCAGCGCTTGCCTATGCCGAAGGCTATGTTGCGGCGCTGGCCGGACAAGCCGAACGTGCCGGGTTCTGGTGCGGCGGGACTCTGATCCTGCCCCATGAAGTGACCGCACGTGTTTTCGACCATATTGAGGGGCTGGGTGACGCGGCCACGGAAATCCCTGCGGATACTGCCGTGCTGAACGCGCTTCACAACCTGGCCCCCTGCCCCCAAACGACCGAACAGGATGAGGACCCGACATGACCGCGCAGATTGATTATTCCAAACTCAAGGCGAATTACGCATCCTCTTACCCGGCGCATCCCTCTTATGTGTCACAAAAGGACCTTTTCGAGAGCATCGGCTGGGACGCCTATGTGGGCGATACGAATTACGCCAACACCTGCGCCATCCGCCTGAGCCTCGCGCTGATCAAGAGCGGCCATACGCTGTCCAGCGGCTCGCATAAAGTCCTCGACGGCCCGCATAAAGGCGCCCGCGTCGAAGTGCGCATGAGCCGCCTTGCGGAGAAACTGGCCAGCAATGCCTGGCTCGGCCAACCCGAAATCCTGAGCGCCCCCAATGTCGCCTCCGCCGTCGGCGCCCGCCAAGGCATCATCGCCTTCCACGGCATCCCCGGCTACGCGGGTGGCGGCCATATCGACCTGATCGACAACGACGCCGCGAGCCTGCGCTGCGCCAGCGGTTGCTACTTCCACGCCGATGAAACATGGTTCTGGCCGCTCCTGAAGGGACTTGTCGGTTAAAGAATTACTTATGGGCGGTGCCGAAAAGGCCCCGTCCCGCGACTCTTTTTAAAAGACTAGAAAATAAAACGCGGCGAGATCATTCGGGTCCGCCGCATTTTTTTTGCGTTGCGCAGAGGGAAATCGCAACGCGCTCGGCGAGAGAGTGCGCCTCTTTCTTCCGTTAACAAATCATTGATTAACCTAAGCAAAATTTCCTGTTTCCGCGCGCAACCCTTCTGAAAGCGCCGCTGTTCGCTGCTTTCCATCGTTAACCATTTTTAACGAGAAGACTGCCAATCGGCCCGCCGCGTCTTTTTCCTTGACTTAACGTTAATCTGATTGCAATAAGGTTCGCATAGCGGACATTATGTCCGCATAAATGAAAAGCCGCATCGTTTGCTTCCACGCACGCGAAAGCGGCTGTGGGAAGATGCGGCGAGAGCGCTTGTTTTGACGGCTGGAAAGCACGGTGAAGCGGCGGTTTTGGCGATCTTGGAGAGGAAACGACCGTTGAAGGGCCCCGCGTCGCGCGGGCTTCGCTGGCGTTAACCAATTCCTTGAGCGTCCCTCTGCGGCAAGGTGATTTCACCTTAAGCTTCTCAACATCTGGACTGGGCGGGCGGCGTCAGCGCCATCGCCCGCGACATCTTAAGACCGCCATCGGCGCCCCGCCGATACGCGCATATCTCGCTTTGAACGCGGCAGATCAACGGACCGCGCAGTTTGGAGGAAACGACACATGGACAAGCGGCTCAGCTCCCTCGCCGAAGCGGTGGCGCCCATCTCGGACGGTGCGTCCATCATGATCGGGGGGTTCGGCAATTCCGGCGTGCCCTTCGGTCTCATCGATGCGCTGATCGATAAGGGGCCGAAGAATCTGACCATCATTTCGAACAATGCTGGCGCGGGCGACACCGGGCTTGGCAAGCTGCTCCGCGAAGGGCTGGTGGCAAAATTCGTCTGCTCCTATCCGCGCTCGCGCGGCTCGGTCTGGTTCGAGAAAGCCTATGCCGCCGGGGAGATTGCGCTGGAGATTATCCCACAAGGCACGCTCGCCGAGCGGATCCGCGCTGCGGGGGCCGGACTCGGCGGGTTCCTGACCCCCACGGGCTTTGGCACGAGGCTGGCCGAGGGCAAGGAAACCCGCGTCATCGACGGCAAGGGCTATGTGTTCGAGCTGCCCCTCACCGCCGATTTCGCCCTTGTGCGCGGCGAGCGCGGCGATCGCTGGGGCAATCTCAATTACCACGGCACGGCGCGGAATTTTAACCCCATCATGGCCAGCGCCGCCGCCCATTCCATCGCCGAGGTGCGTCATCTGCTCGATGAGCCGATTGACCCCGAAGCGGTTGTCACCCCTGGCATTTTTGTCCGCAACGTCGTCGAATATGGAGTTCGCCCATGACCCTGACATCGCTTAGTGACACCCAAGTCGCCGCCCGCCTCGCGCAAGACATTCCCGACGGCGCTTATGTCAATCTCGGGATCGGCAAACCGACCCATGTGTCCTCTTATGTGCCCGATGATCGCGAGGTGCTTTACCACTCAGAAAACGGCATCATCGGCGTCGGCCCAACTCCGAAGGAGGGCGAAGAGGACCCCGAGATGATCGACGCCAGCAAGCGGCTCATCACCACCGTTCCGGGGGCAGCCTTTTTCGAACATGCGGACAGTTTCGCGATCATGCGCGGCGGGCATATCGATATCGCCGTGCTCGGGGCCTATCAGGTCGCGGAAAATGGCGACCTCGCCAACTGGGCGACGCTGGACGAGAAATTTCCCCCGGCCGTTGGCGGGGCGATGGATCTCGTTGTGGGTGTCCCGCAGATCTTCGTGATGATGAGCCATGTGAACAAGGATGGCAGCCCTAAGATCCTGAAACGCTGCACTTATCCGCTGACGGGCCTCGGCGTGGTCAGCCGTGTTTACACCGATCTCGCGGTGCTGGATGTGACGCCCGAGGGCTTCCGCCTTGTGGAGCTTGCGGCAGGCAATTCCCTTGACGATGTGCAGGCGGTCACGGAAGCGACCATCCTGCCGCCGGTGTGACACGCGCCGCTCGCATAACCCTTCGCCGCAGGCCGTTCGCCGCCTGCGGCTCCCCCTCAGGGCGCGCCCAGATGGGCCGTCGCCCTGCGCAGCCGCTCCCCATATTGCTCATGCAACTCGTCGGGCGAGATGAGGAAAGACGGCGCGCCGACATTCACCCCATAAATCGAGGTCCCATCGAGCGAGCGCACCGGCGCGGCGATGGCGTTGATCTCCGGCTTCCACGCGCCAAAACTGGTGCAGTAGCCGTATTTGTCATAATCCGTGATGGCTTTTTCGAGGCTGTCTTCCAACCGGTCGCGCTGGCCGGGGAACTCTTCAATCGCCTTTTTCAGCACCATTTGCTGCTCGTCCTTGCCGAGCCCCGCAAGGATCGCGCGGCCGATGCCGGAATAGAACAGCGGCAGGCGCGCACCGATATCAATCGAAATGCTGACGGCCTGACGCGAGCGGCGCACACCGATATAAACGGCCCGTGTTCCACTGCGCTCGGCCAGCGCGACGGTGACATAAGGGTTCGGCCCGCTGCACAAATCATTCATGTGATCGGCCACGCGCTCGCTGATGCTGGTCGCGGCCAGGGCGCTGAATCCGAGCTGCAATACCTGCGGGCCGAGGCGGTATTCGCCGCTCTCTCCGTTGCGCAGCAAACAGCCGGTTTTCATCAATGTATAGGTGAGACGCGAGACCGTGGGACGCGCCAGCCCGGTGCGGTTCGAGATTTCCTGATTGGACAGAAACCGGTCATCGCGCTTGAAGCAGGACAGAATATCCAAACCGCGCGCAAGCGCTGTGACAAATTGGCGGTCGCCCTCTTCGGGCTCACTGGCGTCGTTCTTCTGGTCTTTCATCGTTTTGTTATATCCAAATCGAAATATAAAGCCATGTCTTATCCAAACGCGTTTGGAAAGAGAAATGCCTTTTGTCCCGGCTTCGCCCACAGCGCAGACGAATCGGTTTCGCAAAGCGTTCTTCGCGTCTGCATAGCGATAATTAATGGCAGTTTTTTATATGCTGGCCAAGCGGTATTCCGCGCAATCGGTGTCAAAGCGATCGACACACAGAACGCGCGGCCCAAATATTTCCCCAATAAAATAGGAGTTTACCAAGAAATCGTGACGTTTCTTTTCGCGTCACGCCACCGAAACCGAAGGCCAGTGTCAAAAAACTTGACCCTAGGTCCAATTGTGCTATTTTTTCGCTATGCGGACAAAATGATTGCATAGCGAATAATGCAGACAGCAAAATGTCCGATGGAGGAGGAAAAATGACCAAGACAACCACCCTGCTGCGCGCAGCGCTTTTCGCGAGCGCCTTTGCGATTCCAGCTTTGGCTCAAGATATCGAGCTGCCCCGCCAACTGTCCTGGACGGCCTATGACACGGGTTCGGCAGGCTTTAACCAAGCCGTCGCGATTGGCGGCGAGCTTCAGAAGGCCGCGGGCACGAGCCTGCGCGTTCTGCCCGGCAAAAACGACATTTCGCGCACCGAGCCGCTGCGCCAGCGCCGGGTCGAGTTTTCGGCCACCGGTGTCGGGGGCAGCTTCATGGCGCAGGAAGGCGCGTTTGAATTTGCGGCCAAGAACTGGGGGCCGCAGCCGGTCCGCGTCGTGCTGGCCAATGCTGGCGGCGAGATCGGTCTTGCGGTCGCTGTGGCCGGGGACGCAGGCATCAAGACGCCCGCCGACATGAAGGGCAAGCGCATGGCCTATGTGACGGGCGCGCCGGGCCTTAACCTCAATATCGAAGCCTATCTCGCTCATGCGGGCCTGACTTGGGATGATGTGGAAATCGTCGAATTCGGCGGCTATGGCGCGTCCTGGACCGGCCTCATCGAGGGTCAGGTGGACGGGGTGTTTACCTCGACCAATGCGGGTCCGGCCTATGAAGCGGCGGCTGGCCCGCGCGGTCTTGGCTGGGTTGAGATCGACCCCAATGACGAAGAGGGCTTCAAGCGGATGACCGATGTGGCCCCGTTCTTTGCCCTCACGCATGTGACCGTGGGCGCGAATATCGACGGCACGGACGGTTATGACGGCGCGACTTATGCCTATCCCGTTCTCACCGCCATGGCGGATACGGATGCGGATCTCGTCTACAACATGACCAAGGCGATGGTGGAGCTGTTCCCGAACTATGACGGCAAGGCGCCGGGCATCAGCGGCTGGAACATCGACAATCAGGACTTCACTTGGGTTGCCCCCTATCACGACGGTGCCATCCGCTATTTCGAGGAAATCGGCGTCTGGAGCGAGGAAGCGCAGGCCCATAATGACGAGTTGATCCGCCGCCAAGAGGTTCTGAAAACCGCTTGGGATCAACTGGTTGAGGAAGACCCCGAGGATTGGGAAGCCGCATGGGGTGAGACCCGCCGCAAGGCGCTCGCCGATGCCGGGCTTCAGGTGGTTTTTTAAACCACGCGCCCCTGCCGGGGCCGCCGCCCCGGCACCCCCTGACCCTACCGCATGGCGGGATGAATGGCAGAAAACTGCCGCCCGCCACGGCTTTGAGACGCTGTGTCCTTGGATTGGAGGCCAAGATGCAATCTGCTGAAACTGCACTTAAAGATCCCGAAAGCCTGCCGGAGGAACTTCAGTTTACCCCGCGCATTCTGGCCCTGATGGGACTGACCGTGGCGGCCTTGCTGCTGGTCATCAATCAGCTCTTCAACATCCGCGCCTTCGGGATCGTGCTGATGGATGGGCGTTACCTCAATATCCTCGCGACCCTGTTTCTCGCCGCGACGTTCCTGCTTTTCGACATTAAGGGCCAGCGCTTCGGCAAGATCTCGATTTTCGATTGGCTCCTCGCCGCCCTATCCCTCGCGGCGGGTGCCTATATCGCCATCAACGCGATGAACAACCTCAATGAAGGCTGGGAATTCGCCGCGCCGCAAAGCGCCAAATGGGTGGCCTTCGTCTTCGCCGCTTTGGTTCTGGAGGCGACCCGCCGCGCGGGCGGTCTCGTGCTGGCGATCATCGTCACCATCGTCGCCTTCTATCCGAGTTTCGCGGGCTATGTCCCGTCGCCCTTCTCGGGCTTCCAAAGCTCGCTGAGCGACACATTCTCCTATCACGTCTATTCCTCGGAAAGCATCTTTGGCATCCCGATGAAAGCCTTCGGCGGCGTGGTGATCGGCTTCATCATCTTCGGCTCGGCCCTGCAACATACGGGCGGCGGCGCGTTCTTCAATGATCTCGCGCTCGGTCTCGTCGGCGGCTATCGCGGCGGCGCGGCCAAGGTCTCGATCTTCGGCAGCGGCTTCATGGGCTCCATGTCGGGCAGCGTGATTTCCAACGTGCTGACCACCGGCTCCGTCTCCATCCCCGCAATGAAACGCACCGGCTTCTCCGCCAAAACGGCGGCAGCAACGGAAGCCTGCGCCTCGACCGGCGGCGTCCTGATGCCCCCTGTGATGGGCGCCACCGCCTTCATCATGGCGTCGTTCCTAGCCATTCCTTACACCGAGGTCGTGCTGGCCGCGATCATCCCGTCGGCGCTCTTCTACTTCGCGCTCTTTGCCCAGATCGACGCCTATGCAGCCCGCCGCGGCCTGCGCGGCCTGGAACGCAGTGAAGTCCCGCGCCTGCGCGACACACTGCGCTCCGGCTGGCCCTATGTCCTCGTCTTTGCTCTGCTGATCTTCATGATGGTCGGCCTGCGCAAAGAGACCGCCGCCCCCTTCTACTCGGTCGCGCTCCTGCTCGTCATCAACCAGATCTCGCCGGCACACCGCATCGGGTTTCGCAAATTCTGCGACATCCTGCTCGGGATCGGCTCCAGCCTGGCGGAACTGACCGCTGTGATCCTCGGCGTCGGTCTGATCGTCGGCTCCTTCTCGGCCACCGGCCTTGCGGGCACCCTCGTCAACGAACTGCTCTTTATCGCGGGCGACAATGTGTTCATCCTGCTCGTCATGGGCGCGCTGACGGCCTTTGTCTTCGGCATGGGGATGACCGCAACGGCCTGCTACATCTTCCTCGCCATCGTGCTGGCACCGGCGCTCGAAGCGGGCGGGCTGAACCAACTCGCGGTCCATCTCTTCATCCTCTACTGGGGCATGGTGAGCTATATCACCCCGCCGGTGGCCCTTGGCGCCTATGCCGCGGCAACCATTGCGGAAACCAGCCCGATGAAAGCCGGCTTCGAGGCGATGCGGCTTGGCAGTATCATCTATCTGGTGCCGTTCCTCTTCGTGCTGAACCCGTCGCTGATCGGTCATGCACCAGCCTTCGAAGTCGCCCTCGCCGTGAGCTGCGCCTTTGCCGGGGTCGCGATGATCTGCATGGGGCTGCAAGGCTATGTGACCTTCATCGGCACGCTTCAGGGACGCTATGAAATGCCGCTGCGCGCGATGCTGACTTTCGGCGGTTTCTTCTTCGCCATGCCCGCCATGCCCTTCGCCGGGGTTGGCTTCGGCACCACGGCCCTGCTCGGTCTCGCCCTCGCCCTTCCGCCGATCCTGATCGCGCGGCAACGGGGGCGGACCCTGCCCGAAGCGGCCCGTTAACCCACCCACTGTGTCGCCGGAACACGCACCCGGCGGCCCACCAAAAGAACACTCATCCCCGCGAGCCGGCTCTGTCCACTCGCACCCAACATAAGGAAAAAACTGATGCTTGAAGGATATATCTATGATGGTCTGCGCAGCCCGTTCGGTCGCCATGCCGGTGCGCTTTCGGGGATCCGCCCGGATGATCTGGCCGCACAGGTGGTCAAGGCGCTGGTCGCCCGCTCCGAGTTGCCGGTCGAGCGCATCGAAGATGTCATCATGGGCAATGTCTGCCAGTCGGGTGAGGACAGCCGCAACGTGGCCCGCTTCATCGGCCTTCTGAGCGGCGTGACCACCGATGCAGGCGGCCTGACCGTGAACCGTCTTTGCGGCTCGGGCATGGCCGCGGCGCTGGACGCGTCCCGCTCCATCACCGTGGGTGAGGCCGATCTCTACCTCGCAGGCGGCACCGAAAGCATGACCCGCGCGCCCTTCGTGGTCGCCAAATCCCCGAGTGCTTGGGACCGCCAGCCGAAGATCTACGACTCCACCATCGGCACGCGCTTCCCCAACATGACCGTGGCCAAGGAATTCGGCGACTACTCCATGCCGCAAACCGCGGATAATCTGGCGGCGGATTACGAGATCACCCGCGAGGCTTGCGATGCCTACGCCTTCGAAAGCCAGCAGCGGTTTGAAGCGGCGCGTAAGGATGGGTTCTTCAAGGATGAAATCCACCCGATCGAGATTGCGGGCCGCAAGGGTCAGGTCACGGTTGTGGACACGGACGAGCATCCGCGCCCGGAAACCACGTTGGAGAAAATGGCCTCCCTCAAGCCCCTCTTCGAAGGCGGCGTCGTGACGGCAGCGAACGCATCGGGCGTCAATGACGGCGCAGGCGCGCTGCTCATCGGGGCCAAAAATCTCGGGCCGAAGCCGCGCGCGCGGATCGTCTCGGGGTCCATTGCCGGGGTTCCGCCGCGCATCATGGGCATCGGGCCGGGCTTCGCGGTTCCAAAAGCGTTGGAGCGCGCGGGTCTGACCCTCAAGGATATGGACCTCATCGAGATCAACGAAGCCTTTGCCAGCCAGGTGCTGGCCTGCTGCAAACAGCTTGAGCTCGACCCGGCGGACAGCCGTCTCAACCCCAATGGCGGCGCGATTGCGGTCGGCCACCCGCTCGGCGCATCGGGCGCACGGATCATCCTGACCGCGATGCGTCAGCTTGAGCGCACCGGTGGCCGCTATGCGTGCCTGTCGATGTGTGTCGGTGTCGGCCAAGGCATCGCCATGGTTATCGAACGTCTGGACTGAGGGAGACCAAGATTATGAATGTCATGGAAAACACCCCGCTGCGGATCGAGACCGAGGGCCAGACCGGCCTCATCATTCTCGACAGCCCGCCGGTCAACGCCCTTGGCGCAGCGATGCGGCAAAGCCTGCTCGACGCGATCACAGCGCTGAATGGCGACGAGGCGGTCAAGGTCATTGCCATCTATGGAGAGGGCAAAATCCTCTCCGGCGGCGCGGATATCCGCGAGTTCGGCAAGACCCCGCAACCGCCGCGTCTGCCCGATGTGTTCGACGTGATCGAAGGCAGCGACAAGCCGGTCGTTGTCGTCATCCACGGTGTCGCCGTGGGCGGCGGGCTGGAACTGGCGCTCTCGGCCCATGCCCGCATCGGCCTGCCCGGTGCGCGGGTCGGGTTGCCGGAAGTCTCGCTCGGCCTTCTGCCGGGCGCAGGCGGCACGCAGCGCCTTCCGCGTCTGATCCCTCTGGAGAATGCCATCGAGATCATCACCTCGGGCCGCCATGTGCCGATTGAGGAAGCGCATGATCTGGGCATCGTCGACCTGATCGGCGAAGAAACCCCGCGCGAGGCCGCGCTTCAGGCGGCGGCAGATGTCCTCTCCGGCGCGCTCAAGACCCGCCGCACCGGTGAGATCAGGATCGAACCGGATGCGAAGGCGCTGAACGCGGCCAAAGAGAAGCTGGCGAAAAAACGCCCTGCCCTCGCCGCGCCGCTCAAATGCGTTGACGCGATTGCCTCGGCCAGCCTGCCGATTTCCGAAGGGCTGAAGGCGGAGCGCGCGCTTTTCCTTGAGCTGATGGAAAGCCCAGACCGTCAAGGTCTCATCCATGCTTTCCAGGCCGAACGTGCGGTGAAACGCATCCCCGAAAGCGACGCCGAGCCGCGCCCGATCAACAGCGCGGGCGTGATTGGCGGCGGCACCATGGGCGTCGGCATCGCAACCGCGCTCCTGCAATCGGGCATCCCGGTCACGCTGGTCGAGATGAGCGACGAGGCCGCCGAGCGCGCCGCGGGCCGCATCACCAAAAACCTCGATGGCGCGGTGAAGCGCGGCAAGATGAGCGCGGAGAAGCGTGATGCAACCCTTGCAACGCTGAACACCGTCACCGGGCTCGACCATCTCAGCGATGTGGACGTGGTGATCGAAGCGGTGTTCGAGGATATGAAGGTCAAAACGCAGATCTTTAGCGAGCTTGACCGCATCTGCAAACCCGGCGCGGTTCTGGGCACGAACACCTCTTATCTCGATGTGAACGAGATTGCGGCGGCCACCTCGCGCCCGCAGGATGTGATCGGCCTCCACTTCTTCTCGCCCGCCCATATCATGCGGCTCCTCGAAGTCGTCGTGGCCGATGAGACCGCGCCTGATGTGGTCGCCACCGCCTTCGCCATGGCGGGGCGGATGAAGAAAGTCGCCGTGCGCTCCGGCGTGTGCGACGGGTTCATCGGCAACCGGATCCTCGCCCATTACCGCAAGGCGGCGGATTACATGCTGGCCGATGGCGCGTCTTTCGCGCAAATCGACAAGGCACTGGAGGATTTCGGCTTTGCCATGGGGCCCTTCGCCGTTGGCGATCTCGCCGGTCTCGACATTGGCTGGGCCACCCGCAAACGCAAGGCCCCGACCCGGCCCGCCGAGGAGCGCTATGTCGCCATCGCCGACCGGATTTGCGAGCAAGGCTGGTTCGGGCGCAAGACCGGGCGCGGCTACTACCTTTACGACGACAACACATCGCGAACGCCTAACCCTGACGTTGAGGCGATCGTCGAGGCCGAGCGCGCGGCAGAAGGGGTGTCCTCCCGCTCCTTTAGCGATGACGAGATCGTGGCCCGTTACATGACCGCCATGATTTCCGAAGCCGCCCGTGTGGTCGAAGAGGGCATCGCGACACGTCCAGTGGATGTCGATGCGGTGTTCCTCTTCGGCTACGGCTTTCCCCGCCATCTCGGCGGCCCGCTCAACTATGCGGACCGGATCGGCGCCAAGGAGCTGATCGCCCGCATCGAGCGCTATGCCGAGGAAGACCCCCATTACTGGCAGGTGCCGCCCCTGCTGCGCGACCTCGCGCAGTCCGGCCGCAGCTTTGCCGATCTCAACAAGGAGTAACTCTTATGGATCTCGATTTTACCGATCAGGAACGCGCTTTCCGTGACGAGGTGCGCAGCTTCCTCAAGGCGAAACTTCCCCAAGATATCGCCGAAGCCGTGGCTTACGGCAAGGAGCTGGAAAAGGAGCAGATCCTGCGCTGGCAGGCGATCCTTAACGAAAAGGGCTGGGTCGCGACGACATGGCCGAAAGAGCATGGCGGCACCGGCTGGACGGCGGTGGAGCGGCATATCTTCTCCGAAGAATGCGCGCTGCAGAACGCGCCGCGGATGCCCCCCTTCGGGCTCAACATGCTCGGCCCGGTGCTGATCAAATTCGGCAGCGAGGAGCAAAAGGCCGAGATCCTGCCGCGCATTATCGACGGCACCGACTGGTGGTGTCAGGGTTATTCGGAGCCGGGCGCAGGCTCGGACCTCGCCAGCCTCAAGACCCGCGCCGTGCGCGATGGCGATCATTACATCGTCAACGGCCAGAAAACCTGGACCACGCTCGGCCAGCACGCCAACAAGATCTTCTGTCTCGTGCGGACCGACAATGAAGTGAAGCCGCAATCGGGCATCAGCTTCCTGCTCGTCGATCTCGACACGCCGGGCGTGGAGATGCGCCCCATTCGGCTGATCGACGGCGGACATGAGGTCAACGAGGTGTTCTTCACCGACGCCCGTGTGCCCGTCGCCAATCTCGTTGGCGAGGAGAACGAGGGCTGGACCATCGCGAAATATCTGCTCACCCATGAGCGGACAAATATTGCGGGTATTGGCTTCTCGACCAAGGATCTAGAGCGGTTCCACCAGCTTGCCAGCAAGGTCGAGCGGGACGGTCGCCCGATTGCCCAGCATCCGCTCTATGCCGCCCGCGCGGCGGAGCTGGAGGCGGATCTCGAAGCGCTGCGGATCACCAATCTGCGGATGCTCGCCAAGACGCAGGACGGCGCCGCGGGCGGTGTCGAAAGCTCGCTCCTGAAGCTCAAGGGCACGCAGATCCGTCAGGGTTTGCAGGATCTCTACCGGTCCGCGCTCGGCTCTGCGGCCGCGCCGGTGGCAGATGATCTCTCGGAAAACGAGCTGACCATCCCGCCCGACTCCGCGCGCGCCGCGCCGGTTTATTTCAACCACCGCAAGCTGTCGATCTTCGGCGGCTCCAACGAAATCCAGCGCAACATCGTTGCCAAAGATCTGTTCCGGGGATAAGCGCCATGAATTTCCAACTTTCCGAAGACCATCAGATGCTGTCGGACTCGCTGCGGCGGTTTCTGGCAGATCAATATGACATCGAAACCCGCAACGCCAAAGCCTATACCGCGCCCTATCACGCGCCGGACACATGGGCGAGCCTTGCCGAATTGGGCGTGATCGGCTCCTTCATCAGCGAGGATCAGGGCGGTTTCGGCGGCACTGCCGAAGATGTGGCGGTCGTGTTCGAGGAAATCGGCCGCGCGCTCTGCGCCGAGCCTATGCTGGGCACGCTTCTCGGCCTGCGCCTGCTCGCCGAATTTGGCGATGCGGATCTCGTCGAAAGCATCGTCGCCGGGACGACCCGCTGCGCGCTCGCTGTCTACGAGCCGGGCGTTTCCAGCGATCTGAGCCAGCTCAAGGCCACCGCCCGCAAGGATGGCGATCAGTGGAAACTCAGCGGCCACAAAGCGTCCATCTATGGCGCGCCGGGTGCGGAGCATCTGCTGATCGTCGCCCGCACAGATGAGGGCCTAGGCCTCTTTCTCAGCAAAAGCCCCGAACTCATTCAGGCCGCTATGGTCGATGGCGGCGGGATCGCGGATCTTGTGCTGGACGATCTGAGCGCGACCTGCCTTTCCACCAATGCGCAGGACGCCATTGAGGACGCGCTGGATCTCGGCCGTATCGCGCTTTGCGCCGAAGCCGTGGGCGCAATGTCTCATCTGATCGACCTCACCGTCGACTACATGAAACAGCGCAAGCAGTTTGGCCGCGAGATCGCGAGCTTCCAGGCGCTCCAGCACCGCGTTGTCGATATGCTGGTGGAGCTGGAACAGGCGCGCTCGATCACCATCGCCGCTGTTGCAGGCTATGGCAGCGACACACAGGCGCGCACGGTGTCGATGGCGAAAAACCTCATTGGCCGCGCCGGTCGCCACATCTCCGAAGAAGCCATTCAGCTTCACGGCGGGATCGGCATGACATGGGAATATCCCGGCGCGCATTACGCCAAGCGCCTTGTCATGATCGACCACCAGCTCGGCGATCAGAACGACCACATCATGCGCATCCTCACGCTGCATGAAGGCGCGCCAGCGCAAGAGGTGGCGTGATGGACCGGGCGCCGCACGCAGAGACGACCGCGCCGGATGATCGGCTTCCGATTGATTTTTCGGGCGCCTGTGATCTCGTGGGCTACCGCTCGTCCCTCACCGAGGGGCGCGGCGGCGCCTGTTCCCTTGAGGTCGGCCCGCAGCATCTCAACCGTGTCGGGCTCTTGCATGGGGGCTTCGTCTCCATGCTGCTCGACAACGCTTGCGGCATCGCCATTCGCAACGAGATCGGTGATATCGACGCGGCGCTCGTCACCATGACGCTGTCGGTGAATTTCCTCTCCGGGGTCTCGGAGGGCCGCGTCGTCGCCACGGGCCGCGTCGTTGGCGGGGGCCGCAGCGTGAAATTCGCCGAAGCGGAACTGAAAGACGATGCCGGGCGGCTTCTGGCGACCGGCCATACCAGCTTCAAGATTATAGGCAAAAAATGAGCGAGACCGATCTTCTCGTCGCCCGCCACGGGCCGACAGTGCTGCTCACGCTGAACCGTCCCGAACGGCGCAACGCGCTGAGTCCGGCGATTTATCAGGGGCTGATGGACGCGATGACAGAAGCCGCAACCGATCCCGAGATTGCCAATATCGTCATTGAAGGCGCGGGCGGGTTTTTCTGCGCGGGCGGCGATCTCGATGCCCTTGCGGAACGGGCCTCGCTGCCGGAGGCGGAGCGCGCGGAGAAGATCGAAGCGCTCCACAGCATGATCCGCGCCGTGCGCCGCTCCCCCAAACCCGTCATTGCGGCGATTGAGGGCGGCGCGGCAGGCGCGGGCGCGTCACTGGCCTTTGCCGCCGATCTGCTGGTCGCGGCAGAAAATGCGCGGTTCACTATGGCCTATGTGAAAATCGGCCTCGTGCCGGATGGCGGCGCGACGGCCTCACTCGCCCGCGCCCTGCCCCCGCAAATGGCGGCGGAGATCTGCCTTTTAGGCGAACCGGTCGCCGCATCACGTCTGGCGGAACTGGGCGTGGTCAACCGACTGGCGGAACCGGGCTGCGCGCGTGCAGCGGCGCTGACCCTCGCGGCTGAGCTTGCGACCGGTGCGCGCACGGCACAAAGCGTCATCCTCTCTTTGCTCAATCAGGCAGGAGAGGAAGACTTCATCGGCCAGCTTGAGAACGAAAAACGCGCCATGGCGACGGCGCTTGGTGGCACGGAAGTGGTCGAGGGGATCGCCGCGTTCAAGGCCAAGCGCGCGCCGGATTTCAACGCCATTTCCGGCAGGGAGAGTGTGTAAGATGATGCGGATCGAGACGGATATCACCCGGCTTTTCGGCACACGCCTTCCCATCGTCGCGGGCGGGCTGATGTGGCTCTCCAATGCCGATTACGTCGCCGCCGCCGCGCGGGCGGGCATCATCGGCTTCATCACCGCCGCGAGTTTCCCGGAGCCGGGCCAGCTTCGCGCCGAGATCCGCCGCTGTCGCGACTTGGCAGAGGGCAACCCCTTCGGCGTCAACATCTCGATGATCCCGAAACTCATTGAGGGCGACCGGACCGAAGAGGTGTTCCGCCTCGTCGCCGACGAGGGCGTGCGGTTCATCGAAACCTCGGGCCGCAGCCCCGCCCCCTATCTGCCCATTGCGCGGGAGGCCGGGATCACCGTGCTGCACAAGGTCGCAAGCCTGCGCCATGCGCAAAAGGCCGAGGAGATCGGCGTCGATGCGGTCAGCATCGTCGGCGCGGAATGTGGCGGGCATCCGGGGCTCGAAATGATTGGCAGCTTCGTCAATGCGGGCCTCGCGGAGCGGCGGCTGACCATCCCCTGGCTCATCGGCGGCGGCGTTGGCACCGGCGCGCAGATTGCCGCGATCCTCGCCATGGGCGGCGCGGGCGCGGTCATCGGCACGCGCTTTCTCGTCGCCGACGAGATCTGGGCCCATGACAATTACAAACAATGCCTGATCGACGCGCAGGAAACGGACACGGCCCTTGGGATGCACAGCATCCGCAACACGGTCCGCGCGCTCGCCAATGAGACCATGGCCGAACTTCACGCGCTGGAGACCGCGCGCCCCGATGTGGGGCTGGCGGAGCTGATGCCCCTCATCAGCGGCCAGATCGGGCGCCGCGCCTATGAAAGCGGCGATGTCAGCCGGGGGGTGCTGTCCGCCGGGCAAAGCCTTGGGGCGGTCACCGAAATGGCGCCGCTCGCCAAGATCGTCGGCCAGCTTGAAACAGAGATCGCCACGGCGCTCAATCGCGCCGCCGCCATCCAGATCCACTAAGAAAAGGAGTGCATTATGAAAATTCTCGTGCCCGTCAAAAGGGTGATTGATTACAACGTCAAAGCCAAGGTGAAGTCGGACGGTTCCGGCATCGATCTGGCGAATGTCAAAATGTCCATGAACCCGTTCGATGAGATCGCCGTGGAAGAAGCGGTGCGGCTCAAGGAAAAGGGTGTCGCGGAGGAAGTCGTCGCGGTCTCCATCGGCGTCAAACAGGCGCAGGAGACGCTCCGCACGGCGCTCGCCATGGGTGCGGATCGCGCCATTCTCGTGGTCGCAGCGGATGATGTGCATCAGGATATCGAGCCGCTCGCCGTGGCGAAAATCCTCAACGCCGTGATTGACGCCGAAGCGCCCAAGCTGGTGCTGGCGGGCAAACAGGCCATCGACAACGACATGAACGCGACCGGCCAGATGCTCGCTGCGCTGCTCGGCTGGGGTCAGGCGACCTTTGCGAGCAAAGTGGAGATCGAGGGCGACGCGGCAAAGGTCACGCGTGAGGTGGATGGCGGATTGCAGACCATCGAGGTGAAGCTGCCCGCGATTGTCACCACCGATCTGCGTCTCAACGAGCCGCGCTATGCGTCGCTCCCTAACATCATGAAGGCGAAGAAAAAGCCGATGGAGGAGAAAACCGCAGCGGATTATGGCGTTGATGTGAGCCCGCGTCTGGAGATCACCCACACGGAGGAGCCCGCAGAGCGCAGCGCCGGGATCAAGGTTAGCTCGGTCGATGAGCTGGTGTCGAAACTCAAAGAAAACGGGGTGCTGTGATGGCTGTTCTTTTGCTGGCTGAAGTGACCAATGGGGAGTTGAACCGGGACGCAACGGCGAAAGCCGTGAGCGCGGTCAAGGGTTTGGGCGATGTGACGGTGCTCTGCGCCGGTGCCTCTGCCAAAGCCGCCGGGGAGCAGGCCGCGACGATTGACGGCGTCGCCAAGGTGCTCGTCGCCGAGGATGACCGTTACGGCCACCGCCTTGCCGAGCCGACGGCAGCGCTCATCGTGAGCCTCGCGGATGGGTTCGACCATATCGCCGCGCCCGCCACCACCGATGCGAAAAACATCATGCCGCGCGTCGCCGCGCTTCTCGATGTGATGATCATCTCGGACGTGTCCGAAGTGGTGGATGGAGACAGCTTCAAGCGTCCCGTCTATGCAGGCAACGCGATTCAGACGGTGAAATCGAAGGATCCGAAAAAGGTGCTGACCATCCGCACGGCGAGTTTCGATGCCGCGGGCGATGGCGGCAGCGCGCCGGTCGAAGATCAGGCGGCGGCGGAAGATCCGGCGCTGTCGGGCTGGGTCGCCGATGAGGTGGCCGAGAGTGATCGTCCCGAACTGACCTCCGCGGGCCGTGTGGTTTCGGGCGGGCGCGGTGTCGGCTCTGAAGAGAACTTCGCGCTGATCGAAAAGCTGGCGGACAAGCTCGGTGCGGCGGTTGGTGCCTCGCGCGCGGCGGTCGATAGCGGCTTTGCCCCGAATGACTGGCAGGTCGGCCAGACCGGCAAGATCGTCGCCCCGGAGCTTTACATGGCCATCGGCATTTCCGGCGCGATCCAGCACCTCGCCGGGATGAAGGACAGTAAAGTCATCGTCGCCATCAACAAGGATGAGGACGCGCCAATCTTTCAGATCGCGGATTACGGCCTCGTCGCGGATCTTTTCGAGGCCGTGCCGGAGTTGAACGACAAGCTGTAACATCTTGCGATGCGGGCGGAAAACCTGCCCGCATCCCCCTTTCTCGGAGCGCCCCAATGCACCGACAGAACACCCCAAGACGCGCGCCGCATCCTCGCGGCGACAGCGTCCCACGGCTCCCCCAACGGGGCGCTTTCCTGCGTTTTTCAGGTGCGTCTCGGGGCGGCGCGCCACTCGATTTGATCAAGTGAGGTTTTCATGGGCTGTTGCCACTCGCCAAGCCAAGAGACACCCAGCACCCCGGCCAGCGCCTTGCCCGCCAAACCCGGCCTGCGTCATTGGGCGGCCATCGCCGCGCTGGTCATCGTCGGCGTCAGCGCCGCCGTGATCATCCTGACCGAGGACTCGCAAGCCTGGCTCCCCGGCAGCGCTGCGCTTCTCGGCTTTATCGCGCTCGAATGGCGGCGGCTGGTCGGGAGCGCGCGGCTGATGGTGAGCGTCGTGCTGGTCCTCGCCATCGCCCTGCCCGCGCTCGGCCTGATCACCATGGCCGATCTGCACAGCGCGCTGGACCGCGGCCTTTATCTCGGTTTCTTCGTCCTCTCGCTGGGGCTCTTGCAGGACGTGGCCGGAAGCTCCCCCTTCATCCTGCGTTGCAGCGCCATGCTGCTCAACCAGCCGCCCGGTCGCCGCTATTCCGTGCTGACCGGCGGCGGCGCGCTTCTTGGTGTGCTGCTGAGCCTCGGCGCGGTTGGCCTCCTTGGCAGCCTGATCGCCCGCGGCGTCGAGAACGCGCGCGCCGTCTCCGGCGACAAGGTCGCGATGATCCGCATGGAGCGCATGACGCTGGCCTCCTTGCGCGGCGTGGTCTCGGTCCCGCTCTGGTCGCCCACCTCCATCGCCATGCCGCTAGTGATGGCGGGCCTGCCCACCCTCACATGGCTCGGCATCCTGCCCTTCGGCGCGGTGCTGGCGGCCTGCCTCTTGCTCCTCGGCTGGAGCGTCGACCGGCTGAGCTTCCCCCGCCCCGCAAGACCCGCCAGTGTCAAGAAAACCCGCGATCCCGGTGTCTTGCTCAAACTGGTCGGTCTCGTCGCGATGCTGCCGATCCTCGGCGGGCTGCTCGGCACATGGCTGGAGATCAGCATGATCAGCGCCATCCTCCTGCTCGCGCCCGCCCTCGCGATCCTCTGGCATGGTCTCCAGCAGCGCAGCGAGCGGCGCGACTGGTTGCTGCCCGCAGGCGCCCGCCAGTTCACCCGCACCAGCCTGCCGCGCCTGTCGGATATGCGCTCGGAAATCACCATCTTCGCCGCCTCGGGCGCGCTTGGCATGATGCTGGTGCCGCTCATCGACGGCGAAAGCCTCGGCGCCGCCATTGAAAGCCTCGGTTTCGGTTCCGGCTGGCTGCTCTTTTTCGGCTATCTCTTTATCGTGCTGACCTCGATCCTCGGGCTGAACCCCATCGTCTCGGTCACGCTCTTCGTCGGCACCGCCGCGCAGCTTCCCGGACACGGGCTGCAAACCCTCGATATCGCGCTGACGGCGCTGTATTCCTGGTCCATCGCTGCCGGGATCTCGCCGCTCTCCGCCTCGGTGCGCCTCGCCGCCCGGCCTATCGGGCAGCCGCCCACGGTCGTCGGGTTTCGCTGGAATGGGCGCTACACCATCGCCGCGACCGTGCTGGCCTGGCTCCTCGCCATGGCCCTCTCCGCGCTGCGTTACGCCTAGGTTTTGCCCGGCTTCGCCTGCGCTTTTTCGAGCGGCGCACGGCTGAACTGGTTGCCGGTCTCGGTGAGGATGCGCATCAGACGCATGAACTCTTTCTGATCTTCCTCGCTGAGCGCCGCCATGATCTGATCCTGCGTGGAGAGGACCGCGGGCCGGATCGTGTCCAGCAGCTCGCCGCCCTTCTCCGTCAGGGTCAGCGCACGCGCGCGGCGGTCGTCATCCCGCACCTTGCGCTCCACATAGCCCCGGCTTTCCAGCCGTGAAATCACCCCGCCAATCGTTACCCGGTCATGGGCAATCAGCCCGGCCAGCGTGGCCTGATCAATGCCCGGATGATCGCGCAAGGTCGAGAGCGCGCCATATTGCACAGGGGTCAGGTCATAACCCGCCGCCCGCGTCTCCGCCGCGAAGACGGCGACAGAAATCTGATGCAGGCGCCGGATGAGGTGCCCAGGAAGGTCATAAATCTGAGTCATTGCGTGATCCTAAGGTTTGTTAACCGGAAGGCAACAAGTGTATTTACAAGCATACTTATGATAAGTATGCACATTATATAAGCAGGGAGTAGCTTGGAGGGAGCGCCGCCATGGAGAATGCCATGCAGCCAGAGGACACGCCGGAACTGCGGCGGCTCTATGAAGGCTTCGCCGCGAATCACGTGAACCCGCTCTGGACGCAGCTTGGCGATCTGATGCCGCGCCATCCGCGCCCGCAGGCTCTCCCCCATATCTGGAAATGGTCCGATCTCTATCCGCTGGCGAAGCAGGCTGGCGATCTCGTGCCCGTCGGGCGCGGCGGCGAGCGGCGCGCGCTTGGCCTCGCCAATCCCGGCCTCGGCGGCGCGACCTATATTTCGCCGACGCTCTGGTGCGCCATCCAGTATCTTGGCCCGCGCGAAACCGCGCCGGAGCATCGACACTCTCAAAATGCGTTCCGCTTTGTGGTGGAGGGTGAAGGGGTCTGGACCGTGGTCAATGGCGATCCGGTACGGATGAGCCGCGGCGATCTACTGCTGACCCCCGGCTGGTGTTTCCACGGCCATCACAACGACACCGACCAGCCCATGGCGTGGCTCGACGGTCTCGATATTCCGTTTAGTTTTCAGAATGATGTGGGGTTCTTCGAGTTCGGCGCAGACCGCGTGACCGACTATGCCACCCCGCAATTCTCCCGCGGCGAGCGGCTCTGGTGCCATCCCGGCCTGCGCCCGCTCTCACAATTGCAAAACACCGTCTCCAGCCCCATCGGCGCCTATCGCTGGGAATTCACGGATCGCGCCCTGAACGAGCAATTGCTGCTTGAGGAGGAGGGCCATCCCGCCACCGTCGCCCAAGGCCACGCCGCCATTCGCTATGTGAACCCGACCACCGGCGGCGATGTGATGTCCACCATCCGCGCCGAATTCCACCGCTTGCGCGACGGTGTGGAGACCGTCACGCGGCGCGAGGTCGGCGCATCTGTTTTTCAGGTCTTCGAAGGGCGCGGCGCGGTCGTGCTGAATGGCGAAACGACCAAGCTGGAGACAGGCGATATCTTCGTGATCCCGTCCTGGACCGCATGGTCGTTTCAGGCGGAAACGGGTTTCGACCTCTTCCGCTTCTCCGACGCGCCCATCATCGAGCGGCTGAATTTCCAGCGCAGTTTCGTCGAGCCGGAGACGCAGAAGTGAGTGCGACACTGACAGCGGCCCGCGACGCGCTGCGGGCGCGGCAAGGCGGCGGCGCGCGCTATGATGCGGCGTCGGCCCCGGCGGAAGCGCTCGACCTCGCGCGGCGCGGCGCTGCCTATTTCAAGCGCTTACTGAACGATCTTGAAGTAGATGCTCTATGGGAGCCCTCCGCCCGGCCTGGCTGGTCGCGCCGACGGATCATCGCGGCGACCGCGCTCAACGCCCGCGAACTTGCGCAAGCCTTGGAGGACGCCACCGGCCAAAAGAGCGAGCGCGCGGCAACCGGGCCCGCCGCCCTCGATCTCGCCGAAACCCTGCCCGAGCGGGCGCTGCGCCATCTCGCCGTGCATGCCGATATTCACCTTAATGTCGTCTGGCGCGATCTGAGCGATGCAGATTGGCAATGCCGTGTGACGCTGAACGGCCGCACCCTGACCGCTAGAGACACGCCGCAACGCCGCGCTGAAACTTTATGGCGCGCCGCGCTCGATCTCGACGCCGGGGGCCGTCTGCGCGACCTGCCCGCCGCTTTGATCCCGCGCATTGTTCACTATGACTCAAGGACATACAGTAATGAGTAAGACCCTTTTCCCCTCCCCCGCATGGCCCACCGTCCCGGTCAACGGGGAGGACGCCGCCTATCCCGTGCACCGCATTTTCTGCGTCGGGCGCAATTACGCGGCCCATGCGGCGGAAATGGGCGTCGCGGTGGACCGCGAAGCGCCGTTCTACTTCACCAAATCCGCGCTGACGATCCTGCCGACGGGCAAAACCTACCCCTACCCGCCCGGCACTGACAATTTTCACTATGAAATGGAACTGGTGATCGCCATTGGCGCCCCGGCCTTCAACCTCTCGGTGAGCGCGGCGATGGAGGCGGTTTACGGCTATGCCGCCGGGCTCGACATGACCCGCCGCGACCTGCAACTGGTCGCGCGGGAAAAGGGCCGTCCCTGGGATCTCGGGAAAGATGTGGAGGGCAGCTCGGTCATTGCGCCGATCACCAAGGCGGCGGATTTTGGCAAGATCGGCGATCAGGCGATCGAGCTTCGCGTCGATGGCGATCTGCGGCAGGAGGCCAAGCTCTCGGACCTCATCTGGTCGGTCCCGGAGATCGTCGCGGACCTGTCGCATTACTATCACCTCGCGCCCGGCGACATTATCTACACCGGCACACCTGCGGGTGTTGGCTCGGTCCGCCCCGGTGCGGAATTGCGCGGCGAGATCACCGGTCTCGATCCGGTCACCCTCACCGTCGGAGCGCCCAAGTAATGCGCTTTTACGGCTACTTTCGCTCCTCTTCGGCCTATCGCTGCCGGATTGCGTTCAACCTCAAGGGGTTGGAGCCGGAGTTTGTCTCGGTCGGGCTGCGGGAGGGCGCGCATAAGACGCCGGATTTTCTGGAAATGAACCCGCAAGGCCTCGTGCCGGTGCTCGATACGGGCAAAACGAAACTGGCCCAGTCCATGGCCATCCTCGAATGGCTCGACGAGACCTTCCCGGACCCGCCGCTCCTGCCCGCCGGCGCGACCGCCTGCGCGCAGGTCCGCGCTTTCGCCCAGATCATCGCCTGCGAGATCCATCCGCTGCAAAATCTGCGTGTGCTGAACTTCATCAAATCCGAATACGGCCTTGATCAGAAAGGCGCAGATGCGTGGTGTCAGCACTGGATCGCCGAAGGTCTCGCCGCCTGCGAAGCCATCGCGGCAGCGCAGGATCACGGCGGCGATTTCGTCTTCGGCGACACGCCCGGCCTCGCCGAGATCTGCCTCGTGCCGCAGATGTTTTCGGCGGACCGCTTCGGCCTCGACACCACCCCCTATCCGCGCCTCCGCGCCGTTCACGCCGCTTGCGAGGCGCTGCCAGAATTCGCTGACGCCCATCCGATGCGTCAGCCCGATGCCATGTAATCAGGACGACATTGAGGGAGGAATTTCATGTCGATTTTAACCATCACACGCCGCACTCTGCTCGCGGCTCTGGCCTCAACGGCGCTTATCTCGACGGCCAGCGCGAGCGAGGCGCGCGAGCTTCGCATGGGGCTGATCACGCCGCCCAGCCATGTCTGGACGAAGGTCGCACAGCGCATGGCCGAGAAGCTGCCCGAGGAGTCGGATGGCGCGCTCAGCCTCGCGATTTTCCCGGCGGGTCAGCTCGGGGTGGAGCAGGAAATGTTCCAGCAAATGTCGAGCGGTCTGCTCGATGCCGGGCTGATGACCGGCGCGATCACGAGCCTGCGCGCGCCGTCGCTGCAAGGCTGGTTCACGCCCTATCTCTTTGAAGATGTGAGCGCCGCCGCCGAGGCGGCAGACAGCCCGGCAGCAAAGGAAATGCTTGATCAACTCGATCAGGCGGGCCTCGTCGGGCTTGGCTACACCTTCGCGGGTCAGCGCCACATTCTGATGAAGGAGGCGCCCGCCACCAGCCCCGAGGATCTGACCCGGCAAAAAATGCGGATCGTGCCCTTCCCGGCGATGAAAACATGGTGGGAGACCATCGGCGCGGTGCCGACGCCCGTTAACCTCACAGAGGTCTATCAGGGCCTGCAAAGCGGTCTGCTCGACGGGATCGACATCGACCTTGACGCCATGGTCGGCCTGAAATTCGACGAGGTGGCCAAGGGCCTCACCATCACCAATCACATGCCCTTCCCGGCGGTGATGGTGCTGAGTAAATCGACCTGGGAGTCTCTCACGGATGAGGAGCGCGCCGCCTTCAAAGCCGTCTCCGACGAGGCGCTGGCCTGGGGCACGGCGCAGCAGGTTGAGGCGGAAACCGCCAATCTCGCCGCGCTGGAAGGCAAGGTCGAGATCGCGACACTTGAGAACGGTGCAGAGGTCTTTGCCGAGGCAAATCAAGCCGTTCGCGACAGTTTCTCAAGTGACGAGATCATCCAGCGCTTCATCGCGGATATCGAGGGCGAATGAGCTGGCTCACCGCCCTCTCGAACGGGCTGGTCCGGCTTGAACGCTGGGCCAGCCGCCTCTTGGTGCTCGCCTTTGTCGGCCTCATCGTCGTCAATGTCGCCATGCGCTATGTGATCGGCCGCCCGATGGTTTTTGCCGAGGAACTGGCCGCGATCCTGCTCGTCTGGCTCGCCTTCACCGCGACCTCAATCACCATCCACGACCGCACCCAAATCGGCGTAACGCTGGTGACGGATCTGCTCTCCGAACGCCTCCGCCGGATCACCGCGATTGTCACCTATAGCGGCATCGCGCTCATCCTTGCGGTGCTGCTCTGGAGTTCCATAAAATGGGTCAATTCCCCCGTGGTCGCGTTTGAACAAATCATCACAACCGGTTGGCCGAAATCCCCTTTCTTCTGGATCGTCCCGATCTTTTCGCTCTTCGCGCTGATCCATGTCGCCGCCGATCTCGCCAACACGCTCGCGGCAAAAGACACCAAATCCGCGCGCGCCATGGAGGTTCAGCCATGACCGCGCTCTCCTTCGTCTCGCTGATGCTGATGGCGATGCCGATTGCCTTCGTTCTGCTCGCCGCGACCATGGTGTTCGTGATCGCCAGCGGCAATCTGCAAATCCTGAACGCGCTGCCGCAAATCCTCTTCGGCTCCGTCGAGAATTTCGACCTGCTCGCGATCCCGCTCTTCGTCCTTCTGGGCGAAATCATGAATGAAAGCGGGCTGACGCGCCGGATCATCATTGCCGCCCGCGTCTGGCTGACGCGCCTGCCCCATAACCTCGTGATCGTGAACCTCGTCTCCAACCTCGCCCTCGCCGCCATCATGGGCTCGGCGGCGGCGCAAATGGCGGTGATGTCCCGCGTCGTCGTGCCGGAGATGGAGAAGGACGGCTATCAGCGCGGCTATGCGGCTGCGATCACGGCCAGCGCGGGTCTCCTCGGCCCCATCATCCCGCCCTCGATGGTGTTCATCATTTACGGCGTGATCGCGCAGGTCTCGATTGCCGATATGTTCATGGCCGGGATCGTGCCGGGGCTGGTCCTGTTTGGGCTGATCCTCGCCATCGCCCTTTGGCAAGCGGGCCGCAACCGCATCGCGGGCCATCCCGGCGCGCCGCTGCCGACCGGCTCGAAACTCAAAGCCACCCTGCCCGGCCTCGCGACGCTGCTGATCCCGCTCACCATCATCGGCGGCATCAGTTGGGGCATCTTCACCCCTACCGAAAGCGCCGCCGTCGCCATCGTCGTGGCCCTCTTCTTCGGCGCGGCGGTCTTCCGCGAATTGCCGCTCCGCCGCATCCCCGCCATCATCGACCGGACCGTGACCAACACCGCCATTGTCCTCTTCCTGATCATGGCGGCGAAAGTCTTCGGATGGGTGCTGACCTTCAACCAGATCCCGCAAGCGGTCGCGGCTTTCATCGTCTCGCTCACGGGCGACCCGATCCTCTTTATGATCTTGATCGCGCTCGCCCTTCTCGTCGTTGGAATGTTCCTCGACGGGATCGCCGCGCTCATCATCCTGACGCCGATCCTGCTCCCGGTCGCCACCACGCAATACGGCATCGACCCGATCCAATTCGGTGTCGTCATGTCGCTGACGCTGGTGCTGGGGCTGCTCACGCCGCCGGTCGGCACCGGGCTTTATATCGCCGCCGCGCTGTCGGACATTCCGATCACGCGGCTCTCCAAACTCGTTGCGCCCTATATCCTCGCCTCGGCGCTGGTGATCACCATGGTCATTCTGCTGCCATGGATGGTGCGGCCGTTTTGATGGGGCAATATTTGCGGGCGGAGACACTTATGAAACCTTTTCGCCCCATCTTGCGCCAAATTCTTGTGGCGCGCGGTGTCGGTGATTTAGGACATCGCCAGCGCGCTGCCGCGCCGTGATGTAACCAGAACTGGCCGAGGCCAGAGCATGTTCGGGAGGACCCCATGAGCCACTATGAGTTGATCAAAGAGGGCAGCATTTTGCCCGAAACCGCTGCGGGCGCGCTTTATGACGGCGCGTTTCGTCCGGCATCGGATACGGTGGATGTGACCGAGAAAGCCACAGGCGAGGTCTTGTTTATGGGCGGTATGGCAAGCGCGGCGGATGTGGCTGACGTTTGCGCCAAGGCCGCAAAGGCCCAGCAGGAATGGGCCGCTTTCTCGCCGGTCGCGCGCGGCGATGTGCTGCGCAAATTCGCGCAGCTTTGCGAGGACCATGCCGAGGAGATCGGCGCGTGGATCATCCGCGAGACGGGTTCCATCCCGCCCAAAGCGCCGTTTGAGATCATGACCTCCGCCCGCGAAGCCATTGAAACCGCTGCGCTCTGCGGCCAGCCCGCCGGGCATATTCTCGCCTCCGAGCATAACCGCGCCTCTTATGCGCGCCGCGTGCCGCTTGGGGTTGTCGCGGTGATCACGCCGTGGAATTCGCCCTTTATCCTTGCGGCACGGGTGATGCTCCCGGCGCTCGCCATGGGCAATGCCTGCGTGCTGAAACCGGATCTGCAAACGCCGGTCTGCGGCGGCTATCTTGTCGCCAAGCTGTTTGAACTGGCGGGCGTTCCCGCGGGTGTTGTCGGCGTTCTGCCCGGCGGCGCGGAGACCGGCGCGGCGCTGGTCGCCGATCCCAACGTCAATATGGTGTCCTTCACCGGCTCCACCGCGACGGGCCGCAAAATCGGCGCCGTGGCAGGCGAGCAGCTCAAAAAGGTCTCGCTGGAACTCGGCGGCAACAACGCGGCGATCATCTTCGAGGACGCCGATCTCGACCGCGCGGTCTCCGCGACAGCCTTCGGCGCGTTTTTCCATCAGGGGCAGATCTGCTTCACCATTGGCCGCCATCTCGTCCATGAAAGTGTGGCGGAGGCCTATGCGACCAAGCTGGCGGAGAAGGCGAAATCGCTCCATGTCGGCAACCCGGCGGTGGATATGTGCCATCTCGGCCCGATGATCAACGACACCCAAGCCGCCCGCGCCGAAGCGCTGATGACGGAGTCGGTGGAGATGGGCGCGAAGGTGCTGGCCGGCGGCGCGCGGGACGGGCTGAATTTCACGCCGACCGTGCTGTCGGATGTGACGCCCGACATGCCGATCTACACTCAGGAAATCTTCGGCCCGGTCGCGCCGATCATCCCGTTCAAGACCGATGACGAGGCTATCGCGCTCGCCAATGGCGTCGATTACGGCCTTGCGACTTCGCTCTTCACCCGCAACCAAGCCCGCGCGATGGCGCTGTCGAAACAGCTTCGCACGGGGATCGTCCATATCAACGATCAGACCGTGGTGCATGAAGTGTTCGGCCCCATCGGCGGTATGGGTGCGTCGGGCAATGGCGCGCGCTCTGGTGGGCCGGGGGTGCTGGAGGAATACAGCCAATGGCAATGGGTGACGGTGAACGACGACGTTCCGGATTATCCGTTTTAAAATAACGCTCTGTGCGCAAACCTTAAAGACCAGCGCGGCTCTCGCTGCGCTGGTCTTTTCCTTGCGACGAACGCGCCCGCGAAGCGCGAGCGCACGCCGCCGCTTACTGCAACCGCTGACCTTCCGCGTCGAAATAATAGGCGCTCTCGGGGCGGAAGCCGAAACGCAGCTCCTCGCCTTCCCCGACCGCGTGCTGGCCGAAAAGCCGCGCGGTGATCTGGTGCTCGGCGATATCCGCAATGACATTGGTGTCCCCGCCGAGTTTCTCCACATGGCTGACCCGCGCCGAGAGCGGCCCGTCATCGGCGAGAAACAGATCCTCGGGGCGCACGCCCATGGTGCGGCCATCGCCGCCCGCGACCACACTCGCCGGGAAGAAATTCATCGAGGGCGAGCCGAGGAACCCGGCCACGAATTGGTTCGCCGGGTTGTTGTAAAGCTCCATCGGGCTGCCGATCTGCTCGACCCGGCCGTCCCGCAGCACGACGATCTTGTCGGCGAGGGTCATGGCCTCGGTCTGGTCATGGGTCACATAGATCATCGACGCACCAAGCTGGCGGTGCAGATTGGCAATCTCGATCCGCGTGTTCATGCGCAGCGCCGCGTCGAGGTTCGAGAGCGGTTCGTCAAAGAGGAACAGCTTCGGCTCGCGGACAATCGCGCGGCCAATGGCGACGCGCTGGCGCTGACCGCCAGACAGCTCCGAAGGGAACCGGTCCAGATAACGACCAAGATCGAGCATGTTCGAGGCTTTCTCGACCCGCTCTTCGATCACCGCTTTGGACTGCCCCTCCTGCTTGAGCGCGAGGGTCATGTTGCCGCGCACATTGAGATGCGGGTAAAGCGCATAGGACTGGAACACCATGGCGATGCCGCGCTTCGACGGCGGGGTGACATTCACCTGCTCACCGCCGATGAAAATCTCGCCGGAGCTTGCATCCTCCAGCCCCGCGATCACGCGCAGCAGGGTGGATTTGCCGCAGCCGGACGGGCCTACGAAGACGGTAAATTCGCCCTCCTGCACCTCCAGATTGATGTCTTTGAGGACATGCACCTCGCCGAAGGATTTGTTCACATTGTTCAGGGTGAGAGCGGTCATGATAAAGTCTCCTCAAGGGCAACCGGCTGGCCGGTGCGAATGCTTTGATCGGCGGCAAGGCAGATCGCCAGCGACTGAACGGCGTCGTTCATATGGCCGCTGAGATCGAGATCATCCTTGATCGCGCGAAGGATATAGGCCTGTTCGGCATTACAAAGGGATTGGTGATCGGGCTCGTCCGGCATGTCGATCAGCCGGTCGCCCGAGGGGGTGTGGACGCGGATGAAGCCCACGCGGGTGTGGCCATCCACATCGGCAGAGCGGGTGCGCCCGGTATCGACGATGGACACCGCGCCTTTCGGGCTGACGATGTCTTTAACGAAAAACGCCGTCTCCGAGATCATCGGGCCCCAGCCGACCTCATACCAGCCGCAAGAGCCATCGGCGAAGGTCACCTGAAACTGCCCGTAATTGAACATGTCTTCGGCAATTTCGTCCGTAAGTCGCAGGCCCATGCCGTTGACTTTAACGGGCTTCGCGTCGGTGATCTGGCACATCACATCAACATAATGCACCCCGCAATCGACGATGGGCGAGGTGGTTTCCATAATCTCCTTATGGACCTCCCACTCATCGCCGCTCGATTGCTGGTTGAGGTTGAGGCGGAACACATAGGGGCCGCCAAGGGCGCGGGCTTCCTTGATGAGCCGCATCCATGAGGGATGATGGCGCAGGATATAGCCGACGACGAGTTTGCGCCCGGTGCGTTTGGCCGTCTCGACCACGCGCTGCGCATCCGCGACGGTGCTGGCGAGCGGCTTTTCCACGAACACATGCGCCCCGGCCTCCATCGCCGCGCAGGCGTAATCCGCGTGGCTGTCCGTATGGGTCGCGATCACCACGAGGTCGGGCTTGGTCTCCATCCCATCCTCGAAACTGGTGAAGAGCGGGTAGGCGTGGAAGGGTTTCGGCAACCGCACCGGCGAGCGGTTGACGAGGCCGACGATCTCCACATCCGGGTCCTCGTGATGGGCCAGCGCGTGCGAGCGGCCCATCGTCCCCATGCCAATGATCAGCACTTTGATCATTTCACGGCCCCCGAGGTGATGCCGCGGATCAGTTGCCGCGAGAAGATCACATAGAGGATCAGCACCGGCAGGATCGCCATGGAGAGCGCCGAAAGGACGGCGTTCCAGTCGGTCACGAACTGGCCGATAAAGACCTGGCTGCCGAGGGTGAGGGTTTTGGTTTCTTCCGACGGCGCGAGGATCAGCGGGAACCACAGATCATTCCAGATCGGGATCATGTTGAACACGGCCACCGTGGCCATGGCCGGACGCACCAACGGCAGGACGAGGCGGAAGAAGATGGTGTATTCCGAGAGCCCGTCGATCCGGCCCGCGTTTTTGAGATCATCCGAGACCTGCCGCATGAACTCCGAGAGGATGAACACGGCAAGCGGCAAGCCCTGCGCGGTATAGACGAGGATCAGCGCCCAGAGGGTGTTCACCAGCCCCGTGGCGACCATCATTTCGAGGATCGCGACGGTGCCGATGCGGATCGGGATCATGATGCCGAGCGCCAGATAAAGCCCCATCAGCATGTTGCCGCGGAAGCGGTATTCCGAGAGCGCATAGGCCGCCATCGCGCCGAAGAGCAGCACTAAGAAGAGCGAGCCGATGGTCACGATCATCGAGTTCTGGAAATAGAGGAAGAAATCCCCCTGTTTCATCACCGTCTCGTAGCCGATCATCGAGAAGCTCTCGGCGTTCGGCAGGGCCAGCGGCTCACGGAAGATGGAGCGGCGGTCCTTGAAGCTGTTGATCAGGATCACAAAGACCGGGAACAGCGCGATCAGCGTGTAGATGATCAGGGCACCATGCATCAGCGCGGTGCTCAGCGGATTGGAACGAGCTTTGTTCATCATGCCCTCCTTAAAGCTGGTAGCGGCGCATCCGGGTCTGGATGCCGAAAAGATAGAGACAGACACCGACAAGGATGATCGCGAACATGGCGCCGGCGATGGCCGAGCCCATATGCGGGTCGCCCAGCTGAAGCTGGAAGCCGAAGAAGGTGCGATACATGAAGGTGCCGAGAATATCGGTCGAGAAATCCGGCCCTGCCAGCGCGCCTTGCGCGGCGTAGATCAGATCGAAGGCGTTGAAATTGCCGACGAAGGTCAGGATCGAAATGATCCCGATCGAGGGCAGGATGAGCGGCAGTTTGATCTTCCAGAAGGCCGCCATGCCGGTGATCCCGTCGACTTCCCCCGCTTCGAGAATTTCTTCGGGGATGGTCAGGAGCGCCGCATAGATCAGCATCATCGGGATGCCGACAAACTGCCAGACAGAGACCAGCGCGAGCGTCGTCAGCGCGGTTTCCTCGCGGCCAAGCCAGGGCGCGAAGAGGGATTTGAGGCCGACCCAGTCGAGCATGGTCGGCGCAATGCCCCAGATCGGCGAGAGGATCAGTTTCCACGCAAAGCCGACAATCACGAAGGACAGGATCGTCGGGATGAAGATCGCCGAGCGGTAGAGTGCGGCAAAGCGCAGGCGCGGGTGGCTCAGAAGCGCCGCGAGCGCGATCCCGATGGGGTTCTGCACCAGCATATGAATGAGGAAAAACCAGAAGTTATTGCCAAGCGCATTCCAGAACTGTTCGGCCCAGAGCGGGTCGAAAAACAGGGTGCGGAAATTTTCCAGCCCGACAAAGACGCGCTCCTGATCGACGCGCGTGTAAAGCGCGAGACGCAGCGTGTTGATGAGCGGGAAGATCATCACAGCGGTATAAACAATGACGGCTGGCGCAAGAAATACGAGGATATGCCAGCGGGTTCGCGCGGGTTTCATAATTCTCTCCGAATATGGGCCCGGCCGCGCACGCGGCGACCGGGTTATGTGGGGCTAAGGCCGCGTTATTGCTGCGGCTCGTACCAGCTCGACAGGCCGTCTTGCAGTTCCTGGCCCAGCTCTTCCGGGGTGGACGTGCCTTTGATCGCGGCAACGGAGGCCCCCCAGGTTTCATTTTCGAGGTTCGGCGTGCCGCGCGACAGGATCTGATAGGTCGAGCGGATCGTGCTTTCGCACTCATCGCGCCAGCCGACCATTTCGCGCGCCACCGGATCTTCAAGCTCCACCGGCGTGTTCGACAGCGGGAAGAAGCCCGGCACCGAATTGCCAAAAATCTCGGCGAACTCGGGGCTGGCCACCCATGTCAGGAAGGTGCGGGCGGCCTCCGGGTTCTCGGTGTTGGCGTTCATGCCGATCCCGATATCGGTGTGATCCGAGATGTAGCAGGTGTCGCCCTCATTCAGCACAGGCGGCTTGAACGCGCCCATTTCGAAGTCGGCTTGAGTGTTGAAGCCTGCGATCTCCCAGGACCCGGCCGGGAAAATCGCCGCGCGGCCGAGGGTGAAGATGTTCTGGCTGTCCGGATAGGTCTGCGCTTCATAGCCATCGCCGAGATAGTCGGCCCAGCGGGCGAGGGTCGCGAAAGGTGCGGTCCACTGCTCATCGGTCAGCTTCTGCTCGCCCGCGATCAGCGCGAGACGGCCTTCTTCCCCCTTCCAATAGGTCGGGCCGATATTCTGGTAGCCCATCGTCGCGGCTTCCCACTGGTCGTTCACGCCCATGGCCATGGGGATATAGGTGCCGTCTTCCTTGATGGTGTCGAGCAGGGCGAAGAATTCGTCTTCCGTGGTCGGCGGCTCCAGCCCCAGTTCCTCAAAAATCTCGGTATTGTAGAGGAACCCGTGGATCACAGAGGCCATCGGGATGCAGAAGGTCGTCGCGCCATCATCGGTCTGCCATGCGGATTTCGCCACATCGGAGAAATTCGCCATCGCCTCCATATCGCTCAGATCGGCGAGATGGCCCGTCTCGAAGAGCGCCAGCGAGGCGTCAAACGGGCGACAGGTGATGATGTCCCCCGCCGAGCCTGCCTCCAGCTTGGAGTTCAGCACGGCGTTGTATTCCGGCGGCGAGGACGGGGTGAAGTTCAGTTTGATCCCCGGATTGGCGGCCTCGAAGGCCGGGATAATCTGGTCCTGCCACAATGTCAGATCGTCATTGCGCCAGCTTTCGATGGTCAGCGTCACGTCCTGCGCCTGCGCGCTGGTCGCAACCAGCGCCGTCGTCGCAAGTGCCAGTTTGAGAATGTTTGTTGTCATGTTTGACCTCCCTTTTTAAACTTACTTAGCGCGCCAGAGCGGCACGCAACCGGCCATTGGCCTGTTCTAACTTTGCGCGGGCCACCTCGGGCGAGGCAACACCTGTGGCGATCAGGATGGCGGCTTTGACCTCGCCCCCTGCCGCATCGAGCGCCCGTGCCGCGATATCCTCCTCGACATCGGCGATCCGGCTGACCGTCGCCAGCGCCCGCGCGCGCAATTTCTGATTGTCTGCCCTGAGGTTGACCATCATCCCGTCATGGACATGACCCAGATCCACCGCCATCAGCGTAGACAGCATATTGAGCGCGATCTTCTGCGCCGTGCCCGCGCCCATCCGGGTCGAGCCGGACAGCACTTCCGGCGGGCTTTCGGCGCAAATCGCGTGATCGGCGTGATCGAAAAGCGGCGCGCCGCGATTGTTGGAAATGGCAATGACCGCCGCGCCCTGCGCCTTCGCGATCCGCGCCGCCGCCACAGTGTAGGGCGTCGTGCCGCTGGCAGAGACGGTGATGATCGTGTCTTGCGGGCGCAGATCTTGCAGCAAAACATCCAGTGCTGCGGTCTCATCCTCCGTCCCGCCGGGCATTTCCGGCCCAGTCGGCAGACCGCCCGCCATGTGAATTTGAATCTGTGCATGGGGAATGGAGAAGGTCCCCCCCAACTCCTGCGCATCGGCTGCGGCCATCAACCCCGAAGATCCGGCCGCTATATAATAAAGCGTGCCGCCGGAGCGGATCGCCTCCGCCATGGCGCGCGCACCGTTAACTATGGAGCCCATCCCGCCGCGCACCGATTGCGCCGCCGCGACCTGACCCTCCAGAAGCAATTCCGCCACCTCGCCAAGCGGGCGCGCATCAAGCCCTACGGCCTCTTCATGCAGCGCTTCTGTCTGTGGAGTGGTCATGTGATTCCCTGTCTGTTTGAATCAGCATACCTATATAATACCTTTCGTTCAACATAATTGTGACCTCCCCTTAATTTAGGTTAAAACCCTTGAAATATCTTATATTTGGTATCTTTTAGGTATTTCTTTCTCCCTATGGGTATGCTAATGGTTATATCCATGGAACATTCTCAAGACATCTCAGTTCTTGCCATCGATGGCGGCGGCACACGCTGCCGCATCGCAATCTCCAAGGGCGATAAAATCGTCCTGAGCGAGACCGGCTCCGCGAATATCTCCACCGATTTCGAGGGTGCTGTTCATGAAGTTTTACGGGGCCTTAACGGTCTCGCAACGCAACTGAATTGGCCGGTCGACACGCTCGCCGCGCTGCCGGCCTTTATCGGGCTGGCGGGCGTCAGCGAGCCGAAAATGGCGGACCGTTTGCGCGCCGCCCTGCCCTTCCACAAAATGCGAATCGCGGATGATCGGCCCGCGGCCCTGCGCGGCGCGCTCGGCGAGAAGGACGGGTTCATCGCCCATTGCGGCACCGGCTCTTTCTATGCGGCGCAGCAAAAAGGCGCGGCGCGGTTCGCCGGGGGCTGGGGTCCGGTGCTGGGGGATGAAGCCTCCGCCCACTGGATCGGTCGCGCGGCGCTCAAGGCGACCTTGCGGAGCGTGGACGGCCATATCGCCCCCTCCCCGCTGACCGAGCGTTTGCTGAAAGATTTCGGCGATGCGTCCGGCATCATCCGCTTCGCCCGCACCGCGCGGCCCGCGGATTTTGGCGAGCTGGCCCGCCGCGTGACCGATTGCGCCGCTCATGGCGACGCGCTCGCCCGCGACATCATGCATAAGGGCGCGCTGGAGATCATCGACAGCCTGCCGAAACTGGGCTGGACAGAGGGCGACGCGATTTGTCTCACCGGCGGGATCGGGCCGCATTTCGCGCCCTATCTCCCGGCAAAGATGAAAGAGAGCGTCGTCTATCCCGAGGGCGAGCCGTTGGTTGGCGCGATTGCCCTCGCGCGCGATTTTGCCAAGGAGCCTGCCTATGCACATCGTTGACTTCCTCCGCCCGGAACACTGGCTCACCGAGAGCGGCGGCCCGCGCTATGTGCAGCTTCGTCGGCGGTTGAAAGAGGCGATCGAGCGCGAAATTCTGACGGCGAACACGTCGCTCCCCCCGGAGCGCGAGCTGGCGGAGATCACCGATCTGTCGCGCGTCACCGTGCGCAAGGCCATTCAGGAACTGGTCCGCGAAGGGCTGATTGAGCAGCGGCAGGGCTCCGGCTCTTTCGTGCGCGAGCAGGTGACGCGGATCGAGCAAACGCTCTCGCAACTCACCTCTTTCACCGAGGACATGTCCAATCGCGGGATGGAAACCACCTCGCGCTGGCTGGAGCGCGGCATTTTCAAGCCGACCGCCGATGAGGCGCGGCTCCTCAATCTCGACGAGGGCGCGCAGGTCTCGCGCATCTATCGTTTGCGCGAAGCGGGCGGGCGGCCCATTGCGCTGGAGCGGGCGTCGCTGCCCCTCGACATTCTCCCGAACCCCACCGAAGTGACCACCTCGCTTTACGAAGTGCTGGCCCGCGCCGGCAACCGCCCCGTCCATGCGCTTCAGAAGATCTCGGCAATCAATCTGGAGGCGCGGGAGGCGGAACTTTTGGGCGTCGCCGAAGGCGCGGCGGGCCTCAATATCGAACGCACCTCATTTCTCGAAAGCGGGCGTATCGCCGAACTCACCCGCTCCCTTTATCGCGGCGACGCCTACGACTTCGTGGCCGAGCTGCGCCTTTAACGAAAGGCTATTTTCATGACCACCACCAAAATGCGTGAAGAAATCTTTGAAATCCCGAGCGCGGTTGAGCGCCTGCTGACGCAGGGCGAAACGGCGATAACCTCCAGCGCCGCACGGGCACGCGAGCTCGATCCGCGCTTTCTCATTTCCGTCGCGCGCGGCTCGTCGGACCACGCCTGCGCCTATCTCAAATATACCAGCGAGCTGATCCTGAAGCGCCCCATGGCCTCGGTCGGCCCGTCGGTGAACTCGGTTTACGGCGTGGATCTGGACGCGAAAGGCGCGCTCGGCATCTCCATCTCGCAATCAGGCCAGAGCCCGGACATCGTGAGCATGACCGAAAGTCTGCGCCGCCAGGGCGCGCTGACCGTCGCGATCACCAATAACGGCGAGTCCCGTCTCGCCGCCGCCGCCGACACGACCCTGCCGATCCATGCCGGGCCGGAACTCAGCGTCGCGGCGACCAAGACTTTCGTGACCTCGCTCGTCGCCGGGCTGTGGCTCCTCGCCGAAATCAAGCAGGATGCCGAGCTGATCGCAGCCATCAAGGCGCTGCCGGGCTATCTCGAAGAGGCCACAAAATGTGACTGGTCAGCAGCCGCCGAGGCCATGAACGGGCAGTCGCTCTTCACCCTCGGGCGCGGGCCGTCCTGGCCGATTTCCAGCGAAGCGGCGTTGAAATTCAAGGAAACCTGCCTCATTCACGCGGAAAGCTACTCCTCCGCCGAAGTGCTGCACGGCCCGGTTTCCATCGTCGATGAGGGCTTCCCGGTCATCGCCTTCGCCGCCGGAGATGTGGCCGAGGAAGGTATCGCCAAAACCGCCGACGCGCTGGCCTTCAAGGGCGCGAATGTATTCGCCCTGACCGACAAGGTCACCAGCGCCGCGACGCTGCCGCATGTCCGCACCGCCCATTGGCTGACCGACCCGATCGCCGCCATCGTGTCCTTCTACGGCATGGTCGAATCCGTCGCCGTGCGCCGCGGGATCGACCCGGACACGCCGCGCCATCTCAACAAGGTGACCGAAACCGTATGAGCCGGGACAGTGTGACGTTTCACAACGGGCGGATTTTCGACGGAAACCGCCTGCGGGACGGGGTTGCGCTCCGCTTCGAGCATGGCCGCGCCACGGCGCTCCGCCCTGCGGAGAAGCTCGACGGTGATGGTGAGATCATTGATCTTGCGGGGGGTATTCTGACGCCCGGCTATTTTGACCTGCAGGTCAATGGCGGCGACGGCGTGATGTTCAACGATGATCCGAGCGTGGATGTGCTGCGCCGGATCGCGGCCGCGCATCGCCGCCTTGGCGTGAAGGCGCTGCTCCCGACGCTGATCACCGACACTGCGGAGAAAACCCGCGCCGCCATTGCCGCCGCAACCGATGCGGTGGCCGAGGGGGTGTGCGGCATCGCCGGTCTGCATCTCGAAGGCCCGCATCTCTCTATCGCCCGCAAAGGGGCGCATGATCCGGCGCTGATCCGGCCCATGGAGGCGGCGGATCTGGACGCCATTTTGACCGCAGCGCAAGCGCTTCCGGCGCTGAAAGTCACCATCGCGCCCGAGAATGTCACCGAGGATCAGGTGCGCGCCATGGCCAGCGCGGGCGTGATCGTCTCGCTCGGCCACAGCGACGCGGATTACGCCACCTGTCGCCGCTATTTCGCCGCCGGTGCGCGCTGCGTGACCCATCTTTTCAACGCCATGAGCCAGCTTGGCAACCGTGAGCCGGGGCTGGTCGGCGCGGCCCTCGCCGATGGCGCGGCCTCGGCGGGACTGATCGCCGACACGGTCCATGTCCACCCGGAATCCATCCGCACCGCATGGGCCGCGAAGCGCGGGCCGGGACGGATTTTCCTCGTCAGCGACGCGATGGCCGTGGCCGGGACGGACGAGACCAGTTTCACCCTCACTGACCGCAGGATCAGCCGCAAAAACGGCGTCCTAACCTTGCCGAATGGCACACTCGCCGGGGCGGATCTCGACCTGACCACCGCCATCCGCGTGATGGTGGAGACCGTCGGCATCCCCTTGGACGACGCGCTGCGCGCCGCGACCAGCACGCCCGCCGCGCTGATTGGCCGCCCGCTCGTCGGGCCAGACGCGCAGCAATGGCAATTGTCGAAAATGATCCGCATCGCGCCGGATCTCTCGGACGTTAAGGCGCTGCGTTAAGTCGGGAGAGCGAAACGAAACTGCGGACCAGAGCGCCTGCGGTCTCTTTCTATGCATGTGATCCGCCGTTCCGCGCCGCCATAGCGGCTTTCACATATTGCAGCACCAGCGCGTCGCGTTTCGCGGCGAGATCTTCCTGTGAAATCCCGTCCGTCGCCTCGCTAACCCCGCGCTCCAGCGCGTCCACAGTGGCGGGATCGAGATCGGGTTTGCCGAGGTCATTCCACCAGCTTTGAAACGGCGCGCCAAGATGGTCGCAAAAGCCGCGAATCCCGCCCGCGCCGCCGCCCAAGTGAAAGAGCGTGTTCGGCCCCATCGCGGCCCAGCGCAGACCCGGCCCATAGGTGACCGCCTTGTCCACATCTTCGAGACTGGCGACGCCCTCCATCACCAGATGCACGGTTTCGCGCCAAATCGCGGCTTGCAGGCGGTTGGCGATATGGCCGGGAATTTCGCGATGGAGGCGCACGCAGACCTTGCCAAGGGACTCGTAGAACGCTTGCGCACGGTCCAGAACCCCGTCGAGGGTGCGCTCATTGCCCATGATTTCCACCAGCGGGATCAGATGCGGCGGGTTGAACGGATGCGCCAGAATAAGGCGACCCGGCTCGGCAAAGCCGCGCTGCATATCCGAAAGGGTCAGGCCCGAGGTGGAGCTGCCGATGATCGCGTCTTCCGCCAGATGCGGCTCGATCTGGGCGTAAAGCGCGTGTTTGATCTCCAGCCGCTCCGGGACGCTTTCCTGAATGAACTCTGCGCCTTGGACTGCCTTCACCGGATCGTCGGTGAAGGTGAGCCTGTCGCTCTTGCCCGCCTCAGCCCACCCCAATTCCCGCAAGGTCGGCGCGACCGTTTCGACCAGCGCCCGCACGCGATCGGGCGCGCCCGCATCGGGATCGTAAACGCACACATCGCGCCCCGAAGCGGCGAACAGTGCGGCCCAACTTGCGCCGATGGTCCCGGCCCCAAGCACGGCAATCTGGTTAAAACTCATGATCTTCCCCCTATCTCAACCCGGCATAAATCGCGTTGCGCAGACCCACGCGATGCGCGGCGCGATGCTCTGGCGCGTGGGTCAGAAAGACGACGCTGAGCGCGTTCGCCGGATCGACCCAGAAATTCGCGCCGGAGACCCCCGGCCACAACATTTCACCAACACCGCCAGGAATATGAAGCGTTTTTTCGGTACGCACGGCAAGGCCAAGGCCGAAGCTTAGCCCGTTTTCAGGCCATGGCGCCGTGATGCCCAAGGCCGAGGTATAGTCGCCATAGTCGACATCGGACGGCAGGTGGTCGCGGGTCATCAGGGCGAAGCTCTCGGGTTGCAGGATCTGCGTGCCCTCAAACCGCCCAGATTGCGCCAGCATCGTGGTGAACCGGACATAGTCATCGGCTGTCGAAAACAGCCCCGCCCCGCCGGAGTGCCATTTGCCGGGCCGAAGCTGGTGTGGCCTATCCCGAGCGGCTCGATCACGCACGCATCTGTCAGAGCGCCTACGCTTGGAAGCCCGGAATGGAATCCCTGCTCCAGCGAATTCTCGCGCTTGTTCAAAAAGGAATATGGTAAAGCGCCGAGCAAGGTGTGAGCCGCGCCCGCACCGAGGGTCCGGCTCCAGAATGGACGCCGCGCCGCGTGGAAAGCAAAATTCTGGCCCACGGGCCACCGGATAACCCGAATTTTCTCCCTATCATCCGCAAAGATATTGCAATTTGGCGAACAAATGGACCATTTGCAGCGTAAGACCCATCGGAACAAAGGGGACCAGATCATGGCTCTATTCCAATTCTCCCGCCGCCTGAACCGCAGCCTTGGCGTTGCCGCCATCGCGCTTGCCGGTCTGTCGGCGCCCGCGAACGCCCAAGAGCGCGACATGCTCAATGTGTCCTATGACATTGCCCGCGAGCTTTACGCCGCGCTGAACCCGGTTTTCATCGAAAACTGGGAGGGCGAGTCCGGCGAAACGCTCACCATCGAGCAGAGCCATGCTGGCTCCTCAAAACAGGCCCGCGCGATCCTGCAGGGGCTGAAGGCGGATCTCGTGACCTTCAATCAGGTGCTCGACGTGCAGATCCTCGCGGAAAACGGCTTTGTCGATGAGGACTGGCAGCAGGATCTGCCGAACAACGCCTCGCCCTATTACTCGCTTCCGGCCTTCCTTGTGCGCGGTGGCAACCCGAAAGGCATCGAGGATTGGGACGATCTGGCGCGGGAAGACGTGTCCATCGTGTTCCCCAACCCCAAAACCAGCGGCAATGCGCGCTACACCTATCTCGCGGCCTATGCCTATGCGCTCGATGCGTTTGAGGGTGACGACGCGCAGGCACGCGAATTCGTCGGCAAGGTGCTGAACAATGTCGCCGTGTTCGACACCGGCGGGCGCGGCGCGACCACAAGCTTTGTCGAGCGCGGCATCGGCGATGTGCTGATCACCTTCGAAGCCGAAGTGGAAAACATCCGCGCCGCCGAGCCGGAAGGCGAGTACGAGCGCGTGGTCCCGGAAGTCTCGCTGCTGGCGGAATTCCCGGTCGCTATGGTCCGCAAGGTCGCCGAAGAGCGCGGCACGACGGATGTGGCGGAAGCTTATCTTAACTTCCTCTACAGCACAGAAGCGCAGGAAATCATTGCGTCTTTCAACAACCGCGTCCATGACGAAACGGTGGTGGAAGCCACCGCCGATCAATTCCCCGAAGTGGAGCTGCTGACCGTCGAGGATGTGTTCGGAAGCTGGCAGGAAGCGCAGGAAACGCATTTCAGCGATGGCGGCACGCTTGACCAGATCCAGCGAAACTGATCTTTCGCAAAGCTGAACCCCGCCCCTCGCGCGTCCTCGCGCCGGGGGCATCTTTGATGGACCGATCCGCATGACCGCCGCCCTGACGCGCCGCAGCCCTCGCATCCTGCCGGGATTTTCCCTGTCTCTGGGGATCACGGTGCTGTTTCTGTGCCTGATCGTGCTGCTGCCGCTGAGTGGGCTTCTCTGGCAACTCGCACAGCTTGGGCCGGGCGATTATCTGCGGATCATGTCATCGGACCGGGTGCTGGCCGCGCTGCGGATCACCATCACCGCAGCCCTCGCGGCGACGCTCCTCAACGGCGTCTTCGGCCTCATCCTCGCCTGGGTGCTGACCCGTTACCGCTTCCCCGGACGCGGCATCATGGATGCACTGGTCGATCTGCCCTTCGCGCTTCCGACCGCCGTTGCCGGGATCGCCCTCGTGGCGCTTTACGACCGCTCGGGCTGGGTTGGACAACTCTTGGACCCACTCGGCATCCAGATCGCCTATACATGGTGGGGCATCGTGATCGCGATGGCCTTCACCTCGATCCCCTTCGCCGTGCGCGCCATCCAGCCCGCCATCGAAGAATTGGACCCCGCCGAAGAGGCCGCCGCGCTCACCTTGGGCGCAACCGGCCCGCAAATGTTCTTCCGCGTGCTGCTGCGCCCGCTTCTGCCCTCGATCCTCACCGGTATCGGCCTCTCCTTCGTCCGTTCGCTCGGCGAGTTTGGCGCGGTCATCTTCATCGCGGGCAACCTGCCCTATGAAACCGAGATCGCCTCGCTGCTCATCCTGATCCGCCTCGACGAGTTCGACTATCCCGCTGCCGCCGCCGTCGCGGGCACGTTGCTCGCCCTTTCGCTGGTGCTGCTCGTCGCGATCAACGTGATGCAGAACCGCCTGCAATCCTATCTGCGGGTGGGGGCGTAATATGGCCAAACCCATCCTCATCACGCTGGCGATCCTCTTTCTCGCGGTCATGGTCCTCATGCCCGTGATCGCCATTTTCGACCGCGCCTTTGCCGAGGGCGTCGGCGCCTATCTCACCGCCATCACCGATCCCGAAACACTCGCCGCGATCCGCCTCACGGTGATCGCCGCGCTGATCGTCGTGCCGGTCAACATCATCTTCGGCGTCGCCGCCGCATGGCTGATCGCGCGCTACCGCTTCTGGGGCCGCCGTGTGCTGCTCATCCTGATCGAGCTGCCCTTCGCCATGTCCCCCATCGTGGCGGGCCTCGCCTTCCTGCTGATTTATGGCGCGTACGGCCCCGTCGGCGCGGCGCTGGAACCCTTCGGCATTCAGCTCATGTTCAACCTCATCGGCATCGTTTTGGTCTCGCTCTTCGTCACCTGCCCCTTCGTGATGCGGGAGATCCTGCCGGTCCTCCAAGTCACCGGCGAGGAAGAGGAAAAAGCCGCCCTCACCCTCGGCGCCAATGGCTGGCAGGTGTTCCGCCATGTCGTCATGCCAAATATCTCATGGGGCCTCGCCTACGGCACCGTCCTCACCATGGCCCGCGCCATGGGTGAGTTCGGCGCGGTCAGCGTGGTCTCCGGCGCGATCCGGGGCCGCACCATGACCCTGCCGCTCCAGATCGAGCTGATGTACAACGATTACAACGCCACCGGCGCATTCGCCGCCGCCACGGTCCTCGCCGCGCTCGCCTTCGTGACCCTGGTTCTGCGCAGCGTGCTGACCCGTTTCGGCCCAAGGAAAGAGGCCCATTCATGACCTTTCAGGCGATCGACATTCACAAATCCTTCGAGAACACCGATGTCCTCAAAGGGGTCTCGCTGACCGTCGAGGCAGGCGAATTCGTCGCCCTGCTCGGCCCGTCCGGCTCCGGCAAAACGACGCTGCTCAACATCATCGCGGGCCTCGCCCATGCCGATCAGGGGCAGCTCCTGCTCGACGGTCAGGACATCACCCGCCTACCCGCCGGCAAGCGCCAATTCGGTATGGTGTTCCAAAGCTATGCTCTCTTCCGCCACATGACCGTGGCCCAGAATATCGCCTTCGGCCTCAAGGTGATGGACGGCAAACGCCGCCCGAAAGGCGCGGAAATCGACCGCCGTGTCACGGCGCTGCTGGAGATGGTCGAACTCCCGGATCTCGCCGACCGCTATCCTGCGCAACTCTCCGGCGGCCAGCGCCAGCGCGTCGCCATGGCCCGCGCCCTCGCCATCGACCCGCAGCTTTTGTTGATGGACGAACCGTTCTCCGCGCTCGACGCCCAAGTCCGCCACTCCCTCCGCGACGAAGTCCGCGCCCTGCAACGCAAGGCCGGCGTCGGCGCCATCATGGTCACCCACGACCGCAGCGAAGCCTGCGCCCTCGCCGACAAAATCGCCGTCATGGACCACGGCCGCATCGTGCAATTCGACACCCCGGACGTGCTACGCGATGCTCCTGCGAGCGATGCGGTGAGGGCGTTGTTTGCTTCGGCGGAGTGAGGTTCTGCACCAATCCGCTACGGAAACGTCGTTTAAAGTCGTCGTCTCAAATCGTCGGTAAATCGGGCCATGTCACAAGACAGGGCTGCTGCGCCGCAGTTTGTCTCGAGATCGAATGGCTATCGAAATAAAGCGCAAAGTCTGAGATGGATTTGGCAAGCCGCGGATATGTCTCCGCATTGCGAAAATACGCGTCGTCGAGCCAGTCGGGTGTGATGACATCCAGAAACCCCTGCGCCTCGCGGGCACGCAGCGTCGTTGCGATCGCCTTCGACGCGCTTTGATAGGGCGCAGCATCGTCGGACAGATCTGCCGCGACATAGACGCAAGCATCCGCAGAAAATGTCAAAACACTTGCGCAAACATCATCCGCCTGCGGTGTGTGCAACGTGCTCAGCGCCTCGACAAGCGCATAGGGATCGATCTGGCACAGCGTCGCGAGGGTCAAGATATCGTCGCCCGGCCCAAGATGATCGTCCTTTTGATAGTCAGGGGCAGGCCAAGAGAAAGACCCGCTTTCAAACCAATCCCAGAAAAGACGCTGACTGATCAGACGCAACGGCGCCTTCAGTTCCTCAGGCCAGAACCAGAAGCCGGACCGCACGAGACTCTCCAAGATCTCTTCGTATGAGAAGCCGCTAGAATCGCCGGGTGGTTTGCCCGTTAAAAAATCACGGACGCCATAGGGCATGAAAAGTTTCAGCGTCTCGACGCCGCCTGAGCAATTCGGATGCTCGGAGTAAATCTGCACATAATCTTCAGGCTTTGGCGCCTCCCCTTTTTGCGCAAGGCGCGCAGTGCGGCGGATGCGCTCCTGCACCTCCGGGGTATAGCATTGAGAACAGAGAACCGTCGGAGCGCTGTGATATCGGAATTGTTCCACCGCCTCCGCGAAGAGCGCATCGAGCGGCGGGAGGTCCGTTTGCAAGGGATACAGATAGTCCGGGCGCTGCGACATATGCGTTGATTATAATCTAAATTCTCACTCTATAAATAAGCGACGCCCCGGTTTATGAAAAGATTCGGGTTTCATTTTCAGGTGGGTCATGAATTCGAAAATATTGCGCTCGATCATGGGTGTTTGCGTCATCCTCCTTCCGATACTTTTCGGCTGGTTTTTCCGCAATCCATGGGTGATCCCGATCTTGGGCGCGGCCTATGTGCCGCTCTATATCCTGGGCAAAATGGGGGCTTGGACCTTCCTCACCGGTCCAGATGCCGTTTCCCGACTGATCAAAGCCGTGCCGGGCACATTTGTCATTCAGTGTCTTCTGGCCGGGTTCTTCTATCTCATCGGCGCTGGCTTGGGCAGCATATTCGGGACGCGCGAAATGGCACCGTCGCTCGAAACGCAGGATGTTTTGACCATCGCAGGCTTCGCGCTCATCATGATCCCCCTGAGTTTCTGGATTGCCTACAACGAGCAAGGATTTTTCTCGTCCGTCATTGGTGGATCTGACGTTTCTTCCAAAGACGATGCAAAGGTCGATTTCGATGTCTTGCCGCAGGCGATCACGACAGAGAATTTTTTCTCCGGCTGGCACTATAGCCGGATGAATTACACCCAAACTGCGTTGAAGGATATTGTCGATCATAAGGGCGAAAAGCCGAAACGCGCGCCCAAAAGAGCGAGTGAGGCGATGATTGCGGCGGCGGAAGATCGTCTCGGGGTGCGTTTCCCGGAAACTTTACGCGCACTTTACAAAATGCAGGACGGGGGTTCGCTCCCCACCTATTTCGTTCCAAAATATGAAGATGCCCCCCACACAAATGAAAACTGGGTCACTGCATTTGCACATGACTATGACGAACTCGTGCCGCTGGCGTACCTGAGGACCTTGCACACAAGTTATATGGAGTATTTTAACCCGGAATATGACGATCCGAGCTTGAAAGACGACTGGCTGCCTGACTCGGAAAAGCTCGTCGTCATTGCGGCGGGCACGGGCTATGGAACGGCGTTGGATTATCGGGGTGGGAGCGAACCCGGTGTGGTTCTTTTCGATCACAATGGAGACGATCTCGAGCTCCTGCACTTTGACAGTTTTGATGTCTTCATGGCCGCGTTGCGTGAAGTTGATTTCGACTATGGCTACGATGATGCCGAAGAGCAGGAAGTGGCTTTCGGCACGCCGCCAAATCCGTTGGATGCGGATCGTTTCTGGGAAAATGGGAATACAGGTCCGGGCGTGTCCGATAAGGACTGGGCAAAGGCGGGTGAAAAACTCGGCGTGACCCTGCCGGACTCGCTTCTGCCTTTCTACAAGGCTGCAAATGGCGGCACTTCAATTTACAGTGTGGCGGTGTCCGAGGATGGCGGCGCGCCTCTGCGAGTCTTCCCCAAGGGACCTTATGTGTCATGCGGTCAACTGCTGAAACTCGACCACATCATCTCCCTTGCGACGCTATCGGATCGCCTCGATTTCGTCGACAATCGCACCCCTTGACGTGATCTTTACGAAGAACCGGAGAAGCTGATCGTCCTTTCAGCGGCTTTCGATAGCGCGCTTCTGGTGGATTATCGCGGCGGCGATGCGCCGTCTGTTTTGGCGATTGAGGATCTCGACATTCCGGAAGAAATAATCTCCTTTCCAGCTGTTGAAAATTTCCTCAAACGCCTGCGCCGCTTTGGCATTCCGAAATTCGAAGAGCGCGACGATATTGGCGACGCGCGCCTCAGTTCGAGAGAGTCGGATGTCACGACTTTCTGGTTCGATGATCCGGAGCGGGACGGCGTGTCAGAAGACGCGGTCGAGGCCTTTGTCGAGACGTGGGGATTCACCACATTCGGCCTCCCTGCCGCGCTGCAGAACCTCTACAAGCATCAAAATGGAGGCCGGGTGCGCTATCGCTTTGCCGCACCCTTCGAGGTCAAAGCAAGCGGGCATCCGCTCCCCCATCTTTCCGCCCCGGAGTGGATTGATGTGTTTCCCTCTGGTCTGCTTCCGCTGGAAGAGTGGCGCAATTTTGAGGAGTGGCGCAGCGAGCAGGACCTTGCGACGGATCAATCGCTTTATGACTTCACGGGGCGCGTCGAAGCTCCCATTCTCGACAATGATGAGGGCGACGTGCAGGTCGCGCTTTTTGTGATTGGCGATCATGATGCGGAGGGCGAGCGCGTGATCACGCTTCTGGATATGTCGAGCGACTTCTTCAATCGCAACGAAGATATCCTGACGCTTCGCTATGATGAAGAGAGCGACCGGTTCGAAATTATGTTCGGCCCCGTGAGATGCGCCAGCCTTTACCAAGGCCCGGGCCGGCAAGTCGTCAAGGCGCTGAAGAGCGAGATTGAAGGCTAATCTAGTGGAAATCCCGGCTTGGGAAGAGCCGTTTCGCCTGATCCCTCGGATGCATTGCACGCGGTGCGGGGAGCGGGCGCGGTGCGTTGTCGGTTTTCGCGTCCCTCTGGCCGATCGCGTCTTCCATCGGGTGACCGAAGGCGCTGAGGCGGTCTGAGACATCCTCGATTCGCTCGGCGATCAGATGCACGACAATGCCTTCGCGTTGCAGCTTGCCGGTGACGCGCAAAAGCCGCCCGCCCATCACGGCGCGGCGGAATTTTTTGAAGGTTTTATTCCAGACGACCACATTGCTCACCCCCGTTTCATCCTCAAGCGTCAGGAAAATCACGCCAGATGCGGTGCCGGGGCGCTGGCGGGTGATGACGAGGCCGCAGACGGTGGTGCGGCGAAGCGGCGCATCTTTGAGCGCGTCGTGGCGGGTCAGGCCCGGCATGGAGGGGCGCAGGAGTTCCATCGGGTGGGCGCGGAGCGTGAGGCGGGTGGAGACGTAATCCTCAACCACCTCTTCGCCCAGATGCATGGCGGGGAGCGTGACCTCGGGCTCGCGGATCGCCTCTCCGTCGATGGGGTCGTTAAAGAGCGGCAGCGGTTTGGTGCCGCGAATGGCGCGAACCTGCCAGAGCGCGTCGCGGCGGGTGAGGCCCATGGAGGAAAACGCATCGGCTTCGGCGAGGCGTTCCAGAACACCCGGCACGATGCCCGCGCGGAGCCAGATGGATTCGGGGTCGGGATAGCCATTGCCGCGGGCGGCGGCGATCCAGTTGGCATCGTCTTCCTTGAACCCCTTGATCTGCCGGAACCCAAGCCGCAGGGCGAGTGTGCCGTCGGCGCGGCGCTCCAGCGTGTTGTCCCATGCGCTGTGATTGACGCAGATCGGGCGCACCTCGACCTGATGCTCGCGGGCGTCGCGGACGATCTGGGCGGGGGCGTAGAAGCCCATGGGTTGCGAGTTTAAGAGCGCGCAGGCGAAGACCGCCGGATGGTGGCGTTTCAGCCAAGCCGAGACATAGACCAAGAGCGCAAAGGCCGCCGCGTGGCTTTCGGGAAAGCCGTAATCGGCAAAGCCCTCGATTTGCGAGAAACAGCGCTCGGCGATCTCGGGGCTATAGCCGCGCGCCAGCATCCCGTTGATAAATTTGTCCTTATGCTCGGCAATCGTGCCCATGCGGCGGAAGGAGGCCAGCGCGCGGCGCAGTTGGTCAGCCTCCTCGGCGGTAAAGCCCGCCCCGACCACGGCGATTTGCAGGGCTTGTTCCTGAAAAAGCGGCACGCCGAGGGTGCGGCGGGTAACGGCTTCGAGTTCGGGGCCGAAGGGTTCTGGTTCCTCCAACCCCTGACGGCGGCGAATGTAGGGCTGGACCATCCCTCCTTGAATCGGACCGGGGCGAACGATGGCCACCTCGATCACGAGGTCATAAAACTCCTTCGGCTTCATACGTGGCAGGAAGTTCATCTGCGCCCGGCTCTCGACCTGAAAGACGCCAACCGCATCGGCGACTTGCAGCATCTGATAGGTGGCAGGGTCTTCTTTAGGAACGGTCGCGAGGGTGAAGCCTTGACGCTCATGCTCTTCCAGCAGACCAAACGCCTTGCGAATGCAGGTCAACATCCCAAGGCCCAGCACATCGACCTTCAGGATCCCAAGCGCGTCGATATCGTCCTTGTCCCATTCGATAACGGTGCGGTCCTCCATCGCCGCGTTCTCGATGGGACAGAGTTCATCAAGGCGTCCTTTTGTGATCACAAAGCCCCCGACATGCTGCGAGAGATGGCGCGGGAAGCCGATGAGTTGGCCGATCAGATGCAGGGTTTGCGACAGGCGTCGATCCTCGGGGTTCAGCCCCAGCTCGCGGACCCGGTCCATGTCCGGGCCGCTGCTCGAATAACCCCAGATGGAGCCGGAGAGACCCGCCGTGACGTCTTGCGATAGCCCCATGACCTTGCCAACCTCACGGATCGCCGCGCGGGAGCGGAAATGGATCACCGTGGCGCAAAGCCCGGCCCGCTCGCGGCCGTATTTTTGGTAAATCCACTGGATCACCTCTTCGCGGCGCTCATGCTCAAAATCGACGTCAATATCGGGCGGCTCGCCGCGATGGCGCGAGACGAAACGCTCGAAGACCATGCCGATCTGGTCGGGGGAGACATCCGTGATGCCCAGCAAATAGCAGAGGATCGAATTCGCCGCCGACCCGCGCCCTTGGCAAAGAATGCCTTGGCTGCGGGCATATTGGACAATGTCATACACGGTGAGAAAATACGCCGGATAATCAAGCTCTTCGATCACCGCAAGTTCCTTGGCCATGAGCTGTCGGGGCCGCTCCGGTGCGCCGCCGGGATAACGCCGCGCCATGCCTTCCTGCGCCAGCCGCGTGAGCCGCGCCATGGGGGTTTCGCCCCCCTCAGCGATCTCGTCGGGATATTGGTAGCTAAGTTCGCTCAGCGAGAAAGAACAGCGCGCCGCGATCTCCAGCGTGCGCCGCAGCGCCGCCGGATAACGGTAAAAAACCCGCTCCATATCGGCGCGCCCCTTGAGCCGCCGCTCGGCATTCAGGAGCGCGCGCCGACCGATATTGTCGATCGTGCAGCCCTCCCGCATACAGGTCAGCACATCGGCCAGCGGGCGGCGCGCGGCCCGGTGCATCAGCACATCGCCCACCGCGACCATGGGCGCGCTGCACCGCTGCGCAAGCTCAGCGCAAACGTCGAGATGGCCCTGATCCGAGCCGTCATAGCGCGGCGCCGCACCGAGGAAGGTCGAGCCGGGAAACCTCCGTTGGATTGCCTGAATATCCTGGAGAGATTCGGGGATATCCGCCCCCGGCAAGGCGATCAGGATCATGCCCTTGCCATGCTCCACCAGATCCTTGAGGTCGAGATGACATTCGGCCTTCTCCGCCCGCCGTTTCCCCAAAGTCAGCAGCCGCGTCAGGCGTTTATAGGCAGTGATATCCGTCGGCAGCGCCAACCATTCGACCGCGCTGTCACGCAATGCCAACCGGCAACCGGTGATGAGTTTCGGCAGATGCGGCACCTCCGGCATCGCAATATCCTGCGGCGTGCCAATCGCCTGCCGCGAACAGCTATCGACCCGATGCTGCGAACGGATTTGCACCGACTCCTCTGCCTTTTCCGCCAAAATTTTCAGCGCCGAATAGGCCCGCACCACCCCCGCCAGCGAATTGCGGTCGGTGATGGCAATGGCCGACAGGCCGAGTTCGGCGGCGCGGGTCATGAGTTCCTCGGGATGCGAGGCGCCAGTCAGAAAGGTAAAATTCGTGGTGACACACAGCTCGGCATAGCCGCTTGCCTCAGCCTCAAGCGCCTTACTGCGCAGCGCTTCAACCGGGCGGTGTTCGGGGTTGATTTCAATCATGGAAACATCCCTCGGAGCAAGAGAGACAGGGGTGAGTCATCACCACACCAGCGGCGCTTATAGCCGATTGACCATAAGGGTCACAGGCGCGCGCAGAGCCGCATGAACAAAACATGAACAATTCCATCTGCGGACAATAGGCCGTCGCAGAAATTGATTCAAATTATACCGCCCTATGGGCGCATATTTTTTCAACGGTTGCGTTAAATTCCGGACGTCACCAGCCTGATCGCGATCAGCGATGCAGGCCAGATCATCTGCCAAGCCTGTCCGGCACCGTGATTTTGCGCAACTTGGTCAGCATGTTACGCGATTAAACGTGGTTCCGAGCCATCCGCCTCTATTCCGGATGGTAGCTGAAGCTCATGGTGGGCGTGGCCGAGGTTTCGACCCACACGCTTTTGGTAACCGAATAAGCCGCGAGCGCCTCGCGGCCAGAGGATCGCCCATAACCGCTTTTCTTGAACCCGCCAAAGGGCGACATGACGTTGATGGACTTGTAGGAATTGATCCAGAACGTCCCCGCCTGCACTTGCGCCGCGACCCGGTGCGCGCGCCCGACATCCTGCGTCCAGACAGCCCCCGCCAAACCATAAGGCGTATCATTGGCGAGCGCGACCGCTTCCTCCTCGCTGTCGAACGGCGTCACCCCAGCCACCGGGCCGAACACCTCTTCGCTGGCGATTTCCATGTCCCGCCGGACATTGTCGATCACGGTCGGGGCATAGAAATATCCGTTGCTGTCGGCGAAAGCCTCTGGCTTGCCGCCACCTGTCACAATGCGCCCCCCTTCGCGGGAGGCCGCCGTGACCATGCTCTGAATTTTTTCATATTGGCGCAGGTTGTTGATCGGTCCCATCAGCGCATCGCGGTCCATTGGCATCCCCACCGGAATGGTCGCCGTCGCTTTGCCGTAAAGATCGACGAATTTTTCATGGATCTTTCGGTGCACCAGAATGCGCGACCCGGCGACACAGCTTTGGCCCGCCGCGCCGAAAATGGCGGCTTGCGCGCCGGGAATGGCGCGGTCGATATCGGCATCGTCGAAAATGATATTGGCCGATTTTCCGCCCAATTCCAGAATACAGGGCACCACATTGCGCGCAGCGACCTCGGCGATCCGCGCGCCTGCGGCTGCAGAGCCGACGAAGACGACGAGCCGGGTTTGAGGGTGGGTAATCGCCGCTTGGCCAGCCGTCGGGCCCGCCCCTGCGATCACATTGACCAGACCCTTCGGCGCACCCGCTTGCTCGCATAGCACGCCGATCACGAGCGACGAGTGCGGGGTGAGCTCCGAAGGCTTCAACAGCACGGCATTCCCGGCGCAAATCGCGGGCGCAACCTGCCAACCGCAAGTGTTGAGAGGCGCATTCCACGGCGTGATCTGCACGACCGTGCCATAGGGCTCATGCCGTGTGTAGTTAAGATGCGTCGTCGGCACGGGAATGACCTCGCCATGCATTTTGTCGCACCAGCCTGCGTAATATTCGAATTGCTCGGCCACGCGGATCGCTTCGCCGGAAACATCGCGGATCATGCGGCCCGCCGACAACGCCTCAAGCTCGGCCAGCGCGTCCGCCTGTTCGCGGATCTTCTGGCCGATACGAAACATGATCCGCCCCCGCTCCGACGCGGTTTTCGCCCACCATTCCGCCTGCGCCTTGGCCGCAGCGTCATGGGCGGCGTTGATCACGTCCTCTCCCGCGTCAGCATAGGCGGCGGTTTTCTCCCCCGTTGCCGGATCGAATAGCTGCACCGCGTCGCCCGTTCCGGCCATGGCCGCGCCGCCCACAAGGCTCGCAACATCGGAAAAGCCGCAGAGCTCCTGCATCAGTTGCGCGATGCGGTCGGCGGTGGAGATATCACTCGTCGCGGTCATCTTATTTTGCCTCGCTGTCTGTTTGAACACCCAGCTTAGGGTTGCCGAGTTGGGTAAAATCGGCGTCGTCGGGAAACCCGGAGCGCTCTTCCGACCACAGGTTTTGCGCCAGCCGCGCCATCGGCAAATCGGTCTGAACCGCCTTCGCCAGGTCCAGCGCGAGACGCACATCCTTACGCATCAGCCCGCTGGAAAACCCGCTGGAGAATGTCTCCGAGAGAACCCATTCAGGAAAATGCACCTCGGACAGCATCGAGCGCCCCGATGCGGCATTGATCACGCGCAGCGCCTCCTCGGCAGAGACGCCGGCCGCTTCGGCGAGCCGCAGGCCCTCGGCGGTGGTCAGCATATGGCAGGCGACGAGCATGTTGTTGACCAATTTCGCCACATTGCCCGCACCGCTCGCGCCGACATGGAGGATCTTGGTGCCCATGGCCGTGAGTTGCGGCTGCGCCTCCGAAAAAGCCGCGTCATCGCCGCCGACCATGAAGGACAATTGACCCGCAGCGGCCCCCGTCGGCCCGCCGCTCACCGGCGCGTCGAGAAACCCGTGGCCTTTATCGCGCAACGCCTCGGCCAGCGCGCGGCTGATACCGGGTTCCGACGTCGACGTGTCGATGATCACGCGGCGCGGACAATTCATATGGAGCAGGTCCGAGGCTTCGATCACGCTCTGCACATGTTTGGCGGCGGGCAGGGAAAAGACGACGATCTCGGCCTCGCTAAAAACCTGCTTCGGATCGGCGGCGAGAGCCGCGCCCGCCTCCGCTGCCATTTGCCCGCGGCTCTCATCGAGATCAAACGCCACCACCGGGAAGCCTTCGCGCACCAATGTGCCCGCCATCCCGAGCCCCATGGACCCGAGGCCAATCACACCGGTTTTGCGCTTCTGTTGCGTGCTCATGTGATCGCCTCGCTCCCGCTTCTACATGTGTTTGAGCAACTATCCTGCGTGGCTGCCGTTCTTGGAAGAGGCAGCTTTGCGCACGCATCGTTGCCAATGGGGCAACACGTCAGCCCTGAAAGGCCACCATATTGCGCGCCAAGATCGTGGCCACCGCATCAACCGAACTTGGCAAGCGCCGACGCGCGCGGACGATCGCGTGGGCGGAGGCGCTGTGGAACAGAGGTTCGCGGATCGGGATGATCGCCAGCTCTCCGCGCTCGGCCTGAATGGTCGCGGCGAAGCGCGGCAGGAAGGTAATGCCAAGGCCCGCCGTCACGAAGCGGATGAGCATCAGGACCGAGTCCGTCTCCGCAACGGGATGAAGCGATTGCCCCTGATCGGCGGCGGCGCGCGCGACGAGTTGCCGGATACCATGCGCCGCGTTGAGGATCATCATCGGCTGATCCAGAAGCTCCAAAAGCGTGACGTCACTGCGCCCGATCAAGGGCGAGGTCACCGGCACGATGGCGCATAGGGGCTGCTGACCAATCGCGAGCGCGCGTGTGCCCGGAACGAGGATCGGGTTGTAGGCGAGGGAAATATCGACCTGACCATCCGCGACCATGCGCAGGAGCGCATCCGTCCCGGCCATGCGGATATCGTAAGATAGGCCGGGATAATCCGCCATCAGGTGCCGCAGACCATTCTGCATGAGATCCGCCGCGAAGCCTTCCCCCACACCGAGGCGGACAACGCGCCGCGTCTCGTTCCGATATTGCCCCAGAAGATCAAGCACATAGTCCTGCTCTTCACGCAGATGGTTGGCGTGATCGAGCACCAATCGCCCCGCATCGGTGAGCTGCATCCCGGTGCTGCTGCGCTCAAATAGCTGCACGCCAAGCCGGGCCTCCGCATCCGCCAGCTTGCGGCTGATCGCCGAGGGCACGATATTGAGCTTCTCGGCGGCCCGGCGAATGGAGCCCTCCTGCGCAACCGTCAGAAACTCTCGCAAAAAGCGGTGGTCGAGCGCATCAGCGTTCATGAGGACAGGTGGCCGGGTGACTGGATCTGCATGGCAAAACGGTGGCACCGAACGCTTGGGCCGTCAATCCGCACAGTCATGTCAGACGGCGGACGGGGTGAATTTAAGGCAAACGCCGCCCAGCTTTTCCGCCTCGGGCAAAATCACGGCATCGTCTTTTCGCAGCGTTTTCAAACCCAATTCCGTCGCGCGCGCTTCTATAAATGCGGGCTGATCCGTGGCGAGATCAATCGCGGCGATATGCGGCGAGGCGTCAGTGCGATGGAGCGCTCCATAATGGCGTTCGAACGTCGCGTGATCCATGATGGACCACGCCCCCTTCGCGGTCTAAATGGCGGTCACGTCACCGCCGCGCTTCGGCGCGACGTCATGGACCTTCGCCAGCCAAGCCGCGATTTCAGGGATCTCATGCGCATCCGCAAGGATGGTCATCCCCGAAATTGCGTTGACGCCATTAGGATGCGCCATCCACTCCGGGTATTCGATCAAATCGCGCCGAAACTGTTGGCAGGCGAAGAGCGACAGGCGCGGGAAATCGGGGTTGTAGAGGATTTTCAGACGGGTTTTGGTGCGGTCCGCCGTGCCATCCTCCCGCGTCAAATCGCGGCCGAAATCAATGGTCCCGGTCACAGTCAGGCCGCGCGCCTCAAGCGCTGCCGCATCGGCCTCAGCATCCCGCGAATTCAGCGCCGTCAGCGCAACGCCCTCCCCCTGCGCAAGATGCTCCGCAACATGCTCGCCGAAGCGAAATCCGCCGGTCTCATAGCTGCCCAGAAGCGACGCATAGGCGATGCTGACGATCTCGAAAAGCTGGTCGCGAAAGATGAAAACCGCCGTGCTGGTGCCCCACGGGTGCTGGCTCAGCCCACGGCTGGCGAAGCCGAGATCCATGTAAAACTTGCGAGCGCGCTCAATATCGCGCACCGCGACGAGGGCATGATCGAGACCGAGGCTGTCAATCATGGCAACTCTCCTATCGGGATGCCCATTTCCGCGGCGGAGCGCGCGCGGCCTTCGTGGATCAGCGATTTCGGGCTGACGGCAACGGCGCCGGGCGGCACATCGTCGACCACGGTCGCGCCCGCCGCGACGACCGCATGTTCGCCAATCTCGACGGGTCCGATGATCTGCGCACCCGCGCCAATGACGCAGCCGCGCCGCAACCGGGGATGGCGGGAGGCACCGCGATCCACCAAGTTTGTGCCAAGCGTCACGCCGTGCCAAAGGCTCACATCGTCTTCAATGATGGCGGTTTGCCCGATCACGACACCCAGCCCATGATCCACCCACACACGCCTGCCGATTGTCGCTTGCGGCATGATGTCGGCCCCGAAGGCGCGAAGGAAATGGGTTTTGAGCACGAGAGCGGTGACCGTCTCGCCCTGCCGGTGAAGCGCGTTGGTGAGGCGATAACCCAGAAGGCAGTGCAGGCCGTTGGCGGTGAAAAGAGTCGCCGCGGGTCCAGCGGGATCGTCGTCGCGCAGGGAGGTGACGATCACATCTTCCCGCAAAATGTGAAAAAGCGCGCCATCGGGGCGGAAATGGGTCTTTGCGGCGGCACGAATACCATCGCGTGTTTGCGGGTCGTCCGACGCGCGCGCCAAGACCTCGGCGATGAGGTCCCCGTCCGTCGCCATTGCCGCCGGGTCAAAGCCCAGCATCTCGCCAAGCCCCGGTTCTTTCGCAAAAAGCGCCTCCCCTGCGTCACAGAGAAGGCGCTGATTGTCGTCTTTCGGGTTCATCATCGCGATCAGAGGAACAGATCCGCGACGAAGGCCGAGCCGATATAGGTGCCGCTCATCACGAACACCGCGACGATAAAGAGTTTCCAGCCGGAGGATTTGGCGATCTCGATCTCACGCCGCGCAATCGCAATACCGGCATAGGCAAGGCAAGGCGTGGCCAGCGTCAGAAAATTCACATGGCTGACCTTGTCGAGGATCCACGCGCTGCCGGGCGTCCACGGCATGGTTGCAATGATCCCGATCAGCGAAATCCATGCGACAGATGGCAGGCGGAACGGCGCGGCTTGCGTGAGGATCAGCCCCAGCATCGAAATAAGCCAGAGGATGATCATCCCGACAAAGCCTTGCATGAAGGTGTTGTCGGTCGCGACCGTGTTGCCGACGAGCCCGATCAGGCAAATAACGACAAGCGCGACGCCATGTTCAGCGATGGTCAATTGCGGATCAGCCTCGTGATCGACGGGGATGTCTTGCTGGCTCATGATTGGTCTCCGCTCTCAAGGGCGTCGGGCGTCTTGCGGCCCAGCAGGTCATAGAGTTTTTCGGTGATTGGCAGGGCGACGAAAATGCACAAATAGAGGCCGGTGGCGTAGGTCAGCACATTGCTGGCCCCGGCGAGGGCGAGGATTTGCGCTTCCTGCTCCGGCACCGCATGGGCCAACGCCCCGGAACAGGCCGCCATCATGGAGCCGGACCCAATCCCGCAGGCCATGGCGAGCGCTTCGATGCTGAAGAGACCCGAGGTTGAGAGCAGCGAGGCGAGAATGGCGAAAATGAAAGTCCCGAACAGGGTGCCGATCACATAAACGCCCATCACGCCCGCGCCTTCGGGCGATTTCAAACCGTATTTATCCGCAATAATGGCGATATTCGGCTCCCGCGCGACGGAGAAACACGCGCCGATGGCTTCGCGGCCCATGCCCAGAACGAGGACGGCAATGGGGAAGGCCACGACGATGGTGCCAAGATTGCCAAGCTCTTGCAGGATAAGCGCGGGACCGGCGGCGATGATCTGCTCCATGGACGGGCCGATGATCGTGCCGAACTTCGCGATGAAGGGCATGATGGCAACAACGATGAGCGGTGATGCGGCGCGCACTTCGCGCTGGCTGAGCCATCCGCTGGCTTTGCGCACCACATTCGGGTTGATCACAAGGCCCATGACAAACGCATAAAGGAGCGGCAGGAGCAGGATGCTTCCGATCCCGATCGGCACCGCGATCACGCCGATCAGCTCGGCAATGATGGTGATGATCAGCACGCTCAAATGTAGCCGCCAATCTCTGAGAATATCTGTGATGCTTGCCATTCGGCTCCCCCCTTTGCTGCGGCTTCGTGACGTGAACAGAATGCCCACCGAGCTACGGATGAGGCATCAAGAGCCGCGTTCTCTCAGCCTAGGCATGGGCTTGCAGGGCTGAGAAGTCATCTTTCAGGCGACAGCGCGTTGCTATGACGGCAACACGCATCCGCCGGTGATGCCGTTATGGCTAGGCCAATGCGGCCCGCACGAGGCGGACCCAGAACTCCGCCCCTTGCGGCAAAATCGCGTCGTTAAAGTCGAAATCAGGGGCATGGAGACCCGGATTTTTGCCCTCGCGCGCGGCGCCAAGCCAGATATAGGCACCCGGCTTTTCGTTGAGCATGAAGGCAAAGTCTTCGGAGGCCATGCTCGGCCCGGTGTCGGGGATTTCGAGGCCCATCTCAGCGCCAATGCGCCGCGCGAACTCCGCTTCCTCAGCGCTGTTGATCGTCGCGGGATAGCGGCGCTGATAGTCAAGCTGCGCGCGGCAACCATGCGCGGCGGCGATCCCTTGCGCGACTTCGGCGATCCGCGCCTCGATCAGATCCCCTGCCCCTTGGGAGAACCAACGCGCCGTCCCGCGGATCACAGCGCGATCCGGACAGACATTCCACGCCGAGCCGGTATGGATCTGCGTGACCGAAACCACGCCCGGATCGAGCGGGGACAAGGCCCGCGCCGGAATTTCCTGAAGCGCCCCGACAAGCCGTCCCGCGGAGGCCACCACACCGTCGCTCTGCTCCGGCATCGCCGCATGGCCGCCCTTGCCCTCAATCACGATTTCGAACACGGCGAAGGCCGCCATCATTTCGCCATCGCGCGCGGCAAGATGCCCCTCGGGAAGCCCCGGCCAGTTGTGGATTCCGTAAACCGCTTCGCAATCATGATCGCGGAAAAGCCCCTCCTCGACCATCACCCGCGCGCCGCCGTCATTCTCCTCCGCTGGCTGGAAAATCAACGTGGCCGCGCCGCCGTTCACACCCTCCGCCGCTAGTTGCCGCGCCGCCAGCAAAAGCATGGCGGTGTGGCCGTCATGGCCACAAGCGTGCATCTTGCCCGGATGAATCGAGGCATAGGGCAGCCCGGTCGCTTCTTCGATGGGAAGCGCGTCAATATCCGCGCGCAGAGCAAGCGGAGACGCGCCTTCTCCGAGCCTTGCAACGACGCCCGTCTTCGCCAACCCCTGATGCACAGTCCATCCCCAGTCCTCAAGGCGGCCCGCGATGAAGGCCGAGGTGCGCTCCTCCTCGAAACCAAGCGCCGGGTGGCGATGCAAATCATGCCGCCACTTCACCGCCTCCTCTATGTGATCCGCGTCGAACATATCCCGTCCTTCTCTTCGCCATGCCGCACCAAACGCACTGAAGCGCGGCTGTTGTCCCTTTGCCGCGATGCTATCGCGCTCCCGGCGTGGGTGTCATTCATAGAGTGATGATGTCTTCTGAAAAATCGCTGCATTCCGGATGACGCTTGACGATTGCCTTGCGGCGAGGCTCGATTTGCATGAGAGCGATTGCGGAAAGACGTTTGGGAAGGACGCCCCTATGGCCGACAGCGATGGCTTCATTTCAAGGGACATTTATTTTTCCGGGCCCAGAAGCGGCTTGTCCGACCTTAGCAAGGCTCTCGGCATACGCAATGCGCAGATGTTCTTCGAAGATGACGCCTTTGCCGATCAGATCTTTCCAAACCGAAAGAGTGGGATGATCTGCTATCGCGTGAAGGGGGGCTTCGCGTTTCTCGTCACAGTGTTTCTGTTCGAGACGACGCCCGAAGATCTGCATGAGGCTTTATTGAGAGCTTCTCAATCCCCCATCACCCTCGCAGTTCCTGACGAGGGTTCAGACAGCCCCTTGACTACCATTTTTTATCGCAAAGGGAACGCTTCTCAAGGCGTGATTGTCGAGGATGAAAATACCGGAGAGGTCGTCATCGGCAGCTAAAAGATAAGCCGGTGATCGCTCTCCGGTTTGCTCCTTTGCCGGGTTTCACACCGCGCACTGAGAAACCAGCCTCTCAATATAAAGTCAGAGCGCAGGTTTCTTGCGCTCTGACCAATCACGCCCCACTCCCTCAAAGACCAAAGTAGCGCGGGAGCCACATGGTCAGGATCGGGATGTAGGTCACGATCAGCAGGGTTGCGAAAAGGAGGAGGTAGAAGGGGCCGAGGCCCTTGATCGCGGTCTCCACTTTCACCCGCGCGACGCTGGCGCCGACGAAAAGGCCGGTGCCGACCGGCGGGGTGATCGTTCCAATCGAGAGGTTGAAGATCATCACCACACCGAAATGCACGGGGTCGTAGCCGACCTTTTGTGCAATCGGCAGCAGGATCGGGGTGAAGATCAGGATTGCCGGGCCCATATCCATGAAACAGCCCACGACCAGCAGCACGATGTTGATGATCAGCATCACGATGATCGGGTTTTCCGAGATCGCGAGGATCAGCGCCGTCACCGCCGCCGGGATGCCGGTGAAGGCCATGGCGAAGCTGAGGGCCGCGGAGGCCGCAAGCAGGAGCATGATCGTGCCGGTCATATGCACCGTTTCCATCAGGAAGAGCGGCAGATCGCGGACGGGCCGGGTCCGGTGAATGACGAAGGCGAGGAGCAGCGTATAGATCACGGCAATGCCGGACGCCTCCACCGCGGTGACGATCCCCAGCATGATGCCGCCGATGATGAAAACGATCAGCATCAGGCTTGGGACCGCGCGGCCGATCACCTGCATCGCCTCGGAAAAGCTGACACTGCCCGCGAGCGGCCAGCCGCGACGATGCGCAACGAAAGCGGTGATCACCATCATGCCGAGGCCCCACATGGCGCCGGCCACCGCGCCCGCCATGAAGAGCGCCGCGATGGACGCGCCGCCGGCGACGAGCGAGTAGATGATGAAGGCGGTCGAGGGCGGGATGAGCATCCCCGTCGGGGCCGAGGCGATGTTGACCGCCGCCGCGAAGCCCGGATCATAGCCCTCGCGCTTTTGCATCGGGACCATGACGCCGCCGATCGAGGTCGAGGCGGCGATGGCGGAGCCGGAGATCGAGCCGAAGAGCATATTGCCCGCGATATTGGTTTGCGCGAGCGAGCCGGGCACGCGCCCCGCGATCAGCTTGGCGAAATCGACGAGCCGCACCGCGATGCCGCCCGAATTCATGATCACCCCGGACAGAATGAAGAACGGCACCGCCAGAAGGGAGAAACTGTCGAGGCTCGCGAGCATCTTCTGCGCCGAGGTGAACAGCGCCATATCCATCGGCACCACGAGCAGCACGGCGGCAATCGCGGCGGCGGTGATGGACAGGGCAATGGGAATTCCGATCAGCGTCATCACGCCGAAAACGGAAATCATGATAAGGCTTGCGGGTCCGGCCATGGCTATTCTCCCGTCAGCTCTGCTTGTTCTTCCGAATGGACGTGATGCGTGATGCCGCGGGACAGGTCCACAAGGTTGAGAACGCTATAAAGGATCATCAGGCCGCCGCTCACCGGCAGCGAGAGATAGACCCAGCTCATCGGGATCTGCATCACCGGGCTGGTCTGGTTGGAGGCGATGGAGACGCCTTTGAAGCCGCCCCAGATCAGCACCGCGCCTGCGAAGAGGATGAAAACGCTGTAGATCAGCGCATCGACGCGGAGCTGGTTTTTACGGGACATGAAATCGCGCAGGAAATCCACGCTGAGGTGGCTCCCCTGCCCGGTGGCATAGGCCGCGCCGAGCAGAGACATCCAGATGACGCCATAGCGCAGCATTTCCTCGGTCACCGATGAGGGTGCGTTGAGGGCGTAGCGGCTGAACACCTGCCACGCCAGCACAATCACCAGCGTGGCCAAGAGCGTGCAGCAGACGAACCCAACGAGGAGGTCTAATCCGCGGCGCAGCCCGTTCATCACTCGCTCCCGCCGGTGCTGCGGATCGCTTCGAGCAACGCCTTCGCCTCGTCGCTCTGCTCGTCATAGATCGGCGTCACGGCCTCGCGGAAGGGCGCGACATCGGGCTCGTAGAAAGTCACGCCGAATTCGTCCGCGGATTTCTGGCGCTCTGCCTCGATGGCGTCATCCCAAACGGTTTTGTGGAATTCGGTCGACTCTTTTGCCGCTTCCATCACCGCCGCGCGATGCTCGTCCGACAAACGGTCGAGCGCGTTGGTGCCGATCAGCAGAATGTCGGGGATGCGGGTGTGGCCGTCATAGCTGTAATGCTTCGCAACTTCGGCATGGCGGGCGATGGTCAGCGCGAACTCGTTGTTTTCCGCGCCATCGAGAATGCCCTGCTGAAGCGCGGTATACACTTCCGCCTGCCCCATGGCGACCGGCGTTGCACCCAGAAGCTCCATGGTGCGGATCGCGGTCGGGCTTTCCAGCACGCGAATTTTCAGCCCCTGCAAATCCTCAACGGATTCAATCGGGGTGTCGGTGGTGTAGAAGTTCCGCGCACCCGAATTGTAATAGGTCGCCCCGACAAAGCCGAGATTGCGGGTCGACTCGTAAACCGGCCCCATCACCTCCGCGCTATCCATGGCGGTGTAGAAATGCTCCTGATCGTCAAAGACGTAAGGCAGCGGGAACACGCCATAGATGGGCGAGAAGCTTTCGAGCAACCCGCCCGATACTTTGGTAATGTCGAGCGCGCCACCTTGGAGCATCTCGACCATTTCGCGCTCCCCGCCAAGCTGGCTGTCCGGGAAATACTGAATGGTGACTTCGCCGCCGGTTTTCTCCGCCACCAGCTCGCCGAATTTCTGCATCGCCTCGACGGTGGGCGTGGCGTTCTGGGCATAACCGAAACGCAAGGTCTCGGCGCTGGCGATCCCGGCACTCAGAATGAGCGCCATGGCTGTCAGGGTCTTGATTGGACGGTTCATAGGGTTTCCTCCACTAAAACGCGCGTGTGTTTTTAGATGTATCCGCGCAGATATTCGGCCAGCGCAAACATCGCCATCGCCTGCCCGTAAGGCATCGAGGTCAGTTTGATCTGGCGGTAGTAATCGAGATCTTCGCCCATGGCGGTCCCGAATGACGTGTTGAGAAGCTCCCCTTCGGGGCTGATATTGTCGATGACGCCGCGAATGGCGCGGCGCGCCACGGGCGCATAATCCGCGGGCAGATAGCGCTTGCGCACGGATTTGAGCAGCCCGTAAGCAAACCCCGCCGTGGCGGAGGCTTCGAGATAGCTGTCCTTGTCGTCGATCAGCGTGTGCCAAAGGCCGCTCTCATCCTGCGTCTCGCGCAGCGCTTCCGCCTGACGGGCAAGAAGCGAGAGCAGATGACGGCGCAACGGGTCCTCCGGCTTGAGGTCGAGCATGTCGATAAATTCGGGGATCGCGATGGTGATCCAGCTATTGCCGCGCGCCCAAAGCGCCCGCGCGAAATTATGGTTCCCATCGAAGGTCCATCCGTGGAACCACAGCCCGCTGGATGTATCGGCGAGATACTGGGCATGGAGCAGGAACTGGTATTTCGCCTCTTCAATATACTCGGGGCGGTTCAGCACCTGCCCGATCTTGGCCAGCGGCATGACGCTCATCATGAGCGTGTCGTCCCACATCTGCTGATCGTTGACGCTGTTGTAAACGATATGCTGGAGACCGCCCTCGCGAGTGCGCGGCATCTCATGCATCACCCATTCGGCCCAGGTGTCGAGATAAGGCTCCCATTGCGGGCTCGGCTCGCGCTCGTAGAGGCAGGCGAGGGTCAGAAACGGCGCGACGGTGTTGATGTTCTTGGTCGGCATCCCTTCGAGCAGCCGCGCATCGAACCAGTCGCAAATAATGCCCATGGCTTTTTCGCTGCCGGTCAGCTCCCAGTATTTGAGGAGGCCGTAGAGCCCGATCCCATGCGTCCACTCCCAACCGGCCCAGCCTTTGGTATCGATAATGCGCCCATCTTCGAGATGCAGCAGGAACTCACCCGTCTCATCGGTGATGTTCACGAGATTATCCGCCAAACGCTCGATCAGCGCGGCAACCTCACCGCGCGCGATAAACTGATCCTTTTGCCGCAAGAGCGGGTGCATTCAAGATCCTCCCTCTGTCCGAATTCAATTTTCGGAACGCTATTCTAAAAATAAAGGAAACATAATCCATTTCGAAAATCAACGTGGAATTTACGCGGCGGCATGTGGTCGCTCGAAATCAACATAAGTTAATGTAAATAAATGAATTTTATGACATTAACAGATGATCTTGACAGGCCATTCCAACAGTTTCAAAATGAGGTTCCAAAATTTGCTGAACGAGTGCCATGGCCAAAACCCCGCAAAAAACTGAAAATGCCGCCGCTGTGCTCAAAGTGTTCGCCGTACTCGAATCGCTGGCGGAGGATCAGCGGGCGAGCCTCGCCGATATTGCGCAGCGGGCGATGACCTCGAAAACCACGGCGCATCGCCTGCTCCAGACCATGCTTGATCTCGGCTATGTCGAGCAGGACCCGGAGACGGAGAAATACGGGCTGACGCTCAAACTCTTCGGTCTCGGGGCACGGATTTTGCGCGGGCAGGAGGATTTGCTGCGCGCCGCCGACCGCGAAATGGGCAAGCTGTCCCGCGCGACGGGCGAGTCGATCAATCTCGGCGTGATCGACGATTTTGACCAGCGCGTCGCCTATATCCACAAATACGACTCCGCCTACACGCTCTCGATGCAATCGACGCTGGGGCGCCGCAATCCGCTCCATTCCACGTCGCTCGGCAAGGCGCTTCTGGCGTTTCGCGATGACGACGAAATCCGCGAGCGGATCGCGAAGATGGACCTCAAAAAACTCGCGCCGCGCACGATCACGCGGCCTGAGGAATTGTTCGTGCAGCTGATGCAGACGCGCAAGCAGGGCTATGCGGAAGAGATCGAGGAAAGCGAGGCGGGCGTGCGCTGCATGGCCGCGCCGGTGCTCGATTATGCGGGCCGCTCGGTCGCCGCGATCAGCGTGGCCTTCCCGCTGGTCCGTTTCGATGAGACGCGCAAGCCGGAATATATCCAGCTTCTGCGCGAGGCGAGCCGCAACGCCTCCGCCGCGCTCGGCTATTTCGAGATCAGCGCCTGACGCCACTCACGACACCGCCGCGCGCCAAGCCGCTGCGTAGGCTTTGAGGTCGGTTGTCTCTCCGCCTTGGGCCGGCGTCGTTGCCGCGTGCCGCCCGTCCGTTTCAAAGAGCAGCGCCGCGCCGATACTCGTGCCCGTCGCGGATGCCGCGATCTCGACGCCGCCCTCCCGGCACGCCGCCAGCATCTGGAGGAAATCCGCGTTCTTGGCGAACGGGCCTTCGACAACTGTCGGCCCCTCGGCACCGATGAGGCTCAGGCAAGCATCCGTCATCAGCGCGAGATAAAGCGAGAGCGCATAGATCCGCGCGCCATCGGTCGGCGGCTCTTGGGTCCAGCGCGCGGTGCGACCGGCAAAGGGTCCGCTCTCGGGAACGACAGCGGGCAGCAGCATGACCTCATCAGCCAGCACAGCGGCGCGATCCTCCGCGCTCGGCTCCGCCGCCCCCTGACCCCGGATCACCTCATATTCCCGCCCGCCCATAAAGCGCGCCGATGGGATGGGATCGCCAAAAGCGGAAACATTGATGAGCGTGTCGCGGGCCGGATCGAGCGCGGGCGTCTCGCCGCCCGCCGCCATTACCACGACCCAAGTGCCTGTGGAGACAACGGAAAACGCGCCGTCTCGCCCGAGCAGATGCGGGAGCATAGAGGCGTTGCTGTCATGGATCCCGCAGAGAACGGGCGTCGCCTCCGGCAAGCCAGTGGCAGCGGCGATCTCCGGCGTGATGGTGCCGAGAACATCCGAGGTTTTGTGCGCGAGCGCGAGTTTGTTCGCGATGCCAAGCGTCTCGACCAGTGCGGATGGCTCACCCGATTGCGGCAGCCACAAATCGGTGTGGCAGCCGAGCGAGGACACATCCGTCGCCAGCTTCCCGGTCAGCCGATAACCCCAATATTGCGGATAGGTCACGATATGCGCCGTCCGCGCCAAGAGGTCCGGATCACGCGCGAAGAGCCAGTGAAATTGCGCCCCAAGATTGAGCCCCATCGGCAAACGCGGCGCGCCGGTCTTTGCAAAAGGCGGACGCAGTTTGTCGTAGTCTGCGGTGAGATCATCCGGGCCGCTATGCTCATAATCGAGCATCGGCGTCGCCAAGTACCCATCCGCATCGAGCAGCACCGCCGCCGCGCCATGGGTGGTGATCGAAATCCCGTCAACACCATGCTCCGCGTGAAACTGCGCCAGATGCTCCAGAAAAAACTGCCAATGCCCGTCGAGGTCGAAATGCGGATAAGGCGGCCCCGGCAGAACCGTGTTGGGCCGCGTGACGACCGCAATTTCTTCGAGACTGCGCAAATCCACCAAAGCCAGCTTGGCATTGGTCTTGCCCACGTCGATAACGGCGATATGGCGCGGCGCGCTCATGGCAGGTGGAACACGGTTTGCAGCGGCGTTTCCATCGGGCTGTCATCGGCGTTCGTCTCCATGATGTCGGCCATATAGGCCCACCATTTCTTGACCGCCGGATGCGCGGGCAGCGCCGCCATATCGTGATCGTCGCGCCGCCACAGCACGGCGAAGAGATGCCGCGTTTCCGGGTCGTAATGGATCGAATAATCTTCGACCCCGGCCGATCTCAAAGCAGTGATCAGTTCGGGCCAGATCTCATCATGGCGCTTTTTATATTCTTCAAGCTGGCCCTCATGGAGGACCATGCGAAACGCATATTTTTCCATTATCTGCGCCTCCGTGCTTTCTCCCAGAGACGCGGGAGCGCGATCACGCCGATCAGCAGCAGGCCGATGAAAATCGACATGACGATCCCCGGCACGTTGAGCAGCCCGAGGCCGAAGGTCACGAGGCCCATGACGAAGGCCGCGATGACCACGCCCGGAATAGAGCCGGAGCCGCCGAGGATGTTGACCCCGCCAAGCACAACCATGGTGACGACCTCAAGCTCCATCCCGGCGGCGATGGAAGGCCGGGTCGAACCGAGGCGCGAGGTCAGGCACACCGCTGCGAGGCCGGACATGAGGCCGGTCAGCAGAAACAGGATCATCTTGACCCGCGCCACCCGGATGCCGGAGAACATCGCGCCGGTCGGGTTGTTGCCAATGGCATAGACGGCGCGGCCGAAATTGGTTTTGTGGAGCAGCACGCCGTAGATCACGGCGAGGATCGCGAAGATCACCATTTCGACGGTGATGACCCAGAACACATAGCCCTGCCCGAACCAGGCAAAGCTTTCCGGGTAGCCGCGAAACGCGCCGTCGCCGAGGATGATATAGCTGATGCCTCGGAAAAGGCTCATCGTCCCGATGGTCACAACGATGGAGGGCAGGCCGAGCCGGGTGACCAGAACGCCGTTGAACGCGCCGCAAAGAAGGCCCGTGCCAAGCCCGGCCAGCACGATCACGGGCGTGCCGAACCCGGCTTGCATCACGAGACCCATGGCGGTGGAGGAGAGCGCGATGATCGAGGCGACGGAGAGGTCGATCTCGCCCGAGATAATCAGCAGCGCCATGGCGAAGGCGATCATCGCTTTCTCGGTGAAGTTGAAGGTCGCGTCGCTCAAATTCCACGCATTGAGGAAATAGGGCGAGGCGAAGCTGTTGAGGATGAAGATCCCGACAGCGACGGCCAGAAGCAGCGTCTCCCAGCTTTTCAGGCGCTTCTCAAACGGCGAGCTGAGTTGGTCCGGGATGTGCCGCCGGGTTTGCGTTTCGGTCATGCTCACGCGGTCACCTCTGCGGATTTGAGGATCACCCGCCCCTTGCTGCGGCTGGAGCGCGCGTTGAAGGCTACGGCGATGATGATGGCCGCGCCGGAAATGGCGAGTTGCCAGAAGGGCGAGATGTTCACCACCGGCAGCGCGTTTTTCACGACGCCAAGGAAGAGCGCGCCAAGTAGCGTGCCGATCACCGAGCCCGCGCCGCCCGCGATGGAGATCCCGCCGATCACGTAAGCCGCGACCACGTCGAGCTCAAACCCGCCCGCGATATCGACATAGGCGACGGCGTAGCGCGCGATCCAGAGATAGCCCGTCAGCCCGGCGAGCGTTCCGGAAATGACGAACGCGAGAAACTGCGTTTTGCCGACATTGATGCCGGTATAGACCGCCGCGTGTGGGTTGCCCCCAACGGCGAAGAAGGAGCGGCCAAGGGTGGTGCGCTGCATGACGAGCAGCATCAGCCCGACCATGAGGATCGCGATCCAGCCAAGCACGGGCATTCCGAGAAATTCGGCACGCGGGAAGCCGGTGAAGCTGGCGCTCATTTCATGGGCGTTGATCCATTGCCCGTCCGTCAGCAGGAAAATGATGCCCCGGAAAATCGTCATGGTGCCGAGGGTGACGACGATGGGCGGAATGCCGAGTTTCCACACCAAAAGCCCGTTGATCGCGCCCAGAAACGCGCCGAGCGAGAGGGCGACAAGGATGATGACAATCACCGGCAGCCCCGGCATGGCGACATTCAGCATCGCGCAAACCATGCCCGTTAGCGCAAGATTGGCGGCGACAGACAGGTCGATACAGCGGGTCAGGATCACCACCATTTGACCGAGGGCCAGAATGATAAGCGGCGCGCTGTCCGCGAAGACGGCGACGAGATTGCCGGGCGAGACGAAAGCGGGGAAGCGGCTGGCGATGATCGCCAGAAGCGCAACGATGGCGCCAAAAAGGATCGCTTCACGGGATTTGAGCAGCGTCATCATGCGGCGTCTCCTTTCGCGTCGATGCCGGCGGCATGGCGCACGAGGGTTTCGGGGGTGAGCGCGTCGCCCGCCAGTTCAGCGGCAATCCGGCCCTCGCGCATCACGATGACCCGGTCGGACATGCCGAGAATTTCAGGGATTTCAGAGCTGACCATGATGACCGAGAGCCCTTGCGCGGCGAGTTCGGACATGAAGTCATGCACCGCTGCTTTGGACCCGATGTCGATCCCCTTGGTCGGCTCATCGAGGATGATCACGCGCGGTTTGGTCGCCAGCCATTTGGCGATCACGACTTTTTGCTGGTTGCCGCCCGAAAGGCTCCCGACTGGGGTGTCGAGCGAGGCGGCGCGCAGGTCCAGCCGTTCGGTATATTCGCGGGCGAGCGCGAATTCCTCGGCCAGTTGAATGAACCCTTTGCGGGAGGTGCGGTTCAGCGACGGGAGCGTCACATTCTGGAAGATCGGCAAATCGAGGATCGCGCCCTGCTTGCCCCGGTCCTCCGGCACATAGACGATCCCCGCGTCAATCGCGTCGGCGGGGGAGCGGATCACCGTGATCTGTCCGTCAAACCGCGCGGCGCCCTTAGAGGGTTTGGTGATCCCGATCAGCGATTGCATGAACTCGGACCGCCCTGCCCCGACGAGACCGTAAAAGCCAAGGATTTCACCACGTTTGAGGGAAAAGTTAATGTCCGCAAACTCGGTCGGGTGGCTGTAGCCCACGACCTTCAGCACCTCTTCGCCAATCTCGGCCTTGCGCTTGGGGAAGATTTGATCGACCGCCCGGCCCACCATCATCTGCACCAGATCGTCCTCGGTGGTGCCCGCCATCTTGCCCGCGCCGACAAACTGGCCGTCGCGAAACACGGTGTAGCGGTCAGAGATGCGGAAGATTTCGTCGAATTTATGGGATATGAAGAGGATCGCCTTGCCCTGCGCTTTGAGGGTCTCGACCAGCTCGTAAAGCTCCTCGATTTCCTTCTGGCTGAGCGCGGCGGTCGGTTCGTCCATGATCACGACCCGCGCATCGACCGAGAGCGCGCGGGCGATGGCAACCAGATGGCGCGAGGCGATGCCGAGGTCTTTCAGCTTCACCGCCGGGTCGATCTGTGCGCCGATCCCTTTCAGGATCTCGCCCGCCTGTTTGCGCATGGCGCTGCGGTCCATCAAGCCGAACCGGCCCTTTGGCGCATGGCCCAGAAAGATGTTCTCAGCGACGGACAGCTCTTCAAAAAGCACCGTCTCCTGATGGATCGCGGTGACGCCCGCATGAGCGGCGTCCTGCGCGGTCGCAAAATGGACCGGCGCGCCATCGAGCAGGATCTGCCCCCCATCGGGCTGATAGATCCCCGTCAGGATTTTCACCACGGTGGATTTCCCGGCTCCGTTCTCCCCGATCAGCGAGGTCACTTCGCCGGGATAAAGCTCCAGCCGAACGCCATCCAGCGCCTTAACCCCCGGAAATGTTTTGGTGATCTCATCCAGCGCGAGAACCGGTCTCCCCTCGCCGGACGCGGTATGATCCATGCTCATGGCTCACGCGCCTTCCGCAAAATGTCGAAAAGGAAAAGGCAGGGGCAGCGCGCCGCCCCTGCCCGTCAAAGATCAGAAAATGTCTTTGAATTCGTCGATATTGGAGCTGTCATAGATGAACGGCTCGGCCATCGCGGCGGAGGTTTCATCATCCAGCGTGACCTCGCCCATGCGGCCGATATTGATCGTCGCACCCGGCTCCGCCTCTGCGTTATCGGTGGCGAGTTGATAGGCCATCATGGTGGCCGAATAGCCCAGATCAATCGGGTTCCAAATCGCGAAGGATTTGGACGCGCCGCTCTCGATCGCGCCCGCCATTTCGGAGGGAAGGCCAAGGCCGGTCACATTGACCTCACCCGCCTTGCCCGCATCGGAGACGGCCTGCGCTGCGGCCACGATGCCCACCGATGTCGGCGCGATGATCGCATCGAGGTCCGGATAGGACTGCATCAGGCCCTGCGCTTCACGGTAGGATTTATCGGCCAGATCATCGCCGTAAACGGTCGCGACGACTTCAATATCGGGATAGTCTCCCATGACCTTGTTCATCTCTTCGATCCAGGTGTTCTGGTTCGTCGAGGTGGTGGTCGCCGACAGCACGGCAACCTCGCCGCCATCGGGCAGGTTGTCCGCCGCGAGCTGAATGATCATCTGACCGATCAGCTCATTCGAGGACGGGCTGAGATGCGCCTCGCGCCCGTCTTCGGCCACGCCCGAGTCCCAAGAGACTACGGTGATCCCGCGCTGCATGGCTTTCTTCAGCGTCGGCACCAGAGCGTCGGTGTCATTTGCCGAGACCGCAATCGCGTCGACATTCTGCGCGATCAGCGAGTTGATCACTTCGATCTGGCCTTCGGCGGTGGTATCCGTTGGGCCGGTATAGATGATCTCGACATCGCCGAGCTCCTCCGCGGCCTCTTCCGCACCCTTCGCGGCGGCTTCGAAAAAGCCGATCCCGAGAGCTTTGGCGACAAGCGCGATCCGCACCTCTTGGGCCGAAGCGCTCCCGGCCATCAAGGCGACAGCGGCGGAGCCGAGCAACAGGTTTTTCACTAGATTCATGGTTCATCCTCCCTTTGAACAGGCGGGCCTTAGCGGCCCATCCCTTTGATAATCTCTGCAAATCTGTCCGCGAGCGTGCGATGCGCTTCCGGCGTCAGATGGATTCCGTCCGCCGGATCGACGGCTGCCATCGATCCCGCGTCGAAAAAATAGGCGCCCTCTTGCTCTGCAAGACGCGCGTAAAAATCGGCAAGCTGCTGCGATTTCGCCGCGCCGCCCGCCATATGCGGGCCGGGCACGCCGATCTCGATAATCGGTGCGGGCGCAACGATGAGCAGCGCCGGATCGCCGCCCTCCGGTCCTACGGCCAGCGCGCGGATCTCCTGAACGAGCCGGGCCATCGCCTTGGCAATATCCGCCGCCTCCAGACTGAACCGCGCCTTGAGATCATTCGTGCCAAGCATCAGGATCACGAGATCCAGCGGCGCATGTGTCTGAAGAAGGGCGGGCAAAACGCGCAAACCGTTCTTATGCGCGCCCTCGATTGGGTCATCGAAACAGGTGGTTCGCCCCGGCAAACCTTCCTCGATCACGCGGTAATCCGGGCCCAGTTTTTCGGCCAACTGCGTCGGCCAGCGGGTCTCCGCGCCATAGCGCCACCAACTGCCATCGGGCGCAATCGCCGATGCGCCGTGGGTATTGGAATCGCCAAAGGCAAGGATGACCCGCGCGCTCATGAAGCCGCCTCTTCCCGCGCCGCCGCGACCGGCGCGACGATCAGCTTGATATCGGCGGATTCGAGCATGGCCGCCGCCCGGTCGCTGATCCCCTCATCGGTGATCAACACGTCGATGCGGTCGAGCGGGCAAAGCACAAGGCTCGACCGGCTCTCGAATTTGCTGGAATCGACGAGGAGCACCAGCTCATCGGCCTGACCGATCAGCTTTTGCTCCGCCTGAATAATCAGCGGGTCCGCCTCCATCACGCCAATCGGCGCAACACCCTGCGCGCCCATGAACATGCGGCGCGCGTAGAAATTGCGGGTCACGTCATTGTCGAAGGGCGAAAGGACAATGTTCTGCTCGCGGTAAATCACACCACCCGAGATCAGCACCGAATTTTTGGAATGTTTTACCAGATGCTCGGCGATGGCGAAGGAGTTGGTGAACACCTTGCAGCGGCGATTGGCGAGCGGGTGGACCATCTGAAAGGTTGTCGTCCCGCCATTGATGATGATCGGATCGCCCTCTTCGCACAGCTCCACCGCCGCGGCGGCAATCGCCTGTTTCTGCTTGATATGGCGCGTCTCATTAACGGAGAACGGACGACCCGCCAGCCCCGGAAACTGGTTCGGCGAAAGCGCTTCGGCCCCGCCCCGCACCCGGCGAAGCTTCTTGGCCACATGCAGCGCGGCGATGTCCCGGCGGATCGTCGCCTCGGACGCGCCGGTCATGGCACACAGCTCCGCCACGGTGACCACCGGGCGATCCTGAACCGCCGACAGGATGATTCCATGGCGTTCTTTTTCGTGCATCCATGCCTCCCTTTTGATCGAAGATGACGGATATTGACGCTCAATGTCAATCATAAATTATCAATGATCGCCATATATCCGCTCATCATGATTGTTTTTGATTGTTTTTGATTGACAATGCATGTGACCCGCCGAATACTCCGCTTCAACACACATCTGGGCTTTGGGAGGAATCATCATGACATCGGCATCGGCGCGGCTGGCTTCACTTTGGGACGACGCGAAAGCGGCAGAGATGAGCGAGCCGGAAAAGCTGCTTTACCGCTCGAACCTTCTCGGCTCAGACAAGCGCGTCACCAATTATGGCGGCGGCAACACCTCGGCGAAGGTCATGCAGGCCGATCCGCTCACGGGCGACGAAGTCGAAGTGCTGTGGGTGAAGGGCTCTGGCGGCGATATCGGGTCGATCGAGATGGACGGGTTCGCGACGCTCTATATGGAGAAGCTGCGGGCGCTGAAGGAGAAATATCGCGGGGTTGAGTATGAGGACGAGATGGTCGGCTACCTGCCCTATTGCACCTTCAACCTCAACCCGCGCGCGGCCTCGATCGACACACCGCTTCATGCCTATGTGCCGAAAAAACATGTCGATCACGTCCACCCGGATGCGATCATCGCCATCGCCGCGTCGAAGGATTCCAAAGCGCTGACGCAGGAGATTTTCGGCGATGAAATCGGCTGGCTCCCGTGGAAAAAGCCGGGCTATGAACTGGGCCTCTGGCTGGAGACGTTTTGCAAGGACAACCCGGATGCGAAGGGCGTAGTGCTGGAGTCCCACGGTCTCTTTACATGGGCTGACGATGCGAAAGAGTGCTACGAGCTGACGCTGGAGATCATCAACAAGGCGATGGACTATTTCGCGGAGAAAACCACTGGCCAGCCCGCGTTCGGCGGCGCGGTTCATGAGAGCCTCGATACCAAGGAACGCCGCGAGATTGCGGCCAAGCTGATGCCCGCCATTCGCGGCTTCGTCTCGGGCCAGCAGCATATGGTCGGCCATTTCGAGGATAGCGACGCGGTGCTGGAATTCGTCAACGCCAAGGATATGCGCGATCTGGCTGCCCTCGGCACCTCCTGCCCGGACCATTTCCTGCGCACGAAAATCCGCCCGCTGGTAGTGGATTTCGACCCGGCCCAGAAGAATATCGACGCGGTTCTGGAGGGGCTGGAGTCGCAGGTCGCGGCCTATCGCGAGGATTACAAAGCCTATTATGAGCGCTGCAAACATGACGACAGCCCGGCCCTGCGCGACCCGAATGCGGTGGTCTATCTCGTGCCCGGCGTCGGCATGATCACCTTCGCCAAGGACAAGGCGACGGCGCGGATTTCGGGTGAGTTTTACATCAACGCGATCAATGTGATGCGCGGCGCGTCGGCGGTGTCCGAATATCAGGGTCTGCCGGAGCAGGAAGCTTTCGACATCGAATATTGGCTGCTTGAAGAGGCCAAGCTCCAGCGCATGCCGAAGCCGAAATCGCTGGCGGGCCGGGTCGCGCTCGTGACCGGCGGCGCGGGCGGGATCGGCGCGGCGACAGCGGCGCGCTATCTGGCCGAGGGCGCTTGCGTCATGTTGGCCGATATCAATGAAGAGAGCCTGAGCGCGACCGCCGAAAGCCTTGCCGGGCGTTTCGGTAAGGATGTGGTCGGCACGGTCATGATGAATGTGACCGATGAGGATCAGGTTGCCGCGGCCTATGCCGATATGGCGGTGACCTTTGGCGGCGTCGATATCCTCGTCTCCAATGCCGGGATCGCCTCCTCCGCGCCCGTGGAAGAAACCAGCCTGGCGCTCTGGAACAAGAATATGGACATTCTTTCCACCGGCTATTTCCTCGTATCGCGTGAGGCATTCAAGGTGATGCGCACGCAAGGGATCGGCGGCGCAATTGTCTTTGTGGCCTCGAAAAACGGCCTCGCCGCGAGCCCCAATGCCTCCGCCTATTGCACGGCGAAAGCGTCTGAAATCCACCTTGCCCGCTGTCTCGCGCTCGAAGGCGCAGAGGCCGGGATCCGCGTCAATGTGGTCAACCCCGATGCGGTACTGCGCGGCTCGAAAATCTGGGAAGGCGAGTGGCTGGAACAGCGCGCGGGCACCTACGGGACAGATAAGGACGGGCTGGAAGAAATGTATCGCCAGCGCTCCATGCTCAAACGCTCGGTGCTGCCCGAAGACATTGCCGAGGCGGCCTATTTCTTCGCCTCCGAAAATTCGGCGAAATCGACCGGCAACATCATCAATGTGGATGCGGGCAATGTGCAGGCCTTCACCCGGTGAAGACACGCGCCCCTAGGGCCATGGGAGGATATTATGATCAAAGATGACATCATCGCAGGCGACAACGAACGCCGCAGCGCAGATCTCGACAGCGACTATGCCGCGCTTGGCGAAAAACTTGCGCGCCGCGGGGTTGAGATTGACGCGATCAAGGAACGCGCGAAAGGGTTCGGCGTCGCCGTCCCGAGCTGGGGCACCGGCACCGGCGGCACCCGCTTCGCGCGCTTCCCCGGCGAAGGGGAACCTGCCACCATCTTCGACAAGCTCGACGATTGCGGCGTTATCCATAAGCTGACACGCGCGACCCCCAGTGTGTCGCTCCACATCCCCTGGGACAAAGCCAACCCGGCGGAGCTGCGCGACAAGGCTGCGCAGCATGATCTCAGCTTCGATGCGATGAACTCGAACACCTTTCAGGATCACGCGGACCACCCGCGCTCCTATAAATTCGGCTCGCTCAGCCATACGGATGCGGCGACCCGCCAGCAGGCCATCGAACACAATATCGAGTGCATCGAGATCGGCGAGAAGATCGGCTCCAAGGCGCTGACCGTCTGGATCGGCGACGGGTCGAACTTCCCCGGCCAAACCCATATGGGCCGCCAATTCGAGCGCTATCTCGGCTCGATGAAAGAGATCTACGCCGCCCTGCCCGGCGACTGGCGCCTCTTTTCCGAACACAAGATTTACGAGCCCGCCTTCTACTCCACCGTGGTTCAGGACTGGGGCACGTCGCTCCTGACCGCGCAGGAGCTTGGCGAGAAAGCCATGTGCCTCGTCGATCTCGGCCACCACGCGCCGAATGTGAATATCGAGATGATCGTCTCGCGCCTCATCCATGCGGGCAAACTCGGCGGCTTCCATTTCAATGACAGCAAATATGGCGATGACGATCTCGACAGCGGCACCATCGAGCCCTACCGCCTGTTTCTCGTCTGGAACGAGTTGGTGGACGCGGAATCCACGCCTGGCCTCGACCTCGCGCATATGATCGACCAGTCGCATAACGTGACGGACCCGATCGAGAGCCTGATGATCTCCGCTATGGAAATCCAGCGCGCCTTCGTGCAGGCCTCGCTCGTGAATCGCAGCGCGCTCAGGGGCTATCAGGACGAGAACGACGCGCTCATGGCCTCCGCCACCCTCCGCGCCGCCTTCCGCACCGACGTGGAGCCAATCCTCGCCAAAGCGCGCCAAGAGGCGGGCGGCGCGATTGATCCGGTCATGGCCTACCGCGCCTCCGGCTATCGCGCGGCGGTGGCGGAGGCGCGGCCGAAAGCGAGTGGTGCGGGCGGCGGGATTGTGTGACGGGAGTCGGGAAGTCGGTTTTCTGGCAAGATTGGCAGTGCCTCGACGTGGAGAACGGCGATGCCGGGCGAGATGCGGGTGACGCGCCCGCCACCCGCTTGCCCCGCAAATCGACGCCCTTTGAAAGAGCGCTTTTGGAGCAGGCAAATCTTGCCTCCGCCCTATAATCCGAAGCGCTGCGGCATAGCTGCGCTCGAGCGTAACCTCGATCAGGCGAACACCCCCTGCACGAACCAACCGGGGTTTTGCGGGGTATAGAACAGCCACAACCGTTGCCCCTGATGGGTCTCGATCCGCCAGTAATCGCGCGCGCCATGCCGCCAGCTTTCATCTTCTATCCACCATTCGGGAAGGATCCGCTCCGGCCCGGTCGCGCGCATCGTGGTGAACGCCATGCGCCGCCAGCGGAAGCTTTGCGGCGGGCGATGGCTGCGGGCGGCGATGGATTCGGGGCGGAACATTATCAGCGGCCGCGGGCGCGGGCTGCTCCAGCCACCAGTCGGTTTGGAATAGGCGGCGGGGGCGATGATAAAGCTGCGCTCGGGGATATGGCTGTCGGCGGGCAGGAAGCGCTGGACGTTTTCAAGCCCGATGCGCGTGCCGATCCGGGTGATGAGATCATCGAGCCGGTCGGATCTGTCTGACACCACATGGCTGATCTGCTCGGTCGGGAGCGCCTCGACCTGCGTGGCCTCCAGCCGAAGCTGGTCGATCCCATAACCCGCATCCACCTCGCTCACGCCGCGCTGGAACAGCGGCAGGATGCGGGTCGGATCGCGCAAGGGCCGCGCGAGGCGCAACTCCACATGCTGCGCGTCCTTATCAACCCGGCGGAGCGTCAGGCACAGCACCCGCGCGCCGGTTTCCTGCTGTTTCAGCGTATCGCACAGACGGCGCAGCAGGCGCTCCGTTCCGGCCATCACATCCGCCTCCAGCCCAATCGGTTCGGGCAGGCTCATCCGCACACCGTAATGCGGCGGCTCCTTTTGCGGCGAAATCTCTTCGGGATGGCGGCCAAGCGCCTGATCGAGCCGCATCATGAGGCCCGGCCCGAAACGCCGGGCGAGCGGCGCGCGGGCGGCTTCCGCCAATTGCCCAATGGTCCGCAACCCGAGCCGCTGGAGCGCAACAACCACCTCCGCCTCCAGCCGCAATGCAGCCACCGGCAGCGGCGCCAGCGCGTTGAGCGCATGGCCCGCCTCGGCCACCCCTTCGCCAAAATGCGCCAGCGCCCAAGCCGCGCCGCGCGTGTCGCCAAGCCCAACCCGGGCCGACAGCCCTGCCCGCGTCAGCCGCCCGCGCAGATCGCGCAGCATGGAGGCTTCGCCACCCAGCAAATGCGCCGAGCCGGTGATGTCGAGCACCAGCCCGTCCGCGCCCTCAAACCCCACCCAAGGGCAATAGCGGAGCGCCCAACGGCGGAGTGTATTGAGAAAGCGCTGATCGGCATAGGGATCCGCCGGGTGGCTCAGCAGTTCCGGGCAAAAGGCCCGCGCATCGGAAAAGGACATGCCGCGATAGAGGCCTTTGCGCTCGGCGGCGGCATTGAGGCAATAAACGCGGTTGGCATTATTCTCCTGAAGCGTCAGCGCAAAGGGCCCCTCGACGGGCCGGGCGCGCAAAACCCGGTCACTCGCGAGACGCGGAAACCACAATGAGACGACGCGCCGATTGATCCCATCGAACATTCCAGACACCAAGTGTTCCTGATTTGTTCTTGATAAGCGCCCAACGTTGAAGAGTCGAGTCTTCCGGGGCGCTCTCAAGGTCCGGCAACGGGCTGACATGCCAGCGGGTTTCGGCGGTGTTGTTGGGCATATCCTCGGGGATCAGACACAGCCCCGTGGTCCCACCCGCCTGCGCCGCAAGCTGCAACCGCCGCCCCTCGGTAAGGGTCAGCGGGGCAGTGAGCTCCATCACAACAATCGGACAGACCCCATCTCGCAAGGCCTCTTCGGCAACCGCGAGCGTTTCGATCTGGCTCTCCGTCTGCGCAACCACGAGGGTCGAGACGTCAAAGAACATATCGAGACTGTGCGGCGTGACGGTCTCGGGCTGATGCGCCTCCCGCGCCCAGAAGGCGGATTGACGAGATTGCGCAATCATCACCGCGACCAGACTGGGGGCCAAAGGACCGCAGACTTCGTGGACACGTGACGGGCGTAAAGGGATAGGGCGACGGGCGATCATGAGGGGAGAATATGCAGTGAGGGACTTTGATTCAAATTATGCCGCTCGGATAAAAATTCACTCTCAACTTTCGAAAAAGAGCCGATGAGATCGCATTATTTGTCCCGAATAATATCTTGAATTTTCAATAAACACAAAATTATGCACTTGAAACATTTTGCATGTCGATCAAATTCATCTCACCTGCGAAAATTAATATTTTCCCTTTTATCGCAATTCGCAAAATCCCGCTTCCAAATAGATCAGAAATTTCGTCTTTTCATTTTGGCTAAAAAACTGAACCCTTATGGATCTTGTGCTCGCTCTCGCTACCGAGGCTTCAAAATCATCCCGCTTGAACTCACATTGGGAAATTGTCTTTCGTCCAAGTATTCAGGGCGATGGCGCGTACAGTTTCATATTCATTACTTCAGAGGAAATTTGGATCTGCGTGCATCTTCGCCACCGCAGACGAAGGCCTGATCCACGGCAATCACCGCGCGACTCATTTCAACCAGCGGCAGCTCTCCTTGACTGCAGATTAGCTGCAATGAATTCTATTCCTATCAAAGCCACAGGGGGCGACTTTTAGCACCAAGCATTGTGTAGCAAAACGTCCAATGAACCCATGCTCCTTTCACGCCGACAACAGGTCAAACATCGAAATTGCTTGGCAGCACAAGCATGTCGCGAATGGTGACGTTGCGCGGTCTGGTCAGCATGAACATCAATGCGTCGGAGACCTCCTTTGGCTCGATAAGCGCGCCCGCGTCCTTCATCTTCTGAAGGCGCTCGGGCTCCCAGTCGGACAAAAGCGCCGAGACAACTGGCCCCGGCGAGACTTGCCCCACACGAATGCCATGCTCCATCAACTGGCGACGCATCGCCTGAACGAAACAAGTGACCGCCCATTTGGACGCGGAATAAACCGGCTCGACATGAATGGGCGCATGTCCAGCGATCGAACAGGTCACGAGAATATCCCCAATGCCGCGCTCAATCATATGGGGCGCAACGGCGCGGACATTTTTCATGACAGCGTTGATATTGAGGTTCAGCATCCGATCAATCGCGCTCGGGTCCGTATCGACAAGACCTCCGCCGATATAGCTGCCTGCGTTACAAATCAGAATGTCGATATGCTCGGTCTTTTCGAGAATTTCGGGGATCATCGCGTTGCAGCTATCGGCGTCCAGCAGATCCGTGACCTGCGCCGTGGTGTTGCTGCCAAGCTTACCGGTCAGTTCGGCGAGCGCCTCAGCGTTCCGGTCCACCATCACAACCTTGGCGCCATAGGCCAGCAATGCTTCTGTTGTGGACAGGCCAATGCCAGAAGCGGCCCCCGTGACGACGGCAGTTTTACCCTTCAGGTCTTGGGTCATGATGGTCTCCTTCATTCGGCGGGACGCCCGCAATTGATATCTATTTGAAAAGCTATGATTTTCTCATCCAAGAAGCAGAGTTCACACAGCCAGAAAGCCGCCGTCGAGGGGCAGAACCGCGCCGGTGATCATCGCCGCGTCGGGCGAGAGCAGCATGGCGATGGAGGCCGCGACATCTTCGGCCTCGGCGAAGCGGCCCATCGGGTGGCGCGCCATCATCGGGGCGCTTTTTTCGGGATCGCTCCAGGCCTCGGCGGCGAGTTCTGTCATGGTAACCGTGGGCGCAAGCGCATTGACGCGAATGCCATGTGAACCAAGTTCCTTTGCCATGACGCGTGTCGCGCCTTCCAGACCGGCTTTCGATGCGGCATAGCAAACATGGTCCGGAAATCCGCGATGCCCGGCGATGCTGGTGACGTTGACAATGGCTCCGCCGCCGCCTGCTTTGACGCGCGCGCGGGCGAACTCCTGCGCGCAGATCAACGCAGTGCGAAGGTTGATATTCATGATGCGGTCATAGCCTGCATCGGTCATGTCCAGCAGGCTTTCGAGCACATTGGTGCCCGCACAATTGACGAGAAAATCGCAAGCGCCAGCTTCTGCCATCGCTTCGCGGGCGCCGGCCGGATCGGACAGATCGACGGCAATGCTGACGCAGCCTGTCTCTTCCGTAAGTTCATCAAGATCGGCTTGCGTGCGGCTAAGCGCAATGACCTTTGCGCCGCGCTCAGCCATGAGGATCGCAGTGGCGCGGCCAATGCCTTTGCCTGCGCCCGTGATAATGACGGATTTTCCAGAAAATTGCATGTCAGACCTCGGTTTCGGAATCTGTGTTTTGCTGTGCGTTTTCGGCAGCGCGGATGCTGCGAGCCGTTTCTTGCAGCGCGAGAAAGGCCGCAAAGCGTGCGTCGTGGCGCACTCGGGTTGAGCCCGTTGCGGGGGTATAAACCTTGCTGATGCGAGACATCGCAGGCATGGCGTCGTCGAGCGAAGAGAACGCGCCGCACGCGACCGCGCCGAGCATGGCGGCACCCAGCAGCACCGGCTCTTCGCATTCGGTGGCCTCAACCGGCAAACCCGTCGCATCGGCGAGAAGCTGGCGGATCAGCGGGTGGCTTCCAGCGCCGCCGCTGATAGCAATGCGCGAGACGGGTGCGCCGTTTTGCGATTGTGTGTCGATGATCTGTCGCAGGCCGTAGCCGAGGCCGCAAATGCCCGCAACATAGAGCGCGATGAGTGAATCTAGATCCTGTGCCATCCCAAGGCCTGCGATAACGGCACGTGCCTGAGGGTCGGCGAACGGCGCGCGGTTGCCCAGAAATTCCGGCACAACATGGAGGTGATCGGCGCGCCGCACTGCGTCAGATGCGCTGTTGCTTTGTGAAAGAGCGCTGTCGGCCAGAAACTGTGGGAGGGATTTACCTGCGGTGCGGGCAAGATCCTGCGCGTCGCCATGGGCGGGATGCAGTGTCACAAGCTGGTCAATGGCAGCTCCGGCGACGGACTGGCCACCTTCATTCAGCCAGGCACCGGGGATCATCGCGGAGAAATACGGCCCCCAAACGCCCGGCACGAAAGCTGGCGCGCGGGTCGTTGTCATCGTGCAGGATGAGGTGCCGAAGACATAGCCGAGGCAGGCCGCCGGGTCCTCTGCGCCACCTGATGCGCCAACCGTGGCAAGGCCGCCAGCATGGGCGTCAATCAAGCCTGCGCCTACGGAAATGCCCGGCGTCAGGCCAAGTTCAGCGGCGGCCTCCTCCGTCAGCCCCTGCGCGAGCGCCGTACCGGGCGCGACCATCTCCGTGCCGATCCGCGCAAACTCCTGATCTACGAGATCGCCAAGCCCGATCGCCTGAAAGTACGCGGCATCCCAGCGGTTTTCATGGGCCAGATAGGTCCATTTGCAGGTCACGGTGCAGGTTGAACGCGCGCGGCTACCCGTCGCTTTCCACGTCAGAAAGTCGGTGAGATCGAAGAAATGGCCCGCCGCCTCATAGATCTCGGGCCGGTTTTCCTTCAGCCAAAGCAGCTTCGGCGTTTGCATCTCCGGCGAGATGCGCCCGCCAACATATTTCAACACATCATAATCGCCAGTGTTGATCCGAGCGGCCTGTTCGACGGCACGGTGGTCCATCCAGACGATGATGTCGCGCTCCGGATGGTCTGGATCGCCAACCGGCAAAGGCGCATCATCGCGTCCGCGCACCACCAGCGAGCAGGTTGCGTCGAACCCGATCCCCCTGATGCTGCCGGGGTCAATCGCGGCTTGCGTCACGGCGGCGCGGGTGGCAGTGCAGACCGCCGCCCACACCTGCTCACTCGACTGCTCCGCAATCCCGCCACCGTCCCGGTGCATGTCGATATCATGCTTGGCTGTGGCGAGAAGCTGACCTGTCTCGTCGAAAACACCCGCCCGTGCAGAGCCCGTTCCGACATCAACGCCTATGAAGTGATTGCGCATTTCAAATGTCCCGTTCTCTGTCAGGGCGCATTCAGCGCCATTCGCGGCCGATATAGATGGCCAGAAGGATGATGAAGCCCTTGATGACATCTTGCAGATACGGGTTGATGCCCATCAGGTTCAGACCGTTATTGATGATCCCGAGCAGAAGCGCGCCGATGAGCGTGCCGATGATCAGGCCGCGCCCGCCGGAGATCGCCGCACCGCCGAGGACGACCATTGCAATGGCGTCGAGTTCGAAGGCAACACCTGCGCCGGGCTGGCCGCTCATGAGCCGGCCCGTCAGGACGATGGCCGCCATGGCGGAGGTGAACCCCGAGATCATGAAGACATAGAGTTTCACGCGCTTGGTGTTGACGCCAGAGAGGTTGGCCGCGGTCTCATTGCCGCCAATCGCATAGACGTGCCGGCCAAACGAGGTGCGCTGGAGCAGCACCCAGGCGAGCGCATAAAGCACGACCATGATGATAATCGGCACCGGCACACCGCCGACGCGCCCCACCCCGAACCACGACACCCAAGACGGGATCCCGCTGATCGGATAGCCGCCTGAATAGACAAGCCCGAGGCCGCGCGCGATGAGCATGGTTGCGAGGGTCACGATGATCGCGGGCATCTGCCCCCATGCAACGAGCGCGCCGTTGAACAGACCAAAAAGCAGTCCTACGGCGATCATGGCAAGCAGGCCGACACCTCCGGGCAGGCCCATATTCACCATCACCCCGGCCCCAAGCGTTCCGCAGAGCGCCATCACCGCGCCAACCGAGAGGTCAATCCCGCCCGTGAGGATCACGAAGGTCATCCCGATGGCGAGAATGCCGATGATCGACTGCTGACGCAGCACATTGGTGATGTTGTCGATGCTAAAGAAATTGTCGCTGGCGAAGGCCATGGCGATGGACACCACAATCAACCCCGCAAGCGGCAGGAGCAGCGGTGAGTGCTTCAGTCGGGCCGCGAAAGATTGCGCGACTTGCGGCTCGGTTTGTGCTGTAGCTTCATGCGACATATCTGACTTTCCCCGTGGTAGCGTGGACCATAATTTCTTCGGAATTGATGGCGTCCCCCTCGACGGTGGCGACGATCGCCCCGCTCCGGAAAACGCAAACGCGATCTGACATCCCGACGACTTCGGGGAGTTCGGATGAGATCATGATGATCGCATAGCCTTCCTCGGTCAGATTGCGCATCAGTTGATAGATTTCTGCCTTCGCGCCGACATCAATGCCGCGTGTCGGCTCGTCGAATATCAGGATCGGCGTGGAGTGATTCAGCCATCGGGCAATAACAACCTTTTGCTGATTGCCGCCGGACAGCGTATCGACGGCGGCATGTGGACCGGGGGCCTTGACCCGCACCGCGTCCATCACGGTCTTCGTATCCTGAAGCTCTTTCTTCAGGTCGAGGAAATATCGCATCGAGCGGTATTTGCTGTAATTGTTGACCGAGATGTTCTGCATGATCGAAAAGGGCGTGATCAGTCCCTGATCCTTACGGCTTTCAGGCAGAAGGCCGATCCCGCGATCAAGCGCATCCTTTGGATTTGTCGGGGGCCGCGCATCGCCATTGATCTCGACTTCGACCTTTTCCGCCGGATAGGCGCCCATGATTGAAAGCGCCGTTTCCGTGCGACCCGAGCCGACCAGACCCGCAAAGCCAAGGATTTCACCCCGGTGGAGTTGAAAGGCGCTGACCGGACCGTTCTTGCGCAGTTGGATATGTTTGGCGTCGATCACCACCTGCGGGTCTTGCGGCGTTGCCGGTTTGGGCGGGAAGCTGCTTTCGATACGGCGGCCGACCATCATCTCGACGAGCCCGTCTGTGTCGATGGCGGCGACTTCGGTGGTGCCGACATATTCGCCGTCGCGCAGAACGGTGATCCGGTCGCAAATCTCGAAAATCTCTTCGAGATGATGCGAGATGAAAACCATGCCGACGCCTTGGCCGCGCAATTCATTCATCACTTTGAACAGATGCTCGACCTCGGCCGGAGTGAGGGTCGCTGTCGGTTCATCGAGCACAAGGATGCGCGCGTCGAGCGACAGCGCCTTGGCGATTTCGACGAATTGCTGCTCGGCAACGCTGAGATCCGCCACAGGCACATCGAGTGCCACATCGACACCAAGCTTGTCCAGCACCTCTTTGGCGCGGGCGCGCATCGCCCTGCGGTCGAGAAGCCCAAAGCGGGTTTTGATCTCACGAGCCAGAAAAATGTTTTCGATAGCGGTCAGATAGGGGATCAGGCTGAATTCCTGAAAGACAATGCCAATCCCGGCGTCAATTGCATCGTCGTAATGGGCGAAATTCTGGGCCTTGCCATCAATGCGGATCTCGCCCTCATCGGCTTTGAGAATACCGCAGAGGACCTTCATCATCGTGGATTTTCCCGCGCCATTCTCGCCCAGCAGCGCGTGGACCTCACCGGCGCGGACATCGAGATTGACGCCGTGAAGCACCTTGATGGGGCCGAAGGCTTTTTTGATACCCGTCATCTCAAGCATAGTGTGTCCTCTCCAAAATTGCCGTGCCCGAAATTCGGACACGGCCCTTCGCTGCGCCTTACCAGCTGAACTCTTCGGCGTTCTCGGCATCGACAACGCGCACGTCGATCGGCACTTCGCTTGGTACGACCTGAGCGCCCCAGTATTTCGCTAGCGCCATCCCAAGGCCGACCCGCACCTGATCGCGCGGGAACTGCGCTGTGGTTTCGATGAAAGGCGTGCCTTGCGCGATCGCCGCAACGGCTTCGGGTGCACCGTCAACCGATGTCAGTTTGATGTCCTTGCCCGAGCCCTGAATAGCGGCCATGGCCCCCATGGCACCGCCATCATTGACCGAGAAAATCCCCGCAAGATTGGGGTGAGACTGGATCATGTTCTCGACAACACCCAGCGCGACCGAGCGATCCTGACGCCCGTTTTGCGTATCGACGAGCGTAATGCCTGGGCTTTCCTCAAGCGCGGCCTTGCAACCTTCGACACGCTCCAGGATCGGCACCACGGGGATACCGTCAAGGATCGCAACCTCACCCTCGCCGCCAAGCGACTCCGCAAGATATTGGCAGGACTGATAACCCGCATCGCGGTTCTTGGAGCCGACGAAACTGTCCACCGGGCCATTGGCGTTCGCGTCCACGGCGACGACGATCACGCCCTGATCCTTCGCCATACGCACGGCGGACTCGACGCCTGCGCTATCCGTCGGATTGAGCAACAGAATATCGATATCCTGCTGGAGCATGTCCTCCACGTCGGAGATCTGCTTGGCCACGTCATGACCTGCATCGGTGACGATCACTTCCGCGCCGATCTGGGCCGCCGCTTCATTGAGTGCCTCCTGCATACTGACGAAATAGGGGTTGTTCATTTCCTGAAACGTCATGCCGATTTTCAGGCTGTCATCCTGCGCGGCGGCGATGCTGGCCGTGCTGGCAACACCAAGAGCGGCGATGGATGCGGTTTTCAAAAAGGTCTTCATATGGTCCTCCCGTTGATGAAGATGGCAAATCTTTCCTGTGCGCTGCGGGCATGTCGCCGCAACGTTCGGAATTTTCGTGATCTTTATGTGTTAACTGGCCATGCGAATAATCTCGTTCGCGGCAAAGGTCGCGCGGAATTCCGACGGCGCCATGCCTTTGAGCTTGAGAAAATGGCGGTTGAAGTTTGAAAGGTTCGAGAACCCGACATCAAAACAGATATCCGAGACCTTCGCATCCTGATCCGAAAGCAGGATATGACAGGCGAGGTCGATCCGAAGCTGATTGCGGTATCGCACAAGGGTCGTGCCGGTGTGGCGCTTGAAAGATCGCGAAAAGGCGCTTTGGCTCTGGCCAGTGAAATCGGCCAGTTCCGCCTCGCTCAGCGGCTCGTTGAGATTGTCGCGCAGATGGGCGATGGCGCGGTTCATGTCCGTTTCCTCGGCCTTCTCCAGATCAAGAACGAAGCTCAGGCTGGCAAGAATCTGCGTCTTCGGTGCGTTTATGAGCAGGTCCAGGATCTCGAAGAAGAGCGCCAGACGACGCACACCGCGCGCCTCTATCAGTTTGGGGATCACCGGGCGAACCGCTTTACTGGTCTCTTCGTCGAAGAGGATTCCGCGACGGCTGCGTTCCAAAAGGCGCTCTGCGGCCTCCATCTCGGGGAAAAGCTTGCCCGCGTCCTCGATGAAGCGCTCCGGAAACTGAATAACTTGTGTGCGCTTGGGGACAATCTCATCGGGGCCAATATCACTGATCCAGTTCTGTGGCAGGTTCGGGCCCGTCATAATGAGCTGGCCGGGACCAAATTCACCAACATGATCGCCAACATAATAGCGGCCCGACGTCGCGACGACTTGGTGGATTTCGTATTCCGGGTGGTAGTGCCAACGTACAGTGCGAAAGGGGTAGCCATGCTTCCAGGCTGCGAAGGATTCGCCTCTCCTGATATGTACGAGCTCCAAATCGGGCTGCATGATCTTCTCCTCCCGGCGCCTGGCCTGCCTTTGCGGCTATGATCCTCTCGGCGCTGATTCCCTTTTTAACACCTGATGAAGACAGCCTTCCACGACCCCAGCCGCAAGAATCTGATACTTTTTTGACATTTCACCCCGGAAACGCATAACAGCGCTGCGCAATTTATCCCCATCTGAATGCTGCAATGCAGAATTTTCTTACGTCGCCGTGAGTATTTTTTATATTTTCAGGGCTAAGAGGCTTGTCCTCATAGATTGGTCGCCGCCGTTCGACCGAGAAATGCGCAGTGTAACCTCATACTTTTTCTGGCACCCTTCCGCCTTACGCAAGTGTTAATAAAGGCCTCGACGCAATCGCGCTGAGGCCTTTCCGTTTCTCATACGTTTGTGTTTGATGCCTCCTAGCTGGCGGGCATTTCGATATGTATCTTCACATCGGTCTCGCGCGCCTCGACAGCACGATCGAACGCGGCAATGCTGTCTTCGAACGGCAGTGTTGCCGAAATGAGCGGCTTCAAATCGACCTTACCAGCACCGATCAGCGCAATGGCGCGGTCGTAGATATTGGCGTAGCGGAAGACCGTCTCGATCCGCAATTCCTTGGCCTGCAGGCCCACGATATCCACAGGGACCGGGTCTACGGGCATTCCGACCAGAACAATCGCGCCGCCGGGGCGCGCCAGCGCGGGCAGGCCAAGGATCGCGGGCGCCGCGCCCGAGCATTCGAACACCACATCAGCGCCCCACCCGTCCGTCACATCATGAATAACGTCGGCTGCTGCGTTTTCGCGGATATTGATCGTCCCAATGCCGTCATATGCACCAATGATGTCGAGCTTCGGCTGCGCCATATCCGCGACGTAAACCTTCGCGCATCCCCCCGCCAATGCGGCCAGCGCCGTCATCATGCCGATCGGACCCGCGCCGGTCACAAGCGCAATATCGCCGGGCTTAATGCGGGCGCGCAGCGCGCTTTGCATCCCGATGGCGAATGGCTCAACCATCGCGCCCTCGGCAAACGAAACACTGTCCGGAAGCTTATAGGTAAAGGCTGCAGGGTGGACGACCTCCGGTGTCAGGCAACCGTGAACGGGCGGCGTTGCCCAGAATGTCACCGAGGGATCGACATTATATATGCCGAGCTTCGCGGCGCGCGAGGTCGGGTCGGGAATGCCGGGCTCCATGCAAACCCGGTCGCCAACTGCAAGGTGACGCACATCAGAACCGATTTCGCTAACAACGCCGGCAGCTTCATGGCCGAGCACCATCGGATCATTGACGACAAAAGGGCCGATTTTGCCGTGGGTGTAGTAATGCACATCCGACCCGCAAACCCCGACCGTATGCACCTTGATCCGCACATCGCCGGGTCCAAGCTCTGACGGCAGCGCGATGTCCCGCAGCGCCAACTGCCCTTTCTTCTCCAACACCAAAGCTCTGGCCATAGTCTCCTCCTTGTATCCGTGGGATCGCCTGCCCCATCCGTCCATGTCCCGACGTTCAGGATGTTGATGAAGGCGCTGTCTGTAAACTTTTTCCGTTCCGTTCGCGGCTTTCTTCCGGTGAGGTGGAATAAAGCTATCAACTTTGGGAAGCGCCTCTATCAGGCTGCTAAATCGATGCACATTTTCGGCGTGAGTTTAGAATAGAGACACCCGTTTCATTTTATGGGGACAGGACTCAACACGCCCACACTGCCGAGCACACCCTCCATCCACTTCTGGAAAACCTTCACTTTTGCCGGCATGTTTCTGCGTGTCGGATAGAGCATCGAGAGCTGGATCGACGGCTGCTTTTCGCGGCTAAGGACCGGGATAAGCGTGTCGCCCGAGAGCAGGGCGTCGAGTTCAAACCGCGGGATCTGAATCAAGCCGAGGCCCGCGCAGGCCGCGGCGATATAGGCTTCGGCGTTATCGACGGTGAGCGCGCTTTGCATCGGAATTTCGCACGGCGCGCCGTTGTCGAGCACCGTGAGCGAGGGCTCGCCCGCGGGGAACTTCGTCGCGTAATTGACGAGTTTATGGCCTGTCAACGCGGCTCGGCTCGCGGGGTTGCCATAGCGGTTCACATAGTCGCGGCTGGCGCAGGTCACGAAGGGAATGTCGGCGAGTTTGCGGCAGATCAACTCAGAACTGCGCAGGCTGTCGAGGCGCAGGACGCAGTCAACGCCGTCGGTCACCAGATCGACGGGCCGGTCGCTTGTGCTCAGATCGAGATGCAATCCGGGATGCGCCGCCAGAAAATCCGGCAAGGCAGGGATCACAATCTTGCGGCCGATCCGGCTGGGCATGTCCACGCGGAGCCGTCCCGAAAGCTGGGTTTGGCTATTGATGAATCGCGCTTCAGCAGAGTCGACAGCGTCGGTCACCTCGCGCGCGACATCGAGAAACGCATAGCCATCCGCCGTCGGCGTCACATTGCGCGTCGAGCGATGGAAGAGCGGGCAACCGAGGCGATCCTCCAAGGCCTGGAGTTCTGTCGAGACGGTCGAACGCGGCATCGCCAAGGCCTTGGCAGCCTTGGTGAAATTTCCACTCTCCATAATCTGGATGAAGATTTTCAACTGCCGCAATTTATCCATGGCCTATTGTTCGCGATTTCCGACATCTGTTGTCAAGATTACGTTCTTCCCTTCGCGCAAGACTCTGCCCAATCTCAAAAAACGCCGCGCATCTGGCGGCGACAATGAGAGGAAAATCCCCATGTCCAGAAACAGTATCGAAGGCAAAGTCGTGCTGATTGCGGGCGGCGCCAAGAACCTTGGCGGCCTGCTCGCGCGTGAGTTTGCAAATGCGGGCGCGAAGGCGGTTGCGATCCATTACAACAGCGACTCGTCCAAGGCCGACGCCGACGAGACCGTCGCCGCGATCAAGGCGGCAGGCGTGGAAGCAGCCGCTTTTCAGGCCGATCTGACCAGCGCCGATGCCATGGCGAAGCTGTTCGAGGATGCCGTGGCCGCCGTTGGCCGCCCGGATATTGCCATCAACACCGTCGGGATGGTGATCAAAAAGCCGATTCTTGAGGTCACGGAAGCCGAGTTTGACCAGTCGAGCGCAGTGAACATCAAATCCGCCTTCTTCTTTCTCAAGGAAGCGGGCAAGCATGTGAATGACAACGGTAAGATCGTCACCATCGTGACCTCGCTTCTGGGGGCGTTCACACCGTTTTATGCGGCTTATGAGGGTCTAAAGGCGCCTGTGGAGCATTTCACCCGCGCAGCCTCGAAGGAGTTTGGCGAGCGCGGCATTTCCGTAACCGCCATCGGGCCGGGCCCGATGGACACGCCGTTTTTCTACCCCGCCGAAGGCGAGGACGCCGTGGCCTATCACAAGACCGCCGCCGCCCTCTCGCCCTTCACCAAGACGGGCCTCACCCATATCGAGGACATCGCCCCGTGGATTCTCTTCATGGTTTCCGATGGCTGGTGGATGACGGGTCAGACCATTCTGGTGAATGGCGGCTACACCACGAAGTAAGAGCGCTGGCCGGCGGGGACCCCTCGCCGGCTTTTTCAACCTGACGTCAACCGATGGTGTGCGCCATGCCCAATGCTTTTCAGGAGATTTTCGACCGCCAGAAATCCGCCTTCGAGACGGATCGCAGCAAGAGCCGCGAGTGGCGGTTAGATCAGCTCAACCGGATGGAGCGGATGCTGCGCGATCATCAGGAGCACTGGGGCGCCGCACTTCACGAGGACTTCGGCAAGCTGCCCTTCGAACAACTGTTCGAAATCACGGTGCCCGTGGGCAATATCACCTACTATCGCGACAATCTCGACACGCTGATGGAACCTGAAGAGGTGCCGCTCCCCGAAGGTTTGGCAAAGCTGGTACAGCGCGGCGCGAGCCTTTCGGGGTCACACTCGCATCTGGCACTTCAATGCGCCGATCCTCCTGCTGCTCAATCCGGCGATTGCGGCCATCGCAGCGGGCAATCGCCGCCGCCAGACATAGGTCGCACCGCGCCGCGCGACATAGTTCACAAGCCCCATTTGGCCCTCCATCAGAAGAGCTTTTCGGCGCATGTCTCGCAGGGATGTGTCGCAGCCCGATTCACAGCTTGTTTTCGCCGTAAACACCAACAACATCAATCACTTAGGGTAAGTTGGCTGGGGTGGTAGGATTCGAACCTACGGTACACGGTACCAAAAACCGCTGCCTTACCGCTTGGCTACACCCCAACAGTGGGAGGGTTAGTATAATCTGGATCGCCGGGCTTCAAGGGAAAAATTGCGAAAATCGGCAGTTTATTTTTAACCTTGGAGTGACGGTTTGCGCGGGCTTTGGAAATCGGGCGATGGGGTGGATTGGCAAGGCTCAAAACCGCTTGGAAGGACGGGGGAAGGGTCTTGCCCTCATCACACAGTCAAGGCGCTCGCGTTCCTCACCGCACGGGCAGACACCGGCAGCTACGGCCCGTCGTGATCACATAGCGGCCCTGCGCCAGCGGCGACAATGCGGGATCGTCGATCAGGAGCCCGCCGGTATAGGTGCCGAAGGCGGGCATGATCAGGTGATTCCGGCCGACAACAAAAACCGGGACGCGCTGGCGGGCGATGATTGCCTTTGGGTGGTAATGCCCTGAAATATCAGGTCCCTGCCCCGCGATGTGACGCAGCGCGATACCGTCCACAGACATCTCATCAATCGCCGCGCCGCCATCGTGATTGCCTGCGATCCAGCGCCAGCGGCCATGGCGCGTGAGGCCCTCGATCCGGGCGGTCACCGCGTCCGGAAGCGCGTCGCGCGCGAAATCGTCATCGAAACTGTCGCCGAGCAGAAACACTTCATCGGGCTGCGTCGCGTCCAGCTCCGCCTCAAGGCGGTCCAGCGTGTCCTGCGTCTCATAGGGTGGGAGGAGCGCGCCGCCACGGCGGGCCATACGCTCGGATTTCCCCAGATGCAGATCCGCCAGCACCAGCGCGCGGCGCGCGGGCCACCACAGGGTGCGGGCCGGGCGCGCGAAGAAACTCTGCCCGGCAAAACGAAAGGGGAGCGTGGTCATGCGGCTGTATCGCCCAAAACCTCTTCGGGGTCGAGACCCGCCTCGGCCATCATGCGGGCGGCTTCCTCGTCGATCATCCGGTCGATGCCGAGGCCCTTGATCGGCACCCGCCCATGTTCCAGCAAAAGCGGCGCGGCGAGCGGGGTCACATGGGGCGGCAGGCTGTGGACGATCTCGGGGTTGCCTGCCAACATCTGCTCGATCCGCCCGAAATCGACGAGGCCGCGCTGCGTTTCGGCTTCGGTGATCTCCAACAGCAGATGCTCGGGATCATATTTGCGTAGGGTGTCGTAGATGATGTCGGAGGAAAAGGTCGCCTGCTTGCCGCTTTTCCGGGTGCCGGGGAGATTGCGCTGCAAGAGCCCGGAGATGGTGGCGACGGCGCGAAAACTGCGCTTCATCAAAGCGTTCTCGCCGAGCCATTGGTCGAGCCCGTCCCGCAAGCCCTCGGCGCTCAAAAGCGGCGCGGGATCGGTGACGAGATCGAGCGACCAGATCAGCAGCGCGTAATCGGTGCAGACGAAGCCGAGCGGCGCGAGGCCGGCCTCTTCCATGCGGCGCGTGAGCAGGAGGCCGAGCGTCTGATGCGCGTTCCGGCCTGCGAAGCCGTAGAGGCAGAAATAGGCGCGGTCGCCGCGGCGGAAACTTTCGCAGGTCAGCGTGCCGGGTTCGGGCAGAACGGAAATTTCGCGCTGAAGGCTGAGCCATTCTTGCGTGTGGTCTGGCAAAGCGCGCCAGCGGCCCGGATCGCCGATCAGCGCCAGCACGCGCTGGCTGAGCGCGGTCGATGTCGCCATTTTCAGCCCGTTGAACACCGCGATTTTGGGCTGTTTGGACGGGGTCTTGGTGACTTCGACGATCATGTCGCGCAGGCGCTCATAGCGCACGGTTTCGCCGCCAATCAGGAAGGTGTCGCCCGGTGTGAGGGCGGTGGCGAAGGCCTCCTCAACCTCGCCCAGGGCCGGGCCGCCGCGCCGGGATTTGGAGCGGACCTTGAGCGTTTCCGGGCTGAAAATCGTACCGATATTCATGCGGATGAGCCGGGCGCTACGCGGGTCGCGAAGTTGCCACAGACCGTCCCTTTTCATCAGACGTTGCCACTGATCATAGGCTTTGAGCGCATAGCCGCCGGTCGCGCAGAAATCGAGGCAGGCGTCGAAACCGGCGCGCGTGAGGTCGCGATAGGGCCCTGCGCGGCGGACCTCTTCGAAGAGATCGTCCTCGTCGAAAGGCGCGGCGCACGCCGTGAGCAGGATATGCTGACATAGCACATCGAGTGGGCCGGGCGGGCGCGGCTCGCCGTCAAGTTCGCCCGCCTGCACCGCTTCGAGCGCGGCAACACATTCGATCACCTCAAACCGGTTGGCGGCGACGATCCGCGCGCGGGACGGCGCGTTGTATTGATGGTTCGCCCGGCCAATCCGCTGCACCAGCCGCTTGACGTTTTTCGGCGCGCCGATCTGGATGACGAGATCCACATCGCCCCAATCGATCCCGAGATCGAGCGAGCCGGTGCAGACGACCGCGCGCAGATCGCCGCTCGCCATCGCCTGCTCCACCTTCTCGCGCACATCACGCGAGAGCGAGCCGTGATGGAGGCCAATCGGCAGGTTCTCGTCATTGATCGCCCAGAGCGCCTGATAGAACAACTCGGCCTGCGCGCGCGTGTTGATGAAAACGAGCGTCATTTTAGCCGCGCGGATCGCGTCCAGCACGTCCTGCGCCGCGTAATGCCCCCCTGCCCCGGCCCATGGCGGCGGATCGCGGGTGTCCAGCATCGCGATATCCGGCGGCGGGCCGGGATCGGCGAGGTGGATCTTCGCCCCGCCCATGAAATCCGCAAGCGCGGGCGGGTTCTCGACCGTGGCCGACAGTCCTGTCACGATCAAATCCGGCGCAAGCGTGCGGAGCCGCGCCAGCCCGAGCATCAGCTGATCGCCCCGTTTGCTCTCGGCCAGCGCGTGGATTTCGTCGATCACCACCCGCCGGAGCGTGCCGAAAATCTTCGGCGCTTCGGGGTAGGACAGCATCAGCGCGAGACTTTCGGGCGTGGTCAGCAGTATGTGCGGCGGGTCCACCCGCTGGCGCGCGCGCTGCTTTTGCTTGGTGTCGCCGGTGCGGTCCTCGATGCGAATGTCGAGGCCAAGATCCGCCACGGGCCGCGCGAGATTGCGCGCGATGTCATTGGCGAGCGCCTTGAGCGGGGAGATATAGAGCGTGTGCAGACCCGGCTCCGGATCTTTCAAAGCGGCAAGGCTCGGCAGGAACCCGGCGAGCGTCTTGCCGCCGCCGGTCGGCGCGATGAGCAGCGTGTCCTCCTGCGCCTCCATCAAGGCCAGCTGATGCGGATGCGGGGTCCATCCTTGCGCAGCAAACCATGCAGCAATATCGGGCGGCAAATTCACAGATCGACCTCGGGCGGGAGCAGTTCCTGAAGGCTCGCGAGCGTGTCGGCTTCGGCGGCTGGCTTGTCATCCCGAATACGCGAGATGCGCGGAAAACGCATGGCGACGCCGGATTTGTGCCGCGCGGACCGGTTCAGCCCCTCAAAGGCCACTTCGACCACTTTTTCGGGCTTCACCGAACGCACCGGGCCGAAGCGCTCCACCGTATTGTTGCGGACAAAACGGTCCAGCTCTTTCAGTTCCGCGTCCGTAAACCCAAAGTAAGCTTTGCCCACCGGAACCAGTCGGTCACCATCCCACACGCCGAACGTAAAGTCCGAATAATAGCCCGAGCGCTTGCCATGCCCGCGCTGCGCATAGAGCAGCACAGCATCCACCGTCATCGCGTCGCGCTTCCATTTGAACCAATGTCCCTTGATCCGGCCCGCGAGATACGGGCTGTCGCGATGTTTGATCATGACGCCCTCGATAACCACTTCCGGCGGATTGGCGCGCTGCGCCGCAATCTCGCCCCAAGTCTCGAAAGGCAAAAGCGGGGAAAGGTCGATTTGCGGCTCGTTCAGCGCCGGGATTGCCGCCTCCAGCACCGCGCGGCGCGCGTCGGTGCCGCGCGCCCGCAGATCCTCGCCCTCCCAGATCAGCACATCGTAAATCCGCAGCGCCGCCGGGTGGCTCTCCTGCATCTTCTTGCTGACCTGTTTACGGCCAAGCCGCTTTTGCAGATCGGCGAAAGGCGCAACCGCATCACCGCGCCGGATCAAGAGCTCGCCATCCAGCGCGCCCTCGAAATTCATGCGCTCGATGAGGTCCGGAAAGGCGCGGGAAATGTCCTCGCCCGTGCGCGAATAAAGCCGCGCGACCCCTTCTTCGCAGACCGCCTGCACGCGGATGCCGTCCCACTTCCACTCAACCTGATACTGCGCGGGATCGAGCGCTTTCAGACCCGCCGCATCAATCGGGGTCGACAGCATGACCGGGCGAAACGGCGCGAGCGCGGCGCTTTCCGGCTTCTCGCCCCCTTCGGCCCAGGCGAAGAGATCCAGAAAAGGCGGTGTCAGCCCGTGCCAGATTTCCTCCACATCGGTCAGCGGCAGATCGCCAAACTCCGCCACTGCCGTGCGCGCGAGCCGGGCCGAGACGCCGACCCGCAACCCACCCGTCGCGAGTTTCAAAAACGCATAGCGCTCGGACGGGCCAAGGCGATCCAGCAACCCCGCAATCAACGCGGGCAATTCGGCGCGGGATGTGGTTTTGAGCGCTTCCACAATCTCCGGCAGCGGCGGGTCCTCGCCCTCCGCCGGACCCGGCCAGATCAGCGCAATGGTCTCCGCCAGATCGCCAACGAAATCGTAAGAGAGCTTGAACAGTTCCTCATCCGCCCGCTCCGCCACCAACCCGCGCAGCAGGGACGGCGTGACATTCCTGAGTTCTAGGTCCCGGGTCAGCGCGGCCAGTGCAAAACCGCGGGACGGGTCCGCCGCTTCCTCGAAATAGGTCCGCAAATGGCGGATCTTGCCAAGGCGTGACGGTGTGAACGCAAGCTGTTCGAGAAGACGGGCGAAGCGTTTCATTCGACCTCATCCTCATAGCCGACCAGCCGAAGCGGGCGGGCCTTGCGCCCCTCCATCTCGCACCAACGGATCAGTGCATCCTCGCGCCCATGGGTGGCCCATGTTTCTTCGGGGTTCAGCTCCTCAATGGTGCCGATGAGGTCCGGCCAGTCCACATGGTCCGAGATGATCAGCGGCAATTCGACGCCGCGCTGCCGGGCCCGGGCGCGGACCTGCATCCAGCCGCTCGCAAAGCAGATCACCGGGTCCGGGAAGCGCTGCGCCCAAGTGGCCGCGAAGGCCGAGGGCGGGCCGAGGATGATCGCCCCGGCAAAATCGCCCTTCTTGCCACGATCCACGGTCGCGGGCTGCAGATCGCCGAGCGGGATGCCCTGCGCCACATGATAATCGCAGAGCCGTTGCAGCGCGCCGTGGGTATAGATCGGCTTGTCCCAACCCGCCTCGCGCAGGAGCATGATGACCCGCTGCGCCTTGCCGAGCGCATAGGCCCCGACGAGATGCGCCCGCTCCGGGAACGCGTCGACCGAGGAAAGCAGCTTGGCGATCTCCCCTGCCGGGTCCGGGTGGCGAAAGACAGGCAGGCCAAAGGTCGCCTCCGTCACGAAAATATCGCAGGGGACCGGCTCGTAAGGCGCACAGCAGGGGTTGGCGGTGCGGCAGTAATCGCCCGAAACGGTGATCCGCTGATGTTTGTCAGCCACCGTAATCTGCGCCGAACCGAGGACGTGGCCCGCGGGCGTGAAGGTCGCGCGCACCCCGCCGATCTCCACCGGACCCTCCGCCACCTGCCGCGTCTCGCAAAAGTCCTCGCCATAGCGGATCGCCATGATATCGAGTGTCTGCGCCGTCGCCAGCACCGCGCCATGGCCTGCCCGCGCATGATCCGCATGACCATGGGTGATCAGCGCGCGTTTCACGGGCCGCACCGGGTCGATGAAGAAATCGCCGGCCGGGCAATAGAGGCCCTGGGGCCGCGGTGTGAGTAGCTGCATTGCTGTCCGTATCCGATTGGCCGATGAACGCGCGAAAGGTCGCGCCAAGAGGCATCTTTCCGCCTCTTTTCAAACGTTAACCAATCTGGGGCAAAGCGCAAACACAAACCCGGTCGCATTCCCCTTGTTTCACAGCGTCGTTAACAGTAAGGCTGTCGATCAAGTAGCCAGGTAGCCCCCAGCGAAACAGCACAAGATTTTCGTCTGGAGGTTCTTCTCATGCGTTTTACACGCACCGCTTTGCTCTATCCCACATCCCTCACGGCGGCGCTGCTCGCCAGTTCCGCCGCTGTGCAGGCGCAGGATTCCGTCTTCATGCTCGATGAGCTTTATCTCGAAGCCGTTGACCCGAATTTCGGCGCCGCCGACCGTGCGACCACCATGTATGTCAGCGGGCTGGAGCTGGAGAAGGCCCGCACCGGCGATATGAAAGATGTGTTTTCCGGGATCGCCTCGGTCTCCGTGGGCGGCGGCATCCCGCTGACGCAGAAGATCTTTGTTAACGGCGTCGATATGCTCAACCTTGGCGTCACCGTGGACGGCACCGCGCAAAACAACCGCGCCTTCCACCACGTCTCCGCCAACGCGATTGATCCGGGGCTGCTGAAACAGGTGCGCGCCGATGCGACGATCTCGCCCGCCGATGCTGGCCCTTACGCGCTGGCCGGGTCGGTGGTGTTCGAGACCGTCGATGCCGAGGATATTCTGGACGAAGGCGATGTGTTTGGCGGGAATTTCCGCCTCGGCTACACCGACAATGGCGAAACGGCACAGGGCGCGCTGACGCTGGCGGGTCAGTATAACGGGTTCTCATGGGTCGGTTATGGCAAGCGCGCCACCGGTGACGAGTATGAAAACGGCGATGGCGAGACCATGGACGGCTCTGCCGCCGACCTGAACAGCTATCTCGGCAAATTGGCTTATGAGGCGCCAAACGGCCACCGTTTTGAGCTGTCGGGCCAGCGTCTGGAAGATCAGGAACTGCGGCAATACCGGGCGAATTTCCAGGATATCCGGGGGATTGGCCTACGTTTCTACGACACCACCCGCGAAAGCTACTCGCTGCGCTATGAGAACACGCAAGCAAGCGGCATTTGGGATCCGGAAGTTCACATCGGCTATTCCGAGAGCAGCGTGAACATCCCCGACCCGTCCGCGAGCGAAGGTCTGTCCGAAACATGGTCGGCGACCGTTCAGAACAACTTCCACCTGAATGGCACCGACACCATCACCGCCGGGCTCGATTTCCAGCGCCGCGAGAGCAATTATAAAGGCTTTGAGGAAGAGACTGGTTCCATCGATCTCGATGAGAGCTCGGACAATTTCGGTGCCTTCGCCCAGGCACGGATGAGCCCGACGGAGCGCCTAGACGCCTCCTTCGGTGTCCGTGCGGATCGTCAGGAATTCACGGGCATCGGCGGCGCGGAGAAGACGAATACCGGCGTTTCCGGCAACGCATCGGTGAAATATCAGGTCGCCAACAGCTTCGCGCTGCGCGGCGGTGTGTCTTCAGTCTTCGGCGGGATCGATCTGGAAGACAACTATCTCTACTACCGGATTTCTGACTACTCCGTGCTGGAAGCCTCGCGCGCGAACAACGCGACACTCGGTTTCGATTGGGAGCAAGGCAACCTGAAACTTGGCGGCGAGCTCTTCCTCACGCGGATCAATGACGCGCGAAATGAGGAGGCGAATTTCGATTTCGAAAGCCGCGGTTTCAATCTCGGCGCAGAATATGGTTGGGACAGCGGCTCCGCGCGTTTCACGCTGTCGCATAGCGATATCGAACTTAATGGCGATGAAACCAACAGCTACGACGCGCAGGATTTCGGCGCGCCGCTCGGCACGGTTCTCGCGTTCGAAGTCGAGCAAGCGACGCCCATGCAAGGCCTGCGTGTTGGCGGCGGCATTGAGGCTGCGCTGAGCTATGAGACGGAAAAGAGCGAGATTACGGGCGTCGCCAACGACATCCCCGGCTACGCCATCTTCAACGCCTTCGCGGAATACACCCCCGCGAGCTATGAGGATGTGACGCTTTGCCTCGAAGTGAACAACATCTTCGACAACACCTATGCGGATCGCGCGACGTACGGCGCGGAATATGACAGCATCGCCACCTTCGATGAGCCGGGCCGCAACATCACACTGACCGCGGTGTCGCGCTTCTAAAGCCGCGCAAAGATCAGCCCATCACACCCGCGACGCAGATCGCAGGTGTTTTCGTTTTAAACCGACGTCGCCGCCTCACTGTTCAGCGCCCGGCTGCGTTCGCCCGGCGGGGGCGAGAGCGGGGCGAGCAGGCGGTAGAGGACCGGGGTCAGCAGCATGGTAAAGATGGTCGCGAAGCCGAGCCCGCCGACGATCACCCAGCCGACCGCCATGCGCGCTTCTGCGCCCGCGCCGCTCGCTAGCACCAAAGGCACGCCGCCGAGGACGGTCGAGATCATCGTCATCATCACGGGGCGCAGGCGCAGTTTCAGGGCATCGAGAATGGCGGTTTCGACATCCGCGCCGTCCTCGCGCCGTTGATTGGCAAACTCGACCAGCAGGATCCCGTTTTTCGCCATGATCCCGATGAGCATGACGAGCCCGATCTGGCTGTAGTAGTTGAGCGAACCGCCTGTTAGCGCGATGGCGGCGACTGCGGCGCCGAGGCCGAAGGGGACGGTTAGCAGGATAATCGCGGCGCTGACGATACTTTCAAATTGCGCCGCAAGCACAAGGAAAACCACGAGAAACGCCGTCGCGAAGACGAGGATCGTGCCGTTGCGGCTTTCCTCCAGCGCAGCGGCTTCACCGGTCATCACCAGGCGGATGCCGCTTGGCAGGGTGTCTGCGGCCAGTTCGCGAAGCCGGTCCGCCGCGTCGCCAAGCGCAACACTGGCACCGAGATCGGAGCGCAGTTCCACGGCCCGCTCGCGGCCTTCACGGTTGAGGCTCGACGGGCCGGCGATCTGCTCCAGCGACATGAAGGTGGAGAGCGGCACAAACGTGCCGGAGGTGGTGCGCGCAAAGAGCCGTTCGAGATCGCGGGGATCATCCACCGGACGCCCGCCGGGACGGATCGCCACATCGGTTTCGGTGCCTTCGAGGAAGACGGTTGCGGGCACGACGCCTTCGGTCATCACCCGGATGGCGAGCGCCAGATCGTCGGGCGAGAGGCCGAGATCGCGCGCCTCGTCCCGGTCGATTTGAACGGAGAGAAGCGGCTCGTCGGTTTCGTAATCGAGTTCGGGGCGCAGGAAGGTTGGATCGCCCTCCATCGCCGCGACAAGCTCGTCGCCGACCCGCGCCAGGGTGGGGTAATCCGCGCCGGTGAGCGCCGCGCTCAGGCCCTCACCACCGCCCCGGATGCCCAGCGAGTTGCCACCAAAGGCGGCGACGGAGATGCTGGGGATTTCAGCGAAAAGCGGGTTCAGCTCCTGCAAAATCTCCTGCTGCGAGCGGCGTCCGCTTACCCAATCGCTGAGGCGGACGATCACGAAGGAGCGCCCGGCGCGGACGATGGAGGTCACGGCATCCACCTCGCCGCTGGCCTGATAGGGCGCGAGCGCCTCTTCGATCTGCGTGATCGCGCCGTCGGCAAATTCCACGCTGGTCCCGGTCGGTGCGCGGGCGGAGATGAAGAACGCGCCGCGATCCTCGGTCGGGGTGATTTCGCTCGGCAGGGTTTTGACGAGACCGAAGCAGAGGACCGCGAAGGCGATAGCGACGCCAATCACCAGTTCCGGCGCACCGAACATGCGTTTGGCAAACCGCGCATAGCCGCGCCCGGCCCAGCCCCCGTCATCGGCGGTTTTGCGGCCCGCTTGCGCGCGGCCCGGATCAATGATGGCGGCGAGAGCGGGGGTGAGGGTCAGCGCGACGAAGGAGGACAGCCCCACGGCGAAGGCCAGCACGAAGCCGAATTCGGTGAAGACGCCGCCCGCCTGCCCCGGCAGGAAGGAGATCGGGATGAACACCGCCGCGAGGGTCGCGGTGGTCGAGATGACGGCGAAGAACACTTGGCTCGCGCCATCGGCGGCGGCGCGGTTTGGCCCCGCCCCCTTCCCGCGCAGACGCACGATGTTTTCCGTCACCACGATGGCGTCATCAACGACGAGGCCCGTGGCCAGCACCAGCGCCAAAAGCGAGATGGTATTGACCGAAAAGCCCGCAAGCCAGATCGCGGCGATGGTGCCGATCAGCGCCACGGGAATCGCGAAGGCGGGCAGAAGCGTGGCCCGGAGCGAGCCGAGAAAGGCATAGATCACCGCGATCACGATGAGGATCGAAATGCCAATGGCGAGCGAGACTTCGCGGATCGAGTTCTCGATATAGATGCCATCATCGGAGCCGGTGACGATGCGCACGCCCTCCGGCAAAGTTTGCTGGATCTCGCCAATCGCGCCGCGCACCTCTTGCGAGACCGCCAGCGTATTGGCGACGGACTGGCGCAGGATGCCGAGACCAATAGAGGTCTGCCCATCCATCCGCGCGGTGGTGGTTTTCTCCTTGGCTGTCAGCACGACGCGGGCGACATCGCCAATGCTGGTCGTCTCGTTGATGCGGAGCGCTTCGATATCAGCGGCACTCGGGTCGTCATTGCTGATCCGCAATACGATGTCCTGCGCGTCCGACGACAGGCTGCCAAGCGCCGCGTCCACCCGGATGCGGCCAAGCGCTTCGGAGAGGTCCGCAATGGTCAGCCCGCGCCCGATAAGCGACGGCATGTCGGCAATGACGCGAAATTCCTGTTCCGTGTCGCCGTAAACCTGCACATCCGCCACGCCATCAACGAGCAAGAGCGCATCGCTGATCGGGCCGGTGGCGAGTTCGGTCAGATCGGTCAGGGGCAGATCCCCAACCAGCGCGAGGCGAATGATCGGCTCCGCATCGGGATCGCTGACGGACACCTCGGGATCGTCCGCGCCATCAGGAAGCTGCGAGGCCACGCGCGCGACGATGGAGACGAGATCGCTCGCGGCCACGTCGGGGTCCACCCCATCGGCGAGTTCAATAGTTATCCGGCTACGCTCGTAGGAGGACGAGGCCGAGAACGCGATGGCGCCCTCAAGCTGCGTCACTGCGTCCTGCAAAACCTCGGTGACGCCGGTATCCACGGTTTCGGGCGACGCGCCATCATAATCAGTGCGCACGGACACGACAGGCCGCTCGACGGCGGGCATTTCGCGCACATCCACGGTGGTCAAGGCGGCGAGACCGGCGATGATAATCAGCAAATTCAGCACCAGCGCCAGCACCGGGCGGCGCACGAACAGCGCGGACGGGCCGCCCTTATGCGGGATCATCGCGCTCATTCCGCTGCCTCCCCGAGCGTGGCGGCCTCCGCCAGCCGGTCATCACCGCGTGCGCCACCCGCCTCGCGGACCTCGACGCCCTCGCGCATTTTCTGCATCCCTTGGGTGACGACCCGGTCGCCCGCCTGCAGTTCCGCCTCAACCCAGACCTGATCGCCCTCGCGGGTGACGATAGTGACAGGCGCGCGGGTGACGGTGCCCTCGGGCGTTTCCTTCCAGACAAACGCGCCCTCGCGGCTCCACGCAATCGCGAGCGCCGGGATGACCGGAAGCGCGTCCTCTTCGCTGGTGGTCGAGACGCTGAAGGTCATGCCTGGCCAGAGCATCCCTTCGTGATTGGCGATGCTGGCCTCGGTGGTAATGGTGCGGGTCGCGGCGTCGACGCGGCTATCAAAGCCAGTGATGCGCCCCTCAAACACCTGCCCGCTTCGCGCCGACGTGGTCAGCCGCACCGGCAAATCCGCGCGCAGGATCGATGCCGCGCGTTCGGGCAACTCGAAAGAGACGAGCAGCGAGGACACGTCGTCAATGGTCGTCAGCGCGTCGCCGGAGGAGACCCGCGCGCCTTCGTTCAGCGTCGTCAGACCGATGCGACCCGAGATCGGCGCGCGGATGGTGCGATCATCGAGGTCAAGCCGCGCCGCTTCCAGATCCGCTTCGGCGACCGCGACGGCGGTGCGTGCTTCCTCCAGCGTCCGGGTCGCGACAATGCCGCTGCCGCCCGATGCCAGTTGCTCGTTGCGGGCCAGCTGCGCCACCGCCTGATCGTAATTCGCCTCAGCGCGGTTCAACTCAATCCGCGCCAGATCCTCGTCGAGCGTCAGCAGCACATCCCCCGCCGCGACCTCGTCATTGGCCGCAAAGGTGATCTCGCTGATCTCGCCATCGACCTCGGCCATGACGGTCACGCTTCGGATCGCGCGCGCCGTGCCGACCGCCTCGAACTCCGTGGTGTAAGGCATCACCTCGACCTCGGAGAGCACAACCAGCGTCGCACCCCCGCCGCCGCCCGGCCCGAAACCGCGCCCGCCACCGGGACCGCCGCCCGCCGCCGCCATATCCTCGGCGCTGCTCCCGCCGCCGCCCACATACCAAAGCGCGGCCCCAACAAGGGCAAAAGCCAGCAAAGAGGTCACTAAACGGCGCATCGGAACTCCAGAGTCAGAATCAATCCTGTTGATTATACGGAGCGGTTTCGGCTTTCCGTCGGTAAATTTTTACAAAAACTCGGGATAACCGCGCCGCCTTGCCCCTAGAAACGCAAAACGCCCCGATGCGGTTGCATATCGGGGCGTTTTTTCTTGAGAGGTGAAGCGCTTATTCGGCGCGCTCCGGCAGGGCGTAAACCGCGATCTGATCGCCGACATTCGGCTTGATGATCGAGTTGCCTCCGGCGACGAAGGCGACATATTGGCGGCCCTCATGCTCATAAATCGCCGGGATCGCGACGGACGGTGCCTGCACCACATCGGACCACAGCACCTCGCCGGTCTCGGTATCGAGCGCGCGGACGCGGTCATCCATGGATGCGCCGATGAAGATCAGCCCTGATTTGGTAACGGCCGGGCCGCCGAGCGTGGGCGAACCCCAGCTTTTCGGCCCGACGAACCCCCATTGCTGCGAGCGGCCAAAGGGCGCTTCCCAAAGGCGCTCGCCGGTGTTGAGGTCATAAGCGGACATGGTGCCATAGGGCGGCTTCCAGCAAGGCAGGCCCATCGAGGTGACCCAGTTTTTCAGCTCGAACCCATAGAGTGCGCCCTCTTGCGGGTAAAAGCCCTGCTCATTGCCGCTGCCGCCATCGAGGTTGTCATAGTCTTCGCGCGGGATCAGCTTCAGCGTCTGCACAACCTTCGACGCGTTCACATAGAACCGGTTGGTCTCCGGGTCGAGCGCGCCGCCGCCCCATTGCATCCCGCCCGCCGTGCCGGGATAGACAATCGTGCCTTCCTCGGAGGGCGGCGTGAAAATGCCTTCATAGCGCATCCCCTCAACGATCTCGCCACATTCCCCAAAGGAGACGAGGTTCGCCAGCATCGACATTTCGGGATAATTCTCGAAATCATGGGTCGGCGGCGGCGTCATATAGAAAGGCTGCGTCGGCGCGGCTTCTTCGCCCGTCGCATCGGAGGCGGGCACCTCCCGCTCCTCCATCCCAAACACCGGCTCGCCCGTGCGGCGGTCCAGCACATAGAGCATCGCCTGCTTGGTGGTCTGCACCAGCGCCGGAATCGTCTCACCGTCGCGCTGAATATCCACGAGGGTCGGCGCGGCATTGGTGTCGTAATCCCAGATGTCGTGATGGACGAGCTGCTGCGACCAGATGATCTCGCCCGTATCCGTATCGACCGCCGTCACCGAGGTCGCCAGCGGGATCGGATCGAGCCGGTTGCCGCCCCAGTAATTTGGACTCGGCGAGGAGACGGGGATGTAGAGCACGCCCGCTTCCTCATCCACGGTCATCGCCGTCCACACATTGGCGGTGCCGGTTTGCGGGCGGATCTCGTCGGGGATGAATTCCACCTCCCACTCAAGCTCCCCCGTCCGCGCATCCAGCGCAAACACGGTGCCCGGAGGCGCTTCGGAAAACTCCCAGTCCTTCCCGGCCCAGCCAACGAAAAGCTTGTCATCATAAGCGGTTGGGGGCTGGAGCAGCGAAAGCGGCCATTTCGGGTTCAGGTCATTCCACTGATTGACGGTGACGATCCCGCCCTCGCCGAAACCAGTGCAAAGCTCGCCGGTGTCCGCATCGACCGCGTGCAGCTCGGAATCCATCGTGCCGATATAAACGCGCTTGTCGCAGGTGCCTTGCGGGTTCTCCGCCTCCCAATAGGTCACGCCGCGGTTTTTCAGCGCCGGCTGCGTCATCGCCTCCAGCGTCGATTGCGTGTTGTAGGACCATTTCTCTTCCCCCGTCGCCGGATCGAGCGCGAGGATGCGGTAGAAGGGGGTGCCGAGATAGAGCGTGTGATTGGCGTAAATCGGCGTCGCCGACCACACCGTTGCCGGAAGATCGCCCGAACCGTCGGACACATCGCCCGTATGCAGCTCCCAGACCTTTTCGAGATCGCCGACATTGTCCTTGGTGATCTGCTCCAGCGGCGAATATTTCTGCGCCGCGAGATTGCCGTGGAACTCGGTCCAGTCCGTATCCTGCGCGAACGCCGCAAGCGGGAGCAGCGCGAGTGCGCTTAATGTGAGAGGCTGTTTCATGCGTGCGCCCCCTCAAGTTTCGGCGATGCGAGATGCGCAACGAGGCCGACCAGCGCGAACACCATGGCGATCACGATGCCCATGGAGAGCAGGAAATGCCCCGCCACCCCGGTGCCGATGATGCCAAGCCCGGTCAGAAGCGCCATGAATTTCTCAAACCCGCCGATCGGCGTAAAATTCAGCACCGCACCCCCGAAGGCCACCGCGCCGCCGCCAAAAGCCGTGAGCGCCGCGCCGGAGGTGCCCGTCATCCCGCTCAGCGGTGTGAAATAGAGCCACAAGGCCAGTCCGCAGGCGACCAAACCGCCCAGCACGACCAGCAGCATCCAGTTGCTTTTTCGCATATCTCTGTTCCTTGGATTCAGGGTCTGAAAGCACCCATCACCGCGACCATAACATCTTTGTCAGCGCTGTGAAGGACTGCGTCTAAGTTTCAGAATTTTCGGCGGTGTTTGGCTTTCTGCCTGCGCTATTTGGTCGCAGATCGGCAGGGTTGCGCAGCGTTCAGGCAAGCTTCGCAACCCGTGCCGCCATCTGCGCATCCGCCGGGAAAAACGCCTCGATGGTGAGGTCGGCCAGCGTCGTGTCATTGGCCGTGCCGAAGCGAGACACGCGGGCGGATCACAAAGCAACGGACATTCTCGCGATGGCATGAAAAAGGCCGAGCCCTTTACGAGGCGCGGCCCGATTTAGCGCTGCGAAACAGATCACCCAGCCTTGCGCATTTCCGTTTCTTCTTCCTCGATCAGCGCTTTGTGGAGGGCGCGGATGCCGTCGTCGAGATGCTCGCGAGCGACGATGAATTGCGCGTCCACGTTGCGGCCCGACTGGAAGACGCTTTTGACGGGAATGCCCGCCTCTTCAAGCGCGATCAGCCCGCGCGAGATCACCCTGAGCCCGTCGAGATCGCGGCCAACGGCGGCGACCATGGCCAGGCCTTCGGTGACAATCCCCGCATCCGGGTAGGCCTTGCGCAAATCTTCCTCCGCCCGCTTCACTTGCGAGAGCGAGCCGCGCAGATAGTGCGTGATCGTGTTGGCGTTGGAGTTTTTCGAGACGATCCAGAGCTTGTGGCGGTCGAGCACGCCCAAGATCGTCGCGTCATAGCCCTTCTCGCCAACCATATCCTGTTCGAACAATTCCAGCGCATAGACCGAGAGGCCCGTGACCATCTCGACGCGGGGCGTGTCCGGCTTGCGCTGGTCGATGACCGTGCCGGGGTTGTCCTGATCGAAGCAATTATCGACCCGGAGCGCCACGCCCGACTGGCGGAGCACCTTGGCCGCATTGGGGTGGATCGCCTCCATCCCGAGGTTCGACAGCTGGTCGGCCACATCGTAATTGGTCGTCCCAAGCACCCGCACCTTGTCCAGCCCGACGAGATTGGGATCGGCGCTGGAGAGGTGGAATTCCTTGTGGATGATCGCCTCATCCGCGCCGGAGAGCGCGGCGAGATGCGCGAAGGTCACCTCCGAATAGCCACGATCATATTCCTTCATCAGCCCGGTGCTGCATTGGCAATAGCCGGTCACGATCGGCATTTCCTGAGCGACATCAACATCCTGCCAGGCGTTGCTCAAGCGCTCTTCGAGGGTCAGGACCGAGTCGTCCCGCCATCCGGAGAGATCGACCGCGCGGGCGTTCACCCCGTCCCGGCGCAGCATCAGCGCGGTCGCCATGGCGGAGTGGGACTCGCCAAGCCCCGACAGCATCTCGCGGATGGTCATCAGATGCTCGGACAGCTGAAACTGCCCATAGGTACAGAGCCGCTTGAGATCATGCAGCAGGCTTTTCGCCCCGTCGATCCGCTCGGCGACAAAGGCGTCGGCCTCGGCGATGTCGTCGTCATGCGAGAGGATCACCCGATGCGCCTTGCGCATGGCCTCGGCCACCCGGTCGAGCCCGGCCTCCCAGGCGTCGTCCTGCTCATCGCTGTCGGCAAAGAGGCGGTAAACGCCCGGCTCACCGCTTTTCTTATGCTCCAGCAACAGATTGGTGATCCCGCCGAAAGCCGAAACGACGAAGGCGCGGTTATAGACCACCTCGCCGTTCTTGCGGAAAAGCGTGTCTTTCAGCTCATGGGCGCGGCTCATGCTCGTGCCGCCGATTTTCTCAACAGTATGGGTCATAAAATGCGTGGAGCGCCTCAGCGGCGCTCCCAAAAGTTAGTCAACAAGGGCGTAGGAGCCGTCTTCGCGGTGGACTTCCTTGCCGGTGATCGGAGGGTTGAAGCAGCAGGCCATCACCAGCTCTTCTTCCGAGCGCAGGATATGGCGGTCATGCTCGTTGAGGGCATACATCACGCCGGGGCGGATCTCGTGGGTCTCGCCGGTGGCAAGATCCGTGATCGAGCCCTTGCCGCTCATGCAATAGACGCTCTCAAAGTGGTTCTTATACTCGAACGTATGCTCCGAGCCGGCCTTCAGCGTGGTGATGTGGAAGGAAAAGCCCATCTGGTCATCCTTCAGCAGCATCCGCACCGAGGTCCACTCCGCGTCCGACACCGCACGGTCCGTGTTTTTCAGCTCGTGAAAATCGCGTACAATCATGCTCGTCTCCTTAGTCTTCGTTATTCTGCCGCGTGGGCTTTGTCGTTGATGGCCGCATCGAAGGCGCTGGCGAGGATGCCGAGACCTTTTTCCAGCAACTCATCCGGCGTCGTCAGCGGAGCGAGGATCTTGACCACCTCGTCATTCGCGCCCGAGGTCTCGATGATCAGCCCGCTTTCAAAGCAGCGGCGGCAGATGTCGCTGGCCAGCTCGCCCGAGACCACATTGATCCCTTGAATCATACCGCGGCCACGCAGGGTCGAACCGGGCAGTTTGTCCTGCATCGCTTTCAGCGCGTCATGGACCATCTGGCCCCGGCGGGCGATGTCCTTCTGGAACGCATCATCGGCCCAGAATTTTTCCAGCGCGACACGGGCGGTCACGAAGGCATGGTTGTTGCCGCGGAAGGTGCCGTTATGCTCCGCCGGTTCCCAGTCGTCATATTCGGGGCGGATCAGCACAGCCGCGAAGGGCAGGCCCATGCCCGAAAGCGATTTCGCCATTGTGATCATGTCCGGCACGACGCCCATCTCCTCGAAGGAGAAGAAGGTGCCCGTGCGGCCACAACCGGCCTGAATGTCGTCCACGATAAAGATCGCGTCATGCTTCTTGGCAAGCGCAGCAACGCCTTTGATGAACTCGGCGCTGGCAGCATTCAAACCGCCCTCACCCTGCACCGTCTCCATGATGATCGCGGCGGGCTGGTCGAGACCCGAGGACGGATCGTCGAGCATTTTTTCCAAGAGCTTCAGGCTCTCAACACCATCCGCATAATTGTCGTACGGCACCGGGGTCACGCCATGGGTCATGTTTTCCGGGCCCATGCGGTGATGCTGGTTGCCGGTCGCGGCGAGCGCGCCCATGGTCACACCGTGGAAACCGTTGGTGAAAGACACAACATTGGTGCGCCCCTTCACTTTACGCGCCAGTTTCAGCGCCGCTTCCACCGCGTTGGTGCCGGTCGGGCCGCAGAACATAATGCGGTGATCCATGTTGCGCGGGCCTAGGATGATCTTGTCGAAGGCTTCGAGGAAATCCGCCTTGGCCGAGGTGAACATGTCGAGGCCGTGTGTCACGCCATCGGCATTGATGTAGTCGATCAGCGCGGCCTTCATGTCCGGGTCGTTATGCCCGTAATTCAGCGAGGCACAGCCCGCCAGAAAGTCAATGTAATCCGTGCCGTTCTCGCCGATCAGTTCGCTGCCGCGGGCGGCTTTGAACACGGTCGGGAAGCCCCGGCAATAGGAGCGGGCTTCGGATTCGCGGGTTTCGAAAATCTTGGTGTCAGTCATGAAAAGTCCTTCCTGCCGCAAGAAGCCTCGCGGCGGTGACAGTTATTCAGAAGTCGTTGGGTTTGGCTCAGGCGACGCTTTCCAGCGCCTCCGGGAAACGGATCGTGACCAGATGTTCGGTCGCGTGCTCCCCGTCGAAATGAGCCTCTTTCTTGAAATAGGGCTCGTCACTCAGCGCCGCATCCATATCCTTGGCCAGCTTGGTGAAGAGCGCCCAGGATGCGTCGTTGTCCTTGGTGATCGTGGTTTGCAGGCGGGTCACATGGCCGCACACGCTGCGCGACAGGATCTGCCGCAGCATCCGCGAGGCGAGCCCTTGCCCGCGCGCCTTGTCCGCCACCGCGACCTGCCAGATGAACAGCACGTCGTCCTCGGAAGGCGGCAAATGCGCCGAGATCCAGCCCACAACCTCATCGTCCTGCGCGGCCAGAACGCAGGTCTCTGCGAAATGGTCGCATTGCACGAGGTTGCAATACATCGAGTTCTCGTCCAGCGGGTCGCAATCGCCGATCAGGTTCCAGATGTCCGAGCCGTCCTCTATGGTCGGCTCGCGGAAGGTAATTGGCGAGCGCTCTACTGGTTGCGCATCATTGGCAGCAACAGCCGCTTGGGTGGTTGCATCCAAGGTCATAACAAAGCCCAAATTTGTTTCGTTGATCGAAATATATTCGATGCAGCGCAGCAAATCAACCATGTCGGGGAAGAAAATTGCGCGGACCCGACGTCCATTTCACGCGTTCATAGCGGCATTTGAGGCTTGTCTTGCCTATATTACAGGCCTAAAAGCGCTTTAGTCCCTTCGATAGGCAAATTATGGCCGTCGAACCAATTTTAGGAACCGCCATGCCGACACGTTCGGAAACCGCTCTCATCGCCCTGCGCCGAATCCTGCGCGCCACGGAGACCCATGCCCGCCAGATCGCGGCGCAGACGGATCTGACCGCCTCGCAGATGTTTTTGCTCTCGACCATTGCGGAGGCGGCGGCGCAAACGCCGACGGCGCTGTCGCAGAAAATGAGCATCACGCAAGCGACCACGACGGCGCTTTTGAACAAGCTGGCGGAGAAAAATCTGATCGAGCGGCGCAAGTCGGAAAGCGACCGGCGGCAGGTTTTGATTTACATCACCGATGCGGGTCGCGCGCTGCTCGAAAGTGCGCCGAACCCGCTGCAAAGCCAGTTTGAACAAGGGTTTAGCGCGCTGGATGATTGGGAGCAGGCGATGCTGATTGCCTCCCTCGAACGGGTGGCGAGCCTGCTCAATGCGTCCGATGCGGACGACATCGCGCCGGTGCTGACACCGGGCGAGGTTGGTTAACCGAGCCGCAGCTCCGCCTGCCCCGCCGTTTTCAAAATCCCGGCAATCTGCTGGAGGTGATCGGTCAGCGGCGTCGTCTTGCGCCAGACCATGCCGATGGTGCGCGTCGGCGGCGGCGAGAGGCGCGCAACGGAGACGCCTGCAGAGGCCGTCTCCACCGGCACGGCCATATCGGGGATGAGCGTCACCCCGATCCCAGCGCCCACCATCTGGACGAGAGTCGCGAGCGAGCTGCCTTCCATCAAATCGCGCGGCGGTGCGGAGGACATTTCACAAAAGGTCAGCGCCTGATCGCGAAAACAATGCCCTTCCTCCAACAAGAGAAGGCGCATCTCGCGCAATTTTTCGGGTCGCGGCACGGGTTTTTCGGCGTCTCCGAGGGGGCGAACCAGCACGAATTCTTCGTCAAACAAAGCAGTTTCGGTCAGCGAAGGCTCGGACACTGGGAGCGCAACAATCGCCGTGTCAAGCCGCCCGTCCCGCAAATCGGCGATCAGCCGCGCCGTGGTGGTCTCGCGCGGATGCAGGTCGAGCCCCGGCATGTCCTCCCCGAGCCGCTGGATCAGCCAGGGCAGCAGATAGGGCGCAATCGTCGGGATCACGCCAATCCGGAGCCGCCCGGCAAGCGCACCGCGCGAGGCGCGCGCCAGATCGCCAAGCGCGTCGACATCCTGCAAGATATCGTGAACCCGCGCGGCGAAGGCTTCCCCGAGGCTGGTGAGACTCACCTGCCGCCCGCCCCGCTCGACCAGCGGCGCGCCAACCGTTTCCTCCAGCTCGCGAATTTGCACAGACAGCGCGGGCTGTGAGATCGAACAGTCCCGCGCCGCCTGACCGAAATGCCCGACCCGCGCGAGCGCGTCGAAATAGCGGAGTTGCTTCATCGATATGTCCATAAGATTTTCCTATCAGATAATTCAGAAAATACAATTTTTCTCTATCGCGTGAATTTGCTAAGAAGCTGGCAACGGAGATGAATCGCCTCACGCAGCCAGAACCTTCTGGCGACGGACAGGGCACATCTCCCAATCACATGTGAAACAAGGAGACCCGCAATGGATGGAAGCGACGTAACCAAAGGTGGCGGCTGCCCCGTCATGCATGGTGGCAACACCAGCCATGACAACTCGGTCATGGATTGGTGGCCGAATGCGCTCAATCTCGACATTCTGCACCAGCATGACCGCAAGTCGGACCCGATGGGCCTCGATTTCGATTACCGCGAAGAGCTGAAAAAGCTGGACGTGGAAGCGCTGAAGCAGGATCTGCGCGACCTGATGAACAACAGCCAGGACTGGTGGCCCGCCGATTGGGGCAGCTATGTCGGCATGTTTGCGCGCGTTGCGTGGCACGCGGCAGGCTCCTACCGTCTCGAAGACGGGCGCGGCGGCGGCGGCACGGGCAACCAGCGTTTCGCCCCTCTCAACAGCTGGCCGGACAACGCGAACACCGATAAGGGCCGCCGTCTGCTTTGGCCGATCAAGAAGAAATACGGCAACAAGATTTCCTGGGCCGACCTGATGATCCTCTCGGGCACGATTGCCTATGAAGTCGCTGGCCTCAAAACCTATGGCTTCGCCTTTGGCCGCGAAGACATCTGGCACCCGGAGAAAGACACCTATTGGGGCGCGGAGAAAGAATGGCTCGCACCGTCCGATGAGCGTTACGAGAATGTCGATCAGCCGGAAACCATGGAGAACCCGCTCGCTGCTGTGCAGATGGGCCTCATCTATGTGAACCCGGAAGGCGTCAACGGCCAGCCGGACCCGCAGAAAACGGCGGATCAGGTGCGCGAGACCTTCAAGCGCATGGCGATGAATGACGAAGAAACCGCCGCGCTGACCGCAGGCGGCCACACCATCGGCAAATGTCACGGCAATGGCGATCCGGACGATCTGAGCCCGGTGCCTGAAGCGGCTGGCCCGGAATTTCAGGGCCTTGGCTGGGTGAACACCAAGGGCCGCGGCATTGGCCGCGATCAGATGGTTGGCGGGCCCGAGGGCGCATGGACGACCCATCCCACCCAGTTCGACGATGGCTATTTCAAGATGCTGCTCGACCATGAGTGGCAGATCACGAAAAGCCCCGCAGGCGCGTTCCAGTGGGAGCCGGTCGAGATTGCCGAAGAGGACAAGCCGGTCGATGTGGAAGACCCGTCGATCCGCACCATGCCGATGATGACCGACGCCGATATGGCGATGAAGGTGGACCCGATCTACCGCAGCTATATGGAGAAGTTCCGCGAAGATCATCAGTATTTCTCGGAGACCTTCGCCAAGGCATGGTACAAGCTGACCCACCGCGATATGGGGCCGAAGGATCGCTATTTCGGACCGGACGTGCCGAGCGAAGATCTGATCTGGCAGGATCCGATCCCCGCAGGCAGCACGAGCTACAACGTCGATGCGGTGAAATCGGCGATCGCCAATAGCGGCCTCTCGGTCAGCGATATGATGTCGACCGCGTGGAACAGCGCGAAGACCTTCCGCGGCTCGGATATGCGGGGCGGTGCCAATGGCGCGCGCATCCGTCTTGAGCCGCAAAGGGATTGGGAAGGCAACGAGCCGGCCCGCCTTCAGCGTGTGCTCGGCGTGCTTGAGCCGATTGCCAACGAGCATGGCGCGAGCGTGGCTGATGTGATCGTTCTGGCGGGCAATGTCGGCGTCGAGATCGCGGCGAAAGCGGCTGGTCACGATGTTGAAGTGCCGTTCGCGCCGGGCCGCGGTGATGCGACCGCCGAGCAGACCGATGCGGAATCCTTTGAGCCACTGGAGCGACTGGTCGATGGCTATCGCAACTACCAGAAGACCGATTATGTGGTCAGCCCCGAGGAAATGATGCTGGATCACACCCAGCTTCTCGGCCTCACCGCGCCGGAAATGACCGCGCTGGTTGGCGGGATGCGCGTGATCGGTGCCAATTATGAAGACAACAAACACGGCGTCTTCACCGACCGTGAAGGCCAGCTGACGAATGATTTCTTCGTCAACCTGACCGACATGGCCAACAAATGGGTGCCGGTGGACAAGCAGACCTATGAGATCCGTGATCGCAACACGGATGAGACCAAATGGACCGCCTCGCGCGTCGATCTGGTCTTCGGGTCGAACTCCATCCTCCGCGCCTATGCCGAGGTTTATGCGCAGGACGACAACAAAGAGAAATTCGTCAAGGATTTCGTTGCCGCCTGGACCAAGGTGATGAACGCGGACCGTTTCGACATTTAAGCTCGAACGTCTGACATGAAAAAACGCCGCGCGGGCTCTGGCTCGCGCGGCGTTTCTTTTTTTATCAGCGGTTTAAATCTCGATCTGCGTGTAGGCGTCGCGAAGCGCCCGGCTCCACGCCTCCGACATGCCCGCGATTTTCTCATCCCCCGCCTCAAAGCGCTCGCGGCTCTCGACCCGCCATTCGTCGCGCGGGATGGTCACGAGATCGAGCGGCATCCCGACGGAGAGGTTCGAGCGGATCGTGCTGTCCATCGACAGCAGCGCCGCCTTGCGCGCTTCGGCGAGCGAAACCGAGCGGTCGATCACGCGGTCGAGGATCGGTTTGCCGTATTTATGCTCGCCGATTTGCAGGAAGGGTGTGTCATCCGTCGCCTCGATGAAATTGCCCGCGTCATAGAGCAGGAAGAGCCGCATCTGCCCGCCCTTGAGTTGGCCCGACAGCAGGATCGAGGCGGAGCCGCCGCCCTTCTGGCCAAGGCGGCTTTGAATATCGGTGGAGACCTCGCGCAGCATCCCGCCGACCATTTCGGCAACTTCCAGCATCGTCTCGCAAGTCATCAGAGACGGGCGGCCATCTTCCGCCTTGATCGCCTCATTGATCCGAGCCAGCACCGTTTGCGTGACCGAGAGCGAGCCCGCCGTTTGCAGACAGATCACCCGGTCGCCCGGCTCTTCAAAGATGAACAGCTTGCGATAGGTCGAGATGTTGTCGAGCCCGGCATTGGTGCGCGTATCGGACAGCAGCACCAACCCGGCATCGACCAGAACGCCAACACAATAGGTCATAGAAACCCCCAAAAATCGAGGATGGGTTTACTTGTCCTTGGCGGTTACGGCAACGCTTACTTCGACCCGGTGCGACGATGGCCCATAAGCCGTGCCCCGGATGGGCGCAGCGTCCAGCGCATCAAGGCCCGAACCGACGCGGATATATTTCTCGTCCGGGCAGCAATGATTGGCCACATCGAAGCCGACCCAGCCGAGCCCGTCGATATGGATCTCCGCCCAGGCGTGGGCCGCATCATGGGCCTGGCCGAACTCATCCGCTTGCAGATAGCCGGAGATATAGCGCGCGGGCAGACCGTTGAGCCGGGCGACCGCGCAAAGCACCTGCGCCTGATCCTGACACACGCCCTGCCCCGCCTGAAGCGCCTCGGCGGCGGTGGTTGTGGCTTCGGTCACGCCCGGCAGATAGCGCACGCGCTCGGCCACCAGATGCGAGAGCGCATGGCTGTGATCGAGCGGCGCGAGGCTTTTGCCCTTCACCTCCGCAGCGAGCGCCCTGAGCGCGGCATCGGGTTTCGTCATGCTGCTCGGCGTGAGATAGACCAGCGGCGAAATCCGCTCGCGGTGGCCTTTCAGAACGCCCGCCGTGTCCTCAGTCTCGACCTTGCCGGTCACGGTCACGGTGACTTCCTCGGTCGGCCCCGGCGTTGAAACGGTGGTGATCTTGTCCCCCGCCCCATCGGTGAAACTCGCGCCAAAGGTCGCGCCCGGCACGGAGACATCCCAGTTTATGATGTCCTGCCCGTCAGACATGGACGGCGTCATGCGCAGGCTTTGCAAAATCCAGCGCACCGGGGCGTCATAGCGGTAGCGGGTGGTGTGATGCACAGTCAAAATCATCGCTTACCCTCCAAAGAAAAAGGTGTCGGACAGGGACGCGCCCAGCTCGTTGATCTTGCCGAGCCGCTCTTGCAGGAACTCGTGCAGACCGTCGGAAATGATCTCGTCCACCGGGATTTCCCGCAGACTCACCCGGAAGCGGCGCACCATTTTCTGCGCGTCGAACTCGGTACCGTAAAGCTCCGAAAGGTGGTCGAGATGGAGGGCGATCTCATCCATGCAGTGAATGAGCGAGCGCGGGTTCTTCTCGTTCTTGAGGAAGAATGACGCGATCTTTCCGGGGGTATAGTCCCCGCCATACGCCCAGTGAAATTGCCGCTGCGCGGACATGGCCCGAAGCAGCGTCTGCCACTGATAGCTGTCCACACCGCCGCCGACCTCATCGAGCGAGGGCAGCAAGACGTAATATTTCACATCGAGGATCCGCGACGTCGCGCCCGCGCGCTCCAGATAGCCACCGATATTGTAGAAATCATAGCCATCGCCATGCAGCAGCGTGCCCTCGATCGCGCCGCGAGTCTGGTTGGCGACCCGCCGCGTCCATTCGCAGAATTTCGGCAGCGCATCGGCGGAACGGCTCTGCCCCTCCAGCCCGCGGATTTCCTGATACCCAGCGTTGAGCGCGTCCCACACTTCGGCGGTCACCGCCGTTCGCTGCGCCCGGATGTTCTCGCGCGCGGCGGTGATGCAGGAGACAACGGAGCTGGAATTGCTGCGGTCAAAGAAGAGGAAATCCAGCACGTTGCTGCTGTTCACCTCGTCATAGCGCTCATCGAAGCCATAGCGGCCCGCGACGGTAAGGATCGACTCCCATTCATTGTGATAGCCCTCCCGTGCGCCCGGAATGAGCGCCATGCGGTAGCCCATATCGAGCAGGCGGGACATGGTTTCGGCGCGCTCCAGATAGCGGGCGGACCAGTAGAGATTTCCTGCGGTTCTTGAAAGCATCACTGCTGTGCCCCCCCTTCATCCTGATCCTGCACGGTCGAGATCGGCGGCGCGGGTTGGTCATCCTGCTGATGCGCGCGCGGCGGCTCTTTGGGCGGCGGGTTGAACTCTTTCTCACCCCCCTCAGAGGAGGACGCCAAGACCCACGTATCCTTCACGCCGCCCCCTTGGGACGAGTTGACAACCAGAGAGCCCTCGCGCATCGCCACCCGCGTCAGCCCGCCGGGACAAAGTTGAATATCCTTGCCAACAAGACAATAGGGCCGCAAATCCACATGGCGCGGCGCCAGCCCCTGATCGACAAAGGTTGGCACGGTCGAGAGCGAGAGCGTCGGCTGCGCGATGAAGTCCGACGGGTCCGCCTTGATCCGCTCGGCATAATCCTCACGCTCTTTCTTGCTCGCCGCCGGGCCGACCAGCATCCCGTAGCCGCCCGAGCCGTGGACTTCTTTCACCACCAACTCGTCTAGATGCTCCAGCACATATTTGAGGTCATCTTCTTCGGAGCAGCGCCATGTCGGCACGTTTTTGAGGATCGGTTCCTCGCCGAGATAGAAGCGGATCATCTCCGGCACGTAGGTGTAGATCGCCTTGTCATCGGCGACACCCGCCCCCGGTGCGGAGCAGATCGTCACCCCGCCTGAGCGGTAAACATTCATCAGCCCCGGAATGCCGAGCATCGAGTCCGGGCGGAAGCAGAGCGGGTCGATAAAGTCATCGTCGATCCGGCGGTAGATCACATCCACGCGCTGCGGCCCTTGGGTCGTGCGCATATAGACGAAATCGCCTTCGACGAAGAGATCCTGCCCCTCCACCAGATTGATCCCCATCAGGTCAGCGAGGAAGGAGTGTTCGTAATAGGCGGAGTTATAGGCCCCCGGCGTAAGCAGCACCGCCGTCGGATCGCCCTCACATTTCTTCGGCGCGACCGAATGCAGAGTCCGCCGCAGCATCTGCGGATAGTTGTCCACGGGGCGGATACGCGTGCCTTTGAAGAGATCCGGGAAGAGCCGCATCATGATCTCGCGGTTCTCCAGCATGTAAGAGACGCCCGAGGGGGTGCGGCAATTGTCCTCCAGCACGAAGAACTCATCCGGCCCGGTGCGCACCAAATCGATCCCAACAATATGCGAGTAAACATCACGCGGCGGCGCAAAGCCCACCACCGACTTTTCATAGGCGGCATTGCGATACACGAGATGCCCCGGAATTTTGTCCGCGCGGATGAAATCGCCCCGGTGATAAACATCCTTGAGGAACATATTGAGCGCCCGCGCGCGCTGCTTCACGCCCGCTTCCATATTGTCCCATTCGGGCGCGGTGAATACCCGCGGCATCATGTCGAAGGGGATCAACCGCTCGGGATCGCCGCCCTCGCCATAAACCGCGAAGGTGATGCCGATGCGCCGGAAGATCGCCTCCGCCTCCGCCCGCTTTTGCGACCGGTCCGCTTCGCTGAGGTGATCCATCCACTCCGCAAGCTGGCGATAGGGCACCCGCACCTCATCGCCATCATACATCTCATTGAAGAAACTCATCTTCTACATCCCCACTTGGCTTTGTCGCTATTGAACCGAGTTGCCCGAAGGATTGGAAGGGGGATGGATAAAATAGTCCACAAAAAAAGGGTTTTAGGGGGCGTTGCGGCGGGTTTTGCTAAAGATTTAGGCAATCTTATGGGGCGCGGCGACGCCCCGCCCTTCCGTTGAACACGTTTTCGTGAGATCACAAAAAGATTAGATCGAAATCCCTTTCTCATGCGTTGGACACATAGAAATTTAATGGAGTTTTAACGATGACGCGCCTTCAGATTGCTGCCGCCCTTGCCCTCGCAGGTCTCGCTCCCGTCGCTATTCTGGCCGCGCCGCAAGGGCCGTCCCCCTGCCCGGCACCTGAAGGGTGCGAAGAGGCGGTGTCGCAGGACGCCGCGCCTCGGGAAGCCGTTGAAGAAGTTCACAACGCCATCCACCCGCAAAGCGGCCCGCATATCGGCGAAGCGGCCCATGACAGCCAGGCCTTTGCGCCCGCCGCGCAGGATCACCTCCGCGCCGCGCCGCAGGGCCACGAGTATCGCGTGATGGGCAATCATGTGGTGCTGGTCGAAACGGAGAGCCAGACCGTCTCCAAACTCATCGGGGTGTTGACCAGCGCGGCCCAGTGACGCCGCGATTGTTTCGCGCCGCGCGACAGTCTGGCGCGGCGCTGGCCCTTTATTCGCCGCGTTACGACGTTACATCTGGCCCCTGAAAAGGAGGCCGATATGGCAAGTTCTGATGCCCCTATCTCGATTGGTCACGTGACCCTGACCGTCAATGATCTGGACCGCGTTGGCGATTTTTACACCCGTGTTCTCGGGCTGGAGCCGCTCACCCGCGACGGCGAAACCGCGCAGTTTGGCGCAGACGGCCGCCTGCTCGTCGCGCTCGAAAAAGACGCCGCCGCGCGCCACCACCCTTACGAGGCGGGGCTGTTTCACACCGCGTTTCTGCTGCCGTCCCGCGCCGCGCTTGGCGGGTGGCTGACCCATGCGCGCGATCTCGGCCTGCGTCTCGACGGCGCTTCGGATCACCTCGTGAGCGAAGCGCTGTATTTGCGCGACCCTGAAGGCAATGGCATCGAAATTTACTGGGACCGCCCGCGCTCGGAATGGCAGGTGAGCGGCGATGAGATCGCGATGAACACGCTCCCGCTCGACCTCATGGCGCTGGCGGAAGCCGCGACGCCGTGGAACGCCGCGCCCTCCGGCACGGTGATCGGCCATGTGCATTTGCAGGTCGGCGATGTGGCTGCGATGGATAGCTTCGCCACCGAGACCCTCGGCGCGACCAAGACCTTCGGGATGGCCGCGGCGGGTTGGTATGGCTGGGGTGGCTATCACCACCATATCGCGGGGAATGTCTGGAACTCGCGCGGCGCGGAGACGCGCAGCGCAGACAGTCGCGGGCTCAAAGAGGTCGGGCTGATCGCGACTGATCCCGCCGGGCTGCCCGACACGCTAACCGATCCGTGGGGCACCCGCTTTACGCTCAGCAATCAGCCCGCGTAGAGCGCGCGATAGCGGGCCAGCGCGTCGTCAAAGGCGGCGCGGTGGTCCGCCTCGGGCGTGATCTCCTGCGCAATCGCCGGAGCGGTGCAAACCTCCAGCGGGTCCGCCCCGGTATCGGCCATGAGCCCGAGCCGCGCCGCGCCGAATGCCGCACCGAAATCGCCACCTTCGGGGAGCAGCACGGGCAGATCGAGCGCGGTAGCAATGAGTTTCAGCCAATAAGGCGACTTCGCGCCGCCGCCCAGTGCCAACAACGCCTGCGGATCGGAGCCCGCTGCGCGCAGCGCCGCGAGGTTGTCGGCGAAGGCAAAGGCGACCCCTTCCAGCACGGCGCGGGTCAGCGCCGCCCGGTCGGTGCGCGCCGAAAGTCCGGCGAGATGGCCGCGCGCGGACGGATCGTTATGCGGCGTCCGCTCTCCCGAAAGGTACGGCAGGAAGGTCACGAGACCGGGGGCCTCAAGCGTGTCGCCAATCTCCGCCGTCAGCGCTTCGGGCGGCTGGCCGGTGATCCCGGAGAGCCATGTCAACGAGGCGGAGGCGGAGAGGATCACGCCCATCTGGTGCCACGTCTCGGGCAGCGCGTGGCAGAAGGCATGAACCGCGCTTTCCGGGCGCGGCAAATAGCGGTCGGTCGCGGCGAAAAGGACGCCCGAGGTGCCGAGCGAGACGAAGCCCTGCCCTTCGGCCACCGTGCCCGCGCCAATCGCCGTCGCCGCATTGTCGCCCGCGCCGCCTGCCACGGGGATGCCGGGGGTCACACCCCAGGCTTCGGCGAGATCCTTGCGCAGACCGCCCGAAACGGCATTGCCCTCGATGAGATCCGGCATCTGGTCGGCGCGCATCCCGGAGGCCTCCAAAAGCGCGTCCGACCAGCGGCGCGCGCCGGTGTCGAGCCAACTCGTGCCCGCCGCATCCGACATTTCGGCGACATGCTCCCCGGTCAGCCAAAGGCGCAGATAATCCTTCGGCAGCAACACCTTGGCGACTCGGGCAAAGGCGTCCGACTCATGTTTCGCCATCCAGACGAGCTTCGGCGCGGTGAAGCCCGCAAAGACGATATTGCCGGAAATCTCGCGAAATTGCGGGTCGGCATCGAGCGCGGCGGCTTCCTCATGGGCACGGCCGTCATTCCAAAGGATCGCGGGCCGGATCACCTTGTCATCCGCATCGATCGTCACCGCGCCGTGCATCTGGCCCGAGAGGCCAATCCCGCGCAGGCCGGAGAGGTCATGTTTGGCTTTCAGCTCCGCAATCGCCCGCTCCGACGCGGCGACCCAATCCGCCGGGTCCTGCTCCGACCATCCGCGTTCGGGCCGGGACACGTCTAGCGGCGCGCTGGCCGAGCCAAGCACCTTCTGCGCATCGTCCATGAGAAGCGCTTTGACACCCGACGTGCCGAGATCAATGCCAAGATACATGCTGCCCTCCGCTTGCCGCGATTCAGCGCGCGGCGATCAATTTGCGAATAGTTTCGGGCAATTCGGCGGCATGTGCAACGAGCGCGTCGGGATGAAGCTGCGGCAAACGCGCGCCGAGACGCGCTGCCTCCGCATGGCCGCCGCCGGTGAAGCCGATCACCTGCATCCCGGCGGCATGTGCGGCCTCGACGCCGTGGGCGCTATCCTCGATCACGATGCAATCTTGGGGCGCGGCCCCGATCTTCTCCGCCGCATAAAGGAAGAGATCCGGCGCGGGTTTGCCGTTTTTCACAAGGCTCGCCGAATAGATATGCGGGGCGAGGCGCGGTTTGAGATTGGTCAGGGTCAGCGTCTGCTCCAGCCGCGAGGGCGTCGAAGAGGACGCGACCGCGCGCGGCAGATCGGCGAGTGCGTCGAGCGCGTCGGCGATCCCCTCAATCGGCTGGAGCGATGCGGCAAAGCGCTGCTCCAGACGCAGGCGAAAATCCTCGATATAGGGCGCGGCATCGACGCCATACTCGCGCCGCACAATGTCGAGGATTTTGGCAATCGACAGCCCGACCATCCGCACGAAAATCTCGTTATCCGTGATCTCCGCCCCGGCCTCACGCAGCGACGCGCCCAGTTCTGCGACGGAGAGCGGCTCGCTGTCGATCAGCACACCGTCGCAATCGAAAATGAGCGCCGTCGCCATCGTTTAGCTACCGAGATAATGGCGCAGCGTCGCCTCGGTGCCGTCCGCCCACAGCATATTCAGCCAGCGGGCGAAAGGCTCGGCAAAGGCCGGATCGCGCCCGGTTGCGCCGTAAATATCCGACATTTCCAGCCATTTTGACGGATCGTCCTTGGCGGCTTTGGCGGTCTCGGTCAGGCGGTCCCAGTTCGGATCATTCGGCGCGATCTCCGCCCCGCTCTCGGTCGTCCCGGCGCAGTAGCGGCACCAAAGCGCGCTTTCGAGGGCCAGACCATCCACTGATTTGCCGTCCTTCAGCCGATCGGCAATGGTCGGGATGATAAATTTCGGCTGGCGGTTCGAGCCATCAAGGCAGAGCCGCCGGATCGTATCCGCGATTTTGGGGTTGGCGCAGCGCTCTTTCACCTTCTCGAAATAGGCGGTGGTGTCCGTGCCGGGCACGGGCGGGACAGCGGGGATCATCTCCTCGGTCTCGATCTTTTCGAGGAAGCGCGCGACGAGATCGTTCTGCATCCCTTCATGAACATATTCGATATCCATCAGCCCGGCGGGATAGGCGATCACCGCGTGACCCCCATTGAGGATACGCAGTTTCATATATTCCCAAGGCGTCACATCCTCGACGAATTCGACGCCGACCTCTTCAAGCGCGGGCCGCCCGGCGGGAAAATTGTCCTCCAGCACCCACTGGATGAAATCCTCGCAAAAGACCGGCGCGTCGTCCTCGATGCCAAATTCGTCGCGGACCATCTTGCGCTCGCGCTCGGAGGTGGCAGGGGTGATCCGGTCCACCATGCCGTTGGGGAAGGCGACGTTTTCTTCGATCCAGTCCGCCAGCTCACTCGACGACAGCCGCGCCGTCTCGACCACCGCTTCGCGGGCGACGACGCCGTTATGAGGAATGTTGTCACAGCTCATCACGGTGAAAGGCGGATGGCCTGCCTCGCGCCGCGCCTTGAGCCCCGCAACCAGCATCCCGAACACGGTTTCCGGGCTCTCCGGGTTCGCGCCGTCATGGGCGATGGCGTGATGGGTCGGGTCGAAATGATTGGTGTTGGCGTCGATGAAATAGCCGCCCTCGGTGATGGTCAGGCTGGCGATTTTCGTCTCCGCGTCCGCCAGTCGCGCGATCACCGCATCGGCGTTACCGGGCGCGATATAGTCGATCATTGGGCCGATCACCCGCGCATCGGCGGCCTCCGCCGTCTGCTCGACCACCGTATAAAGATAGTCCTGTTCGGCCAGCGTATCGCGCATTTTCACATCGCCCGGCATGACGCCCGCGCCGACAATCGCATAGTCGCCGCCCTTGCCCGTCTCCAGCAAACGGTCGAGATAAACCGCCTGATGCGCGCGGTGGAAATTGCCGACCCCGAAATGCAGGATCCCGCCTTTCAGCGCGGTGCGATCATAGCTTGGGGTGGGAATATCGATCTTGTCGAGCGCGGCAGCGTTCAGCTTTGTCATATCAGCTCATCCATTGTCCGCCGTCCACATTGTAGCATTGCGCGACAATGTAATCGGCTTCGTCTGTTGCGAGGAAAATGGCCATACCAGTTAAGTCGTCTGCGGTGCCCATGCGGCCATAAGGAACGGCCTCGCCGACCTCCTTTTTCTTCTGGCCGCGCGGCTTGTTCTCATATTCGGCGAATTTGGCGTCCACGCCGTCCCAGTGATCGCCATCCACCACGCCGGGGGCGATGGCGTTGACGTTGATGCCATGAGAGATGAGGTTCAGACCCGCCGATTGGGTCAGCGAGATCACCGCCGCCTTGGTCGCGCAATAGACGGCGACGAGCGGCTCGCCGCGACGGCCCGCCTGACTCGCCATATTGATGATCTTGCCGTTGCGGCCCCTGTCGATCATGTCTTTCGCGACGGCCTGCATGGTGAAGAGCGTGCCGCTGACATTGATCGCAAAGAGCCGGTCATAGCTCTCGCGGGTGATCTCGGTGATCGGGGCAAGGTCAAAGAGCGCGGCATTGTTGATGAGAATGTCGATCCCACCCATGGCCTCCGCCGCATCCGCGACGCCCGCATCTATGCTCGCCTGATCGGTCACATCCATCACAATCGGCACCGCGCCAATCTCGGAGGCCGTGGCTTTCACGCCCTCCGCATTGATATCGGCAATCGCGACCGTCGCGCCTTCGCGGATATAAGCCTCCGCAAAGGCTCGCCCGATCCCGCGCGCCGCGCCCGTGATGAGCGCGGTCTTGCCTTCCAGCCTCACAGAGCCAGCCCGTTTTCGCCGAATTTATAGATGCGGCCTTCCTGCGGGGTGAGGTGGATGCGGTCGCCATGCTTGACCGGGAATTCCCCCTCGGCGCGGGCGATGATATGCGTGCCCTCGTCGAGATCGATATGGAGGAACGTGTCGGAGCCGAGATGCTCGGCGACGCCGACCGTGCCCGCGAAGGCGCCGTGGGTGGTGGACATCGACCAATGCTCGGGCCGCACGCCGATGGTATGGGCGCCAAAGGGCGCCGCCGCCTCGCCTTCGATGAAGTTCATGTTGGGCGAGCCGATGAAGCCGCCGACGAACTTGTTCGCCGGGCTGTTGTAAAGCTCCAGCGGCGAGCCGACCTGCTCCACCCGGCCCGCGCGCAGCACCACGATCTTGTCGGCCATGGTCATGGCTTCCACCTGATCGTGCGTCACATAGATCATCGTGGTTTTGAGGCTGTTATGCAGCTCCGAGATCTCCACGCGCATGTTGACCCGGAGCGCCGCATCGAGGTTCGACAGCGGCTCATCAAAGAGGAACGCCTCCGGCTCGCGGACAATCGCCCGGCCAATCGCGACCCGCTGGCGCTGACCGCCCGAGAGCTGGCCCGGCTTGCGGTCAAGATAGCTGTCGAGGTTCAGGATCTTCGCCGCATGGGCGACGCGCTTTTCCTGCTCGGCCTCAGACATTTTCGCCATCTTCATCGGGAAGGCGATGTTCTTGCGCACCGACATATGCGGATAGAGCGCATAGGATTGGAACACCATCGCAAGGCCGCGCTTGGCAGGCCCGGCATCGGTCACATCCTGCCCGTCGATCAGGATTTTGCCGGAGGTCACATCCTCCAGCCCCGCGATCAGCCGCAGCAGTGTGGACTTGCCGCAGCCCGACGGGCCGACAAAGACCACGAACTCGCCATCGTTGATATCGAGATCGACATCGGGAATGACCTCAACCTCGCCAAAGGTCTTGCGGACATTTTGAAGTGTAATGGAACCCATGTGTCAGTCCCCCCTTATTTCACCGCGCCGAAGGTCAGGCCGCGGACAAGTTGTTTTTGGCTGAACCAGCCGAGGATCAGGATCGGCGCAATCGCCATGACGGAGGCCGCCGAGAGCTTGGCCCAGAAGAGACCCTGAGGGCTGGAGAAAGAGGCAATGAAGGCCGAGAGCGGCGCGGCATTGGTCGTGGTGAGCTGGATCGTCCAGAAGGCTTCGTTCCAGGCGAGGATCACGTTGAGCAGAAGCGTCGAGGCAATGCCGGGCACCGCCATCGGCGTCAGCACATGGACGATCTCTTGGCTGAGCGTCGCCCCGTCCATCCGCGCGGCTTCGAGGATTTCCCCCGGAATCTCGCGGAAATAGGTGTAGAGCATCCAGACCACGATCGGCAGGTTCATCAGCATCAGGATGATGGTGAGACCGATCCGGGTGTCCATCAGGCCGGTGCGCAGGAAGATCAGATAAATCGGCACCAGCACCGCGACGGCGGGCATCATCTTGGTCGAGAGCATCCACATCAGGATGTTCTTGGTGTGCTTGCTCGGCGAGAAGGCCATCGCCCAGGCCGACGGGATCGCCACGATCAGCGCCAGCAGCGTCGAGCCGATGGAGACGATCACCGAGTTGGTGAAGGGCCGCATGTAATTATATTGCGACTGCACCTCGCGGTAGCTGTCGAGCGAGAAGCTGGGCAGAAGATCGAACCCCGCAATCGCCTCCGGCTCGGTCTTGAGGCTGGTGATGATGGTGTAAAGGATCGGGAAGAAGATCACGAGGGCCACACCCCATGCGGCAATCGTCCATCCGATCTTGGCTTTGGTGGAAACAGCGCGTGCCATAATGCCCTCCTCAATCCAGGTTTTTGCCAACGGCGCGCATCAGGAAGATGGCGACGATATTGGCCAGAATGACCGCGATGATCCCGCCAGCGGCAGCAAGGCCGACATCCTGGCTGAGCCGTGCGGCCCGGTAGATCAGATAGGTCAGGTTGGTCGAGGCATTGCCCGGCCCGCCGCCCGTGGTCACGAGGATCTCCGCATAGATGCTCAGAAGGAAGATCGACTGGATCAGGATGACCACGGTGATCGCCCGCGACATATGCGGCAGCGTGAGATAGCGAAAGCGGCTGAGCGCCGAGGCCCCGTCCATCTCCGCCGCTTCCATCTGCTCGCCATCAAGCGATTGCAGAGAGGTCAGCAGGATGAGGGTCGCAAACGGCAGCCATTGCCACGCCACGATCAGGATGATCGAGAAGAGCGGATATTGCGCAAACCAGTCCACGGGATTTGCCCCAAAGAATTTTGCGATATCGGCAAAGACCCCGTAGCTGGGGTGCATTATCATGTTCTTCCAGATCAGCGCGGCCACCGGCGGCATGACAAAGAACGGCGAGATCACGAGGATGCGCACAAAGCCCTGCCCGAAGATCGGCTTGTCGATCAGCATGGCAATCAGGATGCCGCCGATGACAGTGATCGCCAGCACGCCGAGCACAAGGATCAGCGTGTTCCAGATCGCATCCCAAAAGGCCGGATCCGTGACGAAGAATTCATAATTGAGCCAGCCGATCCAGCCGGTCGGCTCCGAGCCATACTGTAGGCGGAAATCTTGAAAAGAATACAAAAGCGTCATGATGAGCGGCACAGCCATCCAGATCAAAAGCAGGATGATGGCCGGCAGGTTCATAAGACGCGCAAGGCTCTGTGTCTGACGAGTCGCCATTGCATGTCCTCCGACAAGGCGCGAGCGAAAAACACGACCCGCGCAGGTTCCGGAAAATCAGGCGCCCCGAGAGGCGCCTGAGGTCAGTGGAAAATTAGCGGATGTAGCGCGCGCGCTTCATCTCGCGGGTCGTGTCCGACTGCGCGTTGCTCAGGGCTTCTTCAGCCGAAACCTGCCCCGCCAGTGCCGCCGAGAACTGCTGACCCACGCTCGTGCCGATGCCCTGGAATTCCGGGATCGCGACGAACTGGCCGCCGGTATAAGGAATATCCTGCACGGAGGCTTTTTGCGTGTTCGCGTTCTCAATCGCGGTCAGGGTCGGCGCTGCGAAAGGCGCTGCCTCCTGATATTCGCTGTTCTCATAAAGCGAGGTGCGGGTGCCCGGAGGCGCTGCGCGCCAGCCTTCGGATTCGGCAACCTGCTCAATATAGGCTTGGCTGGTGGCCCAAGCGACGAATTTCTTGGCCGCATCCGGTGCATCCGAGGAGGACGGGATCGCGAGGCTCCAGGACCACAGCCAGTTGCCGCGGTTGTCCACGCCTTCCTTGTTCGGGAACTGCGCAAAGCCCACGCTGTCGGCCACAACGGATTCGTCGGGGTCGGTCACGAAGCTCGCCGCCACCGACGCGTCAATCCAGATGCCGCATTTGCCCTGCTGGAACAGCGAGAGGTTCTCGTTGAAGCCGTTCGACGATGCGCCCGGCGGGCCGTAATTCGTCATCATGTCCAGATAGTCGGTGATGGTCTCGTTCCACTCCGCGCTGTCGAATTGCGGGTTCCACTCCATGTCGAACCAGCGCGCGCCATAGCTGTTGGCCATGGTGGTGATGAAGCCCATATTCTCGCCCCAGCCCGGCTTGCCGCGCAGACAGATGCCGTAGAGCTCTTCATCTTTGTTCGTCATCGCCTCAGCGGCCGCCTTGATGTCGGCCCAGGTCGGCTCTGCGGGAATTTCAACACCCGCCTCTTCGGCGATATCCGTGCGATACATCACCAGAGCGGACTCGGCGTAGAACGGCACCGCGTAAAGCGTGCCATCGACCGACAGCGCGTCGCGCACCGGCGGCAACAGATCGTCCACATTGTAATCTTCCGGCAGATCCTCCAGCGGGGTCAGCCATTCCTGTTTCGCCCAGATCGGCACCTCGTAGTTGCCGATGGTCAGCACGTCATACTGGCCGCCATTGGTGGCGATATCGGTCGTGACGCGCTCGCGCAGGATGTTTTCCTCCAGCGTCACCCATTCCAGTGTGATGTCCGGATTGGCTTCGGTGAAGGGTGCGGTCATTTGCTGCATGCGAATCATGTCACCGTTGTTCACAGTGGCAATGGTGATGGATTGCGCAAAGGCCGGAAGCGCCAATGTCGTGATTGCGCTCGCAGCCATGAGACGGCGGGTCATCTTGGTCATCATTTTCTCCCTATGGTCGAACTTTCTAAATTAAACAGTTGCTCGACTCGTGGGCAAATGCTCACATTAACCTAAGGTAAAAGTCAAACATTATTCTGGGAGGAAGCGTGAAATGACAGCGGAAGAGAGGAAGCTGGATCAGGCCGCACGGGCCGCATGGCTTTATTATGTTGGGAATTTGCGGCAGGACGAGATCGCGCGGCATATGGGCGTCTCGCGCCAGACGGCGCAGCGATTGGTGGCTCAGGCGATGGATGCGGGGCTGGTCAAAGTGCGAATCGACCACCCAACGGCGGTCTGTCTGGAGCTCTCGCGGGCGCTTGAGGCGCGGTTTGACCTTCAGGAAATCTATGTCGTTCCCGATGAGGGCGGCTTTGCCGGGGTCGCCATGGCCCTCGCCGATGCGATCGAGCGCGACCTGAACGGCACGGACCCGATCACGCTGGCGATCGGCACCGGGCGGACCCTGCGCGCCGCCGTCCTGCAACTCGCCCGGATCGACTGCCCGCAGCACAAGATCGTCTCGCTCACCGGGAACATCGCCCCGGACGGCTCGGCTGCCTATTACAACGTGATGTTTTCGCTCTCGGAACGGGTGACGGCGCGCAGCTATCCCCTGATGGTTCCGGTGATCGCGGCGACGGTGGAAGAGGTGGAGGCGCTCCACCGCCAGCCCGGCAATGCGCGGGTGATCGAAATGGCTCGCCGCGCCGATGTGGGCTATATCGGCATCGGCTCGATGGACGATAAAGCGGCTCTGCTCGATGACGGGTTCCTCTCACGCCGTGAGGTAGAAGCCCTGCGCGCAGCAGGCGCCGTCGGCGAAATCCTAGGCTGGCCCTATGATGCCAAAGGCAATGTGATGCCCAATCTCGACCGCGTGGCCGCGCCGCCCCTGTCCAACCTCGCCGAGGTGATCGTGACCGCCTCTGTCTTTGGCCTATCCAAAGGCCCGGCAACCCTCGGCGCCCTGCGCGGCGGACTGATTAACGGGCTGATCTGCGATCAAACCCTCGCCGCCTGGATCCTCGATCAAGCCTAGCCGAAAGACCGCATCCGGCGACGGCGCAGAATATCCGACAGCAGCGCGCCAAGGAAAATCCCGCCGATGTTCAGGATAAGATCATCGACATCGAAAGTTCGGTATGCGCAGGGATAAAACCCGAAAAGCCCGGTGAGTTGCGCGAGTTCAATCCCGCCGGACAGCAGCGCGCCAAAAATCAACGCTCCGCCCGGCCCGATCCCATTGGCCGGAAGCCGCGTGCCGATCAAAAAGCAAAGCCCGAGATTCATGAGGGTCGAGGCGGCCAGCAAATCCGTCGCCCATTGCCGAAGCGAGGCCTGCTCCGCGATCAGCTGGCTCATGCCACCGAGGAACGCGAAGGGCACCAGCCGCGGCGACGGCGCATTGGCGCACACCATCGCCTCCCGGTCCGGGAAGGGATGAAGCGCGAGGAAGATCATGAAGAATGTGAGGAAGGTCAGCAGCCAAGCGGACCGGACGCGCCGGATGAGCAGGAGCAGCGTACCAGACGCCAGCGCCGCATAGAGCGCTGCCGTTGCGAGGAAACTTGCCAATCCAGTCAAACTCATCATTCGCTCTACACAGTTCCGCGACCAAACACGCCATAGCGTTTGACCAAATCACATGCCTCAACTACATGATGCGTTCAAATCACCCGGGGGTAATATGGCAGCGGCTGCTCAACTTAAAAGATTTATCTTTCGGAAAGTCTTGCTGCCCTTGAATCACTTCAAGTTCAAGACGCTTTACGGCATGGATATTGGAGAGCACGCACGGATTTCGCGAACCGCGCGGCTGGATATGACAAACCCGAAAGGCATTCATATCGGTAGCCACACCGCTGTCGTTGGCGGCGCATCGGTGCTCAGTCATGATTTCGTAAACCGTCAATGGCATGACACTTATGTCGGCTCGCATTGCTTTATTGGCTACAATGCTGTGATCCTGCCCGGTGTGAAGGTCGGCAATCACTGCATTGTGTCCGCAAATACGGTGGTGGCGCGCGATGTACCTGATAACAGCGTCGTGGTTGGCAATCCGGGGCGCGTGGTGGAGCGCGATATTGTCACGGGGCCTTGGGGCATTCGGCTCGATAAGGGCAATGACTCCGAAGTGGCGTATTAATAAGGGATAGAAGAGATGGATAAGCAAAAACTCGACAGCGAAATTCGCCGCGTTTTTGGTGAGGTGTGGGAAACGGAGCAAGGTGGTGCGGCTCCTGAATTGAAACAGGACACGGTTCTGCTCGAATCCGGGCTGGACTCCATGGGGTTCGCGATTTTCGTCTCGCAGCTTGAGGAAGAGCTGGGCTTTGATCCGTTCACGCTCGCTGAAGACGCGTTCTATCCGCAAACCTATGCGGAGTTTCTGGACTTTTACGACAAATACAAACCCGCCGCCTGAGCGATGTCACTCTGGGCACGCATAGAAGCGCGGTCGGCAGACGACGTGCTGATGTCCGCAGCGTCGGGCGATCTCACTATGCGCGATGTGGCGCCCGGCGAGGGCGCGTTGCCCTTTGGCTCTGATGCGACGGTTGCGGTTTCGGTGAAAGATGCGCGCGCGCTGATCGAGACGCTCATCCGCCTCGATGGACAGGTCCGCGCCATTCTTCTGATCTCCTACGCTCAGCCGGCATCGGTGGTGGATGCGCTGGCGGAGGAAGCGGGCGCCTCGGCGCTGGTGACGGATCGGGCTGATCTCAATGGGATGCCGCCGCAAGCGCTCCGTGCCGCGCGGCGCAGTGAGGTCGAAACCCGCTGGCTGATGACCACATCTGGGACGACCGGCCAGCCAAAGATTGTGCCACATACGCTTAAATCGCTGGCCCGCACAGTGTCGCATTATGAGGGCAATCAGCAGGCGCGCTGGGGTCTGCTGTATGATCCGACGCGGTTTGCCGGGATGCAGGTCGTGCTTCAGGCCGTGATCGGGCGCGCGGCGCTGATTGCGCCGGATCTCGACGCGCCGCTGGCCGAGCAGGTGGCCACACTTCACCAAGCGGGCTGCTCGCATCTGTCTGCCACGCCGACTCTTTGGCGGCGGCTTTTGATGGTGCCGCAACTCAAATCTTTGCCGCTCAAGCAAATCACCCTTGGTGGGGAAATCGTCGATCAACAGATCCTCGACGCCCTCCGCGCCGCCTTCCCGGACACGCGGATCACCCATATCTATGCCTCAACCGAAGCGGGCGTGGGCTTCTCTGTCAATGACGGCAAAGCGGGCTTTCCGGTCAGCTATTTCGACCGCCTGCCCGGCGGCACCAAGATGGAAAACAAGGATAACACGCTCCATTTCCATCTCGCGGACGGGCAAAGTGTCAATTCCGGCGACCGCGTGAAGATAGAGGGCGAGCGCGCCTATTTCCTTGGCCGCGACAATGGAATGATCAATGTCGGCGGCGTCAAAATCTATCCCGAGGGCGTTGAGCGAGTCATCATGGATGTGCCGGGCGTCGCACTTGCGCGGATCTATGCCAAATCGAGCCCGATCACCGGGGCGCTCGTCGCGGTCGATGTGATGCCGGACGGCGAGGTCGACAAAGCCGCGCTCAAGAAGGCCATCCAGACCCATTGCAAAGCGCATCTGGAGCGCGAAGCGGTGCCCGCGATAATCCGCATCGTGCCGGATCTCGAGGTCAGCGCCGCCGGGAAAATCATTCGCAAAACCGAAGGAGGTGCCGCATGACCGAGGCTCCGAAATCCGTCCTCGTCACCGGCGCGTCGCGCGGGCTTGGGCTTGCCATTTGCCGCCGCCTTGTCGCCGAGGGCTATCACGTCACCGGGGTCAGCCGCTCCCATTCGGACGCCTTTAAAGAGGTCGCCGAAAAGGCCGACGGTCGCCTCGATTTCATCCCCTTCGATGTCGCGGAGCTTGATGGTATCCCGGAGCTGGTTAACGGCGTCGTGAAAAAACATGGCGGCCTCTGGGGGATGGTCAACAATGCCGGGATCGGTTCGGACGGGGTGCTGGCGACGCAGCACAAGACCGATATCGAGAAGGTCATTCAGGTCAATCTCACCGCCTCGATCATTTTCGCGAAATATGCCTGCCGCCCGATGCTCGCGGCTCGTGCGGGGCGGATCATTAATATTTCCTCCATCATTGCCACGACCGGTTTTCACGGGCTGGCGGCTTATGCGGCATCGAAGGCGGGACTGGAAGGCTTCACCCGGTCGCTCTCGCGCGAGCTTGGTAAGCGCTCGGTGACGGTGAATTGCGTCGCGCCCGGCTATATGGAGACGGAGATGACCGGCGGGCTCGATGACCACAAAATGGCCTCAATCCGCCGCCGCGCGCCCTTGGGGTTGCCCGAGGTGGATGATGTGGCGGGCGCGGTTTCGTATCTCATTGGCCCGGATGGCGTGCGGGTCACGGGCTCGATTGTCACCGTGGATGGCGGCAGCACGGCTTAAATCAGGCTGAGGGCTGCGCCGCCAAACGCGGTAAGGATCACGACCTGCCAAGGCGAGCGTTTCCATATGGTCAGCAGCAGAAACGCGGCCAGCGCGAGGGTGAAATCGCGGCTGTTTGTGACGGCGCTGGTGAAGACCGGGTCGTAGAGCGCGGCGCCGAGGATGCCGACCACGGCGGCGTTGGTGCCTTGCATCACGCCCGCCGCCGAGGGGTGGCGGCGCAGATCATCCCAGAAGGGCAGCACGCCGAGGAGCAGCAGAAAGCCCGGCAGGAAGATGAAGAGGATGCCGATTATGCCGCCGATCAAACCGTTTGGCTCGGGGGTCATGGCCGCGCCGAGATAGCCCGCGAAGGTCGAGAGCGGGCCGGGGATGGCTTGGGCCGCGCCATAGCCTGCAAGAAACGCGTCGTCGCTGATCCATCCGCGCGCGACGGTGGCGCTGTCGAGGAGCGGCAGGATCACGTGGCCGCCGCCAAAGACGAGCGCGCCGGCGCGGTAGAAGGCTTCGGCCGGCGCGAAGATATGGGCGAGATACGCGAGCAGCGGCAAGCCGATCAGCAGTGCGGCGAAGGCGATGAGGCAACGCACCCCGAACCGGCGGGAGAGCGGGATCGCGGGCGGCGCGCTTTGCGGGGTGCCGCCGGTCAGGCGCAGGCCGATGAGCGCGCCGAGCAGGATCGCCCCGATCTGGCCGACCGCGCCGCCGATAAAGGCGACCATGGCGACGGCAAGCAAGGCGATGGCGGCGCGCGGGCGGTCCGGCGTGAGGGTCCGCGCCATGCCCCAGACGGCTTGCGCGACAATGGCGACGGCGACGAGTTTGAGCCCGTGGAGCGCGCCTTGTGCGAGATCGCCGGTCAGGAACTGCGTCGAGAAAGCGAAGGCGATGAGCAGGGTCGCGGAGGGCAAGGTGAAGCCCGCCCACGCCGCCGCCGCGCCTTTGAGACCGGCGCGGCTAAGGCCCATCACAAAACCGACCTGACTTGAGGCAGGTCCCGGAAGGAACTGACATAATGCGACAATATCGGAATAGGCCGCGTCGCCCATCCATCTGCGACGGGTCACCAATTCGTCGCGGAAATAGCCCAGATGCGCGATCGGCCCGCCAAAGGAGGTGAGGCCGAGACGCAGAAACGCCCAGAAAACTTCGCTCGCCGTACCGCGCTCTTGCTCCATCGCGCCTCCCTTCCCGCGCCACGTTACCCGGCGGGGCGGGCATTGCAATCACGCGGCACTCGGATTTTCAAATTGTCATGAAACGGCTTGCGGCGCGGCGGCGCGGGCGGCAACACTGGCGAACAAGCGAGGCAGATCATGACATTCCGGCTCTTTTGGCTCCTGATCGGTTGGCTGGCCGTGGCCCTCGGCACGCTCGGGATCGTGCTGCCGCTCCTGCCGACGACGGTGTTTTTCATCCTCGCCGCCTTCGCCTTCGGGAAATCTTCGCCGGAATTGCGGGCGCGGCTGATGAACCACCCCCGGATCGGCCCGCCCCTGCGGGATTGGGAAGCGCGCGGCGCGATCTCGCCCGCGGCCAAACGCGCGTCGATCCTGGCCATGCTGGCGACGCTGCTGATCTCCTGGGCGCTTGGCGCGAGCGGCACGGTGCTGCTGATCCAAACCCTTTGCCTCAGCGCCGTTGCCCTCTTCATCCTGACCCGCCCCAGCTAAGGCGACTTGACCAGAGCGCCGCGCCATGTGCATTTGCGAAGCATGACAGCAGCGCTTTCCTATTTCACCTGGCTCGACGGTCTGGCCCTATCGATGCTCATCGGGCTTTGGGTGCTCACCGGCTATTGGGTCGATCACGGCTTTCGCGGCCGCGCGTCTATGCATTCGACCATCCGCCATTATCGCTATGACTGGATGCGGGCGATGATCACGCGCCAGCCGCGGATTTTCGACAGTGCCATCCTCGCGCAACTGGCGCAAAGCGCGAGCTTTTTCGCCTCTGCCTGCATGATCGCGATTGGGGGTGCAGTGGCGCTGATGGCCAATACGGACCAACTCTCAGGCTTTGCCAGCGACATTTCCGCCGAACTGGCCGCGCCGCGAATCGTTTGGGAAATCAAGGTGATGACGGTGCTTGGCTTCATCGTCATCGCCTTCCTGCGCTTCGTCTGGGCCGTGCGGCTCTTCAACTATTGCGCAGTGCTGATGGCCTCGGTGCCAAATGACCCTGAGGATCCGAAAACCGAGGACACCGCGCGCCGTGCCGCCGAAATCAACATCGCCGCCGCCCGGCATTTCAACTCGGCCCTGCGCGGTGTGTATTACGCCATCGCGGCGCTTGGCTGGCTGATTGGCGGCACGGGGCTGGTCGTCACCACGCTCTTTGCGACGCTGACGGTGATGCGGCGCGAATTCTACTCCCACTCCCGCGATGTGATCGGCGCCGGCCCGCCGCCGCGTTAACGCGACCGCGCGGTGCTGCTGCGGGCCATCACCTCGAAGCCGAGATCCAGCACATCGCCATCGACCTGCCCGAGCAGAAGCTCGATGGCCTTCACCCCCATCTCATAACGCGGTGTGCGCACGGAGGTCATCGCCGGGTTCGCAGCCTGGCAATATTCAAGATCATTGAAACCGCAAACGCCCATTTTCCCCGGCATATCGACGCCGAGTTCCAGCAACTCAAACACCACGCCGAGCGCGATATCGTCGTTGTTGCATTGGACCGCGTCAGCCTCCGGGAAGCGCTGGATGACCTGCGCCATCATCTGGCGGCCAAGGGCGATGGAACTCGGCGCGGGATCGGCGACCAGCCCGGCCTCCTCCCCCCAGACATCGCGAAACCCGCGGATCCGGCTTTTACTGCGCGGGTCCATCTGGGCGGCCATGAAGACGGGCCGTTTATAGCCCTGCGCCTTGAGATGCCGCGCGCCCGCCGCCGCCGCCGCGCGGTGATCGAGGCCGACCGCCTTGTCGATGATCTGGCCGCTGATATCCATCACCTGCACCACCGGGCAATTCATATTGCTGAGAAGATCCACCACTTTCGGCGTCTGATCCGTCCCGGCCACGATCATCCCCGCCGGGCGCTGCGCCGCGAAGGTTTTAACAAGGCGGCACTCCTCCTCCGGGTCGTAGCGGGTGTTGCCGATCTGGATGGTCATGCCCGTCCCGTCGGCCGCTTCATAAAGCCCGAGCAGCACGTCCGAGAAGACCGCATTCGTCACGGAGGGCACCAAAACCCCGATCACATCGGAGCGTCCATTGGCGAGCGATCGCGCCATCGGGTCCGGCGTATAGCCAATCTTTTCCGCCGCCTCTTCCACCCGCACGCGAGTGTCCGGCCGCACATTTTCCAGCCCGCGCAGCGCCCTGCTCGCTGTAATGGGGCTGACCCCCGCCAATTCGGCCACCTCCGCTAAAGTCGCGTATCCCTTTGTTTTTCTAGGCATTTTTAACTCATTATCTACGCTTGACTACTAATGATAGCGCTGTCATCATCCTGAACACAACATTATAACATGTGATTCACGCATGAAAACTTAAGGGAGAAAAGATGGAAAACCCGCGCAATCTGCTGGTTATGGGTGTCTGCGGCTCGGGCAAAAGCACCGCCGCGCGCGCCATTGCCGAGGCTTTGAACGCGCGGTTTCTCGAAGCCGATGATTTTCACCCTCAGAAAAACGTCGCCGCGATGTCGCGGGGCGAGCCGCTGAATGACGAGATGCGCTGGCCCTGGCTGGCGGCGGTGGCCGAAGCGGCGGCGCGCAGCGACGGTCCGGTGGTGATCGCCTGCTCCGCGCTGAAACGCAGTTATCGCGATCTTCTCTGCGCGCGGGTCGAGGGGCTTCACATCGTCTATCTCCATGCCGAGCGCGATGCGCTGCGGGCGCGGATGCTGGCGCGGGAAAACCACTATATGCCCGAGAGCTTGCTCGACAGTCAGCTTGCGGATCTCACACCTCCCGAAGCGGACGAGCCGCATATAAAAGTTGATGCGACTCTGCCCGTAGCGCAGATTGTTTCAAAAACCTTAACCCCATGGGCCGATGACGCCCAACCTCAAAAGACAGGAGAGGATTCATGACCTTACGCACAACAGTGACCGTGGGCGCTTTCGCCCTGATGGCAACAAGCGCACTGGCGCAGGACTACGCGCTGAAGTTCCAAAGCTCGGACCCGGCAGGCAACCCGAATTTCGAGTTGCAGATGGAATGGGCCGCCAATCTGGAGGAAGCTTCGGACGGCGCGATCTCCGTCGAGATGCTGCCCGTGGATGCGGTCGTCGCCCATAACGAGACGCAGGACGCCGTGGGCGCGGGCATTCTCGACGGCCACATCACCGACACCTCCTATTTCACCGGCAAAGACCCGGCCTTTGGCCTGATCGCCAACCCGGTCGGTGCATGGTCGGACCCGCAGCAGATGCTGGATTTCATGGAAAATGGCGGCGGCGCGGAGTTGATGAACGAGCTTGTTGAGCCCTACGGCCTCCACTTCATCGGCGCGACCACGCCGGGCCTCGAAGCCTTCGTGTCCAAGGTGCCGCTCGACGGTGTGGACGATCTGCAAGGCGTCAAAGTTCGCGCGCCCGAGGGTCTTGTCCAAAACGTCTTTGCTGCCGCAGGCGCGGCGCCGGTGAACCTGCCGGGCTCCGAGGTTTTCACCTCGCTCGACAAGAACGTCATCGACGCGGCGGATTACACCGTGTTCTCGACCAACCATGCGCAGGGTATGCATGACGTGGCCAAGCATCCGGTCTATCCGGGCTTCCACTCGCTCCCCCTCGTCGAAGTGTCTATGAACAAGGCGAAATGGGATGAAATGCCCGAAGACCTGCAAGCGATCATGACCCAGTCGGTCAAGGATTACGCGCAAAACCTCATCGAGACGCTGAACGAGAAAGACGAAGCCGTGAAGGCCGAGATCGAGGAAGAGGGCGAGATCACCATCCATGACTGGTCCGAAGAAGAGCGTGCCAAGTTCCGCGCCATCGCGACCGAGCAATGGGCAGATGTTGCTGAAGGCTCTGACAACGCGCAGAAAGTCTATGACACGCTCATCGCCTATCTGACCGAAGAAGGTCTGATGGACGCGCCCGCTGAAGAGGGTGCCGAGGCGGACGCTGCCGAGAGCGAAGACCAGCCCGCAGAATAAGCGGATCGGCCGGGGCGGCGCTCTGCCCCGGCTTTTTTAAACCCAAGGGGAGGCCGATATGAACGAATCCACCGAACACGCGCCTGAGGAGGATCTTCACGGCCCCGACCCCGGAGCGGTCCCAGAAGCTGGCTTCTTTGGTCGCATCATCGACAAGGGCGGCGTGATCTTCGCGCTGATGATCGTCGCCGCCATGTTCATGCTGATCTGGGAAGTCTTCGCACGCTATGTGCTGAACAGCCCGACGGCCTGGGTCCATGAAACGGTGGTGTTCCTTTGCGGCCTCGCCTTCATCTATGGCGGGCTCTACGCGGTCGCGCGGGACAGCCATATCCGCGTGGTCCTTATCTATGACGTGATCCCCAAAGGCGCGCGGCGGGTGCTCGATATCGTGATCTCCCTCGTCTGCGCCTTCACCTCAGTGATGTTCGGCTGGGCCGCCTGGGGCATGGCGACCAAAGCCACCTTCGCCCCGAGCGGCGAGATGCGGTTCGAAACCTCCGGCTCCGCTTGGAACCCACCCTACCCCGCTTACGTCAAAATCTTCCTCTGCGCCGCCATGGTCGCCCTGACCATCCAGTTCCTCATTCTGGCGTTCAACTATCTTCGCGGAGGGCAGCGCTAATGGAATTTCTCGAACCCGGCGCGCTAAAGGCCATCGGCATTGAAGGCGGCACCCTCCTCATGTTCGTCATGCTGCTGGCGCTGCTCGTCACCGGCATGCCGCTCGCCTTCGTGACCCTTCTGGTCGCGCTTCTCTTCACCCTCGGCTGGTTCGGCCCCATGGGCGTGCCGCTCATCACCAGCCGCGTTTACAGCTTCGTCTCCAGCTTCGTCTTCGTCTCGGTGCCAATGTTCGTGCTGATGGCGGCAATCCTCGACAAATCCGGCATCGCCCGCGATCTCTTCGACGCCATGCGCCTCATCGGCGGCAAAATCCGGGGCGCGCTGGCGGTACAAACCATTTTCGTTGCGGTGATCCTCGCGGCCATGTCCGGCATCATCGGCGGCGAAGTCGTGCTGCTCGGCCTGATCGCCCTGCCCCAAATGGTCCGCCTCGGCTATGACCGCAAGCTCGCCATCGGCACCTGCGTCGCGGGCGGCGCGCTTGGCACCATGGTCCCGCCCTCGATCGTGCTGATCATCTACGGGCTAACCGCGAACGTCTCGATTGGTGATCTCTTCACGGCGGCCTTCGTCCCCGGCTTCATGCTGGCGGGCTTCTACATCGCCTATATCCTGATCCGCGCCCGGCTGAACCCGGAGATCGCACCATCCTATGACGTGGGCGACGTGCCGCGTGCCGAAAAACTGCGCTTGCTCAAGGGCCTGATCCTGCCGCTCCTCGTGGTCTGCATGGTGCTCGGCTCGATCTATTCGGGCATCGCCAGCGTCACCGAAGCCTCCGCTGTCGGCGTCTTCGGGGTTATGATCTCCACCATCATCCGCGGCGAGTTCACCGTCGGTCTCATGATCGACGCGGCCAAACGCACCCTCGCCACCTGCGGCATGATCGTCTGGATCGGCATCGGCGCAAGCGCCCTTGTCGGGGTGTTCAACCTTATGGGCGGCGTGACGTTTGTCTCAAACCTGCTCACCGGCATTTCCGAGAACCCGACGATCATCCTCCTGGTGATGATGGCGATCCTCTTCGTCCTCGGCATGTTCCTCGACTGGGTCGGCGTTGCGCTTCTCACCATGCCAATCTTCGTGCCGATCATCACCGATCTTGGCTATGATCCGGTCTGGTTCGGGGTGCTGTTCTGCATGAATATGCAGGTGAGCTTCCTCTCGCCCCCCTTCGGCCCGGCGGCCTTCTACCTCAAATCGGTCACGCCGGACATTCCCTTGGGCGAGATCTTCCGCGCGCTCGTACCCTTCATCATGATGCAGGTGCTTGCCGTCGCGGTGCTGATCATGTTCCCCGGCATCACCGGGCGCTGATCGACACACCAAATGAAAAAGGCCGGGGCTCATCCCCGGCCTTTTCTTATGCGCCCGAACGCAGCAGCATCCCGTAAAGATCGCGCGGATCATCCGGGTCCGCCAAAAGGTCCAGCATCTGATAATGCTGCGTCCCGTCCAGCCGGTCGCGCACATAGCGCAGCGCCGAGAAATCCTCGATAGCAAAGCCGACAGAGTCGAACAGCGTGATCTCCCGCGCGTCTTTCCGCCCCTCGGTCTTGCCAGCCATCACTTCCCAAAGCTCGGTCACGGCGTAGTCCTCAGGCAGCGCCTGAATCTCGCCCTCGATCCGGGTCTGCGGCGGATATTCCACAAAGATCGACGAGCGCAGCAGAATGTCCTTATGCAGCTCCGTCTTGCCCGGACAGTCCCCGCCAACCGCGTTGATATGCACACCGCCGCCGACCATGTTGTCGGTCAGGATGGTCGCATATTGCTTGTCCGCCGTGCAGGTCGTGATGATATCCGCGCCCTCAACGGCTTCCTCGCCGGTGCTGAAAATCTCCACCTTCAGCCCGGAGCCCTCGAGGTTCCGCTTGCACCGCTCGGACGCCGCGCGGTCGATATCATAGAGCCGGATAGTCTCGATCCCGCAGACCGCCTTGAACCCAAGCGCCTGAAACTCCGACTGCGCGCCATTGCCGATCATGGTCATCGTCTTGGCCCCTTTCGGCGCCAGATGCTTGGCCGCCAGCGCCGACATCGCCGCCGTGCGCAGCGCCGTCAGGATAGTCATCTCGGTCAGCAGCACGGGATAGCCATTGTCGACATCCGCCAGCACACCAAAAGCGGTGACCGTCTGGCGGCCCGTCTTGGTGTTCTTCGGATGGCCGTTGACATATTTGAACGCATAATCCCGCCCGTCCGACGTCGGCATCAGCTCGATCACGCCTTCATGAGAATGGGCGGCGACCCGCGGCGTCTTGTCGAATTCCTCCCAGCGAAGGAAGTCGGATTCGATATACTCCGCCAGTTCCGAAATGAACCGCTCGACGCCGATCTCCAGCGCCAGTTTCATCATGTTTTCGACGCTGACGAAAGGCACCAGCGCCAGTTCAGATGCTTTAATAGCCATCAGTAACTCCTTGTGTAACGGTCCATAATACGGCGACCGAAGAGGCTCGCGGCGAGGTCCACCATCAGCCGCGCGGTCATGCCGCGATCATCGAGAAAGGGGTTCAACTCCACGAGGTCCAGCGAGGTCACGAGCCCGCTGTCATGCAGCATCTCCATCACCAGATGCGCCTCGCGGAAGGTCGCGCCGCCCGGCACCGTGGTCCCGACAGCCGGTGCGATGCTCGGCTCCAGAAAATCCACATCGAGCGAGACATGCAAGAGGCCATTCGCCGCCTTCACACGCTCCAGAAACGGTCCGATCAGCCGGGTCACGCCCTTTTCATCAATCGCGCGCATATCCCACGCCTCAACGCCGTGCTGCGTGATCAGCTCCCGCTCCGGCAGATCCACCGAGCGCAGGCCGAAAATGCAGACGTTCTTGGCGTCCAACGGGGTTTTCAGCGGCGCGCCGAGATAGGCGTCGAACCCCGGCAACCCGCAAAGATAGGCCAGCGGCGTGCCATGCAGATTGCCGCTCTCAGTCGTCTGGAACGTGTTGAAATCGCTATGTGCGTCGAGCCAAAGGACGAATTGCGGCCGGCCCGCTTCCGCCGCCGCCTCCGCCTGCCCGGCAACCGTACCGAGCGACAGCGCATGATCGCCGCCCATATAGACCGGCACGCCCGGCTTTTTCGCCAGATCCCGTGCCGCGTTGAAGAGCCCGCGCGTCCAGCCCGCGACCTCATTGAGATGGTGAACCGCCGTGCCCGGCGCCTCCAGCCCGCTCACCTCTTCCGGCGTCACATCGCCGTGGTCGGTCACGTCATGGCCAAGCGCCGCCAATTCCTCGGCGAGCCCCGCCGTGCGATACGCATCCGGCCCCATCACACAGCCCTTGCGGCCCGCGCCCTCTTCAATCGGCGCACCCAGCAGATGAATCTCTGTCATGTCGTCCTCATTTTCGTTTCGGTCATAAGATGGCGTCCAAATCAGGCAGGGAAAAGCAGTTAAAGTGGTCGATTTGGGCGCTATATTTCTCGAAACGAATAGGATAACTTATCAAAATGGACGATCTGGACGAAAAGCTTATCGGTATCCTGCGCAGCGACGGACGGCGCGCCATTGCGAATCTGGCGCATGACCTCGGGGTGAGCCGCGCCACGGTGCGCGCGCGCTTGGAGAAACTGCAAGAACGCGGTGAAATCGTTGGGTTTTCCGCCATCGTGAAGGGCGACGCGCTTGGCGGCGCAGTGCGGGCAATCATGTCGCTTTCCATCGAGGGCAAGCGCACGGATCAGGTCATCCGCACCCTCTCCGGCATCGGCGAGGTCGCCGCGATCCACACCACCAATGGCCGCTGGGATCTGGTCATCGAGATCAGCGCCCCGGATCTCGACCGGTTCGACGCGGTGCTCGCCCGCATCCGCCTGATCGAAGGTGTCGCCGCGTCCGAAACCTCGCTCCTGCTCTCCACGAAAAAGACACGGCTCGGTTAACGCGCTGTCACATTTCGCACGGGCTTGGTTAATCCACTGTCATAAACCGCGCGAAGCTGGTTAACGGGCTGTCACAAATCTCGTGAGAAATATGACAGCCCGTTAAGTTTTGGCTCAGGACACTTTTGCGAGCAGGGCCGCATTGCCGCCCGCCGCCGTGGTGTCGATGCAAACCGCGCGCTCATGCGCGAAAGCCGAGAGGCGGTTGAGATCGGTCACGACTGGCACAATCGCCCCGTCCCGCGCCGCAAGCGCCTGACGCAGCGGGCGCAGCGCCGCGTCATCCCCGGCAAAGGCAACCAGATCGAGTGGGCCGGATGTCAGCGCCCCCGCCTCGACCTGCCCTTCGCGGATCACCAGCGGCACACCTCCGCCGCGCAGACTGTCGAGCGTCTCCATCGCCTTCGGCGCAATCGCCACCACCGCATTGCCCATGGCGAGCGCGGTCACGACCTGCGCCTTGAGGCTCTCCGCATCGGGGCCAAGGCAGAGCACCCGCCCGCGCGGCGCGAGCCGCAGACGGTTCGACTCCCCTGTCGGCCCCGGAAGCTCCTCAGCATTGAGCGGCGAGGTACTGATATCATTAAGCAATGCCGTGTCCGCACCGCGGCGGCGCAGCACCGCGAGACGGTCATTCCGCGCCGCCCAAGCCGCCGCATCCGGCCAGCTTGGTAGCTTCACGGTCTCACCGCTGACACGCCCGCCCGCCCGTTTGCTCTTGCGGAAACGGGAGAGATAGAACGGCCCGCCCGCCTTCGGCCCGGTTCCGGAAAGTCCTTCCCCACCAAAGGGTTGGCTGCCGACAATCGCGCCGATCTGGTTGCGGTTCACATAGACATTGCCCGCGTGGACGCCGTCGACCACCTCCTGCACCCGCGCGTCGATCCGGCTGTGGATGCCGAAGGTCAGGCCGAAGCCGCGCGCGTTGATATCGTCGATCACCTTGCCGATCTCTTCCGCGCCAAACCGGGCGACATGGAGGACCGGGCCGAAGACCTCGCGCTCCACCGTGCCGATATTTTGCGTCTTGATCGCGACCGGCGTGACGAAGAAATCGCTGGTCGGGCCGTCAATGGCATGGAGACGGTCCGCCTGATGCGCCTTAGTGTAAGACGTAATGTTTTCATAGGCTTCTTCGTCGATCACCGGGCCGATATCGGTGGACATATCCCACGGATCGCCGATCACCATCGCATCCATCGCGCCTTTAAGCATCTTAAGAACACCGTCGGCCACATCGTCCTGCACGTAGAGGACACGCAGCGCCGAACAGCGCTGGCCGCAGCTTTGGAACGCGCTCGCCGTAATATCCCGCACGGCCTGCTCCGGCAGGGCGGTCGAGTCGACGATCATCGCATTGATGCCGCCCGTCTCCGCGATCAGCATCGCGTCCGGGTCGCCGTTTTTCGCCAACGCCTTCTCGATGATCCGCGCCACCTCGGTCGAGCCGGTGAAGCAGACCCCCGCAATGCGCGGATCGGTGGTGAGCGGCGCGCCGACATTCTCGCCGTCGCCGGGCAGCAGATGCAGAACCTCTTTCGGCACGCCCGCCTCATGCAAAAGCCGCGCGCCGATGGAGGCGATCAGCGGCGTTTGCTCGGCCGGTTTCGCCAAAACGCTGTTGCCGGTGACGAGCGCCGCCGCGATCTGGCCGGTGAAAATCGCCAGCGGAAAGTTCCACGGGCTGATGCAGACAATCGCGCCGCGCGCCTCGGTGCCCTCTTCGGCGGCCTCGGCCTGATCGGCGTAATAGTTCAGAAAATCAACGGCCTCGCGGATCTCGGCCACCGCGTCGAAGGGTGTCTTCCCCGCCTCGCGCGCGATGCAGCCGAAGATTTCGCCCGCGTTTTCCTCATAAAGCTGGCCCGCCTTGCGCAGAATGTCCGCGCGCTCGGAAACCGGGCGTGCGGCCCAAGCCTCTTGCCCGTCAATCGCGGCGGTGATGGCCGCCTCAACACCCGCCTGATCGACCTCATAGACCGTGCCAATCACCTCTTCGCGCTTGGCCGGATTGCGCAACTCGCGCGGCGTGCCATCCTGCGCGCCGAGCGCGGAGGAGAGCGGACCCGCCTCCCAAGTATAGGGCGCGGCGAAGGGCGCGCGGGCCGATTTGAACCGCATCACATCCACCGGATCGAGCAAATCCCAGCCTTCCGAATTGCGCCGGTCGCCGAAAATCTTCTCCGGCGGCGTCACACCCGGATGCGCCTTTTGCTCATGCTCCAATGCCTCGGCAATCGGGTCCGCGGCAACCTCGGCGGGCGGGATGTCCTCATCGACGATCTGATTGACGAAGGAGCTGTTCGCCCCGTTCTCCAGCAGGCGGCGAACGAGATAGGCGAGCAGGTCGCGATGCGCGCCGACGGGCGCGTAAATCCTCGTGGTCACGCCGGTCTGGCGGCGCACGATCTCATGCACGCTCTCGCCCATGCCATGCAGGCGCTGAAGCTCGAAGCTGTTGAAATCATCGCCCGCCATATCAAGGACGGCGGCGACCGTATGCGCATTATGAGTCGCGAATTGCGGATAAATCCGGTCGCGGCTGTCGAGCAGCAGACGGGCACAACCAAGATAACTCACATCGGTATTTGCCTTGCGCGTGAACACCGGGAAGCCGTCGAGCCCTTTCACCTGCGCGAGCTTGATTTCAGTGTCCCAATAGGCGCCCTTCACGAGGCGCACCATGATCTTGCGATCCAGCTTCTCGGCCAGCGCGTGAAGCCAGCGGATCACCGGCGCGGCGCGGCGGCCATAGGCCTGCACGACCACGCCGAACCCGTCCCACCCGGCGAGGCTCTCATCGGACAGCACCTCCTCAATGATATCAAGCGAGAGATCGAGACGGTCTGCCTCCTCCGCATCGACATTGAGGCCGATATTGTAGGATTTCGCGAGTTGGCAGGCCTCCAGCAGACGCGCGACCAGCACCGGCACGCAATCCTCGCGGTGGCTGGTCTCGTAACGCGGATGGAGCGCCGAGAGTTTGACCGAAATGCCGTGGTTCTTGCGAATATCGCCGCTGTCGCCGGATTTGCCGATCTTGTGGATCGCGTCGAGATAGGCGTCGTGATAGCGCTTCGCATCGTCCTCGGTCCGGGCCGCTTCGCCGAGCATGTCGAAGGAGTAGGTGTAGCCCTTCTTGGTATAATCGCGGCCCCGCTTCATCGCGTCCTGAATGGTCTGACCGAGAACGAATTGGGCACCCATTTCCCGCATCGCGCGGGTGGCGGCGGTGCGGATCACCGGCTCGCCCATGCGGCGGACCATGCCGCGGAGCGACCCGACGATCCCCGGCTCGCGTTCTTCGAGAACCCGGCCCGTCAGCATCAGCGCCCAGGTCGAGGCGTTCACCATGGTAGAGGACGAATCGCCCAGATGCTCGCCCCAGTCATGAGGGGTGATCTTGTCCTCGATCAACTCGTCCACGGTCTCGGCATCAGGCACCCGCAGCAGCGCCTCGGCCATGCACATCAGCGCAACGCCTTCTTGGGTCGAGAGGCCATATTCGGCCAAAAACGCTTCCATAATGCCGGGGCGCTCACCCTCACGGACATTTTTGACGATCTTCGCCGCTTGATCCGCAATCCGCGCACGGTCCGTCTCCGACAGCGCCGCCGTGTCGATCAATTGCGACAGAATCTCGGCCTCGTCCGCCAGCGTCGCGTTCCGAATGTCTTTGCGAATATCATCAAGCATGAGCGCCTCCCTTTCCCGCCACCATGACACAAAATCGCGACAGCGGATGGTCTGAAATGATCCAATCGGCAGCGCAATCGGACTGTTCTTAACCGCTTTTTCGCACTATCGTTCTGCGATGGATGAGAATGAGAACCCGCTTGACCGGATCGACCGCAAGATCCTCGCCGCGCTAACCCGCGACGGGCGACTCTCCATGGCCGCGCTGGCGGACACGGTGGGGCTCTCGAAAACCCCGGTGCAGGCACGGGTCAAGAAGCTCGAAGCGGGCGGATTCATCAAGGGCTACACCGCAATTCTCGACCACACCAAACTCGGCGCGGGCCATGTGGCCTTCGTGCAGGTCTCGCTGACGGACACCCGCTCCGAGGCGCTGGATGCGTTCTCCAAAGCCGCCCGCGAAACGCGCGAGATCGAGGAATGTCACATGATCGCAGGTGGTTACGACTATCTCCTAAAGGTCCGCACCGCTCATATCGCGGGGTTCCGGCGTTTCTTGGGCGAAACCCTCTCCGCCATGCCGCATGTCTCCCACACAACCACCTTCGTCGCGATGGAAACGGTCAAGGAAAGCTGACGCCGCAAGGGCGGGGTTGCACCCTTCCGCAGCATGGTCCACAAGGTTTCGACAACCCCCGGAGGCCCCATGGATTTACCGAGCGTAGAACTCTCCGTCCGCGATGTGTTCGGCATCGACAGCGATCAGACCGTGCGCGGATTTGCCGATGTGACGGAGCGCGTTCCTGCCCGTGACGACAGCTATCTTTTCGACCGTGACACCACCCTCGCGATTCTCGCCGGGTTTCAGCACAATCTGCGGGTCATGGTGCAGGGGTATCACGGCACCGGGAAATCGACCCATATCGAACAGATCGCCGCGCGGCTGAACTGGCCGAGCGTGCGGGTCAATCTCGACAGTCATGTCAGCCGGATCGACCTGATCGGCAAGGATGTGATCAAGTTGAAGGACGGTCTGCAAGTCACGGAATTTCAGGACGGAATCCTACCTTGGGCGCTGCGCAATCCCTGCGCGATCATCTTCGACGAATATGATGCGGGCCGGGCCGATGTGATGTTCGTTATCCAGCGTGTTCTGGAAGCCGAGGGCAAGCTGACCCTTCTGGACCAGAACGAGGTGATCACGCCGCATCCGTCCTTCCGCCTGTTTGCCACATCGAACACGGTCGGCCTCGGCGACACGACGGGCCTCTATCACGGCACCCAGCAGATCAACCAGGGCCAGATGGACCGCTGGTCGCTGGTCGTCACGCTCAACTATCTGCCCCATGACGACGAGGTCGGAATCGTTCTCTCGAAGAACCCGACCTATGCCGATGATGAAGGCCGCAAGGTCATTAGCCAGATGGTCACGGTCGCGGATCTCACCCGGAACGCCTTCATGAACGGCGATATTTCCACCGTGATGAGCCCGAGGACCTGTATTGCATGGGCCCGTAATGCGCGGATCTTCGGCGATGTCGGCTTTGCCTTCCGCCTGACTTTCCTCAACAAATGCGACGAGTTGGAGCGCCAGACCGTGGCGGAATTCTACCAGCGTTGCTTCGATGAAGAGCTGCCCGAAAGCGCAGCCAATGTGAGCCTCGGATGAAGACAATCAAAGCCCTGACCCCGCTTTTCGCGCTGGTCGCCCTCGCCGCTTGTGAGACGCCCGCGCCGACGCAGTCCATCGCGGAGATGGATCTCACCGACGAGCAGACCACCGCGATTTCCTGCACCGAAATGCTCCGCGCGACCTATGATGTCGGCGAAAAACTTGGCGTCCCCGGCCCCGAGCCGCGCGACGAATATCTCGGACCGCAGGATCAGGCCATGATGCGCATTGCCGGTGATCTCGACGAAGAAACGCTGATGGCCGCGCGGCGCTCTGCCTATTACGCGGCCTATCCGATGCTGGAAACCATGCTGACGGTGGAGAAGGAAAGCGGCGCCGCTGCGGCCGAAGCTACCCCCGAAGGTGAGGGCATGGGCAAGCTGCTCGACGACTGCACCCCTTACTACCAGCGCTCCCTTCTCGCCGCGATGTAAGCCGCGCCGGGTGCTTGGCACCCGTTTCGCGCTGGCTTAGGCTAGGGATGCGCGGCCTCACTGAAGCGCGCAATTGGAGGCGTCGTGACCAAATCTGACAACCCTGCCGACCCGTTCAAAAAGGCGCTTACCGGGGCGACCAAGGCGCTGGCGGCGGATCGCGATCTCACCGTCTCCTATTCGGCGGACCCGCCGGGTTTGACCCGTGAGAATGCGCGGCTCCCGCAAATCTCGCGGCGCATGACGCGGGCGGAGGTGCTGCGGGCGCGCGGCATGTCGGACAGTTTCGCCCTGCGCCGCCGCTTCCACGACGCGGCGCTTCATGCCCGTTTTGCCCCCGATGGCGAGATGGCGCAGGCTTTGCATGAGTCGCTGGAGCAAGCGCGGATCGAGGCGACGGGCGCGCGCGCCATGCCGGGCGCGGCCCGCAATATCGAGACGATCCATGCCGAGCGCGCCGAATCCGCTGGCTATGACAAAGCCAGCAATATGACCGATATCCCGCTCGATGTGGCGGCGGGCTTTTACATGCGCGAGCAGGCTACGGGCCGGAAGCTGCCCGGTGCGGCGGGTCAGGCGGTGGATCTGTGGCGCGATTATCTGGACGCGCAGATTGCAGGGCGGTTCGATCATATCGACAATGTGCTGGGCGATCAGGAAGCCTTCGCGCGGCTCGCCCGCGACATTATCCGCGACCTTGGCTATGGCGACCAGCTTGGCGAAGATCCCGATGATCCGACCGAGGATGACACCCCGCCGGAGGACTCGCCCGAGGACGCCAATGACGACAATCAGGGGCGCGGCGAGGAGGAAGCGGACGAGCAGTTCGACGAGAGCCCGAATGAGCAGGCCGAGGAGGAGGACAGCTCCTCCGCCGCCGAAGCGACGATTGCGCAGGACGAGGATGAGCTTTCCGAAGGCTCGCCCGCCGATGGTGATGACGCGGAGGCACCGCAGGAGCAACCCGCGGCACCGGACAGCGAGGCCACACCGGATTACAAGATATTTACCAAAGCCTTCGACGAGATTGTTAAAGCGGAAGAATTGGCCGATCCGCAGGAGCTTATCCGCCTGCGTCACTATCTCGACCAGCAATTGGAGCCGGTGAAGGGCGCGGTCAACCGCCTCGCCAACCGCCTGCAACGCCGCCTTCAGGCGCAACAGAACCGCAGTTGGCAATTCGATATGGATGAGGGCCTGCTCGACGCAGGCCGCCTCGCGCGGGTGATCGCGAACCCCACCCTGCCGCTGTCTTTCAAGGTCGAAAAAGACGTGGAATTCCGCGACACGGTGGTCACCCTTCTGTTGGACAATTCCGGCTCCATGCGCGGGCGGCCGATCTCGATTGCCGCGATCTGCGCGGATGTGATGGCGCGCACGTTGGAGCGCTGTCAGGTGAAATGCGAAATCCTCGGCTTCACCACCCGCGCCTGGAAGGGCGGCAAATCCCGCGAGACATGGCTGGAGGCGGAACGCCCGGCGACGCCCGGCCGGCTCAACGATCTGCGCCATATCATCTATAAAAGCGCGGACACCCCCTGGCGGCGGGCGCGGCCCAATCTGGGGCTGATGATGAAAGAAGGTTTGCTCAAGGAAAATATCGACGGCGAGGCCCTCGAATGGGCGCATCGCCGCCTGCGCGCACGGAGCGAGCAGCGCAAGATCCTGATGGTCATCTCCGACGGCGCGCCGGTGGACGATTCCACGCTCTCCGTCAATCCGGCCAACTATCTGGAGCGGAATCTGCGAGACGTGATCGAGATGATCGAGAAGCGCAGTTCGGTGGAGCTCAACGCGATCGGCATCGGCCATGACGTGACGCGTTATTACCGCCGCGCCGTGACGATCACCGATGTGGAGCAACTCGCCGGCGCGATGACCGAGCAGCTTGCGGCGCTCTTCGATGCGGAGGGTGTGTGATGGTGGAAACGACGCAAGACCTCATGGCCTTCGCCAATGACGTGATCGCGCGCCAGCCCTTCAGCCGGCTGATCGGCGCGGAGGTGCTGGAAGTGACCGCGGAGAACATCACCGTCGCCATCCCGCTGGAGCATCATCATCAGCAGCAGCACGGTTTCGCCCATGGTGGCCTCGTCGCAGCGCTGGCCGATATCGGGCTGGCTTTTACCGGCGGCATTGCCCTTGGCGGCGACAATGTCGTGACCTCCGAGTTCAAGATTAACTATCTGCGCCCCGCCATCGGCGAGCGGCTCATCGCGCGGGCCAGCACCCATGCGGGCAAGCGGCAAGCGGTCTCGCGCTGCGAGATTTATGCGGAGAAGGACGGGGCCGAAAAGCTCTGCGCGCTGGCGCAAGGCACCATCAACCGCGTCGGCGCTTAACGGCGAAAGATATTGCGGCGACGCGAGCGCAGGATCAGCAGCAGGAACCCGATCACCAGCAGAATCGGCGCGAGCGGCAATTCCAGCACCGGCCCGATCCAGCGTTGATCGCCCAAGCCTTCGAGCAAGGCGGGCGCAAGGTCATAGACGACCTCGCCGATCCGGTCGAAGCGCAGCGCATAGCCCTCCGCCAGCGTATCGGCATAATCCAGCCAGCCCTTCCAAAGGCCCGCAAGGATGAACAATATGGCGACGATCCGCGTCATAGCCCCGCCTTGAAAACATTTCCCTGTTTACGGTTCTTTCTAAACCTATAACCTGTTCTGATGATCGAAAAGTCCTTTCCCAATTTGGTGATCCACGATGTTCCAACGCTTTGACGACCGCAGCAATCCCGCCAATGTCGGCCCGCGCCTTTCGGCCTTGCGCGAGGAAATGGAGGGGCTGGGGCTCGACGGGTTCCTGATCCCGCGCGGCGATGCGCATCAGGGCGAGAATGTGGCCGAGCGCGACGAGCGGCTGGCCTATGTCACCGGCTTCACCGGCTCGGCGGGTCTGGCGATTGTCACGCAGGGCGATGCGATCCTCTTTGTGGACGGGCGCTATACGCTTCAGGCCCCGAAACAGTCGGACCCCGATCTGGTGACTTTCGGCAAACTTGGCCAGTGCAAACCCTCGGACTGGCTCTCGGAGCATCTGCCCGATGGCGGCGTGGTCGGTTTCGATCCGTGGCTGCATGTGCTCTCCGAAGTGCGCGGCCTCGGCAAGGCGCTTGAGGCGCATGACATCAAGCTGATGCCGGTGCGCAACCCGGTCGATATGATCTGGGACGATCAGCCCGCCGCGCCGGTCACACCCTTGCGCATCCAGCCGCAGGATCTCGCCGGGCTGAGCCATCAGGAAAAACGCGAGACCATCGGCAGCCAGCTTGAGGAGGACGGGATCGACGCCGTGCTGCTCACTCAGCCGGATTCGATTGCGTGGCTTCTCAACATCCGCGGCGGCGATATCCCGCGCACGCCGGTGGCGCTCTGCTTTGCGATCCTGCACAGCAGCGGGCGGGTGGAGCTCTTCATCGACGAGGGCAAGCTGACGCCCGAAATCGACGCACATCTGGGGAGCGACGTTGCGCCCGCGCGGCCCTCCGAACTCGTGGCCGCGTTGAGCCAACTCAAGGGCAAGGTGCAGATCGACCCGGACCTCACGCCCTACAAACTCGCGCAAGCCATTGACGCCGAGACGGTCGAGGCAGGCGATCCCTGCATCGCCATGAAAGCCCGCAAGACCGAAGCGGAGCTTGACGGTGCGCGCGCGGCCCACAAGCGGGACGGCGTGGCGATGGTGCGCTTCCTCCACTGGCTCGACACGGCGCTGGAGGCGGGCGACGAGGTCACGGAAATCAAGCTGGTCGAGGTGCTGGAAGGCTTCCGCCGCGAAAGCAACACGCTGCAGGACATCTCTTTCGAGACCATCTCCGGTATCGGCCCGAACGGTGCGATCGTCCATTACCGCGTGACCGAAAGCAGCAACCGCAGCCTGACCCCCGGCGAGGTCATTCTGATCGACAGCGGCGGGCAGTATCCCGATGGCACGACGGACATCACCCGCACACTGGCCACCGGCGAGACCGATGCGGAGGCGAAAGACGCGTTCACCCGCGTCCTTCTCGGCATGATCGACCTGACGCAAGCGCGCTTCCCCGACGGGGTCACGGGCCGCGATCTCGACGCCATCGCGCGGATGCCGCTCTGGCAGATCGGCAAGGATTACGCGCACGGCACGGGCCACGGGGTCGGCGCGTTTTTGGGGGTGCATGAAGGGCCGCAAAGCATCGCCCGCAGCCCGCGCGGCGCGGTCAAGCTGGAGCCGGGAATGATCCTCTCGAACGAGCCGGGCTATTATGAAGAGGGCCGCTTTGGCATCCGCATCGAGAACCTGATCGCGATCCATAAGGCCGAAGATGGGTTCATGGAATTCGAAACTCTCACCCTCTGCCCCATCGACCGCAAAATGATCGCCCCGGAGATCCTGCCGCAAAGCGCAAAGGATTGGCTCAACGCCTATCACCAACAGGTTTTTGATGCCCTCTCGCCCGATCTTGGCGAGGCCGAAACGGGCTGGCTCCGCACCGCCTGCGCCCCACTTTAAGGGGCGTCGCGGCCTTCGGGACCTTCATATTGGCGTTCGACCTTGGCCACGCGAAGGGTGTAGTGCCGATACCAGCGGGCCTGTCCCGTCTTTTGCGCCGCGCGGTGGCGCATCACGGCTTTCCACGCGGCGATATCGGCCTCGCTCCGCCAATAGCTGACCGTGATGCCAAACCGATCCGAGCCGCGCACGCTTTCCATCCCAAGATACCCCGGTTGCGCGGCCGCGAGCGCCGCCATTTCTTCCGCCATCTTGTCGTAACCGGCATCATCCGGTGACAGATCGCTGCTGAAAATGACGGCGTAATAGGGCGGCTCCGGCAGCGCCATTAACTATGCTCTTCGCGGGCAATCGCAGAGAGCGCGCGGTTGAGCGATTTCAGCGCATCGACCTCGAAGACCGCGCCGAGGAGTTCCGGCTCTTCCTCCCCCTCGATCCGCACAATGGGGATGATGCCGAGTTTGCTTTGATTAAAGAGCGGCATGGCCTGTTCAAGCGTCGCGTTGGTGCGCAGGTAGGCGCCCTGCTCGATCAGCTCCCAGCATTTGCTGTCCGACGCGCCATTATCCGCGCCGCGCGGGCGCATGAGCCGTCCGACCGAGATGGTTTGCAAAAGATATTGCTGCGGTCCGGCGGCGACATGCACGTCGCGGCGTTCCAGTTGGGTAAGGAAAAAAGAGCGATCCACCAGCCGGGTCGAGACCGCGCAGGCGAGAGAGACGGCGACCATCACGGCGAGGCCGGTCTGCCAGTCGCCCGTGAGTTCGAAGACGATGAGCGCGGTGGAGATCGGCGCGCCGAGGACGGCGGCGGCGACCGCGCCCATGCCCGCGAGCGCATAGAGGGTTTCGGTGCCGGAAACAGTCGGGAAGAGGTTCGTCGCGATATAGCCGAAGGCGAGGCCCGTCAGCGCGCCGACCATGAGCGAGGGCGAGAACATGCCGCCGCCCATCCGTCCGCCCACGGTGACGGCGACGGCGATCACCTTGACGACGGCGAAGATGACCGCTTGCCAGATCAGGAGTTGCCCGGTCAGCGCGCGGGTCGTCGTTTCATAGCCGACGCCGATGATATGGGGGAAGCCAAGCGCGATCACCCCAAGCACAGCCCCGGCCATGGCAGGCCGCGCCCATGGGGGGATGGAGAGGGATTGCGTGACCACACTCGCCGCGTCTTCGGCGAAGAACACCGCTTTCATCATCATCACGGCCACCACTCCGCAGACGAGGCCGAGCAGCATAAAGGCCGGGATTTCCACGTAGAATGCGAGGGTGTGAGGGGCGAGGACGAACTCGGTCACTTCGCCCAGGGTCAGCCGCGAGATCACCGCACCCGCGACGGCGGAGATCACGATGGGCGCGAAGGCGTGGACGGCGAAATGGCGCAGGATCACTTCGAGGGCGAAGAGCGCTCCGGCAATCGGGGCATTGAAGCTCGCCGCCACCGCACCCGCGACGGCGCAGCCGAGAAGGTCGCGCGCGGTCATGCCATCGGCGTGGATGAGGTCCGAAATCCGCGTCGAGATCAGCCCGGCGATATGCACCACCGGCCCTTCCCGGCCCGTCGAGCCGCCTGTCGAGAGCGTGATCAGCGAGGCCAGCGCGCTGGCGATCCCGGCCTTTGCCTCGACCCGCCCGTCCCGCATCGCCGCGCCTTCGATCACATGGGCGACGGAGCGGACGCGCTGGTCCGTGGTAAAACGCGTGAGGATCAGCCCCACCACCAGCCCGCCAAGGATCGGCATGAGCATAACGACCCACCAGTCGAGACCCGCCGCGGCAGTCGCCAAGCTGTAATCATCCGCGCCGTAAAAGGTCCGTTGCAGAAGCGAAATGCCCATACGGAAGAGAATGGCGCAGGTCCCGGCGGCCAGCCCGATAAAGAGCGCCAGCACCCAGAATTGCACCTGCCCGAGCCCCTGCTCGCGCACCGCCTGCCAACCCGTGCGCCAACTGGTCGCGACACGGGTTCGCCGCGCCGTGATAAAGCTGGCGATCTGCTGGCGTCCGGTGGGTTTGGGCTGCTCGACCATAACAGTCTCTTAACGCGGGATTCGCATGAGCGCAAAGTGGCTTGTCACGAAATCCGCCTTGCCTGCCCCCGCCCGCCGCGCCATCCTTGAGCCAAGGAGGAACGCCATGTCCATCAGCGAAGCCATTGCGCAGATTGCAGCCGCGTTAGGCGCGCGTCTCGTCACCACCGACGCGATCCGCCAGCAGCATGGCGAGAACGAGAGCTATTACCCGGTCACCCCGCCCGATGCGGTGGCCTTCCCGGAGACGACGGAGGAGGTCAGCCTGATCGCGCGGATCTGCAACGAGCTGGGCTGTCCGCTCGTGGCTTGGGGAACCGGCACCTCGCTGGAGGCGCAGGCGCTCGCGACCCAGGGCGGAATCTCCCTCGATATGAGCCGGATGAACAAGGTGCTGGAGGTCCGGCCCGATGATCTCGACGTGACCGTGCAGCCGGGGATCACGCGGGAGGAACTCAACGCGGAACTGCGCGCGACCGGCCTGTTTTTCTCCGTCGATCCCGGCGCGAATGCGAGCCTTGGCGGCATGGCGGCGACCCGCGCGTCCGGCACTACGGCGGTGCGCTACGGCACCATGCGCGAGGCGGTGCTGGCGCTTGAAGTCGTGCTCGCCGATGGCCGGATCATCCGCACCGGGAGCCGCGCGCGCAAATCCTCCGCCGGGTATGATCTGACGCATCTCATCATCGGCTCCGAAGGCACGCTCGGGATCATCACGGAAATGACGGTACGCCTTCAGGGCCAGCCCGAGGCGATCTCCGCCGCGACCTGCCGGTTTGCGGATGTGGAGAGCGCCGTCGCCGCCGTGATCCAGACGATCCAGATGGGCATCCCCATGGCCCGGATCGAGCTGGTGGACGCTATGTCGATCCGCGCGATCAACTTGAAGACCGGATCAGAGCGCCCTGAAACGCCGCATCTTTTCCTCGAATTTCATGGTAGCGAAGGCGGCGTCGCGGAGCAGACCGAGGCGGCCAAGGAAATCATGGAGGACAACGGCGCGGACGGGTTTGAATGGTCGACCCTGCCCGAGGAACGCGCCGCGCTTTGGGAGGCCCGGCACAAGATGTATTGGGCGGCGCTCGGGTTGCAACCGGGGGCGCGCGGGCTGACCACGGATGTGTGCGTGCCAATCTCGGCACTCGCCGAAGCGATCCGCGAGACCGCCGCCGATATCAATGCGAGCCCGCTCATGGGGCCGATTGTGGGCCATGTCGGCGACGGGAATTTTCACGCCTGTCTGCTCGTGGACCCGGACAAGCCCGAGGATTTGAAAGAGGCCAAACGGCTGGCGCATCTGATGAATGAACGCGCCCTGCGCCTCGGGGGGACGGTCACGGGCGAGCATGGCGTCGGCATCGGCAAGAAGGTCTATATGCCCGATGAGCATGGCGATGGCTGGGCGGTGATGGCCGCGATCAAGCGCGCGCTCGATCCGAATAATATTCTCAACCCCGGCAAGACGGTTGAGATTAACTGAAGGGTGGCCGGTTTAACCGGCGCGCTTGAGCCAGCCTTCTCCGATCCGGCGAAGGCGCGCCCGAACCGCTTCGGGCCGGTCGCGAGAGGTGAGATTGATCAGCGCGCTTTGGCCGATGAAAAAGGGCAAAGTGCGCGCGAGGTCGCTCTCCGGGAGCAAGGCGGAAGCTGCGATCATCTCGAATTCCGCCGGCGCGATCCCCCAACCCGCCGCGTCTCCATCTCCCGCAAAAGCCGCTGCGCTCGAGGGTGCCGCGCCTTTGAGCCGCGTGCCGATGAGGTAATGCGCGATGTCGCGGGCGAGCGGAAAGACGGTGTCCGGGCCGAAGTCGATGCCGGTCAGCACATCTTCCGACAGCATCAGATTGCGCGGCGAGAGATCGCCATGTCCCGGCCCGCGCAGCACCTCAAACCCACGTAAATCCTGCGCAAAGTCGAGGAGCGCGGGCCGCAGGCGGTCAAACAGCGCGGCGTCCTGCGCGTCCTTCGGGCGCGGCATCTGGCGCAGGCGGCGGATCGCCGCGCGCGGTGCCATCGGCTCGATCCGACGCTGCCCGGCGGTGAGCGCACTCAGCCAGTTCAGCACTTGAGGAAAGGCCGCCTCACGGGTCCGCGCATCGCCGCGCGCCAGATGCGCCGCGAGGGTTTCGCCGGGGACGCGCTCCATCACGACGACGCTGCCGTAAAGCGCGAGCGGGCGAACGGCGCGGAGATGCGGCGCGGTGAATTGTGCCTCCAGCGCGGTCAGACGGGCATGAACCGCACGGGCGGTTTGCTCCGCCTCCTCGCCAAAATACCATTTGAAAACCGCAAGCTGGCCGTTCCACGTCCCGCTCACAACCACCCGATCCTCGGCCCGGCGATAGACGTGATCGAGGGTGATACTTGCCTCAGGATCCGCCCGATGGATCGCCGCGCTCAGCGCCTTGCGCAGCCCGCCGCGAAACCACGCCGAGGCGTCATCCATCGCGCGGGCCGTCGAGCAGCGCCGTCGCCGCGTCCCGCGCCGCGTCGGTCACCGCGTCGCCAGAGAGCATCCGCGCAATTTCGTCGACACGGGCGGCCTCATCGAGCGGGGTGACGCGCGAGAGGGTCGCCCCATCCTCGACAGATTTCGCGACACGCCAATGGTTTGCGCCAAGGGCCGCGACCTGCGGCGAGTGGGTCACGACCAGCACCTGCCCGCCGTTCGCCAGCGCTTTGAGCCGCCGCCCGACCGCATCCGCCGTCGCGCCGCCGACGCCGCGGTCGATCTCGTCGAAAATCATGGTGATGCCGCTGTCATCTCCGGTCAGACACACTTTGAGCGCGAGCAGGAAGCGCGAGAGCTCCCCGCCCGACGCGATTTTGGCGAGCGGCCCGGCGGGCGCGCCCGGATTGGTCGCCACGACAAAAGCCACATCGTCGCGGCCCTCCGGCCCCGGCTCACCGCGCGCGACCTCGGTGGTAAAAACGGCGCGCTCCATTTTGAGCGGCGGCAATTCCTTCGCCATGGCCTTGTCGAGCGCCTTCGCCGCACGGCTGCGGCCCTCACTCAGCGCCTTGGCCGCGCCATCATAAGCCAGATCCGCCTCGACCAACGCGGCTTCCAAGCTTTTGATTTCACTCGCTCCGCCCTCGATCTGTGCGAGGCGGCGCGAGAGATCGTCCGCCAATGTCGCCAGATCATCGGCCAACACATCATGTTTGCGGGCGAGCGCGCGGATCGCGAACAGCCGTTCCTCCACACGCTCCAACTCCGCCGGGTCGGCCATCAAATCGCGGCGCTGATCGTCGAGTGCCCGGCCCGCCTCGCCAATCTCGGTGATCGCGCGGTTCAGCGCGTCGGCCACCTCATCGAGCTGCGGCGCGTGGCGGGCGGCGTCCTCGATCCAGCGGAGCGCATCGAAAAGGTTCCGCTCCGCGCCCTCCTCCACCAGACTGGCCGCCTTGGCGAGATCATCGGCAATCTTGCCCGCCGCCTGCAACTGGCGGCGGCGGGTGTCGAGGCTGGCATCCTCGCCAGCTTCGGGCGAAAGTTTCGTCAGTTCTTCAACGGCATGGGTCAGAAAATCGCGATCCGCTTCGGCGGCGGCAAGGCGCGTTTCGGCTTCGGTCAGCGCCTTGCGCGCGGTCTGGCGGGCGCGCCACGCGGCGCGGGTTTCGGCCAGATCGCCGTCGAGCCCGCCGAAGCGATCCAGAAGCGCACGGTGCTGGCGGGGGTCCAACAGCCCGCGATCATCCTGCTGGCCATGCAATTCCACCAACACCGCCGAGAGCGCGCGCAAGGTCTCCCCGGAGACGCGGCGGTCGTTGACATAGGCCGTCTTGCGCCCGCCGCCCGCATTGACCCGGCGTAGGAGCAGCATGTCGTCATCGGGCAGATCCGCCTCGCGCAGGATGGCGCGGGCCGGGTGGTCGTCATCCAGCGTAAACTCCGCCGTCACCTCGCCTTTTTCGGCGCCGCTGCGCACGAGATCGGCGCGGCCGCGCCAACCCAGCACGAATCCGAGACTGTCGAGAAGGATGGATTTGCCCGCCCCCGTCTCCCCGGTCAGCACGTTCAGACCGGGCCGGAAATCGAGATCGAGCCGGTCGATCAGCAGCATGTCGCGGATCGAGAGCGCGGTCAGCATGGGGTCAGCTCAGAGCCACTTGCCCTGAACGACCTGCCGCCAGACATCGTCGAGCCAGCCCTGGCTCTTCGCCTCGGGGCGCAGCCCGCGACCGGTCAGCAGCGCATAGCTGTCCTGATACCAGATCGAGCCGGGGAAGTTGTGCCCCAGAATCGCCGCTGCTGTCTGTGCTTCGCCATCAAGGCCGAGTGAGAGATAGGATTCGACAAGACGGTGCAGCGCCTCTGCGGTGTGGCTGGTGGTCTGATATTCCTCGACCACAGCGCGGAACCGGTTGATCGCCGCCGGATAATGCTGGCGCTTGAGATAGAACCGCCCGATCTGCATTTCCTTACCTGCGAGATGGTCGAGGGTCAGGTCGAATTTCAGCAGCGCTGATTTAGCGTAATCGCTGTCCGGGTAAAGCTCGATCACGTCGCGCAGGGATTGCAGCGCGAGGAAGGTGTTTCCCTGATCGCGGCCCGTATCGGCGATCTGGTCGTAATAAGAAAGCGCGATGAGATATTGCGCGTAAGCGGCATCTTTATCAGCGGGATAGAAGGAAATGAACCGCTCCGCCGCGGACCGGCTGCGCTCATAGTCGCGCGCCTCATGCCAGGCAAAAGCCTGATTGATCATCGCCCGGCGGGACCATTCGGAATAGGGGTAAAGCCGCTCGACTTCCTCAAACTGCTCCGCCGCATCATCGGCATTGCCATTTTCGAGATCACGTTCGGCCTCAAGATAAAGCGCTTCGGCGCTGCCGACGGCCTGCTCCTCGCCTGTTGCCTCTTCGGGGCCAAACAGCGCATTTGCGCCCGGCACGCGACCACAGGACGCGGTTCCCAGAAGCAGGAGGCCCATGAGCCCCAGTCTCGCCAGCGATTTCATCTGCATAGTTACCTCAGAATGCTCCGGGCCGGACCGGCAAAGCAGCGGCCATGCCACGAGTTAGCATAGCATTCTCAAAGGGGAAAGACTTCGAAGGCGCGAAGGCACGCAAAGCCGCCGGTTAAACGGCTTCGCGCAGTTCGGTCAGCGCCGCGACGCCGCCCGGCAGCTTGCGCGCGGTTTCCGGCGACACTTCGACGAGACGCCACGCATCGGGCTGCGCAAACAGCGTGTGCAGCAGACGGTTGGTGATGCCGTGGCCCGCGCGGTTGCCGATATAGTGGCCAAGGATCGGGTGCCCGGCGAGGCCGAGATCGCCGACCGCATCGAGCGCCTTGTGACGCACACATTCATTTGAACGGCGGAAGCCCTCCGGGTTCAGCACCTTGTCGCCTTCGACCACGACCGCATTTTCCAGCCCGCCGCCAAGGGCGAGGCCGTTCTGCTGCATCATGTCCACGTCGCCGCGGCGGCAGAAGGTCCGGCAGTCCGACAGCTCGCGCATGAACTGGCCGTTCGACATATCGAGCTTGATTTCCTGATGACCAATGGCCGCATCGTCGAAATCAATGGTGAAGTCGATGGCGAACCCGTCATGGGGATGCAGCTCGGCAGAAGCCGCGCCATCCTCGTAACGCACCGGTTTCAGGATCTCGATGGCGTAAAGCGGCGCGTCGAGACGGCGCAGACCCGCCTCGCGGATCGCGCGCACGAAACGCTGCGAGGAGCCGTCCATGATCGGCACTTCCGGCCCATCCACGGACACCAGCGCATTATGGACACCGCAGCCTGCCAGCGCCGCCATGATATGCTCGATCGTCGAGAGAGTGACACCATTCTCCCCCGCAATCCGGGTGCAGAGCGTGGTGTTTTCCACCGAGTCGTAAAGAGCGGGGATCAGCGTGTCGTTGCCTTGCGCATCGGTGCGGCGGAACCAGATCCCGAAATCGGCTGGCTGCGGCGCGATGGTCATGCGCACAGGGCGGCCCGAGTGCAGCCCGGTGCCGATCAAAGTCACAGATTTTTTCAGTGTCGTCTGCATGGCTCTGCCTCGATCTGAACGTCTCTTGGGAGGGGCGTTAAGAATCGTCTGCCCTTCCATCTTTCCCAGAGAAATTACGCCCACGGCACTTAGGCGACAAATCAAAGAATATGTCGAAATGCTACAGAACCGACACAAATGAAAAGCCCCCGCAAATGCAGGGGCTTAATCAATGATCTTAAAGTGGATTGACTTAGTTGGCCTGGCGGCGGAGGAACGCCGGGATCTCCATCTGCTCGTCCTGCGAGTCGTCCTCATCCTTCGGAGCCGGGCCCGATTTGGCGCCTGCGGTGCCGCCGGTCAGTCCCGATGCCGCCTGCGCGTTGCGGCCATGGCTCATCCGCTCAATCAGGCTGTTGATCGGGTTGTGGCTGCGCTGCGGCGCGGCGGGCTGTGCCGGGGTCTGCGGCTCTTCGGCACGCGGCTCCGGTGTCGGCTGCTGCTGCACCGGACGCGGGCTCAAGCCTGCCGCCTGCTGGTCGATAAAGGTCGACCGGGGGGCCTGCGGCTCGGCGGGCTGCTGCGGTTCCGGCTCGGCGCGCTGCACCGGCTCGGGATTGTAACGCGGCTCGCGCGGCTCTTCGGCGAATTCCGGCTGGCGCTGCGGCGTCGGCTGCTCATAGCGCGGAGTGGGCTGCACAGGTGCGGCCACTTCGGGCTTCGGCTCCTGACGGGCAATCGCCGCCTGGTTGTAACCGCCAACCGCCGGACGCTCGGACCCGCTCTGCGGCTCGGCATCGATCCCGGTCGCGACGAGCGAGACGCGGATGCGGCCTTCCATTTCCGGATCGAGGGTCGAACCGACGATGATATTGGCGTTCTCGTCCACCTGCTCGCGGATGTAGTTCGACGCTTCGTCCAGTTCGAACAGCGTGAGATCGCGGCCTGCGGTGACGTTGATAAGAACGCCTTTCGCGCCTTTGAGGCTGACCTCGTCGAGCAGCGGGTTGGAGACAGCGAGTTCCGCCGCCTGACGCGCCCGGCCTTCGCCTTCGGCCTCGCCTGCCCCCATCATCGCCTTGCCCATCTCGTCCATCACGGTGCGGATATCGGCAAAGTCGAGGTTCATCAGGCCCGGACGGACGATGAGATCCGTCACCCCTTTGACACCCTGATAAAGAACGTCATCGGCCAGCATGAAGGCTTCGGTAAAGGTGGTGTTCTCGGTCGCGAGACGGAACAGGTTCTGGTTGGGGATGATGATCAGCGTGTCCACATGGCGCTGAAGCGCTTCGATCCCAGCTTCCGCCTGACGCATCCGCTTGCTGCCTTCGAAGGTGAACGGCTTGGTCACGACACCCACCGTCAGAACCCCCATTTCGCGGGCCGCTTGTGCGATCACTGGCGCGGCGCCCGTCCCGGTGCCGCCACCCATCCCGGCGGTCACAAAGCACATGTGACGGCCCTGAAGATATTCCGCGATCTCGTTAATGCTCTCTTCGGCAGCGGCTTTCCCGATCTCAGGGCGCGCACCTGCGCCGAGACCCTCGGTCACACGCGCGCCGAGCTGGATGCGCAGATCTGCGCGGCTCTGTTGCAGCGCCTGGCTGTCCGTGTTCGCGACGACGAATTCCGCGCCTTCCAGCGCCTTTTCGATCATGTTGTTGACGGCGTTGCCACCCGCGCCACCGACGCCCACCACCGTGATGCGCGGCTGAAGGTCGTGATTTTCCGCCAAACCGATATTGAGTGTCATAATAGTGCCTGCTTGCTCTGCTCGTTGCGCTCTGAGCGGCCCGTTTACCGCGCCGACCCACCGAATTTTGGATGTTCGATTCGTATCGTAGCGAAAAACTGCCGAGCCGTCACTTCAAAATATGGCTCACCGCATAATCTAGCGGAGAGCCACCTGATCATAGGCAATATTTCGCGCGTAATTACCAGTTCTCTTTGAACCAGCGCACCGCCTGATGGAACGGTTTACGGGCGAAAATTTCATCCGGCAGATCGAAATCCCAGCACTCGTCCTGCGGGTGGACCGCATGGAGCGCGAGGCCAACCAGCGCGGAGAAATGGGCGTCCGACGCGCGGCGCGGAAGGCCCTGCACACGCACCGGATGACCGAGCCGCACGCGGCGGCCCAGAATGTCGCTCGCCAGCCCGTCGATACCGGGCAAGAGGCTCCCGCCGCCGGTCAGCACGACCCGTTGCCCGGGCAGATAATCGAAGCCCGCCGCATCGAGGCTCGCGCGAACGTGTTCGAGGATTTCTTCGACGCGCGGGCGGATCACGCCGATCAGCTCGGTCCGGGTGATCTGCCGGGTGCCGTGCTCCCAGTCCCCCTGCTCGCTCGGCAGGTCGATATAGTCGCGATCATCGAGACCCGTCGCCAGCACGCCGCCATGGCGAATCTTTACCTCTTCGGCGACCTGACGGCTGACCATCAGCCCTTGGGCAATGTCGCCGGTGATCTGGCTGCCGCCCATGCGGAGCGCGTCGCCGTAAATCATCTGGCCGCGCAGGAAAATCGAAAGACCGGTCGAACCCGCGCCCAGATCGATACAGGCCGCGCCGAGTTCCTGCTCATCCTCGATCAGCGCCGACATGCCGCTGGCATAGGCCGAATGGGTGAGCCCGGCGAGTTCGAGATCGCAGCGGCGGATCGCTTGCAGGATGTTGCGCACCGCGCCGCCGGAGACGGTCATGAGGTGCATATCGACGGACAGCTCATCGCCCACCTGACCGCGCGGATCGGTGAGACCCGAGCGCCCATCAATCGCGAAATTCACCGGCAGCGCATGAAGTGCTTCCCGCGCCTCGTGATAGCCATCCTGATAATCCGGCACATCGCAGCTTGCGAGGGCGCGGCCAATTTGCGGCGCGCCGACGGGTTTGCCGGTGATATCGACTTTGCCTTCAATGCCATAGCTGCGCGGACGCCCGCCCGCGAAACAGGCGATCACATGATCCACACGGGTATTCGCCATCCGCTGCGCGTTCTGAATGACGGTGCGGATCGCGCGCTCGGTCTCTTCCATGGCGGAGATCTCGCCGTAACGCACACCGCGGGCGCGGTTCACCGCCGCGCCGATCACGCGGAACGCGCCGTGACCCGAGAGCGAGCCGATCCCCTCGGCCAGCGCATGTTGGCGGGAGGGGTCGAATTTCAGCACGAAGCAACGGATCGAGGAGGTGCCAATGTCGAGAACCGCCACCTCGCCGCGTTTGATCGCCGCCTGACGGGTGGCCCGCATGGCCCGCTGCGCCTCATAAAGCGGCATCGTCATATTTTCTCTCCCTCAGCATTCACCCGCGCCAATTCCTCAAGCGCGCCATTCCCCAGCTTCAGCACAGGCCGCTCGCCCACACGCATATCAATCACCGCGACATCGCGGCGCAGAACATCCTCGGCCTCGTGAAGCGCCAAAATCCGCTCCAGCGCGGCGACCGGGTTTTCTTCGGGCAAGCGGATCACCTGCCCCCGATCCAGCGCCACATCCCAGCGGCGTTCCCCGATCCGCACCAGCCCGCGCACCCGCGCGACCAGCGGCCCGGCGGCACGATAAATCGCCAGCGCCTCGTCAATCTCGCGCTCGGCCCCGGCCCCGGAGATCAGCGCCAGACGCGCCGCCTCATTGCGGCTGTCGATCCGGCCAAGCTGGCGCCCTTCGCGGTCCATCAGCATCAGCCCTTCCGGGCCGCGCCAGAGAATTTCGGGCCGCCGCTCGGTGACGACCACTTGAAGTTTGTCGCCGGAGACCTTGAGTTCGCTTGCAGAAACCATCGGGATGGTCGCCAGCTTCTCGCTCATCGCGGGAAGATCGAGATCGAGCGAAGAGATCGGGAAGTCGATCCCCAACTGACCCTCAATTTGCGTTGTGGTCCGGGGGTTTGCGCCCGTCACTTCAAGTGCCGTCACCTGAAATTCGGGCCGCGCGGCAATGCCGTCCCGCGCCGCGTGGAATTGCTCCGTGATCGCGCCGCGTGTCGCCGGATGCGCGATGATCACGGCCACGGCTGTCACGGCGACGCACATGGGCAGCCAATAGCTCAGGAATCGGCGGAAGCGTGGCGTCAGCCAGAGCCGCTGCATTTTATAGGCGAGGCGCGACGGCGCGGGATCTTTCATCGCTCGCATGACGCATCCTCCACCAGCCAACGGCACAGCGCGCCATAGGAAATGCCAACCGCCTGCGCCTGTTCGGGCGCGAGCGAGGTCGGCGTCATCCCCGGCTGGGTGTTTGTTTCGAGCAGGATAATCCCGTCCACGCCCTGTTCATCATCCCAGCGAAAATCGGTCCGGCTCACCCCGCGGCAGCCAAGCGCCTGATGCGCCCGGAGCGCGTAATCCATGCAGGCATCGAATACATCCTGCGGGATCTCGGCGGGGCACACATGGCGCGAGCCGCCTTCCCCGTATTTCGCATGATAATCATACCAGCCATCGCTGATGATGTCGGTGACGGTCAGCGGTTTGTCATCCATCACCGCGACGGTCAACTCGCGGCCCTTCACATAACTCTCGACCATCACGGTCGCGGGCATGTCCTGGGAAATCTCCGGCGGCGTGTTCGCGCCTTCCGCGACAATGTAGATCCCGACCGACGAGCCCTCATTATACGGCTTCACCACATAGGGCGGGGCCATCACATGCTCGCGGCGCACGCGGTCGGTCTCGGCGATCACGCTTTCGGCGATCGGCAAGCCCGCATCGCGGTAAATCTGCTTGGTGAGTTCCTTGTCCATCGCGACCGCAGAGGCCTGAACGCCGGAATGTGTGTAGGGAATGCGGAGCCATTCGAGGATGCCCTGAACGCAGCCATCCTCACCCCAACGGCCATGCAAAGCATTGAACACGACGTCAGGCTGAGCCTCGCGCAGGCGCTCGACCAGATCGTCGCCCGCATCGATCTCGATGACCTCGAATCCTTCACCCCGAAGCGCGGCGGCGCACTCTTTACCAGAGGACAAGGACACTTCGCGCTCAGCCGAAGGTCCGCCCATTAATACCGCGACCCGGGAAGTTGCCCTGCTCGACATACTGCCCCCGTCAAATGCCGGTGCTCTTTATGTTCTGGTGAGCTTTCCGGCGAAAATACGGTCAGGCCCGACGGCCTACCCGCTTGATTTCCCACTCTAACTGAATCCCACTCGATTGGAAAACCTTTTTGCGCACTTCCTCGCCCAAATCTTCCAGATCGGCGGATGTCGCCCCCCCGGTGTTCACGAGGAAATTGCTGTGCATGGGCGACATTTGCGCGCCGCCAATGCTCGCGCCGCGCATCCCGGCATCGTCGATGAGTTTCCACGCCTTGAGATCATGCGTGTCGTCTGCCTTGCCGGTGGAGGAAAACCCGGCGGGATTGCGGAAGGTCGAGCCGCAGGAGCGGTCTTTCGTCGGCTGGGTTTTCTCGCGCTTCTCCAGCGCCTCTTCCATCGCTGCATGGATCGCTTCGGGTTCGCCTCTCGGGCCTTCCATGGTGACGGCGGTGATCACGGCACCGTCTGGCAAATCGCTCTGGCGATAGGCGAAATTGAGGTCCTCGGCGGTGAGCGTCGCTTGAGAGCCGTCCCGTAACACCGCGTTTGCGCTCACGAAAACATCCGCCATATAGCGGCCATAGCAGCCCGCATTCATCCGCACCGCGCCGCCAATCGCGCCGGGAATGGTGCGCAGGAACGCGACATCCACCCCCGCATCCGCAGCCTTGCGAGCGACATGCGCATCGAGCGCCGCCGGGCCGGCGGTGACGTGCGTGCCGTCAATCTCGATCCCGTTAAAGCCGCGCCCGAGGCGGATCACCACCCCGTCGATCCCGCCATCGCGGATGATGAGGTTAGAGCAGACGCCGACCGGAAAGACCGGCACATCCTCTGGCAGCGCTTTCAGGAAATCGCACAGATCATCGAGATCGGCGGGCTGAAACAGCACCTCCGCCGGGCCGCCGGTCTTGAGCCAGCTCATCGCCGCCATGTCGCGGTTTTCATAAAGCCCGCCCCGAACGGGGGGCAAACGGTCGATCAGCCCCATGATGAGCCCTTTCAATAACCTTGCTTGCGCCGGATATGGGCCGCCCATGCTGCTCCAAGAAACAGCGATATGCCCATGACCAGCGCCAAAAATACCTTCAAGCCGAGCGAGAAATGCGTCGCGAACACGCCCAGCGGCAGGATGAGCGACAGCGCGTTCGAGACCTGCCGGAAGCGCGCGGCCTCCATCACCCCCGCCAAAGCATAGAAGCCGACATAGCAAAGCGGCACCAGAATGGCGAGGAGGGCGATCATCTTAGGCGGGTTGCTTGCAGGTCAGCGCCTCTGGCAGCGCATTGGCCCACTGGCTGATGGAGCCCGCGCCGAGGCAGACGACCATATCGCCCTCGCCCGCCGCCGCGCGCACGAAATCGGCCAGCGCGTCTTCGCCCGAAAGCGCCAGCGCCCGGCGGTGGCCGTGGTCGATCAGGCCAGCGACAAGATCCTGCTGCGATGCGCCCTCAATCGGGTCCTCGCCCGCGGCATAAACCGGCGCGATGGCGACCACATCGGCATCGTTGAAACAGGTGCAGAAGTCCTCAAAGAGCGATTGCAGGCGGCTGTAGCGATGCGGCTGATGGACAGCGATCACGCGGCCCTTGGTCGAATGACGCGCGGCTTTCAGCACCGCCGCAATCTCGACCGGGTGGTGGCCGTAATCGTCGATGATCGTCACGCCATTCACCTCGCCCACACGGGTAAAGCGACGGTTGACCCCACCGAACCCGGCCAGCGCATCGCGGATTTCATCATCGCTCGCGCCCAGATGCAGGGCTACGGCGATGCCGGATAAGGCGTTGGACACGTTGTGATCCCCCGGCATCGGCAACGCGCAATTCGTAATCACGCGATCCTCCCCCGGCAGCGCCACATCGAAATGCGCAACGCCATTCTCATAACGCAGATTGTCCGCCCGCACATCGGCCTGTTTGTTGAACCCGTAAGTCACGACGCGGCGGTCGCGGATGCGGCCTACAAGGCTCTGCACTTCGGCATGGTCGATACAGCAGACCGCGACACCGTAGAACGGGATGTTCGAAACGAACTGGTAAAACGCATCGCGCAGCGCATCGAAGCTGCCGTAATGGTCCATATGTTCGGGGTCGATATTGGTAACAATCGCGATGGTGGCGGGGAGTTTGTTGAACGTCCCGTCGCTCTCATCGGCCTCGACCACCATCCAGTCCGACTGCCCCATCCGGGCGTTGGAGCCATAAGCATGGATGATCCCGCCATTGATCACGGTCGGGTCGATCCCGGCGCCGTCCAGCAGTGCGGCAACCATCGAGGTGGTGGTCGTTTTGCCATGGGTGCCCGCCACCGCGACGTTATTCCGCAAGCGCATCAGCTCGGCCAGCATCTCGGCGCGGCGCACCACGGGCAGACCGCGAGTCCGCGCGCCGTCGAGCTCCGGGTTGCCCGGTTTGATCGCCGAGGAGATCACGATGACCTCCGCCCCTTCCAAATTCTCTTCCTTCTGCCCGACAAACACTTTCGCGCCGAGCTTTTCGAGACGGCGCAGAATGGGGCTGTCCTTCGCATCCGAGCCTTGCACATCATAACCGAGCGACAGCAGCACCTCGGCGATGCCGGACATGCCTATCCCCCCGATGCCGACGAAGTGGATAGGGCCGATGGAGGCAGGGAGACGGGTTGCTGGGGACATAGTTAACCTTTTGTTTTCGCGATCTCTTCCACGAGATCGGCAAGATGTTTGGCCGCATCCGGGCGGCCTTGGCTCTTCGCGGCCTGCGCCATGTGATGCGCGCCTTCGGGGTCCGCGAGGACCGTTTCAATTTTCGCGGCGAGCGCGGCGGCGGTCGCCTCCGTCTCGCTCAACACATAAGCCGCCCCGGCCGATTTCAGCGCCGCGGCATTGGCGGTTTGGTGGTCATCCATCGCCGCCGCATAGGGGATCAGGATCGACGGACGGCCTACCGCCCCGATCTCGGCCACCGAACTTGCGCCCGCGCGGGAAATGACGAGATGCGCCTTTTCCATCAATTCGGGGACATTGTCTATAAAGCTGCGAATATCCGCATTGATCCCGAGCGCCTCATAGGCGTTTTTCACCGCCTGTTCATCCTCGGGCCGGGCTTGCTGGGTAATCGTGAGCCGCGCGCGGATGTCCTCCGGCAGCGCGCCAATCGCCTCGGGGATGCGTTCCGACATGATCCGCGCGCCTTGGCTTCCTCCCATGACCAGCACATTCAGCGGCCCTCCGCCGCGCATCTCAAACGCCGCGCCCGCCTTCTCGCGGATCGCGCCGCGCACCGGGTTGCCGACATATTCGACACGCTTGCCGCCCGGCACATCCGCTCCCTTGATACCAAGCGCCACCAGCGTGGCCTTGCGCGCGAAGAGTTTGTTTACACGGCCCAAAACGCCGTTTTGTTCATGAATGAGGAAAGGCGTGTTCGAGGCCACCGCCGCCGCCATGGTCGGCAGCGCGGGATAGCCGCCGAACCCCGCCACGCAAGCGGGCTTGTCCTTGCGCATCGCCGCGCTGGCCGAGAGCACACCCGCGCCAATCCGAAAGGGCGTCGTCAGCTTCCCGATCAACCCGCCCTGCGCAAAACTGCCCGCTTTGAGGACCTGCCGCTCCACCGCCCCGGAAAATCCGCCCGCATAGCGCGCGCCGCGTGCATCCGTCGCGAGCCGCACCGTCCAGCCGCGCGACAGCATCTCTTCGGCCAAAGCCTGCGCGGGAAACATATGTCCGCCGGTCCCCCCGGCGGCAATCACCAGAAGCGGCATCACTGGCCTCCCAGAATTTCGGAAAGCTCATGCTGTGGCCGGGTCCGCGTCAGCGCGAGCAGCATCCCCATGCTGAGACTGGCCGCAACGAGCGACGAACCGCCATAGGAGATGAAGGGCAGCGTCATGCCCTTGGCCGGCAAGAGCCGCACCGCGACGCCGAGATTGATCATGGCTTGCGTCGCGAAGAGCGCGGCAAGGCCGGAGCCCGCGAGGCGGATAAAGAGGTCGCGTTCCTGCGAGAGCCGCATCAGTGCGCGGATGGTGATGGTCATGTAAAGCGCGATCACCAGCAGCACGATAATCATGCCATATTCTTCCGCGCCGACCGCGATGATGAAATCCGTATGCGCGTCCGGCAGGCGCCATTTCACCTCGCCCTCGCCGAGACCGACGCCGAGGAACCCGCCTTCCTTGATCGCGTCCATCGCATAGCCGATCTGCGTGCGCGGATCGACATCCGCCGAGAGGAACCCGTCGATCCGGCGGGCCACGTGTTCCGACGCGGAATAGGCAAAGCGCATCAGCGCGGCCACCGAGACACCCGCGAGGATCAGCCACATCAGCGGCGCGCCGGAGATGAAATACATCACGACCCAGGCGACGAAAATCAGGCCAGCTTGGCCGAAATCAGGTTGGAGCGCCAGCATCAGGCAAAGAACCGCGCCGAGGCTCGCCGCAAGCTTGCCGCCTGGCGGGCCGCCAATTTCCTTGCCCGCGGCCATCAGCCAGCCCGCCGTCACGGCGTAGCAGGGTTTGATAAATTCGGACGGTTGCAGCGAACCAAAGCCGAGCGAATACCACCGCGTCGCGCCCTTGCCGTAATCGGTGCCGAAGACCGGCAGCAGAACAATCGCGACGAAGAACAGCAGAAAGCCGACCACCCCGATCCGGCGGATCTTGGTCGGCTCACACATCGAGGTGGCGAGCAGAACGAAAATCGCCGGTCCGGCGAAGATCAACTGCTTGATCACATAGCTGAATTGCGCCTGACCGTTGCGCTCGGCGAGCGGCGGCGAGGCCGCCATGGTCAGCAAGATCCCGAGAACGATGAGGCCCAGAACGCAGGCCAGCGAGACGCGGTCCACGCTGTGCCACCAGCGCGGCAGGATCGGCTCGCCCTCATGGGCTGCAGCCCCACCATAGACCATATCCGTCATGGATCTGCCCCTCTATTTCGTGCCTGTCTTGCCTCGATCCACCCTCTTTGGGGTGATTTGCAAAAGACTGTAGCACCAATTGAGGCAAGCTGACCAGCTTTTAGAGGGAATTTTCCGATGAATACGACAGCGCTGCGCGGGCCGTTGCTGTCTAGTCTTTCAGAAGCGGCTTCACCAGATCCTCAAAGTCCCGGCCGCGATGCTCGAAACTGGGATATTGGTCGAAACTCGCGCAAGCGGGCGCGAGCAGGATCACATCGCCCTCCCGCGCTTCTTCGGCAGCGCGGGCGACGGCGCGCTCCAGCGTCTCGCAGACCTCATGCGGCTCATTGCGGAGTGTCTGCGCGAAATCGGGCGCGGCCTCACCGATGAGATAGGTTTTCTCCACCCGGTCCATCAGCGGCAGAAGCGGCGTGATCCCGCCCTCCTTCGCCACACCGCCCGCGATCCAGCGGATGCGCTCGAACGCTTTCAGCGCCTGCTCGGCCGCATCGGCATTGGTCGCCTTGCTGTCATTGACCCAGGTCACCCCCTTCGCGGTCCCGAGGATCTGGCAGCGATGCGGCAAGCCGCCGAAACTCTCCAGCCCCTTGGCGAGATCCTTCGGCCCGATCCCGAGGCTCCGGCAGGCGGCCCAGGCGGCGCAGGCATTCTGATGGTTATGCGTGCCCGGCAACCCGCGCAGGCTGCGCAGATCGACTGAGGCCATCTGCTTCTCGCCGCGCCATTCGGTCAAAAACCCTTTACGCGCGAACACACGCCAGCCCGGCCCCGCAACCTTGCGGGCAGAGGAGATACGGATCACCTCGCTCCCGGTCGTCTCCATCTGGCCCGCGAGATAGCGCCCCTCCATCTGATCGACGCCAATTACAGCGCGGTTCGGCTGGCCAAGCGTGAAGAGCCGCGCCTTGGCCGCGAAATAGCCGCCCATGCCACCGTGCCGGTCGAGATGATCGAGCGAGAGATTCATGAACACCGCCACATCCGGGGCGAGCATCCGCGCCAGATCCGTCTGGTAGGAGGACAACTCCAGCACATAAACCATGCCATCCTCGGGCGGGTCGAGATCGAACACACCGCGCCCGATATTCCCGCCCATCTGCACCTTTCGGCCCGCCGTCTCCAGCAGATGCGCCGTCAGCGCCGTGGTGGTCGATTTGCCGTTCGAGCCGGTGATGCAGATCACCTTCGGCTCGGGGTCATACTCGCCCGCGATATCTTCCAGCGCCCGGAAGAACAGGCCGATGTCATTATCGACGGGCACCCCCCGGTCGAGCGCGGCGGCAATCACCGGATGCGGGGCGGGGTAAAGATGCGGAATGCCCGGCGAGGTGACGAGCAGATCGATCCCCTCCCATGACGCATCGCGCGTGAGATCACGGGTCTCGAACCCCTCCTCAGCGGCCTTCTCGCGACCCGCCTCATTGTCGTCCCAACAGATCGGCGTGCCGCCGGACGCAGCCACCGCGCGGGCGGCGGCAAGGCCGGAGCGACCGAGACCGAGGATCCCGATGGTTTGGGATTCGATGGAGGGGATGGGGATCATATACTAAGTCTAAGAGTACGAAGAAAGAATAAAAACGGACGTCATCAATGCAAAAATTATGAAAAACACCCACAAAGCAATCATAAAGAAATTAATAATAATATTATAGCCAGGCAATTCTTCCTTTAATTTACTATGTGAAATTAGCAATTGCAACATCGGAATGAAGAATGCCATCAACAAGATTAGAAGGAAGATAAGTCTCTGAAAATATTCAAGACGCGGAGCAGCTTGACCTTCAAATTTTAATTCCAAAATTATATCTAACACTGCCAAAAAAGAGAAAAAAAGCCCAAGGGAAACGAGAAAATCTCTCGCTTCAACTGCCATAGGCCTCAGAGATTTTTGCTCACCAGAAATACTGCCTACTTTTCCGTACAGTTCCATATATGCGAAATTTCCCTTCGATCCTGCGCGCGCTTGATCCAAACGCTTATCAAATGAGTCGTAGTCGATCATTGTTTACATCACCGCAGCTTCAACGTCGCCAGCCCGACCATCGCCAAGATCAGTGAGATAATCCAAAACCGGATGACGATCTGCGGCTCGGCCCAGCCTTTTTTCTCAAAATGGTGGTGGATCGGGGCCATCAGGAAGATGCGTTTCTTGGTGCGTTTGTAATAGGCGACCTGGATGATGACCGAGAGCGCTTCGACGACGAAGAGGCCGCCGACGATGGCCAGAACGATTTCGTGTTTGGTCGCGACGGCGATCGCGCCGAGAGCGCCGCCCAAGGCGAGCGAGCCGGTGTCGCCCATAAAGACCGCGGCGGGCGGTGCGTTATACCACAGGAACCCGAGGCCGCCGCCGATGAGGGCGAGGCAGAAGACGATCAACTCGCCCGCGCCGGGCACCTGGTGGACTTCGAGATATTCCGCGAAGACCGCGTTGCCGACGAAATAGGAGATGATGCCGAAGGTGCCTGCTGCGATCATCACCGGCATGATGGCAAGGCCGTCGAGGCCGTCGGTGAGGTTCACCGCGTTGGCCGCGCCGACGATCACGATCATGGCGAAGGGGATGTAGAGGAGACCCAGATTCATCAGAAAATTCTTGAAGAAGGGGAAGGCCAGATGCGCCGAAATGTCGCTTGGCTGCATCGACATGGCGACAAATCCGGCAGCGGCGGCGATGGCGAAGCCGGCCAGCAGGCGGATTTTGCCCGGCACCCCGGCGACATTCTGTTTGGAGACCTTGAGATAGTCGTCGGCAAAGCCAATCGCGCCGAAGCCAAGGGTCACGAGCAGGACCATCCAGACATAGGCATTGTCGAGTCGCGCCCAAAGGAGCGTCGAGACGGTTAACGCGCCGAGGATCAGCACGCCGCCCATGGTGGGCGTGCCGACCTTGGTCAGTAGATGCGCCTCCGGCCCGTCATCGCGGATCGGCTGGCCCTTTTTCTGCTTGCGCCGCAGCATGTTGATGATCGGCTTGCCGAAAATGAAGCCGAACAAAAGCGCCGTCAGGAAGGCCGCGCCAGCGCGGAAGGTGATGTAGCGAAAGAGGTTAAAGACCCCGCCCCCATCGGATAACTCAGACAAAAAATACAACATTACGCACTCTCCGAAGTCTGCTGGGGACGTGCATCGCCCAATTTCTTGATACCGTCAACGATGAGGCCCATCTTCGAGCCGAGCGAGCCCTTTACCATCACCACATCGCCCTCGTCGATCATCCGGCCAAGGCGCGGCAGAAATTCGCTGGAGCGCTCGACCCAGTCGCCGCGTTTGTTCCGCGGGAGCGCGTCATAAAGGGCACGCATGAGCGGGCCGACGCAATAAACGCGGTCAATCTGCGCCATGGAAGGGTTGGCGGCGATGGCGGCATGGGCCTCGGCTTCCGTCTCGCCAAGCTCCAGCATATCGCCAAGGATCGCGATGCGGCGGCCGCGCGCGACGCGCCCGTAACCGTCCAGCGGGCGCGAGGCGGCAAGCACATCGAGCGCCGCGCCCATGGAGGCCGGGTTAGCGTTGTAGCTTTCATCAATAAGATCAATGACCTCGCCATCCATCTCGCTGCGATGGATCTCCCAGCGAGCGCCGCGTCCGGGCGGGGGCCGCCAATCGGCGAGCGCCAGCGCCGCGCGGGCCGGGTCTGCGCCCGCCGCTTCCACAGCCGCCAGCACCGCCGAAGCGTTCTGTGCGAGGTGGCGACCCGGCGCGGCGAGTTTCACAAGCCGGTCGGTTTTGGCATGGCGCAGTTTGAACTGCGTGCCTTCATCCTGAAGCTGGATGCGGGTCAAACGGTAGTCGGGCCGCCCGGTCTGGCCGAAGCGCAGAACCTTTCCCGCCCGCGCTTTGGCTTCGCGGTAGAGGATCGGATAGGTGTCGATATCGCGGTTAATGACAGCGGTGCCGCCGGGGACAAGCCCCTCAAAAATCGCAGCTTTCTCCCGCGCAATCCCCGCGACATTCTCGAAGGCGGCGATATGCACCGGGGCGACCGTGGTGACAATCGCCACATGCGGCTGCGCCATGCGGGCCAGCGGGCCGATCTCGCCGGGATGGTTCATGCCGATCTCGATCACGGCGAAATCCGTGTCCTGCGGCATCCGCGCGAGGGTCAGAGGGACGCCCCAATGGTTGTTGTAACTCTTTTCAGCCGCATGGATTTTGCCCTGCCCGGCCAGCGCCGAGCGGAGCATTTCCTTGGTGCCGGTCTTGCCGACGGAGCCGGTCACGGCGATCACCTTCGCCTGGGTCCGCGCCCGCGCCGCGAGGCCGAGTTTTTCGAGAGCGGGCAGAACGTCGTCCACAATGAGCAGGGGCGCATCGGTCGCCACGCCTTCGGGGAGGTGCGACACCAGCGCCGCACCCGCACCCTTCTCCAAAGCCTGCGCGACGAAATCATGGCCGTCCCGCTGATCTTTGAGGGCCACGAAAAGATCGCCCTTTTCAATCGTCCGCGTGTCGATGGAGACGCCGTTCACATCCCACTCACCTTGCGCTTTGCCGCCGGTGGCCTTGGCCGCCTCCGCTGCTGTCCAAAGGCTCATACGCCCTTCTCCTCAAGCGCGCGCACGGCGACGCTGGCCATTTCCGCATCGTCGAAATGCAGCACATCGGTGCCGACGATTTGACCCGTCTCATGCCCCTTGCCCGCGATGAGCAGCGCATCGCCCGGCTTCAGCGCATCCACACCGGCAAGGATCGCTTCGGCGCGGTCGCCGACTTCGGTGGCCTCGGGCGCGGCCTCCATGATCGCGGCGCGGATGGTGGCCGGGTCCTCGGTGCGCGGGTTGTCGTCGGTGACGATCACCACATCGGCGTCCGCCGTGGCGGCCTCGCCCATCAGGGGCCGCTTGCCCGTGTCCCGGTCGCCGCCCGCGCCGAAGACGACCACAATCCGGCCCGGCACATGGGGGCGGAGCGCGCGGAGCGCGGTCGTCAGCGCATCGGGGGTGTGAGCGTAATCGACGAAAATCGTCGCACCATTGTCGCGTTTGGCGACGAGCTCCATCCGCCCGCGCACGGTCTCAAGCTGCGGCAGGACGCGAAACACCTGTGCCGGGTCTGCGCCGCAACCGATGACGAGGCCCGCCGCCAGCGCTGCGTTATGCGCCTGAAAGCCGCCGATCAGCGTCAGGCGGCATTGATAGACCTCGCTCTCATAGGCGAACCGCACATCCTGCCCCGCCGGATCGAAACGCGCCGAGAGGATGCGCAGATCCGCCGTCTCCGCCTCGCCGACCGTCAGCACACGAAGCCCGCGCGCGGAAGCGGCGTCCACCACCTCCTGCCCGCGCGGATCGTCGATATTGATCACCGCCACGCCGTCATGGGGCAGAACGCGGGTGAAAAGACCGAGCTTGGCCTGAAAATACTCTTCCGCATCTGCGTGATAGTCGAGATGGTCGCGGGTGATATTGGTGAACGCCCCGGCCCGCAATTGCACCCCGTCGAGGCGGTGCTGCGCGAGACCGTGGGAGGACGCTTCCATTGCCGCATGGGTCACGCCTTTCGCATCGAGATCGGCCAAGAGCGCATGGAGCGTCACCGGCTCGGGCGTCGTATGGGTCAGCGGCGCCGCGACCGCGCCTTCCACGCCGGTCGTGCCGAAATTCACCGCCTCGAAGCCAAGCGCTTCCCAGATTTGCCGCGTGAAACTGGAGACCGAGGTTTTGCCATTCGTCCCCGTGACCGCGACGATGGTTTCGGGCTGCGCCGCGTGAAAGCGGGCGGCAGCACGGGCGAGCGCAAGGCGGGGATTGGCGTCGATCAGGATCACCGTGTCATGGCCCGGAACTGTCTCGTCGATGATCCGCGCGCCCTCCTCATCGGTCAGAACCGCCGCCGCGCCCATGCGGATCGCATATTGCGCAAACTCACCGCCATGAACCTTGGTGCCCGGCAAGGCCGCGAAAAGATGGCCCTTTTCCACCTTTCGACTGTCCACGGAAAGACCAGAAATGGACGGATCGCCCGGCCCCTTGAGGCCGAGCGCGGAAAGCGGCTTTGCAGTCATGTTAATCCCAGCTCGTTGTCGCGAGTGTTACTTTGGGCGCAGAGTTGTCGCCGCCGCCGTTCTTGTCAAGTTTCGGGCGCAGGCCCATGAGCGGCGCGACCCGTTCAATGGCTTTCGCGGCGACCGGCACGGCGGTCCAGCCCGCGGTGCGGATGCGGGTGCCGTTGATGATCGCCACCGGCTCATCGAGCGAGAGGACGAGGACATATTCGGGGTCCGACGCCGGAAACACGCCCGCGAAGGTCGCCAGCACCTTGTTCTCATAATAGCCACCCTGCGGGTTCGGCTTGTCCGCCGTCCCGGTTTTCGCGCCGACCTCATAGCCCGCCACATCCGCCTTGCTCGCGGTGCCGCGCGTGACCACCTGACGCAGAATGTCGCGCAGGCGGGCGGAGTTTTCTTCCGAGATGATCCGGTCAGCCTCGGTCGGGAGCGGGCTGTCCTTCAGCAGCGACGGCGTCACTTTCAGCCCGCCATTGACCATGGTGGCATAGGCGGTCGCGAGGTGCAGCGGCGTCGCCGCAATGCCGTGGCCATAAGAGACGGTCATGGTCGACAGTTCCGACCAGCGCGGCGGCAGCATAGGCATGGAGCCCGCGGCTTCGGTCAACTCCACCGGCAGCGGGGAGAAGAAGCCGAGACCCTTGAGGAAATTCTGCTGCGCTTCCTTGCCCGCGTGAACCGCGAGCTTGGCCGAGCCGATATTGGACGACTTCACCATGATGTCCGTCACCGACAACTCATTGCCGTAATTGCGGAAATCGCGGATCGTATATTTGCCCCATTTCCACGGGCCGCGAATGTCGATCACGGTGTAAGGGCCGACGAGCCCCTTCTCCATCGCATTGGCGACGGCGAAGAGTTTGAAGGTCGAGCCCAGCTCATAGTTTCCCTGCGCCACGCGGTTGAAGAGCGGCGAAAGGGCCGGGTCTTCATATTGCCCCGGCAGCGGGCGGTTGTTCGGATCAAAATCGGGGAGCGACGCCATGGCCACGATGCGGCCGGTCTTGGCCTCCATCAGCACCGCGCCCGCGCCCTTGGCCTGATAGTCCGCCATGCCTTGCGCCAGCACCTGCTCCAGCGCGATTTGCGCCGAAATATCAAGGGACAGCTCCAGCGGCTTGCCCGCTTCCGGGTCGCGCAGATAGGTGTCGAACCATTTCTCGACCCCGGCCCGGCCCACGACTTCCGCCGCGCGCACGCCTTCGCGGCCAAAACCGGCACCGCCGAGGATATGCGATGCGACCGCCGCATTAGGGTAGAGCCGCATTTCGCGGGAGCCGAATTTCAGCCCCGGCTCGCCCAGATCATGAACCGCCTGCTGCTGCTCCGGGCTGATGACCTTGCGCACCCAGTGGAAGGTCTGCTTGCCGGTGAATTTTTCGTAAAGGGTGTCGGCGTTGAGATCCGGGAAAATCCGCGCCAGCCCGTACGCGGCGGCGCGCGGGTCCACCAGATCGCGGGTTTCGACGTAAAGCGCGTTGGTCTGCACATTCGTTGCCAGCACCGCGCCGTTGCGGTCCACGATATCGGCGCGCTCGGCCAGGATCGCATGACGGTCAGGTGTCGCAATCGGCGCCGCTTCCCCGCTGCCCGCGATGATCGCCATCTTCACCGCAACCGAGCTGAAGCACAGCACAAAGAACCCGCCAAGCAGGAACATCCGCCCTTCCGAGCGGCGGCGGCGTGTCGAATTCATCTCCGCTTGGCGCGCCTGACGGATCTCCTGCTCGATCGGCGCGGGATCATTGCCCTTGGCGCGGGCGGCGATCACACGGGCCAGCGGGCGCAGCGGGCGGCGGACGTGATGGGCGGCTTTCCGGATCATAGGGTTACTCCGCACTGGTCAGTTGCGCCTCGGCGGCGAAAGGAACATTGGCGACCGCGCCAAACTGGCTGGGATGGAGCGGCTGAAGCCCAAGCTCCCCCTGATAGCGGTTCACCAGACGAATGAGACGCTCGGGACGGTTGAGAAAGGCCCATTCCGCTTCGAGCATCCGGATCTTTTCCTGCTCGCGCTCCAGCCCGGTCTCGATCTGGCGCAAGTCGTCCATCGCGGCGCGGGTGCGGTAGTTTTCCGAATAAGCCCAGGCGGCCGCGGCCACCATCAGAACGAAACCGGCAATCGTGACAAGCACTCTCATGAAGATCTCCTTTTTCGCTGCGCGCCCGGCATCCCAAGGGCGGCGGCGTCAACGGGAAGCGGGCGGGCCTCGGTCCGGCGCGCCACGCGAAGTTTGGCGGAGCGAGCCCGAGGGTTGCGGTCAATTTCGGTATCGCTCGGCGCAATCGCCTTGCGCGGCGCGAGCACGAAGGTCGGTTCAGGCCCTTCCTGAGCGGGTGCGTGGCGACTCCCCTTCGCAGCGCTGTCCGAACGGCTCTGCATGAAGCGTTTGACGATCCGGTCCTCCAGCGAATGAAAGGTCACGACCGCGAGCCAACCGCCCGGCTTGAGGATCCGCTCCGCCGCCGCGAGCCCCGCGACCAACTCGCCCAACTCGTCATTCACGGCAATGCGCAGCGCCTGAAAGCTGCGGGTCGCCGGATGGGGCTGGCCCGGTCTCTGGCGCGGCATGACGGAAGAAATCACCTCCGCGAGCGCGAGCGTCCGGCTATGGGGACGCGACTCCACGATCTTGCGGGCGATCCGCCGGGAGGCACGCTCTTCGCCGTAAAGGTAAAGCAAATCCGCCAGTTCCGCTTCGGAGAGGGAATTCACCAGATCCGCCGCGCTCGGCCCTTCCTGCGCCATACGCATGTCGAGCGGCCCGTCCTTCTGGAAGGAAAACCCGCGCTCCGCCTCGTCGATCTGCATGGACGACACACCAATATCGAGCACGACGCCATCGACCGGCCCGTCCACCATCTCATCGAGTTTGGAAAACGTCCCGCGCGTCAGTGTGATCGTGGGCCAATCCGCGAGCCAGCCGGAACGCGCATGAACATCCGGGTCGCGGTCGATCCCGGTGACATGGCTCGCCCCAGCCTCCACCAGCGCCCGCGCATAGCCGCCCGCGCCGAATGTGCCGTCGATCCAATGCCCCTCAACGGGCGCAACCGCTTCGATCAGCGGCTCGATGAGAACGGGGATATGGGGCGCGTCGCTCATGCCTCGCCCCCCAGAAGATCGCCGAGATCCAGATCGTCGTCGTCGAGCATCGCTTCGTCGGCGTCGAAGGCGTCGGGCGACCAGATCTGGAAGCTTTCGCCCATGCCGGAGAACTGCACTTCGCCGCTCACGCCGATCTTGTCGCGCAACTCCTTGGACAAAACGATCCGGCCCGTATCGTCGAGTTGCATCTCCACCGAGCGGCGGAACAGCAGCTTTTCGGCCCGTTTGCGTTTGTCGGAAAAGCGCGGCAGGGCGGCGATCATCTCGCTGATCCCGTTCATACCGATCCGGCTGTAGCCTTCCAGATAGGGCTGGCTCGACGGGCCCCAGACGAGAATGACGGTCGGCGGCTTGCCGGCTTCGCGGGTGGGGTCGCCCTCTTCGAGCACACGGCGGAACTGGGCCGGAATCGACATCCGCCCCTTCGTGTCAACCTTGCTTTTCGGGCTGCCCCGAAATTGGTCGTTCACGCCAAATCCCCTTCCAAGACGAAAAGGGCGGACCGTGCCTGCTCCGCACGATCCGCCGCTTTCGCATTACGCCCGACTGCATCTGCTCGCTGTCGCGTCGGATCATTTTTTCGGTGAAGACGGTGCCTGTATGAAACCTGCTCTTTTTCTTATCCGGGATCGTTGTCCCGTCCGCTCTTCATCGTGCATTTGGTATCCCATGGGAGCTTATGGAAATCAATGGGAATTTCTCCCACAGGCAAGTTGCACACATGGGAAATCATGCTGCGATGCATGAAAATACGGAACATCTATGTAAACGGAGTGATTAACCACACCAGATATAGTGGCGGTGTTCGGTGGGCATCATTCCCAAAAAATCGACATCCGCGACTTTATACACGGAGTTATCCACAGGCAATTGGGAGAAATCTGCGTGAATTCCCGCGATTTCCCATGATGTGGGGGTGATTCGTTTTCCCAATATCCGCTGATCCGCTCTCGAAATTGGGTATCCGCCCCAAAAATTTGGGATTTCATGGGCGACGTTTTTCGCGCCGCGCTGTTGCTAATGACGCTGAGGTCAGCATACGGTGCGGCGACGTGAGGGGTGCAGGATGAAAATTGCCATTTGCGGCTGTGGGATCGGCGGGCTCGCCGCCGCCATTCTGGCCAAACGCGCGGGCTTCTCCATCGCGCTTTTCGATCAGTTCGACACGCCAAAACCCGTCGGCTCGGGCCTTGTGATCCAGCCGGTCGGGCTGCGCGTGCTAGAAGAGATTGGCGCGGCAGAGGCGGCTTTGGCCAAGGGCGCCAAAGGCTATTTCATGATCGGTCATGAAGCCAAAAACGGTCGCAAAATTCTCGACGTGTCCTATGGCCCGCCCGGCGGTCCGCATTTCGGTTTGGGCATTCATCGCGCCTCGCTTTTCGAGGCGCTGCTGGATGTTGCGACGAAAGACGGCATCGAGATCAAGGCGAAGCATCGCCTCGTGTCCACATCCCTTGCGCCCGAAGGCAGGCACCTCACCTTCGCCGATGGCAGCACTGCCGGACCCTTTGATCTGGTGATCGACACGACCGGCGCGAACTCGCCCATCAGCCCGCTGGTCTTCAAACCTCTCGCCTATGGCGCGATTTGGGGAACCGTGGATTGGCCGGAAGAGTGCGCCCTGCGCTACGACGCCCTGCAACAGCGCTATCGCCGCGCAACGCATATGATCGGCATCCTGCCCATCGGGACGCTGCCGGGGGAGGACAAACTCAAAGCCGCCCTGTTCTGGTCGCTCCCGCGCGCGAAGCTCAAGGCATGGCAAGAAACGCCGCTGGATGCCTGGCGCGATGAGGCGACCCGCCTCTGGCCCGACCTCGCGCCGTTCACCGCGCAGATCACCGACCACAGCCAGATGACCGCCGCCGTCTATTCCCATGGTTCCCTGCGCAAACCCTATGGTGAGCGGATCGTCTATATTGGCGACGCCGCGCACCGCGCCAGCCCGCAACTCGGGCAAGGGGCGAATATGGCCCTGCTCGACGCCTCGGCCCTGATCCGATCCCTCACAACATGGCCCCTGGACGACGCCCTGCCGAACTACGCCAAGGCGCGATGGCTGCATACCAACGCCTATCAGGCGATGAGTTGGATCTTCACACCGCTCTATCAGTCCGGCAATCGCGCCTTGCCCATCCTGCGCGACTATATCTTCGCGCCTTTCAGCCATATGCCGCCGATGCCGACGATCCTCAGCCATCTTGTGCGCGGCAGCCTGATCAATCCTATGCGGGGCCTGCCGCCAAGATAACGGCGCAGCCCTAGGGCGTTAGCACAGGTGAAAAACGCGGATGGCCTGTAAGCCGGATTCTGTAGCGAGCCTTGCGGCTCCCGATGACCATTCATCTTGGCGGACGGTTTGCACCGCCGCTCCTTGCAGCCAACCCGGAGCGCGAGGGCGAAAGGCGGCCCGATACGCTCCCTATTTGGCTTTGCTCCCGATGGGGCTTGCCCTGCCGCCCCCGTTACCGGCGGCGCGGTGCGCTCTTACCGCACCTTTTCACCCTGACCCGCGCAAGCGCGGGCGGTCTGTTTTCTGTGGCGCTGTCCCTCAGATTGCTCTGGCCGGGCGTTACCCGGCATCGTGCCCTTCTGGAGTCCGGACTTTCCTCACATTACGCGCGGTCATCCGGCCATCCGCAGGCGCGGGTTTAGGCTTGGGCGGCCTTCAGGTCAACGGGATAACGCGCGGCGAGGTCCGCGACGGCCGCGCGGTCGGCGTCGTTCGGGCCGGGTGAGCGGTCCCATGGGCGGAAGCGTTGGCGGAAAGCGTCCAGCACGGCGGCCTCTTCGGCAGGGGGATAGCCGAAGCGGCGGGCGTTTTCGAAAAAATCAGTTTGCGTGGCGGGTTGATCGGCCTGCGGCTCATACCAAACCGACAGCCCTTGCCGCGCCAAACGCCGCCAGTCAAAGGCCCGCCCCGGATCGTTTTTCCGTCCCGGCGCGAGGTCCGAGTGACCAATCACCCGATGCGGGCCGAGGCTGTAGCGCGCCATCAGCCCCCGCAGCAGCGACTCCAGCGCGTCCATTTGCTTTGCCGGAAAGGGCGGCGCGCGGTCATCCGTGACATGAAGCGCCAGCTCGATCCCGATGGAATGGCTGTTCACATCCGTGATCTCGCCCCACTGCCCGGCCCCGGCATGCCAGGCGCGGCGATCCTCGGCGACGAGTTGCTGGACCTCGCCCACCTCGGAAATCAGATAATGCGCCGAAACCTCGACCGCCGGATTGCAAAGCCGGTCAAACGCCGCCCGTGCGCTCTCCATGGCCGTGTAATGGAGGACAATAAGCTGCGGAAACCCGCCATCCCGCCGCTCGCCATGGCTCGGCGAGAGCATCAACGGCTCCTGCGGATGCTCGGGCGGCTCGGCTTGGCGGGGCCTTTGCCTTTAGGCGCGCCGGGTTTGCCACTCTGACCTTTCGAGCCGCCCGACTTCCCGCCTCCAGCCTTCGCGCCGACGGTCTTCCCGCCGCCCAATTTCCCAACCGCAGGCTTCCCGCCCGGTTTGCCCTTCGGCCCACCCGGCTTGCCGCGCCGCATCGGCCGCTTCTTCTGCGCCGCTTCATGCTTCTGCGCCTCGGCCTCAATGTCTTCCTGGCTGAGCCCCAACTGATCGCGCAGCACTTTGGGGCGGATCTCCTCCACCGCGCCGCGCGCCAGATCGCCAAGCTGGAACGGTCCATAAGACACACGGATCAGCCGGTTCACCTCGAAGCCGACCGCCTCCATGGCGCGGCGGATCTCACGGTTCTTGCCCTCACGGAGCCCGATGGTCAGCCACGCATTCGCACCCTGCACCCGGTCGAGCGAGACGGACATGCCCTGAAACCGCTCGCCGTCGATGGTGACACCTTTGCGGAGCGGCGCGAGGTCGGCGTCTTCCGGGTTCCCCTTTATGCGGACACGATATTTGCGGACCCAACCCGTCGCTGGCAATTCCAGTCGCCGCTTCAATTCGCCGTCATTGGTGAGGAGCAGCAGCCCCTCCGAATTCAGATCGAGCCGCCCGACGCTCATGACCCGCGGCATCTCCGGCGGCATTTTGTCGAACACCGTCTCGCGGCCCTTTTCGTCGCGCTCGCTGGTCACGAGGCCCGAGGGTTTGTGATACCGCCACATGCGGATCGGCTCCGGCGCTTTGAGCGGCTGCTCGTCCACTGTAATCTCGTCTTTCGGGCCGACATTGAGGGCCGGGCTGTCGATGGTCTTGCCGTTGACGGTCACCCGCCCGGCCTCAATCATCCGCTCCGCCTCGCGCCGCGACGCCACACCCGCCCGCGCAAGGCGCTTGGCGATCCGCTCTTGATCTGTTTCCTTGGTCATATCCGGGCTATACCGCGACAGGCGATCAGGAAACAGGGGAAAGATGGGCTTCACCTCATATATGGACATCGCGCTTGGCGAGGCCCGCGCGGCGGCGGCGCGCGGCGAAGTGCCTGTGGGGGCGGTGGTCGTGCGGCGTGGCGCTGTGCTGGCGCAAGCGGGCAACCGCACACGCGAGCTCTGCGATCCCTCCGCCCATGCCGAAATGATGGCGATCCGCGCGGCCTGCGCGGCGCTCGGCTCGGAACGGCTGACCGGCTGCGACCTCTATGTAACCCTGGAGCCCTGCCCCACCTGCGCCGGCGTCATCGCGGCGGCGCGGATCGCACGGCTCTATTACGGCGCAGCGGACCCGAAATCCGGCGGCGTGACCGTCGGCCCGCGCGTCTTCGACCACCCGCAAGCCCACCATGCGCCCGAAATCTATGGTGGGATCGCCGAATCCGAAGCCGCCGCCCTGCTCCGTGATTTCTTCACCGAACGGCGCGGCGCGTGACCCGGCGAGAAACGCAAGGCCAGCACCGCGCCGGGCACGGTCCGGCGCATCTTCATGGGACAGGAGACCCGGCGCATGTTTGAACAATTCGACGCCTATTGCGAGCGCACCGATTTTTCCTTCTGGTCCGAGCCGGTGAACGCCCTCACCAACCTCGCATTTATTCTCGCCGCCCTTATCGCGTGGCGGCGCATCGGCGGGCGGGCGGCACATCCGCTCAGCCAGACGCTCTGCCTCATTCTCTTCATCATCGGCATCGGCTCCTTCCTCTTCCACAGCTTCGCGACCGCTTGGGCCAGCCTCGCGGATACGCTCCCAATCCTCGCCTATGTCGTCACCTATATCTTCGCCGCGACCTTTCTCATCCTGCGCCAACCCGGCTGGCGCAGCGCGGCGCTGACCTTGGCGGGACTGGTCTTCGCCGTCTTCGCGGGCCGCGCCCTTGGGGCGATCCTGCCGCTCGGCTCATCCTCGACCTATGCAGGCATCCCGGTTCTCATCGCACTCTACAGCGTGATCCTGCGGGGCCGCGACCCGGAAACCGCCAAGGGGTGGATCATCGGCGCGGGCATTCTCGCGGTCTCCATCATCTTCCGCACGCTTGACGGCCCGATCTGCGACAGCTTCCCGCTCGGCACCCATTTCCTCTGGCATATCCTCAACGCCGTGATGCTCTGCCATATGATCCTCGTGCTGGAGCACGGTTATGCAAAGGTCGTTCTAGAGCGCGGCCGCCCCCTTGCCTCACCGCCGCGCCAGCGGTAAACCGCCCTCAACCAATCAAAGAGGACGCCGATGTCGATCGACACCGCAACAGCCGCCCGCGCCGCGCAACTGGCGCGTATTCGCGTCAAGGACGATGACCTGCCGCAACTCGCCGATGAGCTGAGCAAAATTCTCGATTTCGTCGAGCAGTTGAATGAGGTCGATGTGGAGGGCGTCGAGCCGCTCACCAATGTGAATGAGACCGCGCTCTATCGCCGCGAGGACGAGATCACGGCGGGCGAGATGCAGGACAAGGTCCTCGCCAACGCCCCCGATGCGCGCGAAGGCTTTTTCGCGGTCCCGAAAGTGGTGGAGTAAGACATGGATTTTCGCAATCTGACCATCGCGGACGCGCGCGAGCAGCTTCAGGGCGGGCTCTCCGCCGTCGATCTCACGGAAGCGGCGATTGCCGAGGTGGAGGCCGCCGCCCCGCTCAACGCCTATGTCCACACGACTTTTGACAAGGCGCGGGAACAGGCCAAGGCCGCCGATGCGAACAAGACCGGCGCGCTTTCGGGCATTCCGCTGGGCATCAAGGATCTCTTCTGCGTCGAGAATGTCCCGACGCAGGCGGCCTCGAAAATCCTCGACGGGTTCAAACCGCAATATGAATCCACCGTTACCCGCAAGCTGTGGGAATCCGGTGCGGTCATGCTCGGCAAGCTGAACATGGATGAATTCGCCATGGGCTCGTCGAATGAACATTCGGTCTATGGCCCGGCGGTCAGCCCGTGGCGGCGCAAGGGCGATGACGCGCAGATCACCGCAGGCGGCTCCTCGGGCGGCTCTGCGGCGGCGGTTGCCGCTGGCATCTGTCTTGGCGCCACCGGCACGGATACCGGCGGCTCGATCCGCCAGCCCGCGGCCTTCACCGGCACGGTGGGTCTGAAACCGACCTATGGCCGTGTCTCCCGCTGGGGGATCGTGGCTTATGCGTCCTCGCTCGATCAGGCGGGCCCGATGACCAAAACCGTGCGCGATGCGGCGATCATGCTCGGCGCGATGGCCGGTCACGACAAGATGGACAGCACCAGCGCGAATGTCCCGGTGCCGGATTATGAAGCGGCGCTGACCGGCGATCTCAAAGGCAAGCGCATCGGGATTCCCAAGGAATATCGCCTGGAAGGTCTCTCGGACGAGATCGACGCGGCCTGGAAAAAAGGCGCGGACCTTCTGCGCGATCAAGGCGCGGAGATCGTGGATATTTCCCTGCCCCACACCAAATACGCCCTGCCCGCCTACTATATTATCGCGCCGGCGGAAGCCTCTTCGAACCTCTCGCGCTATGACGGGGTGCGCTATGGCTACCGCGCCAAGCTTGATGCGGGCGACGGTGTGCAGGATATGTATGAGAAAACCCGCGCCGAAGGATTCGGCTCGGAAGTGCGCCGCCGCGTGATGGTCGGGGCCTATGTGCTTTCAGCCGGGTTCTACGACGCCTATTACCGCAAGGCGCAGCGGGTGCGCCGCCTCGTACGCCGCGATTTCACCGACGCTTTTGGGCAGGTGGACGCCATTTTGGCCCCCGCAACCCCCACCCCGGCCTTCGGTCTGGGCGAAGTCGCCGATAGTGACCCAATTGCCATGTATTTGAACGATGTGTTCACGATCACGGTGAATCTATCTGGCCTTCCAGCGGTATCTGTGCCAACTAGTTTAACGAATTCGGGACTGCCGCTTGGCCTCCAGCTTATTGGTCGTCCCTTTGAGGAAGATGCGCTCCTGAACCTGGCCTACGGGCTTGAAAGCGCCGCAGAATTTTCCGCCAAGCCGGAAGTCTGGTGGCGCTGATCCGAGGGTCGATCGGGGCGCGTGGAAAGGATAGTTATGATGTTGCGCAGCTTTGCACTGATTTCTGTGATTGCTCTTGGCGCCTGTGCGTCTCCGCCCGCGCCCAATTATGAGCAAACCGTCGCCACGCCCGGCGCCCAGCCGACCGCGGAAGGGGCTGCGGACCCGGCCGCTGTCGAGGTGAGCGGGATCTCGCAAACCAATGATTTTGATGCGATTCGTGAGGAAGAGACCATTGAATCGGACGCTGAGCGCCGCCGCCGTGCCGCTGCTCAGCTGGTCATTGATCAGCCGACCGCCGTGCCCGAGCGCGCCAATGGTGTGAACCTCGCAGAATATGCTTTGCAATCGACCCATCCGGTCGGCACCCGCATGTATCGCCGCAGCGGCGGGATCGGTGGCGGTGGCTGCTCGCGTTACGCCTCGGCTGACGCCGCACAGCGCGCGTTCCTGTCGAATGGCGGCCCGACCAATGACAACCAGAACCTCGACCGTGACGGCGATGGTTACGCCTGCAACTGGACGCCGGAGCCCTATCAGCGGATGCTGACGGCCAACTGAACGGCCTTGAATTGATTCGCAAAAAGCCGCTGCATGTCAGCGGCTTTTTCATTTTCAAACAAATCTCACCAAACTGTGATCGCAACGCTGCATCCGACGCGCAGCTTCCTTAACTTTTGCTTAGAGCGTCCCTATCTCTAGGATATGCTCCGGCTCGTCATCATTTTGGCCCTCGTGGCTTTCTGTGCAATGTTAATCGCGCGCATCGCGGGAGAGGGTAGCCATGCAAAACGGATTTCTCGGCAAGATCGCGTGGGTGGTTCTCGCGCTGATCATTCTGACTCTCGGTCTGGGAGGTCTGTGATGGCGGAACGCTGGGGGGGGCGCTACAGCCCTGAAAATTCGCGCCCCGAGGACTGGCAGCTCGATGCCGATGGCCGCCCGCCTGCCGCGAATTTCCGGGGCCGCAAGGTGCGCAAATCCCGGTTTCGGGCGCGGGCCATGTTCGCCCTGCCCATTCCACTCCTCTTCAGCGCGCTCGGCGCGATCAGCGGCGGCGATCCGATGGAAACCCTCGGACGGCTCGGCGGCTTCGCGCTCCTGATGCTCGCTGCATGGATCAATGTGGACGGGCTGAAAGCCGAAGACGCTTATAACGAACGCAAAATTGCCCGCCGCCCAGCCTTCCCCCGCAAAATTTTCGCCTCGGTGCTGACCGGCCTCGGCGTCGGTCTCGGTGCGACCCTTGGCTTTGGCACGGATATTATTGGCGGGGTCGTCTTTGGCCTCCTGGCCGGTGTCTCGCACAGCCTCGCCTTCGGTCTCGACCCGTTGAAAGACAAGGGCCTTGATGAGACCAACCGCTTCGACGCGGACCGCGCCATGCGCGCGGTTGAGGACGCCGAAAAGATGCTCAACGAGACCCTCGCCGCCTCGCGCCGTTTCAACGATCGCCGTCTCGAAGAGCGGGTGCGGGCCATGGCCACCGCCGCCCGCGAGATGTTTGCCCGCGTCGAGGAAGATCCGCGCGATCTGACCCGCGCCCGGAAATATCTCACCGTCTATTTGCAGGGCGCGCGGGATGCGACGCTGAAATTTGCCGATCTTTATGCGCGCAACCCGGAGACGGAATCCCGCGCCGAATATGTCGAATTGCTTGATGATCTGGAACAAAGCTTCCGTCAGAAGCGCGATATTTTGCTGGTCGAGGACCGCACCGATCTTGACGTTGAGATCGAAGTGCTTCGAGATCGGCTGCAACAAGAGGGGCTGGTGGCCCGTAAAGGAGAGTAACGATGTCGCAGAAAATCCGCGAACAGGCCGAAGCGGCCGTCAAAGATGTTGAGGATGTGGTGAATATGCCGCTGGCCGAGCCGAAAGATGAGGTGATTATCGTCGAGAATTTCGCGCCCCATGAGCAGGCGGAAGTCGAGCAGCGCAAGGCCGAGCTCAACATGGCCGACACCCAGTCGATCATCCAGTTTGGCTCGACCGCGCAGGCGGAGCTTCAGCAGATTTCGCAGGAAATGCTCTCGGGCGTGCGCAACAAGGATGTGGGGCCTGCGGGCAACTCGCTCCGCGAGATCGTCACCTCGATCCGCGGCTTCTCCGTCGATGAGCTGGACCCGAACCGCAAGCGCAGCTGGTGGGAGCGCCTTCTGGGCCGTGCAAAGCCCGTCGCCGAGTTCATGGCGCAATATGAGACGGTGCAGGCGCAGATCGACAAGATCACGACCGACCTTCTCGGCCATGAGCATCAGCTTTTGAAGGACATCAAGAGCCTCGACAAACTCTATGAAAAGACGCTGGATTTCTACGACGAACTGGCGCTTTACATCGCCGCCGGTCAGGAAAAGCTGAAAGAGCTCGACGAGAGCGTCATTCCCGCCAAGGAGCAGGAAGTGCAGGACGCGCCCGAAGATCAGGGCGTCATCAAGGCGCAGGAATTGCGTGATCTGCGTTCCGCCCGCGACGATCTGGAGCGCCGGGTGCATGACCTCAAGCTGACCCGTCAGGTCACCATGCAGTCGCTCCCCTCGATCCGCCTTGTGCAGGAGAACGACAAGAGCCTTGTGACCAAGATCAACTCCACGCTGGTCAACACTGTCCCGCTTTGGGAGACGCAACTGGCGCAGGCCGTCACCATCCACCGTTCGCGCGAAGCGGCGGGCGCGGTGAAGGAAGCCAATGACCTGACTAACGAACTGCTGACCAAAAACGCCGACAATCTCAAGCAAGCCAACCGCGAGGTGCGTGAGCAGATGGAGCGCGGCGTGTTCGATATCGAGGCGATCAAAAAGGCCAATGCCGATCTGATCGAGACGATTCAGGACAGCCTGCGCATTGCCGATGAAGGCAAATCCAAACGCGCGAAGGCCGAAGAAGAGCTGATCGCCATGGAAGAGGAGTTGAAAAATACCCTCGCAGCGGCCAAAGCTCAGAAGGGCGGTAACGCAAATGTTGGCGACGCCGTTTAAAACACATCGGAGGGGGATGGCGACATTCCCCTCCCCTTATGAAAGATCGAGATGAAAGCACGCGTCCTCGCCGCCCTTATTGCCCTCGCCGCCTGCACGCCCGATGCGCCGTTGCCGGAGGATCAGGACGCCGCGCTTTCGGATTATTACATGCAGGTCGAAACGCAGATCCGCGCCAATGGCGGGATGCGCCGGGAATATTGGCCGCGGGACGCGCGGTTCAACACCAATGATCTGATTGAGAATTTCAAGCGCATCGCCTTCTACAGCGAGATGGATGAGCGGGCCGGGCGCTTCGTGCAGCGCGAGAAGCAGGTTGGGCTCCAACGCTGGCAAGACCCGGTGCGGATCGGCGTGCATCACTCCATCGGCGCGAGCGTCGGGCAGGTCAACCGGGACCGCAAGGCCGTCGCCGTGATGGCCCGCCGCCTGCGCAACATCACCGGGCATGACATCAGCCTCGTGGATGATCCCGAGGATGCGAATATGCGCGTGACTTTCTTCGACACGGAGTCCGGCCGCCTCGCCGCTGACCGGATCGAGGAAGCCGACACGCCGCTCTCCAAGGCGACGCTGAACCAGTTCCGCAATCCCGATCCGTCGATCCTCTGCATGGGCAGCTTTGCGGGCACGGTGCAATCGCCAAGCTCCATCGCCTTTGCCCTCATCATCATCAACGATGCGCAGACCCCCGCCTTGCGGGAAAGCTGCATCCATGAGGAACTGGCGCAGGCCCTCGGGCTTCTCAATGACAGTTTCCTCGCGCGGCCCTCGATCTTCAATGATGACGAGGAATTCGCGCTGATTACCGCCCATGACGCGGCGCTGCTCCGTATGCTTTACGACGAGCGGCTGCGTCCGGGTATGTCGCTCGAAGAGGCGACGCCAATGCTCCCCCAACTCGCGGCGGATGCACTGGCATTTGTGCAACAAGGAGGCCCGTAACCCATGCCTATTTTCGATTTCCTCCGCGGGGAAGCCATCGACGTCATCCACCACACGCAGGATGACCGCGACACCATCGTCTACCGTTTCGAGCGCGAAGGCCACGCCATCAAATATGGCGCAAAGCTGACCGTGCGCGAAGGTCAGGCGGCGGTCTTCATCCATGAGGGCCAGCTTGCGGATGTGTTCCGCCCCGGCCTTTACATGCTCGAAACCAACAACCTGCCGATCCTGACGACGCTGCAAAACTGGCATCACGGCTTCAACAGCCCGTTCAAATCCGAGATCTATTTCGTCAACACGACGCGGATTCAGGACCTGAAATGGGGCACCAAGAACCCAATCATCTGCCGCGACCCGGAATTCGGCCCGGTGCGTCTGCGCGCCTATGGCACCTACACGATCCGCGTCAGCGATCCCGGCAAATTCCTGCAAGAGATCGTCGGCACGGATGGCGAGTTCACCACCGACGAGATCCATTACCAGATCCGCAACATCATCGTCTCCCATTTCAGTCAGGCGATTGCGGAGAGCGGGATTCCGGTTCTCGACATGGCGGCGAACACGCAGGATCTCGCCAAGCTGGTCGCCGCGAAGATCAAGCCGCTCATTGCCGAATACGGGCTGGAGATGCCGGAATTCTACATTGAGAACATCAGCTTGCCCGACGCGGTTGAAGAAGCGCTCGACAAGCGCACTTCGGCGGGTCTCGCCGGGGATCTTGGCCGCTTCACCCAATATAGCGCGGCCGAAGCGATGACCGAAGCGGCCCGCAATCCGGGCGGCGCGGGTGCCGGCATGGGCGCGGGTCTCGGCGCCGGGATCGGTATGGCCATGGGCGCCGGTGCCGGAATACAGCGCGGCCCTTGGGGCCAAGCGCCCGCAAGCGCGCCAACGCCGCCGCCCCTTCCGAGTGAGAAGGTCTGGCATGTCGCCAAGGATGGCGAGGCGACCGGCCCCTATAACAAAGCCGAGCTTGGCCGCATGGCGAAGGATGGCGGACTGAGCCGCGAGACGCTGGTCTGGACGCCCGGCCAGGATGGCTGGACCAAAGCGGATGAGGTCGACGAGCTGGCGCAGCTTTTCACCATCCTTCCGCCGCCCCCGCCCGGCGCGTAAGCGGCGCGGACCGCGCGCATGGCGGAGTTCAACCCGGATATTATTGGGAAACAAGCGGAAGTGGAGATCAACGATCACCGCTTCCCCTGCCATCAATGCGGCTCCGACATGCGCTTTGCGCCGGAGAGCGGGCTGCTCGCCTGCGACCATTGCGGCGCGACCCGGCAGATCGGCGCGAGCGAGGGTTTCTGGAACGGTGCGGAGCTGGCCGAAATCCCCATTCAGGAAGGGCTCGACAACGAACTCGCCCCCGCCGAGATGGAGGACATCCGCACCTCGCAATGCCCCAATTGCGGCGCGACGGTGGAGTTTCAGCCCGATATCCACTCGAAAGACTGCCCCTTCTGCGCGACCCCGGTGGTCGTGGACACCGGCACCCATCGGCAGATCAAACCCAAGGGCGTGCTGCCCTTCGGCATCCCCGAGAAAGAGGCGCATGAGCGGCTGAACAACTGGCTTGGCTCACTCTGGTTTGCCCCCAATGGCCTCAAGGAATACGCCCGCAAGGGGCGGAAAATGAACGGCATTTACGTCCCCTACTGGACCTATGATGCCGCCACCCGTTCGCGCTATCGCGGCCAGCGCGGTGATGTGTATTACGAAACGCAGCGGGTCACGGTGATGGTGGATGGCAAGCCGCAGACGCGGATGCAGCAGGTGCCGAAAATCCGCTGGACCCCGGTGAGCGGGCGCGTCGCGCGGAATTTCGACGATGTGCTGGTCCTCGGCGCGACCAGCCTGCCGAAGAAATATACCGATGCGCTGCAACCATGGGATCTGCCCGCGCTGGAGCCCTACCGCCCCGAATATCTCGCGGGCTTTCGGGCGGAGGCCTACACGGTCGCCCTCAAGGACGGATTCACCGAGGCGCGCCAGATCATGGACCGCACGATCCGCCGCGATGTAAAATTCGATATCGGCGGCGACCAACAGCAGATTTCTGCCCTCGATACAGATATTTCCAACGTGACCTTCAAGCATATCCTGCTCCCGGTCTGGATGGCGGCGTATAAATATCGCGGGCAAAGCTACCGTTTCGTCATCAATGGCCGCACGGGTCAGGTCGAGGGCGAGCGCCCCTATTCGAAGTGGAAAATCGCCTTCGCGGTGATCCTCGGGCTGATCGTCGCCGCGATTGTCGGCTTCGTTCTGGCGGGGATGGAAGGCGGCTCCATCAATATCGGGGGCGGCGGAATTTACGTGAACTGATCGGCGCAGGAGGCTGGCGATGCTGTATAAAATCGGTGATGTGGAAATCTGGCGGGTGCTGGACTTGCTCGCCCCCTTCATGCCGCCCGAAGAGCTGTTCCCGACGGTGGGCCCAGATGTCACCGAGATCATCGAGCGCCACGCCCCCGGCACCTATGATGCCGCGAGCGGCAAGCTGATCTTTCCGTTTCAAGGGTTCTTGCTGAAAACGCCGTCCCATGTGATCCTCGTCGATAGCTGCGTCGGCAATCACAAGACTCACCCGAAAAAGGCGATCTGGCATCAGCGCGACTCTGGCCGTTTCATGGCCGCGCTGAAAGCGGCGGATGTCGCGCCCGAGGATGTGGATTATGTCCTTTGCACCCATCTGCACGCCGACCATATCGGCTGGAACACGCAGCTTGTGGATGGCCGCTGGGTGCCGACCTTCCCGAAGGCGCGCTACATTCTGCCGAAAGCCGATGAGGCCGCGCTCAAATCCGCCGATGACCTGCGCTACACGGAAAGCGTTTTGCCGGTCATCGCGGCGGGTCAGGCGGAATTTGTGGAGCGGGAACACCCGCTTGGCGATCACGTGACTCTGATGCCGACGCCGGGCCACACGCCCGGCCATGTCTCGGTGCTGATCACCAGCGGCGGGCGCGAGGCGGTGATTACGGGCGATGCGATCCACATGGCGGCGCAGTGTCAGCACCCGGACTGGCATTTCAAATTCGACGCCGACCCGGAGGAGGCCGTGACCTCCCGCCGCACGCTTTTGGCAAGCTCGGCGGAGGCGCAGCGCGTGGTCGTCGGCAGCCATTTCGCGCTACCGTCCATCGGGCGCGTGGCCGAGGATGGCGATGCGTTTAGCTGGGAGAACCTCTAGCGGCCCGGACATGAAAAAGCCCCCGCAATCTCCTGCGAGAGCTTTGTTTTTTCGGGTCGCGGCTTACTGCGTTGCCGCTTCCGTCTCGGCTTCGCCAGTCTCGGCATCGCCCTCAGCTTCCGCAGCCGCGTCGCCTTCGGCGCTCGCTTCCGCTTCACCTTCAGCAGCCGCCTCGGTTTCCGCAGCAGCTTCACCTTCAGCCGCATCCGACGCGCCCTCTTCAGCCGCTGCGTCACCTGCATCGGCGCTCGCCAGAACGGTGATCCGGCCATCGGTGTAGGGCTGATACGGCGTGTTGTCGGCCAGGAATTCGGCAACCACATCTTCGAGGTTCGGGCCGAAATCATAGGCGTTTTCGGCCTGGGTGAAGACCGCATAGCCGTCGCCGCCGGTCCGCAGATAGTTGTTGGCGACAACGCCGTAAGTTCCCGCCGGATCAAGCTCGACCCAGCCGTCGCCATCCTCAACCATCACCTCGGAAATGCGCGACCCGGCTTCCGCCGCGGGATCGACGGTGAACTTCATCCCCGCCACTTGCGGGAAGCGCCCAGCCTGCTCTTCCATCTGGCTCACACCGTTTTCCAGCGCCTCAAGCACCTGTTCGCCCGAAAGCTGGAAGGTCGCGATCACGTTCTGGAAGGGCAGCACGGTCAGCACTTCGCCCATGGTGACTTCGCCCGCGTCAATCGAGGCGCGCAAACCGCCGCTGTTCTGGATCGCGATCTGGATGCCTTGATCGCGCACCCGCTCCAGCGTCGCATCGGCCACGAGGTTGCCCATGCCGCATTCCTGCATCCGGCACACTTCACGGTCACCGATGATCGGTTCGGCGGCTTCGGCGACGATCTCGTTGCGGATCTCGTCGAGCGGCGCGGCCAGCTCGGAAATGCGCGAGAGGGTCTCTTCATCCTCGGCCACGCTGTTGTCCATCAGGATCGGCGCGCCGCTGGCCTCGGTGACGACGCCGTTGTCGTCAAAGGTCACGTTCAACTCGCCCAGGAATTTGCCGTAGGCATAAGCCTGCACGATCGCCGTATCGCCGACCATGGTGGGATATGGGCCCGCCGCATCGCTGTCCTCGTTCGACAGATACGTGTTCGAGTGACCACCGACGATCACGTCGATCCCGTCCACCGCTTCGGCGACGCGCATATCGACCTCATAGCCGGAATGCGACAGGACGATGATCTTGTTCACGCCCTCTTCTTCCAGCTTGGCAATCTCTGCGGCAACGCCATCCTCGGGCGCAGTGAAGATCACATTCTCACCGGGGCTGGCAAGTTCATCTGTGTCCTGCGGGGTCAGCCCGATGATCCCGAATTTCTCGCCATCGCGCTCGATCACGGTGGATTTGGCGATCTTGTCTTTGAGCAGATCCTCGCCCGAGAGGTCCGCATTCGACATCAGCACAGGGAAATCGACCGCATCGACAAAGCCCGCCAGCACTTCGGGGCCATCGTCGAATTCATGGTTGCCCACGGTCATCGCGTCATAGCCGAGCTTGTTCATCATCTCGGCGGCCATTTCGCCCTTATATTGCGTGTAGAACAGCGTGCCCTGGAACTGGTCGCCGCCATCAAAGAGGAAGGCGCTCGGGTTGCGCTCCTTGGCCTCGGCAATCGCGGTCACAAGCCGCGCCGTGCCGCCGAGACATTCGCCCGCTTCCTGCGTTTCATCATCGCAGGTCGAGTCGTATTTGTTGATCGCCTCGAAGCGCGCGTGAAAGTCGTTGGTGTGCAGAATGGTGATCTGCGTCTCGGCCGCGGCGATTCCCGCCGAAAGGGCCAAAACGGAGGCGGCTAAGCTGAAACTCTTCATAAGATACTCCCTGTCATGCGGCACTGATTCCGCAATATGCCCAAGTTTAGGCAGATAAGCGCCCGCGCTGGCAAGTTTCTTCAAGAGTTTCGGAACGTTCCTCGCGCTTGCTTGACTTTCTTTCATGCAAGCGCAACACCGGGATTATGCAGCGCATCTTTAAAGTTTTCCGCGCCGATGAATGGGCCTATTTCAAGGCGTCCGGGAGCACGTCCGGCTCGCCGGATGACATTCGTGACGGCTTCATCCACTTCTCCACGGGCGCGCAACTGCGCGGCACGGTCGAGAAGCATTTTGCAGGGGAAGAAGGATTGTGGCTCGTCGTCTGCGATGTGGCGCAGCTTGGCGAGGATCTTCGCTGGGAGGAATCGCGCGGCGGTGCGCTGTTTCCGCATCTTTACCGGCGGATTCACATGCGCGACGTGAGCAGTTCCGAGGAGCTGAAACGGCGCGGCGGGCGCTATTTCTTTGAGGAGGATGTGCGGTGAAACTCATCGAGCGGGTTGGTCTCTCTGCCATGCACCGGCTCGACCCGGAGAAGATGCACCGCGCCGCGATCCATGCGCTGAAATACGGCGTCGCGCCCATGGGCAAGCCGGTGGAGAGCCTGCGCCTGCGCACGGAGCTCGCCGGGTTGTCGCTTCCCAATCCGCTTGGGGTGGCCGCGGGGTTCGACAAAAACGCCGAGGTGCCGGATGAGGCGCTGAATGCGGGCTTCGGCTTTGTCGAGCTTGGCGCCGTGACGCCGCGCCCGCAGCCGGGCAACCCCAAGCCGCGCCTGTTCCGCCTGATGCGCGACAGCGCCGTCATCAATCGGTTTGGCTTTAACAATGACGGAATGGAAGCGGTCGCCGCCCGCCTCGCCGCACGCCAGAAACAGGGCGTAATCGGGCTCAATCTTGGGGCGAACAAGGACAGCGCCGACCGGGCCGCAGATTTCGGCAAAGTGCTGGCGCGTTGCGGGCCGTTTCTGGATTTCGCGACTGTGAATGTCTCCTCCCCCAACACCGAAAAGCTGCGCGATCTGCAAGGGGCGGACGCGCTGCGCGGGCTACTTGCGCAGACCCGCGACGTCCGCGACGGGCTGACTCGGAAGATCCCGCTTTTCGTGAAAATCGCGCCGGATCTCTCTGACGCCGATATTGCCGATGTTGCGCGGGTCGCGCAGGAGGTCGGGATTGACGGGATCATCGCGACGAACACCACCCTCTCCCGCGACGGGCTGACCGATAAGAACCGCGATCAGGCGGGCGGGCTCTCCGGGGTGCCGCTCTTCCAGCCCTCGACCCGCGTTCTGGCGCGGCTGGCGGTGGAAACCGGCGATGCGATCCCGCTGATCGGTGTGGGCGGGATCGCCTCCGCCGAGGACGCTTATGCCAAGATCAAGGCGGGCGCGAGCGCTGTGCAGCTTTACACGGCGCTTGTTTATCACGGGCTATCTCTGGTCAGCGATATTCTCTCGGGCCTCGACAAATTGCTCGCCGAAGATGGCTATGAGCGGGTCGATCAGGCGGTCGGCGTCGAGCGGGAAGCTTGGGCCTCGATGGCCGGATAACGCCGCCAGAGCGTCAGCGCGCGGGTGATGTAGAAGAACAAAAATGCCAGCCAAAGCCCGTGATTGCCGAAGGCAAGCGGCAGCAGGACGAGCGCGACCGCATAGGCACCTGTGGCCTCGATCATCGCGCGGCGCATGTCACCCGTCCGGGTCGCGCCGATGAAAATCCCGTCCAACATCCATCCCGGCAAGCCGATCAGCGGCGCGAGAATGATATAGGGGAGCAGCCCCTTGGCCGCTGCGCGCACGTCTTCCGCCGTGGTCATCACCTCCACGATCCGCCCGCCGATAAGTAGAAAGACGAGGCTCATCACCGCGCAAAGGAGCAGCCCCCATTGGCTGGTCAGGATCGCGGCGCGCTGCAATCCGCCGCGGGACCGCGCGCCGAGGGCATAGCCGACCAGCGCCTCGGCGGCGAAGGCGAAGCCGTCGAGGGCGAAGGCGGTGACGTTAATGAATTGCAGCAGGATCTGATTGGCGGCGAGGGCCACATCCCCTTCCCGCGCCCCGAGGAACAGAAAGGCGAGGATGCCGCCCGAGAGCAGAAAGGACCGGATCATGATGTCGGTATTCACCCGCGCCATGTTAATCAGGCGCTCGCGGTTAAAGACACGCGGCCAGTCCCGCCATTGATCCCCGGCAAACGCGTCGCGGCAGAGCCAGAGCCCGAAGATCACCCCGGCGATTTCGGAGATCAGCGTGCCAAGCGCGACCCCGGCGACACCCCAGCCAAAGCCGAGAACGAAGGTTACGTTCAGCACCACATTCACGCCGTTGACCAGCAGTTGGTGGATAAAGACCGACCGGCTCCGCTCCATCGCGATCAGCCAGCCGACGATGGCGTAAATCATGATCGCGGCGGGCGCGGACCAGATGCGGATCGACATGTAGCTCCGCGCGAGGTTCTCCACCTCCGGGCTGGCGGGCGAGAGCATGAAGGAGACGGCAAAGAGCGGGATTTGCAGCAGGATCAGGAGAAGCCCGCCCGCCGCGCCGATCATCAGCCCGCGCATCAGGAGCGCCCCGGTTTCCGCCGTGTCGCCCGCGCCGCGCGCCTGTGCGGCGAGGCCGGAGACCCCCATGCGCAGGAAGCCGAAGATCCAGTAGAGCGTCGAGAGGATCACCCCGCCAATCGCCACCGCCCCGATCGGCGCGGCGCGGCCAAGCTGCCCGATCACCGCCGTATCGACCGCGCCAAGGAGCGGCACGGTGGCATTCGACAGCATGATCGGGATCGCCATGGCCAGCACCCGGCGATGCGTGATGGCGGCGCTTTGGCTCATGCTAACCCTGCGGCATCAGGAAATGCGCGTTGGCATGGGCGAAGGGCCGGTCGCGATTGTCCTGCCACGCTTCGATAAAGACCGAGGCATAGCGCCGCCCGGACCGGGTGATCTGCGCCCGCGCATAGGCATCGCGCGGCAGGCCGGAGCGCAGGTAATCCACGGTGAAATCAATGGTTTTGGGGTAGACGAGCGCAGGCTCCTCCTCCCCGCCCTCCATTTTCGGCCAGAGGATCGACCAGGAGAGAACGACCTGCGCCGTGATCTCCAGAAAGGCACCGACCGCCCCGCCATGGAGCGCGGGCAGCGCCGGGTTGCCGATCAGCTTGCCGTCATAGGGCAGGATCGAGGTCAGCTCATCGCCGCGCCGGTCGAATCGCACCCCGAGCCAGGCTGCATAGGGCACCGAGTCCGTCAGGCGGGCGAGCATGGTGTCGCGGCGGGCCTTGATCTGCTGCAAGGTCTCAGTCATTGGCCTGCCCTCCCAGAACCTCGTCCAGCGTCGGCGCATCGGGCGCGGGCGTGAAGGTGAACGCCCCCGTGGCCATCGCCACCGGCGCATTGGGATCATCCGCATAAGCCACCGCGCGCACGAAGGCGACGCTGCGGGTGGTGTGGTAGCAATCGGCCCGCGCGGTCAGCCGCGCACCGGGTTTGGCCGGGCGCATATAGTCGATCCTCAGATCAATCGTCGCCGTCGCGCCGCCCATGCGGGGGTGCATCAACACCGCTGTGCCGCAACAGGTGTCGAGCAGCGCCGTCACCACGCCGCCATGCAAAACGCCGGTTTCCGGGTTGCCGATGAATTTCTCATTGTAGGGAATCGACAGATAGGCATAGGCCCAGCCGGTCTCGCCAATCTCCATGCCAAGCGCTTCGCTATGCGGGATGGCGCTAATAAAACTTTTCGCAAGTTTTTGTTTATCTTCAATCTTCATCTCAATCCGCCCTATTTGTCCCAAAGAGTAGCCACTCGGCAACTACAGGCAAGAGGCATTGCAGAAAACCTGATGAGGATTCCTGTTGACGCTAGGGCATTCGCTCGCCTAAAGTGACGTTAACGTCAAAAAAATATGGGGGAGGATGTTGAGATGCAGAACATTCGCTTGGAGACGGACGAGATGGGCGATTCTCTAATGACACTCAAAGAGATGTGTGAGGCGTTCGATGTGACACCACGCACATTGCGCTACTACGAATATATTGAACTGCTCTCACCGGAGAAGGACGGCCGCAAACGGCTGTACGGCCCGCGCGAACGCGCGCGGCTCACGCTTATCCTGCGCGGACGGCGCTTCGGGTTCAGCCTCGAAGAGATCCGGCAATGGCTGGAACTTTACGATGTCGACGAGGACAGCAAGGTCCAGATGACCAAATGGATCGACCTTTCCACCAACCAGATTGACGAGCTTGAAGAGCGCCGCAAGGAGCTTGGCGAGACCATTGAGGAACTGAAACGACTCCGCCAATGGGCGCAAAACCATGTCGACGGTTCTGACGCAACGTAGATTGACGTTCACGTCAACTTTGACTTGATTCCTGTCCGTGCCGTGCCAAAGTTGGGGCATGAAGAACGGACGAGTAGATCAGGCTGCGGCCCAAAAGGTGACCACCTCTTCGCAAGAGGAACTGGGCATCGGTGAGATGTGTGAAGCCTATGACGTAACCGCACGGGCTTTGCGTTTTTACGAAAGCAAAGGGCTGCTCGCACCGCGTCGCATCGGTGCCAAACGCCTTTATGGCCGGCGCGACCGCGCCCGCCTTCAGCTCATCTTGCAGGGGAAACGCTTCGGCTTTGCCCTCGATGAGATCGGTGAATTGTTCATGCTTTACGATGACGGTCTGACGACCGAGCAGCAGCGCCGCGCCCTCGCGCTCGGCAAGGAGCGGCTCGACGTGATGAAGGACCAATATCGCGAACTTGGCGAAGCGATCACGGATCTGGAGAGCAGAATCTCCCAGGCCGAGACCCGGCTTCGCGCAAACTAATTCGGCAAAGGGAGGATCCATATGCCCAGCTATAACGCACCGCTGAAAGATTTCAGCTTCCTTCTCCATGATTACCTGAAGGTTGAGACGCTGAAGCTCGACGGCTTCTCGGAGCTCGACCGCGATTTTACCGGCGCGATCCTCGAAGAGGCCGGCAAGATTTCCCGCGACGTTCTCGCCCCGCTCAACCGCGTGGGGGACGAGCAGGGCTGCAAGCTCGAAAACGGCGTTGTCCGCGTGCCGGAAGGCTTCAAGGATGCGTTCGACCAGCTTCGCGAAGGCGGCTGGACCGGCCTTGATTGCGATCCTGAATATGGCGGTCAGGGCATGCCCTACGTCATGGCGACCGCGATTGGCGAGATGACCTCGGCGGCGAATATGGCGCTGATGATGTACCCGGGCCTGACCCATGGCGCCTATTCCGCGATCCATACCCATGGCTCCGACGAGCAGAAACAGACCTATCTGCCGAAAATGGTTTCCGGTGAGTGGACCGGCACGATGAACCTGACCGAGCCGCATTGCGGCACCGATCTGGGTCTGCTGCGCACCAAGGCCGAGCCGCAGGACGACGGCAGCTACAAGATTTCGGGCCAGAAAATCTTCATCTCCGCCGGTGAGCATGAGATGAGCGAAAACATCATCCACCTCGTGCTGGCGAAAATCCCCGGCGGGCCGGATGGCGTGAAAGGCATTTCCCTCTTCATCGTGCCGAAATTCATGGTGAAGGACGATGGCAGCCTCGGCGAGCGCAACGGCGTGTCCTGCGGCGCGCTGGAAGAGAAAATGGGCATCCACGGCAACTCGACCTGTGTGATGAACTATGACGAAGCGACGGGCTTCCTCATCGGTGAAGAGCACAAGGGTCTGCGCGCCATGTTCACCATGATGAACGAAGCGCGGATCGGCGTCGGCATTCAGGGCCTGAGCCAGGCGGTCGCCGCCTATCAGAACGCCGTGGATTACGCCAATGACCGCCTTCAGGGCCGCGCCGTGACCGGGGCCGAAGCGCCGAACAAACCGGCGGACCCGATCATCGTGCATCCCGATGTGCGCCGCTCGCTGATGGACCAGAAAGCCTTCATCGAAGGCGCTCGCGGCTTTGCCCTCTGGTGCGCGCTGATGATCGACAAGGAGCATCAGGGCGATGAGGAAGCGGCGGCGATGGTCGCGCTCCTGACCCCGATCGTGAAAGCCTTCCTGACCGACAAGGGCTTCGAGATGACCGTTCAGGCGCAGCAGCTTTACGGCGGCCACGGCTATATCGAGGAATGGGGCATGAGCCAATTCGTGCGCGACGCCCGGATCGCCATGATCTATGAGGGTGCGAACGGCGTTCAGGCGCTCGACCTCGTAGGCCGCAAACTGCCGCAGAATGGCGGCAAGGCGATGATGGCCTTCTTCGAGATGGTGAAGAATTTCATCAAGGAGAATGACGGCAATGAAGCGCTGAAAGCCGATTTCCTCGAACCGCTGAAAGCGGCGAGCAAGGATCTGCAGGCGGCGGGCATGTTCTTCATGCAAAACGGGATGAAGAACCCCAATGCCGCCCTCGCTGGCTCCACCGATTTCCTCCATCTCTTCGGCCATGTCTGCCTCGGTTATATCTGGGCGCATATGGCGAAATCGGCGCAGGAAGCGCTCGATGGCGGCGCGTCGGACACGGCGTTCTACGAGACCAAGCTCAAGACCGGCCGCTATTACATGGCGCGCCTCTTGCCCGAAACCGGCCTGCGCCTTGCGCGCATCAACTCGGGCGCCGAGCCTGTGATGGCGCTGGAAGCCGAGCAGTTCTGATCCATGCGCTGTGGCGGTCCGCCGCCACAGCCGTCACCTTTTCAGGGGAATGGTCATGGGATATCTGACTCACCATTTTGGGCCTGCGCTTCTGGCGCTTGGCCTGACCGCGCTGCCGCTGGCGGCGCAAGACGCGGCGGATATCGCCGAGGTCGAGCGTCTCGCCGAAGCGTTTGAGCGTGCGACCGAGACGGATGACCCGACCCAAACCTTGCCGATGTTCCCGCCGCACTATGTGACTTACATGTCCGAAAGCAATGGGATCACGGAGGCGGACTATGTCGCGTGGCTCAAAGACGCCGCCGCCCAGATGGAGGGCATTGTCGATATCACAAGCTCGGACATCGACACGGACCCGATCACTTTCTCCGAGATAGAGGAAGGCACACCCTACGCCCTCCTGCCGACCCGCAACATGATCGAGATCCGCGACCCTGAGGAACCGGGTTTCGTGAGCAAGGTTCAGGAAGACAGCACAACCCTCGCCATCAAGGAAGATGGCGCATGGCATATGATCCGGCTCGGCAGTGCCGGGCAGCAGGAGGCGGTGATCGCGACCTACCCCTTCTTGCAAAATCTCGATCTGCCGGCCGCCACAACGCAGGTGGTCGAGTAAGGCCCCTGCCCGCCACCGCGCGGATATGAAAGCAACATCGTCTTTGGGAGGAGACAACGCGTGACCGACACCGGATTTTTTGTTGTGCATTTCGCCGTGATCTGGGCCGCGCTGGCCCTGATCGCCGCAGGCGTGGCGCTCATGATCTGGCGTCGCCGGGCGCGCCGTCCCGACCCCGAAGCGCTCGCCCCCCAAGGCGGGATCGACCAGACGCTCAGCCAGATCGTCGCGGGCGCGGGTGCCTTGGCCGCCTTTATCGCCCTGCTGCCCTTTGGCGGGCTCATCTTCGGCGCGCTTGTCGCCCTCGTTTTCATGGCGCTCGGCGCGGGTCTGGGTGCAATCGCACCGCGCCCCGCATCGGACCGCGCCATTCCTGTTTTCTCCGGCCTCGCCCTTCTGTTGGGGTTGATCGCCGGATTCACCGCCTCCGGTGTCGGCCTCGCGGTCGGTGCCAGCTAAACCAAAGGAGACCCCTATGACCGAAGCCTATATTTACGACGCCGTGCGCACACCGCGCGGCAAGGGCCGCAAGGATGGCGCGCTGCATGAGGTGACGAGCCTCCGCGTCTCCTCGACGATCCTCAACGCGCTCAAAGAGCGCAACGGGCTGGAAGGCTCGGAGATCGAGGATGTGATCTGGGGCAACGTGACCCAGGTGAAGGAAAATGGCGGCTGCCTCGCGCGCTCCGCTGTCCTCTTCTCGGATCTGCCGGAGCAGGTACCGGGCGTTTCGATCAACCGGTTCTGCGCCTCCGGCATGGAAGCGACCAATATGTCCGCCAACCAGATCAAGGGCGGCGACGGTCAGGCTTATATCGGCGGCGGCGTCGAGATGATGGGCCGTGTCGCCATGGGCTCGGACGGCGCGGCTGTGGCCGTTGATCCGGCGCTGGCGAATAAAATCTACTTCGCCCCGCAGGGCATCGGCGCGGACCTCATCGCGACGCTTTACGGCTTCACCCGCGAGGATTGCGACCAATATGCGGTGGAAAGCCAGCGCCGCGCCGCGCATGCTTGGGAAAACGGCTATTTCAAGAATTCCATCGTGCCGGTGAAGGATCAGAACGGTCTCGTGATCCTCGATCATGACGAATATATGCGCCCCGGCACCGGCATGGATGATCTCGCGAAGCTGAACCCGGCGTTCAAGGATATGGGCGAAACCATGCCCGGCTTCGACGCGCTCGGCATCATGAAATACCCGACGCTGGAGCGGGTGAACCATGTCCACCATGCGGGCAACAGCTCGGGCATCGTGGACGGTGCGTCGGGCATCCTCGTCGGCTCGAAAGAGTTTGGCGAGCGCCTCGGCCTCAAGCCGCGCGCAAAGATCCTGCACACCGCAAAGATCGGCTCGGACCCGACCATCAACCTCACCGGCCCCGTGCCCGTGACCGAAAAGATCCTGCGCGACAGCGGCATGAGCATCTCGGATTTCGATCTCTTCGAGGTCAACGAGGCGTTCTCGGCTGTGGTGCTGCGCTTCATGCAGGCCTTCGATGTGCCGCATGACAAGGTGAACGTAAACGGCGGGGCGATTGCCATGGGCCACCCGCTCGGCGCAACCGGCGCCATGATTATCAACACCGCTCTCGATGAGCTGGAGCGTTCGGGCAAAGGCACCGCGCTCTGCACCCTCTGCGTCGCCTCCGGCATGGGCGCGGCCACCATCATCGAACGCGTGTAAGGGAGACGAGACATGACCATTTTTTCTTACGACGTTGATGCAGGCGGCATTGCAACGATCACCTGGGACCTCCAGGGCAAGAGCATGAACGTGCTCAATCTCGAAGGCGCGGCACAGCTCGATGGCCATATCGACACCGCTCTGGCCGATGAGAATGTCAAAGGGATCGTCATCACCTCCGGCAAGGACAGCTTTGCCGCCGGGATGGATCTCAACATCATTGCCAAGATGAAAGACGATGCGGGCGACAACCCGGCCAAGGGTGTGTTCGAGGGCATCATGGGGCTTCACAAGATGCTCCGCAAAATCGAGCGCGCCGGTGCGGACCCGAAGACCAATAAGGGCGGCAAGCCGGTGTGCTGGGCGGGTCCCGGCACGGCGCTCGGGATCGGTTACGAGATCGCGCTCGCCTGTCACCACCGCATCGCGGCGGACAACCCCAAGGCGAAGATCGGCCTGCCGGAAATCCTCGTCGGGATCTTCCCCGGTGCGGGCGGCACGACGCGCCTGACGCGGATGCTCGGCCTCATGGGCGCGCAGCAATATCTGCTTCAGGGCAAGACCGTGGCACCGGCCAAGGCGAAGTCCGCGGGCCTCATCGACGCGGTCGTCCCGGCGGATGAGCTGCTGTCTGCGGCCAAGGAGTGGGTCAAAAACGCTGGCCCCGATGACATCGTGAAGCCGTGGGACAAGAAGGGGTACAAATACCCCGGCGGCGCGCCCTATTCGGCGGAAGGCTTCATGACCTTCACCGGCGCGAATGCCATGGTGATCGGCAACACTCATGACGCCTACCCGGCCCCCAAGGCGATGCTGGCGGCGATCTATGAGGGCGCGCAGGTCGATTTCGACACCGCAATCCGCATTGAGGCGCGTTGGTTCACCAATATCCTGATGAATCCGTCCTCCTCGGCCATGATCCGCTCGCTCTTCATCAATAAAGAAGCGCTGGAGAAAGGCGCGAACCGTCCCGATGTGCCCGATGAAACCGTCAAGAAAGTCGGCATCCTCGGCGCCGGGATGATGGGTGCGGGCATTGCCTATGTCTCCGCCAATGCTGGGATGGAGGTCGTGCTGATCGACCGCGATCAGGAGGCCGCGGACAAGGGCAAATCCCATGTCGAAGGTATCCTCGATGACGGCATGAAGAAGAAAAAAGTGACCGAGGAGAAAAAGGCCGAGGTTCTGGGCCGCGTCAACGCGACGCCGGATTATGCCGCGCTCGCGGGCTGCGATCTGGTGATCGAGGCGGTATTCGAGGATGTCGGCGTCAAGGCCGAGGTCACAAAACAGGCCGAGGCGCATCTGCCCGCAGACGCGATCTTCGCGACCAACACCTCGACCCTGCCGATCAGCGAGCTGGCCAAGGCGAGCCGCAATCCTGAGCAGTTTATCGGCATCCACTTCTTCTCGCCGGTCCACAAGATGATGCTGGTCGAGATCATCAAGGGCAAGGAAACCGGAAGCCGCGCCGTGGCGAAGTCCCTCGATTTCGTCCGCCAGATCCGCAAAACGCCGATCGTGGTCAACGACGCGCGCTTCTTCTATGCCAACCGCTGCATCATCCCTTATATCAACGAGGGTGTGCGGATGCTGGCCGAAGGGGTGAACCCGGCGCTGATCGAGAACGCGGCGAAGATGATGGGGATGCCCCTCGGTCCGCTCCAGTTGACCGACGAGACCTCCATCGACCTCGGCGTAAAGATCGCCAAGGCGACCAAGGCGGCCATGGGGGATGACTATCCCGAGAGCCCGTCCGACGATGTGATCTTCTGGATGTTCGATCAGGAGCGTCTTGGCCGCAAGAACGGCAAGGGCTTCTATGTCTATGACGAGAAAGGCAAACGTCAGGGTCTCTGGGACGGTCTCACCGAGAAGTTCCCGAGCCGCGCTGACCAGCCGAGCCTCGAAGAGGTGCAGAACCGCCTGACGCTGGCGCAGGTGCTCGAAGCGGTCCGTGCCTTCGAAGAGGGCGTTCTGGAAGACATCCGGGAAGGCGATGTCGGCGCGATCCTTGGCTGGGGCTTCCGCCCGGCTTCGGGTGGCCCGTTCAGCTGGCTGGACATTATCGGCGCTGAAAAAGCCGTCGAAATCTGCGATCAGCTCACCGCCTCGGAAGGCCCGCGCTTCGAAGCGCCGCAGCTTCTGCGCGACCTCGCCAAGGCCGGCGAGACCTTCTATGGCCGCTATGGGGACGGCTCCAAAGCCGCAGCATAAACGCAGCAAAACCAAGGTGCTAAAAATGCAACACCCCGCCCTTCTCGGGCGGGGTGACGTTTTTGTGTGACGTATTCAATACAATTATGTGTATTTTTGAGTTATGTTACGACCATTAGGGGTTGTGGGAAAGAGTAACTATGAAGAAGCAAAATACACACTGCGATGCACCGGGCGATGACCGTCCGCCAGTCGCGCAAAGCAATGGGGCAGTCTCCTGCCATCGCGGCGAGACAACCAACCGGGTCCGGATTTCCGCCCGGAAGATGCAGCAAAATATCCGGCGCATGATCGACACGCCCGATAATCCTTGGGCAGACAAGCGCAAGCCGCATCATGCGTGAGATGTGATAAGCCGCCCCGATCCGAGGCGGCTTTTCTTTTGGCGCGTTAAACGCTGACGCCGAAGAGGCGTCCGACAAAGGCCGTGAGCGCCATGGCCAGCACCCCCCAGATCATCACCCGGCCAATCGCCCTGAGCATCGGCGCGCCGCCAATCCGCGCGCCCGTCGCGCCGAGAAGGCCAAGCGCAAGCAGCGTCACGATCAGCACCGCCGGGATCACCCCGCCCTCCGGGGCCTGCCACGCCGCGATGAGCGGGATCGCGCCGGCGAGCGAAAAGGTCAGCCCTGAGGTCAGCGCCGCTTGCAGCGGATTGGCCGAGAGCGCATCGGTCAGCCCGATCTCGTCGCGCATATGCGCATCGAGCGCGTCATGCTCATGCAGCTCCTTCGCGACCTGATAAGAGGTTTCCTCACTCACGCCGCGAAGCTGATAAATCTCAGCGAGTTCCGTAAGTTCCGTCTCCGGAGCGTGCGCCAGCGCCTGTTTCTCGCGGGCAATATCGGCGCGCTCGATATCCGCTTGGGAGGAAACCGACACAAACTCCCCCGCCGCCATCGACATCGCCCCCGCCGTCAGCGCCGCCGTGCCCGCGAGCAGGATCGTCTCATGGCTTGGCCCCGCCGTCGCCACCCCGATGAGCAACGAGGACACCGACACGATCCCGTCATTCGCTCCCAGCACCGCCGCACGAAGCCAGCCGCTGCGGTTGATACGATGCGGATCGTCAGGATGGGCACAGGGTTTGGTCACGACTCACTCCAAATTTCGCCCCTTCTCCATACAGATTGGCGGGCGGCTGCAAAAGCTGCCCGTCCACCCGTGACAGCGCGCGGCCTTGCGGTTATCCTGCATCGCAAAAAACAAGAGCAGTATGCAGAGCGAGACGGCCCTCGACCAATATCAGCGCCTCGAATCCGTGGGCGACTGGCGGCCCGCACCGGATGCGGAGCCGCGTGAAGTGCTGCTCACGTTCGGGCGCGCGACGCTGATCCTTTTGGAGCCGCAGAATGAGTGGCCAATCACCCATTGGTCGCTTTCGGCGATCCGTCGCGAGGGCCAGGGCTTCCCGGCGCGCTTCACCCCCGATGAAGAAGGCTATGAGACCGTCGAGATCGGCGATTCGGATATGGTCGCCGCGATCGAGGCCGTTGCCGACGCCGTGCAGGACCCGCCAAGCCGCCGCCCGAACCCGCGGATCGCCCAAGGCATTTTCGGCGGGATTGTCTGCGCCGTGGTGCTGGGGGCGATCTTCCTGCCCGAGCGGATCCATCAGGCGACGCTCAACGCCATCCCCGAATCCCGCGCAGAGCGGTTCGGCACCGATGTGCTGAGCGAGATCAGCGCCGGTCGTGGGGTGTGCAAATCGACCGACGGGATCGCGGCGCTGCGCAAACTCATGGCGCGGCTTCCCGGCGCGCTTGGCAAGAAAATCGCCGTGCTGCCCTTGGGCGATGCGCCGAGTGCGACCCTTCCGGGTGATATCATCCTGCTGAACTCCGCGCTCTTGGAGACGCTGGAGACCCCCGAAGCCTTTGCCGGCTTCGCCCTCGATGCGATGATCCGCGCCGAGGAGCGCCCCGCCTTCGATGCGATGCTCCGCGAGGCCGGGCCGATGACCACCGCCCGCGTCCTCTTTACCGGCGATCTGCCGAAAAACGCGGCCAAGAACGCGGCTTTCCAGATCAAGAACGCTGCGCCGCCGCTGGAGCCGGTTGATGACGAAAAGCTGCTCGACGCGCTGGCGCTCGCCAAACTCCCCTCCCTGCCCTTCGCCGAAGCGCTCTTGAAAGAAGGCGCCGCCGCCACCCGCGTCGAAGCCATCCGCGACGGCGACACGGTCGGCGAGGCCGAGTTCGACCCCGCGATCAACGACTCCGAATGGGTCGCATTGCAGGGAATCTGCAACACAGAGTAATTTTATTTTAACACTCTTTGAAACAATCTTGCGCGGCCTTGCATTGAAAGGGTCCGCGAGTCAGATTGCGGGCAATTCACAGGGAGGTTGAATATGTCTGAAACTGCGAACAGAAGTCCATTGATGCGCGTCGTTCACGGCGTCGATGCGGGGGTGCAGCGCTGGCTGCCGGACCCGTTTGTGATCGTGCTCTTGCTCACCGTGGTGGTGTTTGTCTGCGGCATGATCTTCGAAGGCCAGGGCCCGGCGCAAATGGCCACCCATTGGGGCGACGGGTTCTGGTCGCTCCTCAGCTTCGCCATGCAAATGATGCTGGTGCTCGTCACCGGTCACGTCATGGCCAGCACGCCGCTCCTGTCAAAGCTGATGAACAGCCTTGCGCGGCTCGCGAGCACCCCGGCACAGGCCATTGTGCTCGTCACCGTGGTCGCACTGGCGGCGGCATGGATCAACTGGGGCTTCGGCCTCGTCGTCGGCGCCCTCTTCGCCCGCGCCGTTGGCCGCCATGTGCCGGACACCGATTACCGCGTCCTGATCGCGGCGGCCTATTCGGGCTTCGTGATCTGGCATGGCGGCTTCTCCGGCTCGATCCCGCTGACCATCGCCACGCCGGAACATTTTCTTGCCGAAATGATCGGCGTGATCCCCACCTCGCAAACCATTTTCGCCCTTTATAACCTCATCATCGTAGCCGTGCTGGTCGTGACCATCCCAATGGTCAACCGCATGATGCTCAACCATGGCGGGCAAGTGGTGCGCTCGGGGGATGTAGACCTCGGCGGCGATGACGTCGAGGATGATTTCACCCCCACCACCCCGGCGGAACGCCTTGAAAACAGCCGCATCGTCTCGCTCCTCGCGGCGGCGATTGGCCTGCTCTTCATCGTGCTTTACTTCGCCCGGAACGGCTTCGCGCTGAACCTCAACATCGTGAACATGATCTTCCTCTTCGTGGGCCTCGCGCTCCACAAGAGCCCGCGCGCCTTCACCAAAGCGGTGCAGGATGCCATCGGCGGCGCGGCGGCGATCCTCGTCCAGTTTCCCTTCTATGCGGGCATCATGGGCATGATGGCAGGCTCCGGCATGGCGGCGGATATCACGAGCTGGTTCACCTCCATCTCGACCGCCTCGACCCTGCCGGTCATTGCGTTTCTCTCCGGCGGCTTCGTCAACGTGCTGGTGCCCTCGGGCGGCGGTCAGTGGGCGGTGCAAGGCCCGATCATGATGGAAACGGCGCAGGCCCTCGGCGCGGACCCCGCTCGTGTCGCCATGGGCGTAGCATGGGGCGATGCCTGGACCAACATGATCCAGCCCTTCTGGGCGCTCCCGGCGCTGGCCATCGCGGGCCTTTCCGCGCGCGACATCATGGGCTTCTGCCTCATTCTGGTGGTGCTCGTCGGCGTCGTCGTCTCTGCGGGCCTGATGCTCATCCCGGCGCTGCCGTAAATATTTGGCGCGTGCGGCGAGACCTCGCCGCGCGCCTCTTACCCCGCGACCAGCGCGCCGTTTTCCAGCTTCACAACCCGGTCCATCCGTGCCGCAAGCTCATGATTATGGGTCGCGATCAGCGCCGCCAGCCCGGTCTCCCGCGCCAGATTTGTCAGCAGATCAAAGAGCCGGTCCGAGGTTTCCGGGTCGAGATTGCCCGTTGGCTCATCGGCCAGCAAAACGCTCGGGCTGTTCGCCATGGCGCGGCAGAAGGCCACCCGCTGCTGCTCGCCGCCTGACAGCTCCGCCGGGCGATGATCCATCCGGCCTTCCAGCCCCACGCGGGCCAGCAAATCCCGCCCCCGCTCTTCGGCTTGACCAAGCGCCACACCCGCCGCGCGCTGCGGCAAGGTGATGTTCTCCAGCGCCGAAAACTCCGGCAGAAGATGGTGGAACTGATAGATAAATCCGATCTCGTCGCGGCGCAGCGCCGTGCGGCCACGCTCGCCAAGCCCGTCCGTGTCCTGCCCCGCGACCACGACCTGCCCCGCATCCGCCGTATCAAGCAGCCCGGCAATATGCAGCAGCGTCGATTTGCCCGCCCCGGAGGGCGCGACCAGCGCGGTGATCTCGCCTGCGTTCAGCGAAAGCGACGCGCCTTGCAGCACGTTCAGCGTCTCCGCCTCGGTCCGGTAACTCTTTGTGATGCCTTCGAGTTTCAGGGACTCACTCATAACGCAGCGCCTCCACCGGGTTCATTCGCGCCGCGCGGCGCGCCGGGAAATAGGTGACGGTAAAGGATAAAAACAGCGACAGCGCGACGGCGGACAGCACATCCATCCATTCCAGCTTCGCCGGAAGGGCCGAGAGATAGCGCACGGACGGGTCCCACGCGCCGCCCCCCAGCAGCCAGTTCACCGCGCTGAAAATCGGGTCGATATAGATCGCGAAGAGACAGCCGAGAATCGTCCCGATCACCGTCCCCACCAACCCGATCATGGCCCCGCAGATGAAGAACACCCGCAGGATCGAGCCCTCGGAGAGCCCCATCGTCCGCAAGATTCCCACATCGCGGCCCTTGTTTTTCACCAGCATAATCAAGCCCGACACGATGTTGAGCGCCGCAATCAACACGAGGATCGCCATGATGATGAACATCACATTGTCCTCCATCTTGAGCGCATCAAGGAAGCTGCCCGACGCATCGCGCCAACTCCACAGGCTCAGTTGCTGCCCGCCCACACGGTAGAAATCCGGGCGCAGCGCATCGACGGCTTCGGGGTCCTCGACCATCACCTCGATCTCGCCCGCGCGGCCTTCGCTGTTGAAATAGCTCTGCGCCTCTTCCAGCGGCATGTAAATCCGTGTGCGGTCAATGTCATAGCGCCCGACCTGAAAGATATAGACGATCTTGTAAGCATTGATCCGGGGCGAGGTGCCAAAGGGCGTCTGCACCCCATTGGGCGAGATCAGGTCGATCACATCGCCCACGCCGACACCCAGTTCCCGCGCGACGCCCGAGCCAATCGCGATCCCGTCCTCAAGATCGGCCAGATCGCCCTGCGCGCTCTCGGGGTTGGCGATGAGCGGCAGCGTCTGAAGATCCTCCAGCCGCTCGCCGTAAACCTCCACGCCGCTGTTATACTGCCCGGTCGAGGCCATCACCTGCCCGCGCACCACCGGCGCGGCGCGGGTCACACCATCGATTCCGGCAATATTCTCAGCCATTTCGTCGTAATTGCTGATCCCGCGCACAAGCTGCCCGGTGTCTTCGTCCAACAGGCTCTGGCTGATCGACATATGGGCGTTGGCCCCCAAAATCGTGCCCACAAATTCCGAGCGGAAACCCGAGCGCACCGCCATGGTCGCGATGAGCGCAAACACCGCCAGCGCGATCCCGACCAGCGAGATCACCGACATCACCGAAATCCCGCCATCCTTGCGCCGCGCGCGCAGATAGCGCCAGGCGATGGTCCATTCAAAGGGTGCAAATGGGGTCATGATGCTCCTCTCGCTCATGCCGGGGAGATGCGGGATTGTGCGGCGCAAAGCAAGCCCTCTCGCGCAACTGTGTGGCGGTTCCCCTGTGGATGTGAGCGGGTTAAGCTGGGGTTAAATCTCAAGGAGACCGCCATGCCCCCGACGATCCGCGCCGCCCTCTCTCTGCCGCTTCTGCTTGCCTGCGCGCCGGTGGAGGACGCCGCGCCGCAAGGCCCGCTCCTCACCATCGCGCGGCTCGACGGCGGGCAATCCGTTCCCATCGCCACCACGGACCCGAACCGCGGCGCCGTGGAAGGCCCCTGCGGCGACACCAAGGTCGAAGGCGTCCATTTCCTGCCCGGCGGCGACAGCGCGGCGACGCTGCTTTTCACCCTCCGCGCGGACACCGGAATGAGCGCCGCGAATATCTCCATCCCCGGCAGCTTCATCGTCGCGCCCGATCCACGAATGGCGCGCGCCGAGCAAACGGACGAGACCGGCGCCATCGTGCCGGTCTACACCTTCACCGAAACATGGGAAGCGCCGGAGACCGAACCGCAAGTCGTCAGCCTCACCATCACCTTCCGCGACGATCAGCCGGTGGATGTGACCCTCACCGGCACTGATAGCGCGGGCGCAACGGCGGCACTCTCCGCGCGCATCCAAGGCGGGCGGCATTGCGGCTGATGCTATAATCGGTTGCGGCGCGACCCTTTAAAGCCGCGCCGCAAGCCCTTCAAAACCCGCGCTTAAACGTCGGCGTAAATCTGCGCGATCCGATCCACGGCGGCTTCTGGCGACAGCTCTTCGCTCTCACCCGTCCGGCGGGAGGTCAGCTCAACCACGCCCTTTTCCAGCCCGCGCGGGCCGACCGTGATCCGCCAGGGCAGACCGATCAGATCCATGGTCGCGAATTTCGCGCCCGCCCGCTCCTCGCGGTCGTCATAGAGCGGATCGAGACCCTTGGCTTGCAGCGCCTCATAGATCTTTTCGCTCGCCGCATCCGCCGCGCTATCGCCTTGTTTCAGATTGACAATCCCGGCATGGAATGGCGTCACGCCCTCGGGCCAGATGATGCCTTTATTGTCATGGTTCGCCTCGATCAGCGCGCCGACCAAACGGCTCACCCCGATCCCGTGGCTGCCCATATGCACCGGTATGCGGCTCCCGTCAGGGCCCGTCACCACGGCGCCCATCGGCTCGGAATATTTGGTCCCGAAATAGAAGATCTGACCGACCTCGATCCCGCGACCCTGCACCCGGCGATCCTCCGGCACCTCGCCGAATTTCGCCGCGTCATGGGTCTCGTCTGTGCGCGCATAAGGCGTCGTCCACTCGGTCTTGATGCCCTCAAGCTGGTCGCGATCCTGCCAGTCGATCGCCCGGTCGCCGAGGCGCAGATCGGTGATCGTCTTGTCGTAAAACACCTCGGACTCGCCGGTGTCCGCCAGCACGAGAAACTCATGCGTGTCGTCCCCGCCAATCGGGCCGCTATCCGCGCGCATCGGGATCGCCGTCAGCCCCATCCGCTCATAGCTGCGCAGATAGGAGACGAGATGCCGGTTATAGGCGTGCATCGCATCCTCTTTGGTGAGATCGAAATTATAGCCGTCTTTCATCAGGAATTCGCGGCCCCGCATCACCCCGAACCGGGGGCGGCGCTCATCGCGGAATTTCCACTGAATATGGTAAAGCGTCAGCGGCAAGTCCTTGTAGGAATTGACGTAAGAGCGGAAAATATCCGTGATCATTTCCTCATTGGTCGGCCCGAACAGCATGTCGCGCTCATGCCTGTCCTTGATGCGCAGAAGCTCCTCACCGTAAGCATCATAGCGCCCGCTCTCGCGCCAGAGATCCGCCGATTGCAGGGTCGGCATCAGAACCGGGATATGGCCCGCCCGCTGCTGCTCCTCATGCACGATCTTCTCGATGTTCCGCAGAACCTTATAGCCGAGCGGCAACCAGCTATAGATCCCAGCGGCCTGCTGGCGGACCATCCCGGCGCGCAGCATCAGCCGGTGGCTGGCGATCTGCGCATCGGCAGGGGTTTCTTTCAAAACGGGAAGAAAATAACGGCTCAGACGCATCGCGATCTCCAAAAAACTTTGCCATGGTCTAGCCGGGAGCGCGCTGCGGTGCAATTGATGTTTCCGCGCACAGACAGTTGCCGCACGGTTAAGCGCTTAACATGGAATAAAATAGTTAATGCGCCCCTTAACATTCTGACATTTTTTGAAACACAACCGTTGCAAACTGCCCAAGAATCATGCAACGTCGCGCTCACAACAGGAAGGATCGAAGAAGATCCGCACGATAAAAGGGCCCGGTCTTACCGGAAACAAGGTCCGAGTTTAGGGAAGAATGGCCCGGCATAGCGCCGGGCCTTATTCATTTTAAAGGATAATTTTTCCGCAGGGCGCGAAATAGTTTCACGCTTAACTTGCCTGCGTGATCTCGGCCTCGGCCCCGAGCGAATCTGCAAGGGCGCTCGCGCGCTTCGTGACCGTCTCGCCAAAGAATCGCTTCGCCTGCGGTCCCAGATGCAGTGTGAGGCGCGATTTCTCCAGCGTCAGTTCCGTATCGCTGAGCGCCGCCGCGGAGCCGCCCGCCAGCATCGCGCCAAGGCGCAGCGCCCGCCCGACCCGCTCGGCCTTTTGCCGCATCTGCTCATCCACCACCCCGGCGACAAATTCGTCATCGACATGTTTGCGACTGTTCTTGTAGCGGTGGAGCAGCGCCAGCCCGAGGAAGATCCGCTCATCATGCGCCAGCCCGCCAAGATTGGCGCGAGTCGCGGTCTCAAAACAGGTTTCGGCGCGGTAATCGGGATGCGAGCGCCAGTTGATGTCATGCAGAAGCGACGCCGCATGGATCAGCCGCAGCACCTCCTTTGGCTCATCGCGAAAGAGCGGCTGCATCCACAGATAGAGCGCATCACCCGCCCCCGGAAACCGCGCCGAGGCCGCTTCCATATGGAGGCACGCTTCAATCAGCGGATCGCGGGAGCGCAGCTGTTTCGGCAGCGCCTCATACAGCATCCCCTCCCGGATCCCGTAAGACGAAATCGCGAGTTCCGCGGGCGAAAATTCCTTTACGATCCGGGCCAGAACCTCCGCCGCGAGCGGCACCAGTTGCAGCCGCGCCGCCGAAGTGTCGGTCCCAAGCTCGCCGAGGCCATCCGCATCTTGCCCGGCGCACCACTCCGCCGTCTCCGCCGCCTGCTCTGGCGTCATGCGATACTCATGCAGCACCTTCAGCGGATAGCCATTGCGTTCCATATCGACGCGGGCAATCGCCCGGAAAGATCCGCCGACAAGGAACATCCGGTCCGGCTTGCCGGGAAATTTCTTGTGTAATTTCTTCAGCGTTTTCTCGATATAGGCCGCGCGGTCCTTGGCCTTCTCAAACTGCTGAAGCTTCAGCGGGCCGAGCGCGGAGGTCTCGCAGCGCCCGATCTCGCCGCCCGAAAGCTCCGCCAGTTCCAGCGACGAGCCGCCAATATCGCAGACGATCCCTTCCGCATCCGGCCAGCCGAGCAGCACCCCCTGCGCCGAGAGCCGCCCCTCTTCCGGGCCGCTCGCCACTTGCAGCGTGATGCCGGTTTCCGCCTCCACCTGCGCGACGAAATCCGGTCCGTCCTCCGCGTCGCGGACCGCCGCCGTCGCAACCCCGTTGAGGCTTTGCACCTCCATCGCCTTGGCGAGCGCCGCAAAGCGGTTCAGCGTCTCATGCGCCCGCGCCCGGCCTTCGGGGTTCAACACGCCCGAATCCGCCATGTCCTTGCCAAGCCCGCACAGCACCTTTTCGTTGAAAAAATAGGCCGGAGACCGCGCCGCCCCCTCAAAAACCACGAGGCGGACCGAGTTTGAGCCGACATCGATCACGCCGACCCGCATTTCTTGGCCCAAAGCGTAGGGGATGACACCGGCGCTGCCTTGTTGCGGCTCTTGTTCCTGCACGACATCCCTCCCCGTTTTAACAAAGAGGTAACCTGCTCAAAGAGCCGGGGTCAATCGGTTCAGTGGCGCGAGTGCGTCAGGCGCGGCACATCGTCGATCCCGGCGCTGCCCCGGCCCGACATGGAGGGATTTTCCATGAAAAACTTGTGGCAGTTAAAGAGCCGCTCGCCCTCTTTGGCGACATGGCGGTCGAATGTACCGTCCGGGTTCAACACCCAGCTTTGCGCCGTATCCGCCAGATTCGCCGCCATGATCTGATCGAGGATCTGGCTATGCACGGTCGGGTTGTGGATCTGCACCATATGCTCGATCCGGCGGTTGAGGTTGCGCCCCATCAGATCGGCGGAGGACATATAGACCTTCGCGCCGGTATTCGGCAGCGCATCGCCATTGCCGAAGCAATAGATGCGGCTGTGCTCCAGAAACCGCCCGACGATGGATTTGACGCGGATATTCTCCGACAGCCCCTTCACCCCAGGCCGGATGCCGCAAATGCCGCGGCAGATCACCTCGATCTTCACCCCCGCCTGGCTCGCCTTGTAAAAGGCGTCGATGATCTGCGGCTCGATGATCGAGTTGCATTTGATCCACACATGGGCGGGCCGCCCCGCCTTCGCATGTTTCGCCTCTTCCTCCAGATCCGCGATCAACCGCTGCTTGAGCGAATGCGGCGACATTTGCAGATTCTCCATCTCCGTCGGCAGCGCATAGCCGGAAACGTAGTTAAAGAGTTTCGTCGAATCGCGCCCCAAGGCCGGGTCGGTCGTGAAGAAGCTGAGATCGGTGTAAATATTCGCGGTAATGTGGTGATAATTCCCGGTGCCATAATGGGAATAGGTCACCAGCTTGTCGCCCTCACGCCGCACCACGGTCGAGACTTTGGCGTGGGTTTTCCAGTCCATAAACCCATAAACCACCTGCACGCCGGAGCGCTCCAGCTTGCGGGACTGCCGGATATTCGCCGCCTCATCAAACCGCGCCTTCAGCTCCACCAGCGCGGTGACGGATTTGCCATCCTCCGCCGCCTCGCAAAGCGCATCCACAATCGGACTATCCTGCGCTGTGCGGTAAAGCGTCTGCTTGATCGCCACGACATTGGGGTCGCGCGCGGCTTGCTGGAGGAACCGCACTACGATGTCGAAGGTCTCGTAAGGGTGGTGCAGCAACATATCCTTCTGGCGGATCGCGGCGAAAATATCGCCGTCATGGTCGTTCACCACCCGCTCCGGCATCCGGGGCACGAAGCGCGGCCAAACGAGGTCGGGCCGGGTCTTGATGATCATTTCCGAAAGGTCCTTGACCCCGATCACCCCGTCCACCTCGATCACCTCGGCGGGGTCGATATGCATCGCCTCGACGATCATCTGATGCAGATCCTCGGGCGCGCTGGCGGACATTTCGAGCCGGATCACATCGCCCCGGCGGCGACGTTTCAGCGCGCTTTCAAACTCGCGCACGAGATCCTCGGCCTCTTCCTCCAGCTCCATTTCGCCGTCCCGCAGCACGCGGAAGGCGCAGGAGCCATCAAGGCGATAGCGCGGGAAAAGCTGCGGCAGGAAGGCTTCGAGCAACCCTTCGAGCGGCAGGAAGCGCTTGTTGCCGCCGCGCGGCGTCTCCACCTCGATAAACCGGTCCACCTGCGCCGGGACGGGCAGGAGCGCGTGCAATTCCTCACCCGTCTCTTCATGAATGAGCGACAGCGCGAGGGCGAAACCATTATTCGCGATGAAGGGAAACGGATGGGCCGGGTCAATCGCGATCGGCGTCAGCACCGGGAACACCTGATTCATAAAGGTGTCCTCAAGCCGCTTGATATCCGCCTTGGTCAGATCCGCGCGGGTGATGACATCCAGCCCCTCGGCGGACATCTGCGCCTGCAACTCACGCCACACATCCTGCTGATAATCCATCAGCTTGCGCGCCTCGGCGTCGATCTTGCGAAGCTGCTCCTCCGGCGTCATCCCGTCGGCAGATGGCTTGGAAATCCCCGCCCGGACCAGCCCGCGCAGACCCGCGACACGCACCGAAAAGAACTCATCGAGATTGGAGCCGGAGATCGAGACGAACCGCACCCGCTCCAGCAGCGGCACCTTGGGGTTCTCCGCCTCTTCCAGAACGCGCCAGTTGAACGCCAGCCAGCTCAGCTCCCGGTTAAAGAGCCGCGCGCAGCTCTCCATGGTCACGCCATCAAGGGCCACGGGATCGCGAAACGGAGCGGTGAGGAAATCTGAATTTGTCATAGCTGTCTTCTGGCGTGTTTTCGTGACCCTTTTATGAATCTTCTGAGAAATCTCAGGGCGTCTCACACACTCTATCATCATTTTGCGCGCCAAGGGCCTGCATGACGGAGGCGGCCAGCGGCACCGTGATCTCCCGCCGCGATTCCATCGCGACCTCGTCAAGCTGCGCGACAAGGCGGCGAGCGGTCTCGAAACTCCGCTCCATCCGGGCGACCATATAGGTCACCACCTCGCCCGGCGGCACCAGCCCGCGATCATCGAAGAGCTTATAGAGAAGCGCGCCAAGCAGCGCATCATCCGGCGGGTTGATCTGCGCCAGATTGGCGGCCCGCACGCGGCTCGCCAGATCCGGCAAGGTGATCGCCCAATGGGCCGGCACGCCGCGCCCGGTGATCATCAGCGCCTGCCCCGCTTCGGCCAAGAGGTTGTGGAGGTGAAACAGCGCCGCCTCCGCCGCGTCCTTTTTCGGGCCATTCAGCCGGTCGAGATCCTCCACCGCCACCGGGCGGCGGGCCAGCCCCGGCAGATTGGCGCTCGCAAGGCTCTCGGCATCCACAATGAGCGCCCCGGTCTGCGTCGCCCAGACATGCGCCAGATGCGTCTTGCCCGAGCCCGCCGGGCCGGACAGCACCAGCTTGCCCTCAGGCCAGTTGCGCCAGTCCTCGACCATCGCGAGGGCCAGCGCATTCGGTTGCGAGATGATGAAATCCTCACGGCCAAGCGCCTGACGGCGCGGCAGCGGCAGGCGCAACTGACGGGCGGGCTCGCTCAAAGCTCGTCCCCGTTGATGCTGCTCGTCTCCGTGCCGCGGTAAAGATCGCTCTTGAAATACTCATCCATCGCATGGCGGAAAAAGACGCCAAGACAGGCGGCAACCGGCACCGCGATCAGCATCCCCGTGAAGCCGAACAGCGTCGCAAAGGCCGAGAGGGCGAACATCAGCCAGACCGGGTGCAGCCCCACCGAGTCCCCCACGAGTTTCGGCGAGAGGAAATTGCCCTCGACCATCTGGCCGGTCACGAAGATCGCGGCGACGGCGATCACCATCACCCAGTCGCCCCAGAACTGGAAGAGCGCAAGGCCGATGGAGAGCGCGCCGCCGACGATGGAGCCGACATAGGGGATAAAGGTCAAAAGCCCCGCGAACATCCCGACGAGCAGGCCGAAATCGAGGCCCACAATCGCCAGCGCGACCGCGTAGAACGTGCCGAGGATCAGACAGACCGTGAGTTGCCCGCGCACGAAGCCCGCCAGCACATTGTCGATCTCCTGCGCGATCCCGCGAATACGCTCGGCGTGATCGGCGGGCAGCCAGCGATTGACCTTGGCCATCATCCGGTCCCAATCGAGCAGCATATAGAAGGTCACGACCGGGATCACGACAATCGCGACCACCGCATCGACCAGTCGCAGCGAGGATTTCAGCACCGATCCGGCAATCTCACCGGCGCGCTCCTGCACCATGGAGATAAAGTTGTCGATCGCGGTGTTGATCTGCGAGCCTTCCGAATAGACCTCCGGGAAACGGGTAATCAGCAGGTTCTGAAGCTGGTCCAGATAGCCCGGCGCGGCCTGCGCGAAGGCCACGGCCTGCTGATAAAGCAGCGGTACCGCGAAGGCGATGACCACCACCAAGACACTCAAAAGTCCCAGCGATATAATCACCGTCGCCCAGACCCGTTTGATCCCCTGCCGCTCCAGCCGGTCCGCCAGCGGGTCGAGGAAATAGGCCAGCGCCATCCCGGCGAGGAACGGGAACAAGATGCCCTTGAGCAGCCACAGCATAATCCCAAGGACAAGGATCCCGATGATCGTCCACCAGCGTCTTTCGGTCATGGCACTCTCCTTTAAAGGGTTATGCCCGTTATGAGGCCCTGACCCGTGCTGTCAATCTCTGCCGCGCGCAATCTTGCCGCTTCGCGGCATAACGCCGCTTTTAGGTGAATTGTTCCCGGATGAGTCGCTCTTCGAGACCGTGGCCCGGATCGAAGAGCAAGCGATGCACCACACTCATCTCCGTGCGCACTTCGACATACAGAACATCGCGCACCTCATAGCCGTCCGCCACCGCCGCGACCGGGCGCTTTTGCGGCTCCAGCACATCGAAACGCACCACCGCCTTTTGCGGCAAAAGCGCGCCGCGCCAGCGCCGCGGGCGAAACGCCGCCACCGGGGTGAGCGCCAGAATATCCGCGCCAATCGGCAGGATCGGACCATGCGCCGAGTAGTTATACGCCGTCGAGCCCGCCGCCGTCGCCACCATCGCGCCGTCGCAAATCAGCTCTTCCATGCGCGGCCGCCCATCGACGGAGATTTTCAGCTTCGCCGCCTGCGGCCCTTCGCGCAAAAGCGACACCTCATTGATCGCCAGCGCCTGCTGCGCCTCGCCATTTGCGGGCATCGCCACCATCGAGAGCGGGTTGATCTCCGCCAGTTCCGCCTCGGCGAGCCGTTCAAAAAGCCCGTCCTCGCCATATTCATTCATGATAAAGCCGACCGTGCCCCGGTTCATCCCGTAAACCGGCGCGGCCAGCCCTTGGGTTGCGTGGAGCGTCGAGAGCATGAAGCCATCCCCGCCAAGCGCAATGATGATATCCGCATCATGCGCCCGCGTCTGGCCATAGCGCGCGGTCAGCCGGGCATGGGCGGCCTGCGCATCCTCGGCCCGCGAGGCGGCGAAATGAAGCTTGGGCTGCCCCTTGGGAGCGCCCCTGTCTGCTCTTTGCGACATATCCCCCCTCAAGCGGCCTGCGCGCCCCCGCATTTTGTCCCGCCAATCAAGCTGTTGCAAGCGCTCTCGACGCCGCCGCGCCTCTCGCCCGGCCCGCCCAAGGCGAAAACATGCCGCAAACTTCCCCCGAAAACGCCGCAAAACTCCGCTTTCAGCGCCGTTCGTTTCACGTTAGATAACGGCAACCACATCAAAGGGGATAGGATTATGAGCGCCTTTTTCACCCAAAGCCTCGCCGAGCGCGACCCGAAAGTCTTTGCCACAGTTGAGGACGAACTCACCCGCCAGCGCGAGGAGATCGAACTGATCGCCTCCGAAAACATCGTTTCCAAAGCGGTGATGGAAGCGCAAGGCTCGGTTCTCACGAACAAATATGCCGAAGGCTATCCGGGCAAACGCTATTACGGCGGCTGCCAGCATGTCGATGTGACCGAGCAATTGGCGATCGACCGGGCGAAAGAGCTGTTCGGCGCGGGTTTCGCGAACGTCCAGCCTCATTCAGGCAGTCAGGCGAACCAGGCGGTGTTCATGGCGCTCCTCAAGCCGGGCGACACGTTCCTGGCGATGGACCTCGCCGCAGGCGGGCATCTCACCCATGGCGCGAAGCCCAACCAGTCCGGCAAATGGTTCAACCCGGTCCATTACAGCGTGCGCAAGCAGGATCAGGAACTGGATTACGACCAGATGGCCGAGCTTGCCCGCGAGCATAAGCCGAAGCTCATCATCGCCGGTGGCTCCGCCGTGCCGCGCCAGATCGACTTCGCCAAATTCCGCGAGATTGCCGATGAAGTCGGCGCCTATCTGATGGTCGACATGGCCCATTTCGCCGGGCTCGTGGCGGGCGGTGAGCATCCGAACCCGCTCGATCACGCCCATGTCGCCACCACCACGACCCATAAAACCCTGCGCGGCCCGCGCGGCGGTCTGGTGCTGACCAATGACGAAGCGATTGCGAAGAAAATCAACTCGGCGATCTTCCCCGGCCTGCAAGGCGGCCCGCTGGAACATGTGATCGCCGCCAAGGCCGTCGCTTTTGGTGAGGCCCTTCAGCCGGAGTTCAAGGACTACGCCAAACAGGTCGTCGCCAATGCCAAAGCCATGGGCGAAGCGCTGATGAAGGGCGGGCTCGATCTCGTCACCGGCGGGACGGACACGCATCTGCTGCTCGTCGATCTGCGCCCCAAAGGCGTGAAGGGCAACGAGACCGAGGAAGCCCTCGGCCGCGCCCATATCACCTGCAACAAGAACGGCATCCCGTTCGATCCGGAAAAGCCCACCGTGACCTCCGGCATCCGCCTCGGCTCGCCCGCAGGCACCACCCGCGGCTTCGGCGAGGCCGAGTTCACCAAGATCGGCGAGTTGATCGTCGAAGTGGTCAACGGGCTTGCTGCGAATGGCGCGGATGGCAATGCCGAGGTGGAAGAAAAGGTGAAGGCCGAGGTCGCGAAGCTCTGTAAGGACTTCCCGATCTACTGATCCCTTCCGCCTGAACATCCAGACCCGCATCCACTACCGGATGCGGGTCTTTTTTATGCGCGCCCTTGCGGCGGGCGAAACGCGCCAGCGCCGCCCTGATCCGGGTTGCAAGCGACGGCGCGCCGCAGGTCTCGTAAAACAGCGCCTCCGCCTCCCGTGCCCGCTGCGCGGCCTCTTCGGGCAAGATCATCCCGGGGTGCCGATCCTTGGCGCGATGGTCGAAATATCCATTCATGACAGCCTCCTTTGGCAAATCTCTTGCCTCAAGATAGCGTCCGGCTATCATGTCTGAAATGAAACGGATTGAAGGGTTCTTTTCATGAATGAAAAGACTTTACCCCCGACACTCGACTGGGCCGATCTGCCGCTCTTTCTCGCCATCGCCCGCGAAGGCACCCTGACCGGCGCGGCGAAAATCAGCGGCAAAAGCCCCGCGACCCTCAGCCGCCGGATGCTGGATCTGGAACGCCGTCTGGGGAAGGAACTGCTGATCCGCCATGACCGCGGCTATGCGCTCACCGATGAGGGCCGCGCCTTCGCCGACGCACTTGGTACAGTCGAACAGGATCTTGTTCAGTTGATCAAGAAACCAGAGGACGACCTGCCGCTCGTCAAACTCTCCGCCGGAAGCTGGACCAGCCTCGACCTCATCCGCGCCCTGCCCGCCATCCTCGGCACGCCCCCGGAATTCCGCCTGCGCCTCATCGCGGACGAAGCCCGCCTCAGCCTGTCCCACCGGGAAATCAGCCTCGGCATCCGCGCGGGCCGCCCCACCGAAGAAGGCCTCGCCGGCAAGCGCCTCCGCCGCGTCTATTTCGCACCCTATGCTCTTGAAAAATCAGAAAAACGCTGGCTGAACACGACCCTCGACACCCCCTCCGCCCGCTGGGTCGCCGAGCGCGCGGGCGCCTTCGTCCACCTCGAAGCGAGCACCGCCCGGAGCCTCCTCGACATGGCCCTCGCCGGGCTCGGCAAAGCGATGCTCCCCGACTTCGTTGCCCGCCACTACCCAGAGCTCGTCCGCTCCGGCCAGATGGTCCCGGAACTCTCGCATGATCAATGGCTTGTCATGCATGACGACGACCGCCACCTCCCCGCCCAACGCCGCGCCATCGACCGGATCGTGAGCGCGCTAAGGGGGGATTAACCAACTCTGCAATAAACCTAGTCAACGACAGTCATGCATAATGTTAAATAAATATCACAAATCGATGCTACTATGGTGCAGAAAAAACTGAGATGAATATTCCACTAATATGATATTTTTAAGGGGTTATTATGGCTGAAAAAGATGTTGCCGACGCGGCGCTTGCAAATGAACAATACTACGATCTATTCGTTAGTAAAATCACGGCGCAAGTCAACGAACGCTCAGACGAACGCGCTGAAAAGCGTATTGGCAGGCTCATACAAACCGCCGCGGTGGTTATCCCTGTTGTCCTTCTGATTTCGGGAACAATCGCAACTCTTTATATTAAATCCTCTATAACGAGCGCGGCTGAGGAAGCTGTATCAGAACGAATAGACCGGCAATATTTAGCAGCTGAATATAGTGCAGACTTCGCTGCGGCAAGCGTTTTCGCGACGCTAATGGAACGAGACGATGGCTTTACTGACACTCAGATAAAAGAAGCTATGATCGTATGGGAAAATCTATCTGAAACAATCAAAACAAGCCTGAACGATAACGACATCCCCCAACAGGAGAAGGTTCGCTGGAAGGAGCGGATGGACGACCTTCTGATGTTTGCTGATAAGCTAATCAGAAACTTTGCTATGGTTGATAGGGATGTCGAAATAATATCTATTCTCGAAAATGTGAAAGAATTTAATGGTGAAGATTTAGATTTTCTTAGCGAAGATACTCATCGCGTATTATCTCAAAGCTTTGGGAATATTCTTATCGGATCAAATTATTTACCAATTGAATGGATAAATAAAGAACATTTGTCAGCGGTTTATGAGATGCATTTAGAGAGTATAAAAGTTATTGAATACAGATACCCGGAAATAGGACTCTTATATACAATGCTACGCTCACATATGGCGGGCGAGAGCTCAGAGCGCATGACATTATATGTTAATCAACTTGAAAATCTTAAACCGGTTGATTCCTTAAACTTTACGGTAATTCTCAGAAACATTGTCGAGCAAAGTATCGCAGCGCCCCCAAACCAGCCGAGTGGGCGCACTAAGATGCAGCGCAGTGCAGCAAAGGTGGTAGCGGAATTTTTAGAAGCAAACAGAGGCAAGTCGGACGTGCTTGAAAAGGTTGCGAGAGAAATCGAAGGTTTCGATAGCGGTCAAAACGTCGTCGGTGAAAATCGGCCAACCTATGTAGACAAAGAAAATTCAAACTGAGCGCTATCGAAACATTCAAATACTTCTGCGACCTTGAAGAGGAGACGCTACTTAATTTATCCAACTAAGCTACTCCACAACCCCCTTCGCCATCTCCTGATAGCGTGCGATGAGCGCGTCGCGGCTGAGGGGGCCGCCTTCGTCATACCAATTGGTCACGCCGGTCAGCATGGCGATGAGGGCGCGGGTTTCGACATTGGCGTCCGTCGTGCCGCGCGCCTCCAGAATACCGCGCAGGATGCTTTCATAGTCCCGCCGAAGCCCTTCAATCCGGGCGAAATTCTCTGGCTCCAGATTGCGCAGTTCCATATAGGCGATGAAGACCTCGTCGCGGCGGTCGAGGTGGTAATCGAGATGGAAGCGGACGAAGGCGGCGAGCGGGTCGGGCGTCTCTTTCTCCGCCGCGTCCCAGGCCGCGAGCAGCGCGGTCATGTGGCCTTCCATGAGTTCCATTAGCAGGGATTGCTTGTCGGGCACATAGAGATAGAGCGCGCCCGCCTGCACGCCGACCTCCTTGGCGATCTGCCGCATGGAGACCGCCGCATAGCCATGCCGGGCAATCAATTTCAGCGCCGCCGCCCGGATCGCCCGCGCGGTGTCTGCCCCACTCACCCCGGATTTTCGCGCCATCAGTCCTTCGTGGCCGTGGTGCTGTGGCTCACGCGCACATAGCTGCCCGGCGCATCCTCGATGGTGCCGAGAACCTCGCCCGGCTCGCGCGCCTTGGTCGCCTTGCGGCCTCCGGCGAGCGGACGCAGCCATTGCTCCCAATGGGGCCACCAGCTGCCCGGATGCTCCTCGGCGCCCTCGATCCATTCCTCTACGGTGCCCGGCTCCAGCGTGTCATTGACCCAATACTGATATTTGTTCTTCACCGGCGGGTTGACGATCCCGGCGATATGGCCGGAGCCGGAGAGCGTGTAGGTCACATCCGCGCCGGTCAGCAGTTTCGCCCCGCGATAGACCGAAGCGGCGGGCGCGATATGGTCCTCGCGCGCGGCGACGTGGAAGACCGGGACGTTGATCTTGCCGAGATCCACCGGCTTGCCCTCAAAGGTCAGGTTGCCTTTGGCCAAGTCGTTGTTGTTGTAAAAGGATTCGAGATAGTAGTGATGCACATTCGGCACCATCGCCGTGGAATCCGCGTTCCAGTAGAGCAGATCGAAGGCAATCGGCTTTTTGCCGAGCATGTAGTTGTTGACCACATAGCTCCAGATCAGATCATTCGAGCGCATCATATTGAAGGCTGAGGACATGGCCGTCGCAGGCAACACGCCCTTTTCCATCATCGCATCGAGGCTCTGGATCTGCTGCTCGTCGATAAAGACCTGCAGATCGCCCGGATCGGAGAATTCATGCTGGGCGGTGAAGAAGGTGATCGAGTTGAGCCGATCATCCCCCGCCCCGCACATATGCGACGCCATCACGCCGGTCATGGTGCCCCCGATGCAATAGGCGATGAGGTTGAGATCGTCCTGCCCGGTCTCCTCCAGCACCTTCTCGATGGCGGTCATGCCGCCCTTTTTGACATAGCTTTCCCATGTCTCGTCGATATTGGCGGGGCTCGGGTTGACCCAGCTGAGCATGAACACGGTGTAGCCCTGCCCGACCAGCCAGCGCACGAAGCTTTTCTCTTCGTTGAGGTCGAGAATGTAGAATTTGTTGATCCAGGGCGGAATGATCAGCACCGGCTTGGCATAGACCTTTTCGGTCGTCGGCGCGTATTGGATGAGCTGGAACAGCTCGTTCTGGAAGATCACCTTGCCGGGCGTGTTGGCCATGTCGTCGCCGACCTTGAAGGCGTCCATATCGGTCTGGCTGATCGAAAGCTGACCATGGCCGCGGCGCAGATCTTTCAGCATCATTTCCAGCCCGCGCACGAGGTTCGCGCCCTGCTCCTTGCTGGTCGTTTCCATCACCTCGGGGTTGAGGGCGGCGAAGTTCGCCGGGTTCATCGCTTCGATGAAATTGCGGGTGTAGAACTCCACCTTGCGGCGGTCCCGGTCGTTGAGATCATTGCCCATCTCGACCGCCATTTCCCGCAGATGCTTGGCGGCCAACTCGTAACTCTCGCGGATATAGGAGAGCATCGGGTTCTTTTCCCACTCATCATGGGCAAAGCGCTTGTTGCGCGGCTTGCCGCTCGCGAGCGGCTCAGCGGTGAGTTCCGTGCGGCCGAATTGCTCCCAGAATTTCAGGCCCGTGCGCGTCCACAGATCCGCCTGATCGCGCCAGAAGCCGAACATCATGCGGCTGGTCTGCGCCGGATGCGTCATCATCGCCTGCACCAGATGGGTGAAGGCGGGCGTGGTGTTGAGCGGATCAGAGGGGGCGGGGGTTTCATCGCCAAGGCCGGATTCCATGAATTCCTGCCAGATCTTTTGCGTTAACTCGCCAGCCTTCGTCATATTCGCGCTGAATTCAGGGGATGTTGGATCGAAGGCTTCGGCTGCACTCTGATTGTTGCTCATTCCACTTTGCTCCCATTTTCTTCAGCTTGCTGCGGCGCACCCTTGCCAACAGCCGAGGTTTGGCTATCAATGCAAAGAGGTTTCGAACAATAATCAAGGCAAAACTGACATCCCATGCTGCGACCGTTTTGCCTTCTGCTCCTTGCATCCTGTTCGGTCCCCGACACTATACCAAGTGACGTGACGAAACAAACCGGGAATCGGGCCGATGCGCCGCACTTGATGACGATTGCCGAAGCGGATGCGGCGAGCGCCCCGATTGCGGGCGATGCCGAAGAGATGTTGCGCGAGGGCCGTCTGGCCGCCGACGCCGCAGCGCTCGACGCGCGCGCGAGCGGCCTTGCGCCTGCGGGCGGCGACGATATGCAGGCGCGGCTGGAGGCGCTGGAGGCCCGTGCCGCAAGGCTACAGTCAGCCTCCCTCCCCCCGACCGATCTTTCCCGTCAAAACGACGACCCCTCCTGATCCCGGCCAGAGATGCCGGAGCTTGGAAACCGAACCTATGAACACAGATTTTCACCGCATCAAACGCCTTCCCCCTTACGTCTTTGCCGAGGTGAACCGCCTCAAGGCCGAGTATCGCGCGGGCGGGATGGACATTATCGACTTCGGCATGGGCAACCCGGATATGGACACGCCCAAACATATCGTCGACAAGCTGATCGAGACCGTGCAGAAGCCGCGCACACATCGCTATTCGGTCTCACGCGGCATCCCCGGTTTGCGCCGCGCGCAAGCGGGCTATTACGAGCGCCGCTTTGGCGTGAAGCTGAACCCGGACACCGAGGTGATCGCCTCCCTCGGCTCCAAGGAAGCGCTCGCCAACCTCGCCATGGCGATCACCGCGCCCGGCGATGTGATGCTGGTGCCGAACCCGTCCTACCCCATCCACCCCTACGGTTTCATGATCGCGGGCGGCAATCTGCGACATGTTGCCGCGCTGCATAATGGGCGGTTTGAGCCGGAAGCCTATATGCGCGCGCTCGATCAGGCGGTGAAGCATTCCGTGCCGAGCCCGGCGGCAATTGTCGTCAGCTTCCCGTCGAACCCGACCGCGCAGGTCTGCGATCTCGATTTTTACAAGGAACTCGTGGCCTTCGCGAAGAAACACGAGATCTGGGTTCTCTCCGATCTCGCCTATGCGGAGATCTATTTCGACGGCAACCCGCCCCCTTCGATCCTGCAAGTCGAGGGTGCGAAAGAGGTGGCGGTCGAGTTCACGTCGCTGTCGAAAACATACTCCATGCCCGGCTGGCGCATGGGGTTCGCGGTCGGCAATCATCACCTGATTTCGGCGCTGACCCGGATCAAAAGCTATCTTGATTATGGCGCTTTCACCCCGGTTCAGGTCGCCGCCGCCGCTGCGCTCAACGGGCCGGACGACTGCATCGCGGAGATCCGCGGCGTCTATAAATCCCGCCGCGATGTGCTGTGCGAAACCATGGGCCGCGCCGGCTGGGACATCCCGCCGCCGCCCGCCACCATGTTCGCCTGGGCCCCGGTCCCCGAGACATTTGCCCATCTCGGCTCCATGGAATTCTCAAAAATCCTGCTCCGCGAGGCCGAAGTCGCCGTCTCGCCCGGTGTCGGTTTCGGCGAATATGGCGAAGGCTATGTCCGCCTCGGCCTCGTGGAAAACGAGCAGCGCATCCGTCAGGCCGCGCGCAACGTCAAACGCATGATGGACGACGCGGACCGGATTCTAGCCGAGTACGACAACTAATCCGCATGTAAAACGACAGGCAGCGCCCCGAGATCGCTGCCTGTTCTCCCGAGATTTCGGGCCCGCCGCTGTGTATTCGCGGCGATTTTTTCCAGCAAATGGGCGCGAAAGGCTTGAAACGGCGGGTTTTCATGAGAAAGTAATCAGCCAGAAACACGCCGCACCACCCCGGCGGGAAAGGCAGAACCATGGCGATTTATGAGTTCGGTTACGTCTATCGCGGCAGCGCGTTCGATCCGAACCGCAGCAATCTGGAACTCGGGATTTACGAGATCGAGGACACCGCGACCCCGCTCGACATTGCCATCGAGGATGACGATAACATCCTGCAAGACAACAATAATAACAACGGACAGTCGCGCGATGACTCGCAGCAGGTTCTGGCCGAAGCCTTCGACGGCAAGCCTATTGGCACCGGCGTCTATTCCCGCGTGACCTATGAGGTCGAGGTGACGACGCCCAATGGCGATGTGATCACCGGCGAAGCGAACCAGATCGTTGTGGGCGGCACCCGCTATACGGCTTTCCAGTTCGCGGTGGAACCGGGCTCGACGGTGAATTTCCTGTCTTATGACATTGTCGGCGACACCCCTTTCGACGATTTCGTCTGTTTTGCCGCAGGAACGATGATCGAGACCGACACCGGCGCGCGCCCCGTGGAGACGCTCGCCAAGGGCGACAGGGTGATGACGTTGGAGCATGGCCCGCAGGCGATCAAATGGACCGGGCAGCGGCATTTCTCCGCAGAGGATCTCGCCACCAATCCCGACCTCACCCCGATCCGCATCCGTGCCGGCGCGCTCGGCCCGAACCTTCCCGCCCGCGATCTGCTGGTCTCCCCGCAGCACCGCATCCTGCTCCGCTCCAAGATCGTCGCGCGGATGTTCGACGGCGAGGACGTGCTGATCCCGGCCAAGAAATTGCTGGATTATCCGGGGATTGAGATCGCCGATGATGTCGCCGAGATCACCTATGTCCACTTCCTTTGCGATCAGCATGAGGTGGTCACGGCCGAGGGTGCGCTGGCCGAAACCCTCTATCTCGGCCCGCAGGCGCTCGACATGCTGGGGCAGGACGCGGTCCATGAAATCCTCACCATCTTCCCGGATTTGACCCACCATCTGCTGCAAGAACCGCGCGCCGAGCGCCCGCCGCTCTGCAAACCCGTCGCCCGCGGCAAGCGGCAGGCGCAACTGGTCAAACGGCATCTGAAGAACCCGCAACAACCGCTGCTCTCCCTCTGACCCGGCGGTGCGAGAGGCTTGCGGAACGCCGGTCCCGCCTCTAGCCTTACCCCATGTTTGCCAGCACGAAACGCGCGATTGTGGTGCCGCAGTCGGAACATCTGCGCCTCTGCGGCGCGCTCGCGCTCCATTGGGGCAATGCGCGTTTCGCCCTGCCCGCCATCGACCGCGCGGCGCTCCTGCTCGGCATCGCCACCCATGACCGCGCTTTTGGCGAACTCGACACGGCGGAAATCCGGTCGATCACCTCTGCGGACCGCGCCGCGCAGGTCGAGCGCTGGATCGCGACGGGTTACGCCAATATCGACGCCGAAATCGTCGTGCTGAACCATGTCCGCCGCCTGATGAGCTGGGGGAACGAAACCGCCCTCTGCGCCCGCCTCGACGCTCGGATCGCGGAACTGATGCCGCAAGCGACCGCCACCCCCGACGCCTTCGCCGAGGCCGACACAATCACCGATCTCTGCGACAGCATCGCCTTCGATTTTTGCTACGAGCATGAGACCGAACGCCGCAAAACCGTCACGTCCGGCGCGGGCGAAATGGCCGAGCTGACCTACCGCGTGAACGGCGTTGAGATCACCGTGGACCCTTGGCCGTTCTCGGTCACCGCGTTTGAGGGGTATGTGTTGGGATATGAGGCGGAGGGGTATCCCAAACATCTACAACCCTTGTTAATGCCTTATCGGATATGTAGGGCTGAGAGCGCATGAAGCGCCGCAAATACCTGTGGCGCACTCCATGCTGTGAACATGTTAAGCCAACGAATTTATGTATTGATTGGAAAATTTACGGATGAAACTCGCATATATCGCAATCCTGCTCGTCGCTCTCGCCGGCTGCCAGTCCTATGAGACAGGCCCGGATTCAGAGGGCAAGGCGATGGTTTACGAGGCGCCTAAAACGATCATGCAGGCACCCGGAATGTTCGCCGTGATGGTGAGAGGAAATGTCTACACCATCACGCCCGAGGGCGAGAAACAAGGCTGGCGGGTCACCACGAAGAAAGAGACGACGTTCTCAAATGTGGCTCCGCAAGATGAGCGCGGCGCGGTCGATGCGGTCCTGCATATCGCGCGTCAGATGGGTGTCACATGTGAGCCCCCGTCCAAACTGGTGGTGCAGCGCGATGCGTCCAGAGCCAGCTATGGTGAAACGGCGGACTCGCAATATTGGCTTCTGTCGCCGGGGTGTAGCTGAGGCTTTGCCAAACTTGGCCTTGGCGACACGCAAGAGGATACATCCAGAAAAATCGTCAAAGAAACGGTTCTGAATTCCACCATCCTAACCCCCGCCCTTGCTCCCTGCCGCGTTAGTCGCTAACCCCTTCGGCACAACGCGAAAGGACACTTATCATGGCGAAGGCACTTCGAATCGGACTTGCGGGACTGGGCACCGTGGGAACCGGGATTGTGACCATTATTCAGAGCCATGGTGAGATGATTGCGGCCCGTGCGGGTCGGCCGATTGAGATTACTGCCGTTTCCGCCCGCTCGCGCGGCAAGGATCGCGGGGTGGATATTTCCGGCTATGGTTGGGAGGACAGCCCGGCGGAGCTTGCCAAACGGGACGATGTGGACCTGCTCGTCGAAGTGATGGGCGGCGAGGACGGGCCGGCCAAGGCCGCCGTGGAAGCCGCGCTTGAAGCGGGCAAGCCGGTCGTGACAGCGAACAAGGCGATGCTGGCGCTGCATGGGCAGGCACTTGCCGAGCAGGCCGAGAAGAACGACACCACGATCCGCTTTGAAGCGGCGGTGGCGGGCGGCATTCCGATCATCAAATCGCTGACCGAGGGGCTCGCCGGCAACGCGATCACCCGCATCATGGGCGTGATGAACGGCACCTGTAACTACATCCTGACGCGCATGGAAAAAGAGGGCATTTCCTATGAGGATGTGTTCGATGATGCGCTGCGGCTCGGCTATCTCGAAGCGGATCCGACCCTCGATGTGGGCGGGATTGACGCGGCCCATAAGCTGGCGCTCCTCTCGGCGATCGGCTTCGGCGCGCAGGTGGATTTCGACGGCATCAATATCGAGGGCATCGAGCGGGTCTCGCTGACCGATATTCAGCAGGCCAAGGAACTGGGCTACCGCATCAAACTGCTCGGCCTTGCCCGGATGAGCGACGGCAAGCTGGAGCAGCGGATGCAGCCCTGCCTCGTCCCGGCGCGGTCGGATTTCGGCCAGCTCGACGGGGTCACGAATATGGTGGTGGTCGAGGGCGACTCGATTGGCCGCGTGGTGCTGTCCGGCCCCGGAGCGGGCATGGGCGCGACCGCTTCGGCCGTGATGGGCGATGTGATCGACATTGCGCGCGGGCTGACGGTGCCGGTCTTTGGCCAACCCGCCGCGAGCCTCAAGGCGATGGACCGCGCCGCCCCGAATGGCAACAGCGCCTATTATCTGCGGGTGCTTTTGGAGGACACGCCGGGGGTTCTCGCCCGCGTCGCGACCGTTCTCGGCGAGCATGGCATTTCCATCGACCGCTTGATGCAGGATGCGCATAACGAGGATGAGGGCGCGCAGGTGCTGATCATCACCCATGGCGCGCCGCGCAGCGCGCTTGACGATGCGCTGGAGGCGATCAAGGCGCTGCCGACCTCGCTGGCCGATCCGGTCGCGATCCGCATCGTGCAGCTATGATCCGGGAGGCGCGGGCGGGCGATCTGCCCGCCATCACCGGGATTTATGCCCATCACGTCCGGCATGGTCTGGCGACTTACGAGGAAGTCCCGCCCGACCTTGCCGAGATGACCCGCCGGTTTGAGGCGTTTCTGGCAGAGGGCTATCCTTACATCGTCTGGGAAGAGGATGGCACGCTTCTCGGCTACGCCTACGGCGGCCCGTTCCGCACCCGCTCCGCCTATCGCTATCTCGTTGAAGATTCGGTGTATCTGTCGCCGGACGCCCAAGGCCGCGGCATCGGCAGCGCCCTCCTCGCCGAGCTGCTGATCCGCTGCGAAGCCGCCGGTTTCCGCCAGATGGTCGCCGTGATCGGCGACGGCAACAACCGCCCCTCCATCGCCCTCCACGCCAAACACGGCTTCGCCCCAATCGGCACTCTGCCCGGCACCGGATTCAAACTCGGCCAATGGGTCGACACGGTCATCATGCAGCGCCCGCTAGGTGAGGGTAAAGAAACGTTGCCCGAATAGCGATCTGCGCAAAGCCGCTTTAAGTCCTCCGCATAACTTGCCCGCCCGCGCGGCCCTCGCTACAAGCGAGGCAACGGAGCGGACAGGAGGAGCCACCGATGACCAATGATGAAATTTTTGCCGACCGGATGTTGTCGCTCGGCCTTGCCCGCGTGTCGGAGCAGGCGGCGATTGCGTCGGCCAAGCTGATCGGGCGCGGCGATGAGAAGGCGGCGGATCAGGCGGCGGTGGACGCGATGCGCACGCAGCTCAACAAGCTGGACATCAAAGGCACGGTCGTCATCGGTGAGGGCGAGCGCGACGAGGCGCCGATGCTGTATATCGGTGAGGAGGTCGGCGGCGGCAACGGCCCTGAGGTGGACATTGCGCTCGATCCGCTTGAAGGCACGACGCTGACCGCGAAGGACATGCCGAACGCGCTGGCGGTGATCGCCATGGGGCCGCGCGGCTCGATGCTTCATGCGCCGGATGTGTATATGGAAAAACTCGCCATCGGGCCGGGCTATGATGAGGGTGTGGTGACGCTCGACATGACCCCGACCCAGCGGATCGAGGCGCTGGCGAAAGCCAAGGGCGTGAAGCCGTCGGAAATCACCTGCTGCGTGCTGGAGCGTCCGCGCCATGAGGAGATGGTGAAGGAACTCCGCGCGACCGGCGCGGGCATCCGCCTGATCACCGATGGCGATGTCGCCGGTGTCATTCACTGCGCCGAGCCGATGACCGGGATCGACATTTACATGGGCTCGGGCGGCGCGCCGGAGGGGGTTCTGGCGGCTGCTGCGCTCAAATGTATGGGCGGCCAGATGTATGGCCAGCTGCTCTTCCGCAATGACGACGAGCGCGGCCGGGCGGAGCGCGCCGGGATCACGGATTACGACAAGATTTACACCAAGGACGAGTTGGTCACGCAGCATGTGATCTTCTCGGCGACCGGTGTGACGGACGGGTCCATCGTGAAGGGCGCGAAGAAAATCGGCGATTTCCTGGAGACCGAGACGATCCTTATGCGCTCGAAAACCGGGTCGGTCCGCCGGATTATCTACCGTCAAAACAACCAGTAAGTGGCGTTTCTTGATGTAGAGAACAGCCTGTCGGGCCGGTTTTGGCAAGGCCCGACAGATGCCGAGCTTCGGATGGGCGCGGCGATTGCGCAGGCCCATGGGCTGAACGAGATGCTCGCGCGGATCCTCGCACGGCGCGGGATTACGCCGGAAACGGCCCGCGAGTTTCTGGATCCGACCCTGCGCGATCTGATGCCCGATCCGTCGAGCCTGATGGATATGGATGCGGCCACGGCGCGTCTTATCACGGCGCTGGAGCGCGGCGAGCGGATCGCGATTTTCGCCGATTACGATGTGGATGGGGCGGGCTCCGCCGCGCTGCTGATCTTATGGCTGCGGCATTTCGGGGTGGAGCCGACGCTTTATATTCCCGACCGGATCGACGAGGGCTATGGCCCGAATATCCCCGCGATGGAGCGGCTTGGCGCGGCGCATGACCTGATTATCTGCGTCGATTGCGGCACGGTCGCCCATGAGCCTATTGCGGCGGCGGGCTGCGATGTGATCGTGCTCGACCACCACCAGGGCGCCGAAACCCTGCCGCCCGCGGTCGCGACCGTGAACCCGAACCGGCAGGATGAGGAGAGCCCCCTCACCTATCTTTGCGCCGCGGGCGTGGTGTTTCTGCTGCTCGTCGCCGCCAACCGCGGCTTGCGCGGCAAGCGTGATCTGCCGGATCTGATGGCGATGCTGGATATCGTCGCGCTGGCGACCGTGGCCGATGTCGCGCCGCTGCTCGGGCTCAACCGCGCGCTGGTCCGGCAGGGGCTGACCGTGATGGCGCGGCGGCAACGCCCCGGCCTCGTCGCGCTCTCCGATGTGGCCCGGCTCGACCGCGCGCCGGAGGCGTTCCATCTCGGTTTTCTGCTCGGCCCGCGCATCAATGCGGGCGGGCGTGTTGGCCGCGCCGATCTCGGCACGCGGCTCCTGACGGCGCAGACCCATGAGGAGGCCATCGGCCTTGCGACCCAGCTCGACGATCTCAATAAGGAACGCCGCGCCATCGAGGCGCAGGTGCTGGACGATGCGATTGCGCAGGCCGAGGCGCGCGGCGATGCGGCGCTGGTCTGGGCGGCGGGCGAAAACTGGCATCCGGGCGTGGTCGGCATCGTCGCCTCGCGTCTGAAGGAACGGATGCACCGTCCGGCGGTGGTGATCGGGTTTGTGGATGGCGAGGGCAAAGGCTCCGGGCGCTCGGTCGCGGGGGTGGATCTCGGGACGGCGATTTCCAAACTCATGCATGAAGGCCTGATCGAGCGCGGCGGCGGGCATAAAATGGCGGCGGGTCTGTCGCTGACGGAGCCGCAGCTGGAGCCCGCGATGGCGCGGCTCACCGCCCTCATCGACGCGCAGGACGGCGCGACCGGCCCCGAGCCGCTGCGCATCGACGGCGTGATCGCCGCAGCCGCCGCAACGCCGGACCTCATCGAGGACATGGCCAAGGCCGGCCCCTACGGCGCGGCGGCCTCGGCCCCGCGTGTGGCCCTCAGCGGCGCGCGGATCGCCTTCACCCGCCCGGTCGGCGACGGCCATTTGCAGGTGACGTTCAACGATGGGACGGGCAAGCTCGACGCCATCGCTTTTCGCGTGATGGACACCCCGCTCGGCGAGGCTTTGGTCAACCATGATGGCGCGGCTTTCCACGTCGCCGGACGGCTGGAAATCGACACATGGCAGGGCCGGATGAAGGTCAAACTGCGCATCGAGGACGCCGCCCCGGTGCGTTAAGCGTGGCCACAAAAAAATTCGCGAAACCGCAAAAAATGCCCTTGCGCTCCCCCGCCGCTCCCCGTAAACACCGCTGCACAGACCACGAGGCGCCCTTCGTCTAGCGGTCTAGGACGCCGCCCTTTCACGGCGGAAACACGGGTTCGAGTCCCGTAGGGCGTACCATCTGTTTGAAGAAAACCCCGCTTCGGCGGGGTTTTCTTTTGGGCGCTAGACGCGCTTCGGATCGACCAACCGCAGATAGAGGGGCAAGCCTCCTATGAGCGTCCCACCAAAACCGATCCCCAAAATCCACCCGAGCGGCACGCCAAACTGATCCAGCAAAACCATGACAAGCGACCAGAGCAGAAAGGCGAGATAGAGCCGCACTGCACCCCGTGGCCGCGCGCGCCCACGGGTGAGCAAGCGCGCCACGAGAAACGCCACGAGGAAAGGAAACCAGCTTTCCAAGACATGGTTGAGATAGTGTAACTCTGGCGTGGCCCCACCCGGAAAGCTGATCCCCGTCAAGACCATTAACGGGGGAAATTGCCACGGCAAAAAGGGGTTCAGCGCTTCGAAAAGCGCAAAACCAAACCACGTTGTCAGGCCCGCAACAAAGGCCGCAATATAGACGAGGATGCGGCGCACGCTCTAGTGCCGCCGCCCCCTCTCCTCGGGGATCAACCCGCGCGGTGCGAAGCGCATGACGAGGAGCAGGATCGCCCCCATGAAGATCATGCGCATATGGGCGGCGCGGTCGACGAGGGTGTCGCGCAGCGCGCTGTCTTCGCCCAAGGGGCCGGTCAGAACGTCCATCAGCCAGCGGCCCACGGGCTCGGCTTCCACCCAGACAAACCAGATGACAAAGCCGCCCAGGATCGCGCCGAAATTGTTGCCAGAGCCGCCGACGATCACCATCACGAGGATGAGGAAGGTGTAGCGCAGCGGCACGTAAGAGGTCGGGGTGAACTGGCCGTTCATGGTGACCAGCATCGCGCCTGCCACGCCGACCACCGCAGAGCCCAGCACGAAAATTTCGAGATGGCGGCGGGTCACGTCCTTGCCCATGGCGCGGGCGGCGGTTTCATTGTCGCGGATCGCGCGCATCATGCGGCCCCATGGCGAGTGGAGCGCCCGTTGCGCGAGGATCGTGAAGATAATCAGCACGAGGCCGAAAAGCGCCGTATAGCAAAGATCCACGAAGAGGCCCGCAAAGGCGGAGGGCGTGGTGCCGAGGGTCTCGCACAGGTTGATGAACCACGGCGCTTCGCGCAGGCCAACCTCGGTCGGGACCGTGCGCGGGAGCGAGGTCACGTTTTTCACGCCCCGGCTCAGCCAGTCCTCGTTTTTCAGGATCGCGATTATGATCTCGGAAATGCCGAGGGTCGCGATGGCCAGATAGTCCGAGCGCAGGCCGAGGGCGGTTTTGCCGACCAGCCAGGCCGCGCCCGCCGCGAGCAACCCGCCCACGGGCCAGCCGAGCAGGATCGGCAGGCCGAGACCGCCGAGATAGCCGGTGCGGGACGGGTTGACCGCCTCGATCGCCGCCGTCGCCGGGTCAAAGACCAGCCGCGCCGTGAAATAGCCCGCGATGATGATGATTGCCGTCACCGCGCCGCGATAGCGCGTCAGGCGCGGGCGGATCAGGATCGCCGCGAGGATGAAGCCGAGCATCACGATGGCCGAGAGGATCACGCCGATCCCGCCCGCGGACCAGGCGTCGCGCACCGGGGGCATCGCCACCAGCACCGCGCCGAGCCCGCCAATGGCGGTGAAGCCCATGATGCCGACATTCAGAAGCCCCGCATAGCCCCATTGCAAATTCACCCCAAGCGCCATGATGGCGGAGATGATGCAGAGGTTCAGAATGGTCAGCGCCACGGCGGGCGACTGCATCACGCCGACAATGACGAGAAGCAGCGCCATGATGGCGAAATAAGAGGCATGGCGTAGGGTCATATCGTGTCCCCCTTCATCAGGCCAGTGGGTTTGAGCACCAGCACGATCACCAGAATGAGGAAGGAGATCGCGAATTTATAATCGGTGGAGAGGAGCTGCATCAGTCCGTCCGGCACCATGGACTCCGGCAGCGCATAGGTGGCGACCAGCTTCCAAGCATAGGTGAGCGTGACCTCGGAAAAGGCGATGACGAAGCCGCCGACGATGGCGCCCAAGGGGTTGCCGATCCCGCCCACAATCGCCGCCGCGAAGATCGGCAGGACGAGTTGGAAATAGGTGAAGGGCCGGAAGCTCTTGTCGAGGCCGTAAAGCGTGCCCGCGATGGTCGCGAGGCTCGCCGCGATCACCCATGTCCAGAACACCACTCGTTCGGGGTTGATGCCCGACAGGAGCGCCAGATCTTCATTGTCGGAGAAGGCGCGCATGGCTTTGCCGGTCCGCGTTTTGCGCAGGAACCAGAAGAGCCAGAGGACCACCACTACGGCGACCACCAGCGTCAGCGCCTGTGTGGAGCGGATGGCGAGACCCTGATCGAGCCCGCTCCATTCCTTGAAATCCCGGGCGTTGATGAGGAACCGCGCGCCATCGGCAAAGCGCTGGTCATCCGGCCCGATGATGAGGCGCGTGATCCCGTTGAGGATAAACATCACGCCGATGGAGATGATCACGAAGATCACCCCGTCGGATTTCTGCTTGCGGTAGAAACGGTAGACGGTGCGGTCGATCACGAGCGAGATCGCCACCGCGCCGATAATGCCGAAGGGCAGCGCCAGAAGCGCGGTCGGGATCGCGCCGCCGGTGATGCCGAGGCTCTGGAACCACCATGTCACGAGGATCACGCACATGGTCCCGAAAGCCATCAGATCGCCATGGGCGAAGTTGGAGAACCGCAGAACGGCATAGATGATCGTGACCCCAAGCGCGCCGAGGGCGAGCTGGCTACCATAGGCGAGCGCCGGGACGAACACGAAATTTGCGAAGACAACGAGAGCGTTGAGAAGGTCCATTATTCCGCCTCCTCGCAGGTGCCGGTATAGAGGATCGACTGGAGCGGCACATCGGTGATGAGCGTTTGCAGATTGGCCTGCCCGGTCTCCGTGACCACCGCGAGGGCGTGATGGGTCTGGATGTCATCCTCCCCCACCTTCTCGGTGACGAAGGTATAGACCGTGACCGGCCCAAACTCATCCGCATCTACATCATTCGGCCCACTGGCCTGCGGCACGGTCGCACTCGGGTCGACGAAATCCAAAAGACCCGCTTCATCCTTCTCGATGCTGACCTCGTAACCGGTCTCCTGACACGCCTCCTCGCCATAGCATTCTTGCGTGAAATTGCAGGTCAGAACCGGCTGCGCGGCGGCGAGCGCCGGGATGAGGGTGGCTGCTAGGGTTAATCGGATCATATCACCCTCCCAAGAAACTTTTGCGGACTTCGGGATCGGCGAGCAGGGCCTCCCCGGTGTCGGTATAGGCGTTGCGGCCCTGCACCATCACATAACCTTTGTCGGCGATGTTGAGGGCTTGGCGCGCGTTTTGCTCCACCATCAGGATCGAGATGCCGGTGCGGGCGATCTCGATGATGCGGTCGAACAGCTCGTCCATCACGATGGGGGAGACCCCGGCTGTCGGCTCGTCGAGCATCAGGAGTTTCGGGCGGGTCATGAGGGCGCGGCCCACGGCGACCTGCTGGCGTTGGCCGCCGGACAGTTCACCCGCGGGCTGGCCTTGCTTCTCGCGCAGGATCGGGAAGAGGTTGAAGACTTCCTCGACCGTCCCCTCGATGCTGTCCTCCCGCAGAAACGCGCCCATTTCGAGATTTTCGCGCACGGTCATGGAGCGGAACACGTTGTTGACCTGCGGCACGAAGCCCATGCCGCTCGCGACGCGCTCCTGCGGGGAGAGTTTGGTGATGTTCTGTTCATTGAACATCACGCGGCCCTCGCGGAGCGGGAGCATCCCGAACACGGCCTTCATCGCCGTCGATTTGCCCGCGCCATTGGGGCCGACGATCACCGCGATCTCGCCCTTTTCAACGGCGATATTGGTGGAGTGGAGAATATCGGCGGCGCCATAGCCGCCGGTCATGCTTTCAGCGGAGAGGAAACTCATGCGGGCGCCCCCTCTTCCGGCTTAGGATCCTTGTTTTTCAAGCCCGTGCCGAGATAAGCCTCGATGACGCGCTCGTCATTCTTGACCTCATCGACCGTCCCTTGCGCCAGCACCGTGCCCTCGGCCATGACGATGACCGGGTCGCAGAGTTTGGCGATGAAATCCATGTCGTGCTCGATGAGACAGAAGGTGTAGCCCTGCTCCTTGTTGAGCCGCAAAATCGCGTCGCCAATTGTGCCGAGCAGGGTGCGGTTCACCCCGGCCCCGACCTCGTCGAGAAAGACGATCTTGGGGTCCACCATCATCGTGCGGCCAAGCTCCACCAGCTTTTTCTGCCCGCCTGAGAGATTGCCCGCCAACTCATCAGCCACATGGGAAATTTCCAGAAATTCAATGACTTCATCGGCACGCTTGGCAATGGCGCGCTCTTCCTCGCGGATCCGCGCGCGGCCCCAGAAGGCCGTGGTCAGCCGCTCGCCCGACTGGTTCGCCGGGACCATCATCAGGTTCTCACGGACCGTGAGATTGGTAAATTCATGGGCGATCTGGAAGGTGCGCAGGAGCCCCTTGCCGAACAGCTCATGCGGGGGCAGCCCCGTAATATCCTCGCCAGAGAGGTAAATTTTCCCCGCCGTCGGCGTGTAGAGCCCGGCAATACAGTTAAATAAAGTTGATTTTCCCGCGCCATTCGGGCCGATCAGGCCGGTGATCGAGCCTTTTTCGATCTCCAATGTCGCGTGGTCCACCGCTTTGATCCCGCCGAAATGCATCGACAAGTCATCCACTCGGATCATGTTCCCTCTCCGGAAAACGCGACACGGCCCGGAAGCAGGTCCGGGCCGTGTGCGGGTTTCGTCACATCAGTGCTGACCGACGACCTCAAGCGCGCCGCCCTGCATCTCATATTCGAGATAGGAGCCTGCCGGGTCGCCATTGTCGTCGAATTCCACGGCGGTCACGCCCTGATAATCAACGTCCTGGCCGTCTGCGATCAACTGGAGACCTTTTTCGATCTCGCCGACGCCGATCTGCTCACCGGGGGCGTTCGCCACTTCCATGATCGCCTCGGGCGTCACGGTCGCTTCGCCCGCTTTCTGCATGGCAAGGGCAAAGAGCGCCACCGCGTCATAGGACTCGCCACGGTAAGGGCCCGTGCCTTCCGTGCCCGCTTCGTTGAGCATGGTGGTGAAGGTCTCGCCTTCCGGGCCTTCCGAACCCGCAGCGGTGCCGAAGGAGCCTTCGATCTCGTCGCCGAAATCGTCGCCCATCTTGTCGCCGATCATGCCGTCGCCGAACGCGAAGGTGTCGAAAGCGCCGGTGTCGAGCGCGTTGCGGATGATGCCGTTGCCGCCCTGGTCGATATAGCCAAGCACGACGAGGATATCGGCACCTGCTGCCGCGAGCGCGCCGACCTCAGCGGAGTAGTCCGCCTTGCCGTCCTCATGAGCCGCCGAAATGGCAATCGAGCCGCCCGCCGCTTCAAACGCCGCTTCGAAGCTCTCGGCAAAGCCTTTGCCGTAATCGTTGTTCGTGTAGGTCACAGCGGCGTTCTCAAAGCCCTTGTCCTTCACGATATTGGCGAGGATTTCCCCCTGACGCGCATCGGACGGCGCGGTGCGGAAGAAATGGCCATCATCTTCGAGATCGGTCAGCGCCGGGCTGGTCGAGGCGGGCGAGATCATCACAAGCCCTTGCGGGATCGCCACATTGTTCGCCACAGCCGTCGATGCGCCCGAGCAGGCCGCGCCGACAATCGCCACGACATCTTCGGCCAAAATCGCTTCCGCCGCGGTCGTCGCCGCGCCAGCATCCACGCAGGTCGAGTCGCCGCGCACCGGGGTGAGCGTCATGCCATCAAGCAGCGCACCACTGTCGCTGACTTCCTGCATCGCGAGTTCCGCACCTGCTGCCATGCCGGGCGTCAGGGATTCAATCGGGCCGGTAAAGCCCATCAGAACGCCGACTTTCGCCTCTTGTGCCATGGCCGCGCCAGACATCAGCGCAAACACAGCGGTTGCGGTCATCATCTTCTTCATTTCAACCCTCCCAAAGGTCCGTATCGGCGGAATTCCGCCTGAATAGGAACAGGCTAGCGATAGTTAAAAGTTTTGACAATGGGGATAGCGTCGCATCCTTAACCGGATTAAAGGTTTGCCATGAGCCAGCAACACAGCCAAAACCCGCCCGAACTCCGCCCGGACCTCGCCAGAACGCAGATGCCTCACGAGGTCGCGCGCCCCGGTCAGCCGCGCATCGGGATGGTCTCGCTCGGCTGCCCCAAAGCCCTTGTGGACAGTGAGCGGATCCTCACGCGGCTACGCGCCGAGGGCTATGCGATTTCCGCCGATTATGACGGCGCGGACGCGGTGATCGTCAACACATGCGGGTTTCTCGACAGTGCGAAGGCCGAGAGCCTTGAGGCGATTGGCGAGGCGCTGACGGCCAACGGCAAAGTGATCGTGACCGGCTGCCTCGGGGCCGAAGAGGACTATATCCGCGGCACCCACCCTTCGGTTCTCGCCGTCACCGGCCCGCATCAATATGAGCAGGTGCTCGACGCGGTCCATGGCGCGGTGCCGCCGATGCCCGACCCCTTTGTCGATCTGCTGCCCGCGAGCGGCGTGAAACTGACGCCGCGTCATTACGCCTATCTCAAGATTTCCGAGGGCTGTAACCACAAATGCAAATTCTGCATCATCCCGGATATGCGTGGCCGTCTCGTCTCGCGCCCGGCCCATGCGGTGCTGCGCGAGGCGGAAAAGCTGGTCGAGGCCGGGGTGCAGGAACTGCTCGTCATTTCGCAGGACAGCTCCGCTTACGGGGTGGACCGCAAACATGATCTGCATCCGTGGAAAGACGGCGAGGTGCGCACGCATCTCACGGACCTTTCCCGCGAGCTTGGCAAACTCGGGGCTTGGGTGCGGCTCCATTACGTCTACCCCTACCCCCATGTGCGCCAGCTCATTCCGCTGATGGCCGAGGGTGCGGTGCTGCCCTATCTCGACATTCCCTTCCAGCACGCCCACCCGGATGTGCTGAAACGCATGGCCCGCCCGGCGGCGAGCGCCAAGACGCTGGACGAAATCAACGCCTGGCGGAGCGATTGCCCGGACATCATCCTGCGCTCCACCTTCATCGTCGGCTATCCCGGCGAGACGGAGGAAGAGTTTAACTACCTTCTCGACTGGCTCGACGAGGCGCAACTCGACCGGGTCGGCGCGTTCAAATATGAGAATGTGGACGGTGCCCGCGCCAATGATTTGCCGGATCATGTGCCGGATGAGGTGAAGGAAGAGCGCTACGCCCGGTTCATGGAGAAAAGTCAGGCGATTTCAGCGGCCAAGCTGGCGGCTAAGGTCGGCCAGCGCCTCGATGTGATCGTCGATAGCGTCGATGAGGAAGGCGCGGTGTGCCGCACGAAAGCGGACGCGCCGGAGATCGACGGCAATCTCTTCATTGATGAGAATTTCGAAGGGCTTGCCCCCGGCCAGATCCTCACGGTCGAGGTGGATGAGGCCAGCGAATACGACCTTTGGGGGCGGCCGGTTTAACCGCCCCTACTCGGCGCTTCAGACGCCGAAGGATTCCGGCGTCGACACCCCGCCCCCCCGGCTCTGCGCCTGCCAGCCTTTCCAGAGTCGCATCAGATACCAGATCCCGAGCGCAAGCATGACGATCCAGCCGAGCCAGCTTTGCAGCGCCAGCCGGATCACGAGGCTCGCCACGGCTGCGATGGCCACGGTGCGAAATTGCCAGACATAATGCGACTCCGCCGGATGCCCGGCCTTCTCGCGGAAAAGAAACGCCATGATCCCGGCGATCAGCGCCAGCGGCCAAACCAGCACGCCAAGCGCCGCGAGGATATAATTCAGCCGCACATTCTGCATCCCGGCGGCGAACATGCCGGGTCGCGCATCGGCCTCATAGGGATGGCCCGGCGTATGACCGCGCCCCTGCGTGGCCTCCTCGTCCTTCGGCTCGTAACTCTCCTCATCCGCCGCGAGATTTTCGCCCCGCACCGCATCCTCATGGCCGGGACCATAGCTGCGCCCGCCATTGCTCTTGTCCTGCGGCTCCGTCTCTATCTCGCCCGGACCCTTTTCCCCCGGAAATGGCGCGCCCGTCTTGTCGTCGCTCATCGTGACATCCTCCTCATCTCCCACTGTCGGCATGGATGTTAACACTTTCGACACGAAAAAGTTTACACTTTCTGAGTTTCGGCAAGACGATGCTCAAAACAAACGAAAAAAGCGCCGGATACCGTCCGGCGCTTTTCCTAATTTTCCCTGCGGCTAGCTCAGTTCACCAGCGTCGCTTCGGTCTTTTCGCGGACCTCGGATTCCTCCACCCCATCGGCGAGTTCCACGATCTTCAGACCGCCCTCGACCACGTCAAAGACGCCGAGATTGGTAATGATCCGGTTCACAACGCCCGTGCCGGTCAGCGGCAGGGTGCATTCTTTCAGAAGCTTGCTCTCGCCATGCTTATTGGCGTGATCCATCACGACCACCACGCGCTGCACCCCGGCCACGAGATCCATCGCGCCGCCCATGCCTTTGACGAGCTTTTTCGGGATCATCCAGTTCGCGAGATCGCCATTCTCGGCCACCTCCATCGCGCCCAGGATCGCGAGGTTGATATGCCCGCCGCGGATCATCGCAAAGCTGGTGGAGGAGGAGAAATAGCTCGACCGGTTCAGCTCGGTGATCGTCTGTTTCCCGGCATTGATGAGATCGGGGTCCACCGTCTCTTCCGTCGGGAAGGGGCCCATGCCGAGCATGCCGTTCTCCGATTGCAGCGTCACATCGACACCGTCCGGGATGTAGTTTGCCACCAGCGTCGGGATGCCGATGCCGAGGTTCACATACATGCCGTCTTCAAGTTCCTGCGCCGCACGGGCGGCCATCTGATTTCTGTCCCAAGCCATGATTATTCCTCCCGCAGCGTGCGTTTTTCGATGCGCTTCTCGAACTCGCCCTTAATGAGACGGTTCACGAAAATTCCGGGCAGATGGATCTGGTCCGGGTCCAACTCGCCCACCGGCACGATTTCCTCGACCTCGGCCACGCAGACCTTGCCGCACATCGCCACATCCGGGTTGAAGTTGCGCGCGGTCTTGCGGAACATCAGGTTCCCGGCTTCATCGGCTTTCCAACCCTTGATGATGGAGAGATCGGCGAAAATGCCCTTTTCCATGATATAGGTCTTGCCGTCGAATTCGCGCTCTTCCTTGCCCTCGGCGATCTGCGTGCCCACACCCGTCGCGGTGTAGAAGGCCGGGATGCCCGCGCCGCCAGCGCGCATCCGCTCGGCCAGAGTGCCTTGCGGGTTGAACTCGATCTCAAGCTCGCCGGAGAGATATTGACGCATGAACTCGTCATTCTCGCCCACATAGGAGGACATCATTTTGCTGATCTGCTTGGTGTCGAGCAGGATGCCGAGGCCGAAGCCGTCCACACCGCAATTGTTCGACGCAATGGTCAGATCCTTCACACCCGAGTCGCGGATCGCCGCGATGGTGTTTTCCGGAATGCCGCAGAGACCGAAGCCGCCCGCGGCAATCAACATGCCGTCAAAAAGCAGCCCGTCGAGCGCCGACGCGGCGTTGTCATAGACCTTTTTCATATTTCCTCCTCATCCGGGGTGACGCCCCGTCATCGCCGTTAAACTGCGGCGCTGCACAAAAACTGTCAAGCGCCGACGCGTCACTTAAAGCGGTTTGGAGGTGGGGGATGTGAAAGATTCTTGCTTAACCATAAACAAGCGAAGGCGCCGCATAACCAGATGTTATGCGGAGCCTCTTTGCGCGTTTAAACGGGTTTAACTCTGGCGCTGGAGCGGGTTGGAATAGCCCGCGCTGCGGCAGGCCGCCGTCACCGTGTTCGACAGAAGGCAGGCGATCGTCATCGGCCCGACCCCGCCCGGAACCGGGGTGATCGCGCCCGCTTTCGGCTCCACATCGTCGAAATCGACATCGCCGACGAGCCGGTCGCCGCCCCGGTTGATGCCGACGTCAATCACCGTCGCGCCCTCTTTGACCCAATCGCCCTTCACCATGCCGGGCTGGCCCACGGCGGCGACGAGAATATCCGCGCCCCGGCAGACCTCCGGCAGATCGCGGGTGCGGGAATGGGCGATGGTCACAGTGCAATTCTCGCGCAGGAGAAGCTGCGCCATGGGTTTGCCGACGATGTTGGAGCGCCCGATCACCACCGCATGAAGGCCGGACAGATTGCCGATCTCCGCCTTCAGCATCTTGAGGCAACCCAGCGGCGTGCAGGGGATCAGCGCCTGCTGGCCCGTCGCGAGCCGCCCGGCATTGTCGATATGAAACCCGTCCACATCCTTTTTCACGGCGATCGCGTTGATGATCTCGGTTTCATCGAGATGGGACGGCAGCGGAAGCTGGACGAGGATGCCATGCACCGCCGGGTCCGTGTTCAGCTTGTCAATGAGGCCCAGCAATTCCTCGCGGCTGGCGCTCGCGGGCAGGATATGGGTAGAGCCGGCAATGCCCGCCGCCTTGGCCGCTTTTTCCTTGGATTTGACGTAAACGCTGCTCGCCGGATCATCGCCGACCAGAACCACCGCAAGACCCGGCGTCAGCCCGTGGATTTCGCGGAGCTGGTCCACCGCATCTTTCACCTGCGCTTTGAGCTTTTTCGCATGGGCGCGCCCGTCGATGATCTTGGCCATGGTCCCTCCAAATGCTGCCCCTTCATACCCATGGGGAGGCGGGGCGCAAGAGCGCGCGCGGGCAAAACCGCAAAAGAAAACCGCCGGCGGATGAGGCCGGCGGTTTTGGGGTTAGCCAGTCGGCTGCGGGGTCAGATCCCCCTCGCCGCCGCTATCCTTGCGTTTCCCGGTTTTCGGCACCGTGGGAATGCCGCTGCCCGAGGACCCGCTGCTGTCGTCTTCCTCGCCCGGTCCGGGGCGCGGCGGCTCGCCATTGATGACGCGGGTGATCTCGGCACCGGTCAGGGTCTCATATTCCAGAAGCCCCTGCGCGAGACGTTCCAGATCATCCTTTTTCTCGGTCAGGATGTTTTTCGCGCGCTCATAGCCCTCATCGACCAGCTTGCGGACCTCTTCGTCGATGATCTGCTGCGTATCCTGACTCGCGGTGGTCATGCCGCCTTGCGGGCCGAGATAGCTCTGCTGCTCATCGGAATAGTTGATATAGCCGAGCTTGTCCGAATAGCCGAACTGCGTGACCATGGCGCGGGCGATTTTCGTCACCTGCTGGATGTCCGAAGACGCGCCCGACGTGATGTTTTCCGGGCCGAAAATCAGCTCCTCGGCCACGCGGCCACCCATGGCCATCGCGATCTTGGATTTGTATTTCGTCAGCGTCACCGAAAGCTGGTCACGCTCCGGCAGCGACAGCACGAGACCAAGCGCACGGCCGCGCGGGATGATCGTCGCTTTGTGGATCGGGTCATGTTGCGGCACGTTGAGGCCGACAATCGCATGGCCCGCCTCGTGATAGGCCGTCAGCTTTTTCTCGTCCTCGGTCATGACCATGGAGCGGCGTTCGGCCCCCATCATGACCTTGTCCTTGGCGTTCTCGAAATCTTCCATGGTGACGAAGCGCTTGCCCGACCGCGCGGCCATCAGCGCCGCCTCGTTCACGAGGTTGGCGAGATCCGCACCCGAGAAACCCGGCGTGCCGCGCGCGATGATGCGCAGGTCCACATCGGGGCCGAGCGGCGTCTTGCGCGCATGGACTTCGAGGATCCGCTGGCGGCCCTTGATATCGGGGTTCGGCACCTGCACCTGACGGTCGAACCGGCCGGGACGCAGCAGCGCCGGGTCGAGAACGTCCGGGCGGTTGGTGGCAGCGAGAAGGATCACGCCCTCATTCGCCTCAAACCCGTCCATCTCGACCAGCAGTTGGTTCAGCGTCTGCTCGCGCTCGTCATTGCCGCCGCCATAACCGGCACCCCGGTGACGGCCCACAGCATCGATCTCATCAATAAAGACGATACAGGGCGCGTTTTTCTTGGCCTGCTCGAACATGTCGCGGACACGGCTCGCACCCACACCGACAAACATTTCCACGAAATCGGAACCTGAAATGGTGAAGAACGGCACGCCCGCCTCCCCCGCAATCGCGCGGGCGAGCAGCGTTTTACCCGTGCCCGGAGGGCCGACCAGCAGCGCGCCTTTGGGGATCTTGCCGCCCAGACGGCCAAATTTCTGCGGGTCTTTGAGGAATTCGACGATCTCTTGCAGCTCGTCCTTCGCCTCGTCGATCCCCGCCACATCGTCAAAGGTGACGCGGCCATGTTTCTCGGTCAGCAGCTTGGCTTTCGACTTGCCAAAGCCCATGGCGCCGCCGCGTCCGCCACCCTGCATCCGGTTCATGAAGAAAATCCACACACCGATCAGCAGCAGGAACGGCAGCCAGAGCGACAGAGTCGCCATAAAGCCCGATTGCTCCTGCGGGTTCACGTTGATCGCAACACCCTTGTCGCGCAGCTCGCCCGTGATGTCCGCCTCGCGCGGGCGGATCGTGCGATAAGCGGTGTTGCCCTCGGTGCGGAAATACACCTTCTCGCCATCCAGCGTGACCTCGCGCACTTCCCCATTATCGACCTGCTCCATGAAGTCGGAATAGGAGATGTCGCGGGCGTTGGTCGCGTTGCTGTTGCCATCAAACAGGCTGAACAGCGCCACCGCCATCAGGATCAAAACCGCCCAGAAGGCAAAATTCTTGGCATTCCCCATTGGGCGCGCTCCCTTCACTCTGACGCCTCTTAGCGCCACAAATCTTGATACGGGCCTAACATATGACCTGACGCGGGGGTTTCAATTGCGATCGCCCGTGTCAGGGATGAATTTCCGGGGAGATCACGCGGAAAATCCCCTCTTCGGCCTCCGCCGCGGGCATCGGCCCCGCGACAAGGGTTATAGTATCCCACAAACCGGGCGCGGACAGCAATGCGATTCGACTCGCGCCGCTTTCCCGCCAGTCCGGGAGCGCCTTGAGGCCGGATTCGCCAAGCGCGGCAAGATGTTGGCCGGGCCGGGTGGGGCCAAGATACTGCCAGCGGCCATCCCAGATCGCGCCGGTCTCGGCGGGAACGGGGTCCGGCACATGGGCAAATTCGCGGTCAAAGGCGAGGGTTTCGGGACGGTGCGTAATCACCACGCCGCCCAGAGTCTGCCGGGTCTCACCCGAAAGCACCCGGCCCAGATCCTCCAGCCGCGGACGATAAGCCGCGCCGCTGATATGGCGCAAGACCCTCGCGACCAGACGCTGCCGCAGATCGCGCGGCGCGGCGTTAAGCCCTTGGCGGTCCAGCGTAATCGTGCCGAAAGGATGCTGCGTGAGGGTCCGCGCCGCCAGTTCCGCCTCGGCCCAGATCAGGCTCTCGCGCGCGCCAGCCATCCGCGCCGCCGTGCGCGCGAGGCGCGGCACATCAAGATCGAGCGCCGCAATCGCCTGCCGAGTCTGGATGCGCCGTTGCCCCGGATCGTCATTACCCGGATCATCCGCCCAAGTGATGTTTTTGCTTTGCAGATAAGTGCGTAACTCCGCCCGCCGCGCACCGAGGAGCGGACGCAGCCAGAGCAACCCATCCCGCTTGAGCCGCGGCGGCATCGCCGCCAGCCCGTCCACCCCGGAGCCGCGCGCGAGGTTCATCAGCAGTGTCTCCGCCTGATCCTCCGCCGTATGGCCAAGCGCAATCGCCTTGATCCCGCGCGCCTTGGCCCATGCGGCCAGCGCGGCCCGGCGGCCATCGCGCGCAGCAGCGGCAAGATTGCCCTGCCCGTCCCACGTCCAATAGAGCGTCTCATGCGGCACACCGCGCGCGGCGCAAAACCGCGCGACCATCGCGGCCTCCGCCGCCGACTCGGGCCGCAGCCCGTGATCGACGGTCGCGACCTCAACAGCAATGTTTTCAGAGAGAAGCAGATCGAGCAGCGCCATCGAGTCGCCGCCACCAGAGACGGCCACCCCCAGCGGCCCCTCCGGGCGCGGCTCAAGCGCCGCGCGGGCGAGCATCAGCAGCCCAGTTCGGACTGCAATGCCGCAGCAGCCTGCGCTTCGGGGGCCTCCGCAAACCGGTTGCGGAGCGCGTTGAAACTGGCGCAAGCCGCCTCGTTCTTGCCGATCCCGGCCAGCGCATTGCCAAGCTCCAGCGTCGCTTCGGGCGCGCGGTCACCCTGCGGGCTGGCGGTCAGATAATCTAGAAACGCCTGTGCAGCCTCGCGGGTGCGGCCCCGCGATTTTTCTGCAAGACCAAGATAATAGCTGGCTTCACCATAGGCGGCGCTTTCGGGATAGGCCGCGCGGAAAGCCGTGAGCCGCGCCGCTGCCTGCGCCGTGTCGCCGCTCTCGTAAGACGCCAGCGCACGTTCCAGAAGCGCCGTCTCGTCCGGCAGATCTTCCTCGCTGACGCTGCCCTCTTCTATCGTCGCGGGACGCGGGCGCGGTGTGATCGACGCGAACGCCGCCCCTTCGAGCGCCTCGAACCGCGCCGCCAAAGCCGCGCGCTCTTCGCCTTCGGGGAGCGCCATAATGTCGTTTTCAAGAGAGGTCAGCGCATTCAGCTCCGCCACGCCGCGGATTTCCAGCGCCTGTAACCGGGCCTCCACGGACTCGCTCTGCGCCAGCGCCGTTCCGGCGCAAAAGAGCCAAATGCCCGATGCCGCCCATGCCGTCACTTTGCGCGAAATATCCATGATTGCTCCCCTGACCAGCCTTATTTCTGCCGCAGATCCGGCCACATAGCAATGCGCGCCGCCCGCCGTGACCGCGATGACGCAGTCACTGTGCTTTCAGTGTCACGAATGGTTAATTGCTAAATTGCGGCGCGTAGGTGATCTGGAAATTGCGCCAGTTCTCAAACCGCTCGTCGAGGAAAAAGTCGGGCGGGCAGCTCTGGATCGCGTTCACTGCGGCGCGATAGAGCAGCGCCGTGCCGGGATCCGTCAGTTCCGGCTCAATCAGTTCCGGGATGCCCACCAACTGCCGATCCTCATCAAGCGTCACCTCAATCGTCGCATAAGCGCCGGGAAATTCTCGAACATCCGCCGGGACGACAGAACACTGACCAATCAGATCGGCCAGACCCGCGCGCTCCTCACCGTTGAGACCACCCGCGCCTTCGCCGCCCTCACCCTGACCAGCCTCGCCGCTCGCGCCCTCGCCGGGTTCACCCTGCGACGCGCCAACGCCCAGCTTGGCGAGGCTCTTGGTCAGATCATCGCCGCTCACCGTCGTATCGCTGATCAACTCTTCAAACGCCTCTTGCCGCAGCGCCTCGGCCTGCGCTTCCTTAGCCAGCCGCTTGGCCTCCGCCGCATCCGCCTCGCCCAGATTTTGCGCGACCTCATTGGCAATCACATCTTCCAGCGACAATTGATCGGACAGCGCCCGCGCCTCGTCATCCGCGGCTTGTAACGCGGCCTCTTCCTCGGCCTGACGGCGCGCGGCTTCCTCTGCGGCCAGTCGCGCCCGCTCGGCTTCTTCTGCGGCGAGCGCCTGCTGCTCGGCCAAACGCGCGGCCTGCTCGGCCCGCTCCGCCTCCAAACGTGCGGCCTCCTCAGCGGCCACCACGCGGGCATTTTCCGCATCAATCTCCGCCTGACGCGCCGCCTCGGCCTGCGCTGCGGCTTCCGCATCCGCTGCCGCTTGCGCCGCCGCCTCCGCCGCCAAACGCTCGGCCTCCGCCTGCTCTGCCGCTTGCCGCTCGGCTTCGGCCTGTGCCGCCGCCTGACGTTCCGCCTCAGCCGCCGCTTCTGCTGCTGCGGCCTGCTCCGCCGCTAGGCGCTCAGCTTCGGCTGCTTCCGCCGCTTGTCTCTCTGCTTCGGCCTGCGCAGCGGCTTCCGCAGCTTGACGTTCCGCCTCTGCCTGCGCAGCCGCCTCTGCGGCCTGACGCTCGGCTTCCGCTTGAGCCGCAGCCTCCGCTTCCGCACGCGCCGCTTCTTCTGCTGCCGCCTGACGTTCCGCTTCTGCGGCGGCCTCAGCAGCCTGCCGCGCGGCCTCTTCTTCCGCTGCCTGACGCGCAGCTTCCTCAGCCGCCTGCTGCTCTGCCAACGCTGCTGCTTCTGCCGCTGCGGCCTCTTCCGCTGCCAGGCGCTCCGCTTCCGCCTGCGCCGCGGCCTCTGCCGCTTGGCGCTCCGCTTCGGCCTGCGCCGCCGCTTCCGCCGCCTGACGTTCAGCCTCCGCCTGCGCGGCTTCTTCCGCTGCTGCTTGGCGCTCTGCCTCGGCGGCGGCTTCTGCTGCCGCAGCCTCTTCCGCGGCCAATCTTGCGGCTTCCGCCTCTTCAGCAGCCTGCTGTTCCTCTGCCGCCTGCGCAGCCGCAGCTTCCGCCTCGCCCGCCTCGGCGCTGTCCTCTTCGGCGTCGCCAGCGGCGCCTTCCTCGTTACCGTCACCGGCCCCGGCTTCCGTGCCGCCGCCCGCACCGGCAACCGCCTGCATCTGCGCAAGCTGCTCCTCGGTGATGAACTCCACATCCGTCACCGGCTCAATACCGCGAAACTGGTCGGGCACAAACACGGGGATCGTGAAAAGCGCGAGCAAAAGCAGGGCGATATGCCCGAATATGGAAAGCTTGAAGCCGGTATTCATTGGGCTATTGCCCCCTGAGATCAGGGCCGCCGGGCGCGGTCACAAGGCCGATATCGGTGAAGCCGCCCGCATTGAGCGCCCCCATGAGCTGCATCACATCCGCATAGGACGCCGCCGCCGGCGCGCGCAGGAAGATCCGCTCAGGGTTGCCGCCGGTGACCTCTTCGATCCGCGTGACGAGACTGTCCCGCGAGACTTCATCCTCGCCGATCATCACGCCGCCATCATCGCGCAGCGTCACGGTGAGCGGCGGGCCCGCAGGCTCATCCATCGCACCCGCCGCCGATTGCGGCAATTCCACCGGCACCCCGGTCGAGAGCATCGGCGCGGCCACCATGAAGATGATGAGCAGCACCAGCATCACGTCCACAAAGGGCGTCACGTTGATTTCCGACATGGGCTGAAGGCGTCGCCGCCCGCGCCCGCGCCGCGGTGTGTGATCGAAACCGGGCATCAGCCGAGGCTCCCGTCCCGCTCACGTTCCACGGCGAGATCCGGCGTGGTCCGCCCGCCGCGCGCGTCGCGGCCAATCTGGCGCGACAGGATCAGCGCGAACTCATCGGCCAGCGCGTTCAGACGGTCGCCCATCCGGCCGACGCGTGTCGACAGACGGTTGTAGAAAATGACGGCTGGGATCGCGGCCACAAGGCCAAGCGCGGTCGCCAGAAGCGCCTCGGCAATCCCGGGCGCGACGACGGCGAGGTTGGTGCTCTGCTCGCCCGCAATATCACCAAAGGCGGTCTTGATGCCCCAGACGGTCCCGAAAAGGCCCACAAAGGGCGCGACCGAACCAATGGTCGCCAGCACCGGAAGATCGCCGCTCATGCGCTCGGATTCGCGGTTGATCGCAAGGTCCATCGCCCGGTCGATCCGCGTCTCCGCGCCCGATATGATCCGCCCCCCCTCGTCATAGCTCTTGCGCCACTCGCCCATGCCCGCCGAGAACACGCGCTCGGCGGCGGTGTTCGGATCGCGGCCCAGACGGTCGTAAATCTCGTCCAGCGGATCACCCGACCAGAACGCATCCTCAAACCGGCGCGTCTGACCCGACACCCGGCCCAGAACAATATATTTTTGCAGGATAATGCCCCAGCTCACGACCGAGGCGATGATCAGCAAGCCAATGACGATTTTGACGACAAGACCGGCCTGCATGAACAGGGACAACATCGAGAAATCCGCCGCTTGGGCGGGAAGGATAGCGGCAATGGCCATAAACTGCTCTCTCCGGCGGGTGCGCCCCGCATTATTACACTGCGCCCGGTTTTATCGGCCGATGCGCGATTGGTCCTAAAATAACGCTAATGCGCAGCGCGTTCAATCGGCTGCAAGGCCGGATGACAGCACTGTGCGCAATTTGTCAGGCACCCGCACCGGGCGGAACTCTTCATTGAGATGCACCAGCGTCAACATACAGGAAAACAAGAGGTTACCGTCTTTCAGCACCTCCTGCTTGAAGGTGATCGACGCCCCGCCCACCTTGGTGACCTCGCTCGTCACGATGAGGTGATCGTCGAGTTTCGCGGGCAGGTAATAATCCATTTCCATATGGCGCACGGCAAAGGGAGCCTGATCCGCCTTGTCCCAGACGCCCAGATCGCGGAGCATTTCGGTCCGCGCCCGCTCCATGAAGTCGATATAGCGCCCGTGATAGGTGACACCGCCCACATCGGTGTCCTGATAGTAAATGCGGACGGGATATTCATGCACCATGATAAACCTCAAAGATCGCCGAACAAATCATTGCCCTCGCGCGGTGCCTCAAGCCCCAGATGTTGCCAAGCCTTGCGCGCGAGCATCCGTCCGCGCGGTGTGCGCGCAATCAGCCCCTGTTGCAAGAGGAAAGGCTCGATCACCTCCTCAATCGCGTCCCGCGACTCCGAGAGCGCGGCGGCGATGGTTTCCACCCCGACAGGCCCGCCGCCATAATTTTCGGCGAGCATACTAAGGTAACGCCGGTCGGCGCTATCAAGGCCAAGGTCATCGACGCCAAGCCGCGTCAGCGCCATATCGGCCAGCTCGCGGGTGATCGTCCCGTCCCCTTCCACTTGCGCAAAATCAACCACCCTGCGCAGGAGCCGCCCGGCAATCCGGGGCGTGCCGCGCGCCCGCCGCGCGATCTCCGATGCGCCATTGTCCGACGCTTCCGCCCCCATCAGATCCGCGCCGCGCCGCACGATCTTGATGAGTTCTTCTGTGGTGTAAAATTCCAGCCGCGTCGGGATCCCGAACCGGTCGCGCAACGGTGTGGTGAGCAAGCCAAGCCGCGTCGTCGCCCCCACCAGCGTGAAAGGTTGCAGATCAATCCGCACCGTCCGCGCCGCCGGGCCCTCGCCGATCACCAGATCCAGCTCAAAATCCTCCATCGCCGGATACAGCACCTCTTCCACCGCTGGATTCATCCGGTGAATCTCGTCAATAAACAGCACATCCCGCGCGTCGAGATTGGTCAGGATCGCCGCGAGATCCCCCGCCCGCGCCAGAACCGGGCCGGAGGTCATGCGAAAATTCACCCCCAGCTCCCGCGCCATGATCTGCGCCAGCGTCGTTTTCCCCAAACCCGGCGGGCCGTAAAACAGCGTGTGATCCATCGCCGTGCCGCGCTTTTTCGCCGCCTCGATAAAGACCCGCAAATTCGCCCGCGCCTCGGCCTGTCCGGTGAACTCGTCAAGGCTTTGCGGGCGCAGCGCCACGCCGCCTTCGGGCGTCTCATCTTCGGGCAAGCGTTCGGCGCGGATCGTGTCTTCGGTGTCCATCATGCCTCCGGCGCCAGCGCTTTGAGCGCCTTGCGAATAAGCGTTCCGGTGTCATCGCCCTCACCCTGCACACGGGCAATCGCTCCCGCGGCCTCGCCCTGCCCATAGCCAAGATTAACCAAGGCCGAGAGCGCCTCGGAAGCCGCCGCCCCCGCAGGCTGCGCAGCGGCCGGCGCGGGCGTTTCCACAAGCGCAGCCGGTGCGGGGCCGCTGGCGGCGGACCCGGTCTCGATGACCGGGGCGGACGCCGCCGCGCTGGCTTCGCCGCCCATCGCCATCACCTGCGGGGCCTTGCCCGCGAGTTCATGCACAATCCGCTGCGCGATCTTCGGCCCGATCCCCGGCGCGGCCTTGATCGCCGTCGCATCGCCCAGAAGGATCGCCCGGCCCGTCGCCTCCGGCCCGAGCGTGCCCAAGACCGCCATCGCCGCCTTGGCCCCAACCCCCTGAACCGAAGTCAACAAACGGTGCCACTCGCGCTCCACCAGCGTCGGGAAGCCAAACAACTGCAACAGATCCTCACGCACCAAAAGCTCCGTATAGAGCGCCGCCATCCCACCCTTGGCCGGGAGCATCGCCAGCACGCGCTCATTGCAATAGACCTGATAGCCCACGCCATTCACATCGAGCAGCACATGATCCGCGCCCTTGTAATCCACCCGTCCGGTGAGCTTGCCGATCATGCCTTCGCCCTCGCCTTGCTGATCGCCGCATCGAGCCGCCCCGAAAACCGCGCGTGATGCGCATGGCAGAGCGCAATCGCCAGCGCGTCGGCGGCGTCCGGCCCGGCAATCTCCACGCCCGGAAGCTGCATCCGCACCATGTGATCGACCTGCGCTTTCTCCGCATGGCCAACCCCGACCACGGTTTTCTTCACCGCATTCGGCGCATATTCCCCAATCGGGAGCCCCGCCTCGGCGGGCGCAAGCAGCGCAATCCCGCGCGCCTGCCCCAGCTTGAGCGTTCCAACCGCATCCTTGTTCACGAAAGTCTGCTCCACCGCCGCCAAGGTCGGCGCAAACCGCGCAATCACATCCGAGAGTTGCCGGTAAAGCGAGAGAAGCCGCAGCGCCAGATCCTCGCTGCCCTCCGACGTGCAGACCCCATTGGCGACATGGCTGCATTTCGCGCCCGCCACATCGACAATGCCCCAGCCCATACGGCGAAGCCCCGGATCAATCCCGATAATGCGCATCCTGCTCCTCTTATCCCCCAGTTATCCGCCAGTGCGATCTCGCGCGACCCACCGGGATTTTTTCAAAGGATTAGCACAAAGCAGGAACGTTGCCTAGGCTCGCGATCAGCCCTTTTTAAGCGTGAGCGTCACCCAATCCTCAATCTGTTCGCGCGCCGTCTCGGTGAAGCCCTCGGCCTGATAGGCCTCCAGCACATCATCGGCCTGCCGTGACAGCAGCCCCGAGAGGATCGCAACGCCGCCCGGCGTGATATGGCGCGCCATATCCGGCGCGAGCGCGATCAGCGGGGCCTTGAGAATATTGGCAAAAATCAACTCAAACGGCGCGGCGGCGTGGATCGCGTCATCCGCAAAGCCCGGCGCGGTGACGACCGTGATCTTCCCGCCAAGCCCGTTATGCTCGATATTCGCGCGGGCCGTGTCCGTCGCCACCTCGTCGATATCGCTTGCGAGGGTCGGCACATCCCAAAGCTTCGCCGCCCCCATCGCCAGAACCGCCGTGCCGCAGCCGATATCGGCCACGGAAGACGGCGCAAACCCGCCGCTCGCCAGCTTGTCGAGCGCGATCAGACAGCCCTGCGTCGTCCCGTGATGCCCCGTGCCAAACGCCATCGCCGCCTCAATCGCGAGCCCGACCCTGCCCTCGGGCAGCTTGTCCGCATCATGCGAGCCGTAAAGGAAAAACCGCCCCGCCTCGATGGGCGTGAGCTCCCGCCGCACCTGCGCCACCCAATCGGTTTCGGGCACCTCGGAGAGAATGAAATCCGGCGCGTCATGGATCGACGCCAGCAGCGCCAGCCCCGCCAGATCCGGCTTTTCATCGAAATAACCGCCCACCTGCCAACGCTCCGAACCGTCCTCGATCAGCGTATGCGCAATCCCGATCGGCTCCGGATACAGCGCCTCCATCGCATCCGCCAAACGCGCGGCGCTCTCTTCATCATTGAGGGTCGTAATGGCGGCATAAGTCACGGGCATCGGCAAGCTCCTTTGCCGCTTGCGCTACCCTGCGGGAGAGGTCCGGTCAAGAATTGATAAACCGCGATGCGCGCGCCAGAGTGCCCATATGAAATATATTGTTCCCCAACCCGACATCACCCTCTACGAAGACGGCTTCGAAAAGCACGACCTGCTGGATCGCACAGAGCTGTCCACCCAACTCTCCAATCTCGTCGAACGCATCGAAGACCCCATGGTCATCGCCCTCGACGGCCCTTGGGGCAGCGGGAAAAGCGTCTTTCTGAAATGTTGGGTGGGTCAGCATTTGAAGGATGAGAAAACGAAAGCCGAACCCGTCTATTTCGACGCCTTTCGCCATGACTATGCGGATACGCCGCTGTTGTCGCTGACGCAGGTGATCGTCGAGCGGTTCTTGGAGCCGGAGACAGCGCAGCCGATCGTATCCGACAACGCAAAAAAGCTTTTCCACAAGCTTAAAAGACCTGCGATGCGGGTTGGCCTAGCTGCGGCTTCGGCAGGATTGAATGTCGCTTCAGCGGGACTTTTGCCTGCGGCTTTTCAACTATCTGAGGTCGCGACCGCCGCCGCCAACGAAGCCGTTAGTGCGACAAGTGATGAAGCCCAGAAGGCGCTGGACAAACTCTGGGCGCAGCAGACTGCTCAGAAAGATGCAATGGAGCAATTTCGCAATACGCTAGAGAAGTTGACCAAGCCCAAAGACGAAGGCGGCGAAGCCCAGAAACTCGTCATTGCCATCGACGAGTTGGACCGCTGCCGCCCTGACTATGCGCTCTCGGTTCTGGAAACGATCAAACATTTCTTCGACGTGCCGAATGTCCATTTCGTCCTTGGCGTCAATCTTGAGGAACTCGCAAACAGCGTGCGGGCGCGGTATGGCGCCGGAACGGACGCGCAGAAGTATCTGGCGAAGTTTGTGAATGTAGGAATGCTGCTTCCCAAAAGAGGATCAAATGGTAATCTGATGGGTCCAGAATATTTTGGCAAGATGGCTGAAAAAATGGAGATCGACAAAGAGAGGACCCGTGCCGCGCTGCGTTGCATCGACCGTTCTTCCTTCGCCGAAACCCTTACGCTTCGAGACATAGAGCGAATACTGACAAAGCTCGCGCTTATTCCTTCTAAGCTCGCTAATGATCCTGACTATAGCGTCACCATCGTTACCGAACTGGCCATACTCAATGTGGTTGCCCCAGATGCCTTTAAGAAAGCCATAGAGGGACGACTGGAGATCAACGACATCTATAAAGCGTTCAATGTTCGAAATACTAATGATGATGAAGTCGACGTGTCATCAGAGGATGGCTTGATCACAACTCAGTGGATGATGATCATAGACCATGAGTACAATAGCCCTTTGGGATCGAATATCCCGGGACATGAGCAGCAAGAAAGCCAGTTGCTGCTTAGGCGTTTGTGCCAAAAGTATCTTATGAAAATCCGTGCCTTTGACGCGGATAGTGCTGACCCGGAGGCCAGCACCTAATTTTCACACCCCAACCCCAATCGGACAACTCAACCCTGTCCCCTGCAACCCGCAATACCCGTTCGGGTTCTTCGCCAGATATTGCTGGTGGTAGTCCTCGGCGAAATAGAACGGGCCGGCGGGGAGGATTTCGGTCGTGATCTCGCCCTTGCCAGCCGCATCGAGCCGCGCTTGATAGGCGTCGCGGCTCGCCGTGGCGGCTTCGGCCTGCGCCTCGGTCGTCGTGTAAATGCCGCTGCGATATTGCGTGCCGCGGTCATTGCCCTGCCGCATCCCCTGGGTCGGGTCATGCTCTTCCCAGAAGATTTTCAGCAGCGTCTCGATCTCCGTTTTCGCCGGATCATAGACCACGCGGACCAGCTCGTTATGGCCGGTCTTGCCGGTGCAGACTTCCTCGTAAGTCGGGTTCGGCGTAAAGCCGGCGCCATAGCCCACGGCGGTCACATAGACGCCGGGCACATCCCAAAACAGCCGCTCGACGCCCCAGAAACAGCCCATGCCGAGGAAAATTTCCTCCATCCCTTCAGGCACATCCTTGAGGTTGCGGCCATTGACATAATGGGTCTCGGCGGTCGGGATCGGGTGGTCGCGGCCATCGAGCGCGTTCGCCGGGTCCACCATGGTCGATTTGTCGTTCAGTCCAAAGAGCATATCAGGCCTCCTTTTTGCCATGGCCGAGCGGGAGTGCCGCTGCGGCCTTGCCTGCAGACACCGTCGGGGCGTAGCTATGCGATCCTTCGGGATCGGCCGCCACCGGCGCTTCCAGATTGTTTATATAGTGCCACCCCCAGAGCGCTGCCACCAGCCCGGCGAGCCCGCCTGCAATCGCCTGTCCGTAAACCGCGCCCGGCGCGGCGAACCAGGCGGTCATGGCGGCGACCGCCGGAGCCATCAGGATGCCGTCGCGGAACCAGTTCGCGGCGGTGGAGAAGAGCGGGCGGCCCAGCGTGTTGAACGCGGCGTTGGAGCAGAAGAGCGCGCCGACGAAGATGAACCCGCCCGCGCCGATATGGGTGAAGGCCCTCAGCACCTCCGCGCCCTCGCCCGAGAGGTGGAAAATACTGACGATCCAAGGGGTAATGCTCGCCATGATCGCCCAGGCGATCAACGTGTAGCAGGCCGCGAAGATCAGCGCGTCGCGATAGGTGGAGCGCACCCGCTCCATCAGCGCCGCGCCATAGTTTTGCCCGACGATGCCGCCAATCGCGCCGGAAAGGGCGAAAATGCCGCCAAAGGCGAGGGTTGTCAGGCGCAGCACCACGGTCCAGCCCGCGACGGCGCTGTCGCCAAATTCGGCCACGGCGCGGGTCAACACCGCATTGCCGAAGGGGGTGGACATTTGCGTGAGCAGCGCCGGTCCCGCGATCACGAAATAAGGGCGCAGTACGGGCGCGAAGTCCCCAAGCCGCGGCTTGGCGGCCAAATCATGTTTGCGCACCACCAGCCAGAGGCCGACAAACACGCTCGTTGAGCGGGAGATCACCATGGCGACCGCCGCGCCGATGATCCCGAGATCGAGGTAAATGATCAGCAGCGGATCGAGAACCATCGCCGTCGCGCCCATGATGAGCGTGGTATACATCGCCCCCGTCGCATCGCCCTCGGCGCGCAAAACGGCGCTGGCGGTCATCCCGACAGCCATGATGGGGAGCGACGGCACGGTGATGAGCAGGAAATGCGACGCCGCCTCCGCCGCCGCGCCGCTCGCCCCAAAAAGCCCAAGCAGCGCATCGCGGTTGACGACCACGAGGCCCGCCACCACCGCCTGCACCAGCATCGTCAGGATCATCGCCACCGTCGCCGTGCGCCGCGCCTCGTCGCGCTTGCCCTGTCCGAGCGCGCGGCTCACCAGCGTCAGCGCCCCGATCATCAGGCCAATCCCGGAAGATACGGTGAAAAACTGCACCGCGCCCGCATAGCCGAGCGCCGCGATCAGCACCTCATCCTGAAGCTGGCCAACCCAGAACAGCGTCGCCGCGTCCACAAGGAAGGTAAACATCAGCCCGATCGAGCCGGTGAGGGTCATCACCATGACATGACGCATGGTGGAACCGGTGGTGAAACGGGCTTGGCTCATGGACGGCCTCTTTATGTCGAATAGCTGACGGGGGAGCAGCGACCGCCCGCGATGAAAGCGAGCCTATAACCTGTTCACGCGCCGCGCAAAAACAAGGTCCTTAAAGTGCCGATGAAAAGAAGGCAACGCCTCGTGAATCTGCGAGATGGTGGTGGTGTGGTGGGTGGGATACATCGCAGGTCCCCGAGGCGCTAACATAAGTTTGTCTCTATCGGTCCAGGTTTCAAGGGACGACCTCACGTAACGGTAAGCATTTTACTCAAAAGTGATCAAAACCCGTGCAAAATTCGGATTTGTTAAGCTTTTATTGCGCTTATTTAAAGGTTTATTAACGGTTTAACGCCGAAAAGCCACCTCTTCCGCCGTCCGGCTTGCCTCTCGTCGAGCCCTGTGTTAGCGCTCACATATAGTCATCGGAGACTCTCATGCTGTCCCCTCGCGCCGCCATCCTGTTTCTTGTCGCGACCTTTTTCATCACGGTCATGTCGGCGCTGGTGCATTACGTCACGCAAGAGGTGCCCATCGGTCAGGTGATCTTCTGGCGCTCCTTCGCGTCCCTGCCGGTGATCGTCGCCTATATGTGGGCGCGCGGGCAGCTTCCGGCGGCGCTGCATACGAATCATCCCAAACTCCACATCATTCGCGGGCTGCTCGGAGCCGGAGCGATGGCCTGCTCCTTCATCTCGCTCGCCTATCTGCCCGTCGCCAATGCCAAGGCGCTGAGCTATCTCGGCCCGGTCTTTACACTGCCGCTGGCGGCGCTGATCGGCGGCGAGACGGTGACGCGGCGGATCATCATCGCCACCTCCCTCGGCATGGGCGGCGTGATCGCGATGCTCTGGCAGGCGCTCGCCCTTCCCGGCAACAGCGCGCTGATCGGCGTCGCCGCCGGGCTGAGCATGGCCTGCATCACCTCTTACATCCGCATCCATATCCGCCGCATGACCCGGACCGAGCGCCCGGCCACCATCGCGCTGTCCTTCGCCGTGACCGCCACATTCGTCGGCCTCTGCACATGGCCCTTCGGCTGGGAGCCCCTGAGCGGCACCTATCTGATGCTGCTCGTCATGGTCGGGACCCTCGGCGGCATGGCCCATGTGCTCTCCGCCGAAGCGGTGAAAATCGCGCCGGTCTCCCTGCTCGCGCCGCTGGAATATTCCGGCCTCGTCTGGGCGCTCGGGATCGACCTCATCATCTTCCGCAACAATCCCGGCCTCTGGGGCTTCCTCGGCGCGGTGATGATCCTCGGGGGCGCGCTGCTCGTCACCTTGGGGATGCGCCGCCAGCGGACGGGCGTGCCCACGGGTGGGGCGTAAAGCACGAAAAAAGGGCGCGTCATTCGCGCCCTTCCCCTAATCTCAAAAGCTTATCGCCAGCCCCTAAAGTTACCGACGGCGATCCCGGCGCGAGGACATCGGCTGGAACGCCACCGCCACATGGGTCTCGCAGTAAGGCTTGCCCGCTTGCGCCGGATGGCCGCAGAACCAGAATTTCTCCGTCGCCGGATCGCCAATCGGCCATTTACAGGTCCGCTCGGTCAGCTCCATCAGCGACAGCTTATGCGCCTGCTTCTCCAGATCCGACACCTTTGCCAGCGCCTCGGGGTCAATCTCATCGGTCGAGGGCTGCGGCGGCAGCGGCTTGCCCGCCGTGATGATCGGGCGCTTATAGGGCTGCGCAGCAACCTCGACCTTCTCTTCCGGCGCGCCCTTGGCCGCAGGTTCGGCCTTCGGGGCCGCCTCTTTCTTCGGCTTGGCCTCGGCGGCGGGCTTCTCTTCCTTCGGCGCGGCCTCCTTGGCCGGCTTCGCCTTGGCCGCCGGTTTCGCCTTCTTCGCCGGCGCCGCCTTGGCCGGAGCCGCATCGCCCTTGCCGTCATCGGTGTTGCGGTTCGACAGGCCCAGCCGGTGGACCTTGCCGATCACCGCATTGCGCGTCACGCCGCCAAGCTCCTTGGCGATCTGGCTCGCGCTCTTGCCCTCGCCCCACATTTTCTTCAGCGTCTCGACACGCTCATCTGTCCAGGACATGATGTCTCCATTCACGAAAGGGGCCGTCCCTGCCCTTGGCCGGACCGCCCTGAAAACTCAAGGATGCTATTGTAACCCTCAATGCAGCGGTTACAAGGGACGCAGCCCGAAAAAGGAGCACCCGTCATGGCATCTGTGGACCCGCACGCCCAAGGCATGGGCACCCGCCGCTTCGGCCGCGTCAACTGGCTCGGCCTGCAAACGCTCACGATCCGCGAGATCAGGCGCTTCACCACCGTCTGGGCGCAGACCCTCATGGCCCCGGTCATCACGGCGGCACTCTTCATGACCGTCTTCACCCTCGCCCTCGGCGCGAACCGGGGCGAAGTCCACGGCGTGCCTTACGCGCAATTCATGGCCCCCGGTATCCTGATGATGAGCGTCATCCAGAACGCCTTCGCCAACTCCTCCTCCTCGCTGGTCATCGCCAAGGTGCAGGGCAATATCGTCGACACGCTCATGCCCCCCCTCTCGGCGGCGGAACTCGTCGCGGGCTACACCATCGGCGCGGTCGCGCGCGGCGTGATCGTGGCGGTCGTGATCGCGCTCATCGTCTTCCCCTTTGTCGGACTGGTCCCGAGTCACCCGATCTGGGCGATCCTCTTCATCCTGCTCGGCGCCACCATGATGGCGCTCCTCGGCCTGCTCGGCGGGATTTTCGCCAGCAAATTCGACCAGATGGCGGCGATCACCAATTTCGTCATCACCCCGCTGAGCTTCCTCTCCGGCACCTTCTACTCAATCAACATCCTGCCCGAGCCCTTCCGCACGATCTCCCACCTCAACCCGTTTTTCTACGTGATCGACGGCGCCCGCTACGGCTTCATCGGCCAATCCGACGCCAACCCCTGGCTCGGCCTTGTTTTTGTCACGCTGATCTGCGCGGCGCTTGCCACGCTGGCGTGGCGGTGGATGAAGCGGGGGTATCGGTTGAAGAGTTGAGGGAGACGAGACTGATTAGACCGCAAAATGAAAAACTGCGGCACGCAGACATCAATTAAGTTTCTCTGATACCGTGCTGAAGAATGATCCTACCAAGTACGCCTTATCATCGAAAACTCTAGTTCTGTCTATATTGCCTCGGCCTTCGCCTTGAACGATGCATCCTAACCTTATCTTCACCGCCGGATGGAACAGTGAAGGTGAACGTCGAATTAAGGTACTTGATACCCTCACGGTCGACCGCGTCTCCGTCTTGTTTGACGTCGATCACTCCTGAAAATTTCTCAACAATTTCTTTTGCGACAGAAAGACCGATACCCGTACCTGACGATCGAACTGCTAATGCACTCTTGCCACGAAAACCGACTTCGAAAATTTTTTCACGTTCATGACTATGCACAATCGGCCCTATGGATGAAATCGACACGACTGTACTCGCTTCAAGATCATAAACCCCAACATCAACTTGGCAGTTCGGCGGACTATATTTGATCGCATTATCGATGATAGTGTACGGCACAATATCCAAGATGTTCGGCCCCTTGGTAAGACGATATGATTGACCCGATAAATTGATCGCAACTCCCTTGTCTTTGGCTGTCGCTCTGAAGCACCTAACGACTTTGTCTACTCGGCTGTATACTGGAATTTCCTCAACAGTCTCAAAACGATCTACTCCCGTTGTGTAATCCAGATAGTCAATGCGCGCTTTTAGCATCGTTTGAGTAGCGACAATGGTCTTCAAGCTATCCGCAAGCTCAGCATGATCTCTGTCTTTACGTGCTCTTTCAGCTTGTTCGGCAGAGTGGTATATCGCGGACGACAGATGGCGCAAGTCGTGCACAAGAGCTGTGGTGCTTTCTTCGGCGAGAACTCTTTGGTCCCGCGAGCGGGATATGTGTTGTCTTAAGTAGTCTTCAATCATTGCCTTGGTGTTCTGAGCTTTGTATCCATAAATCTTCTTCTTGGGCTTGCGACCATCTTCTAGGAAAAGTCCCGGCAAAATGAATGTACGGCCTAGATCATCAGTTTTTCGATAGAGCAAGTAACCAAACTCGGATTGGTGCCACCCGTCCCGTGAAATCGACTTATATTGCTCAATACGATAAGGGTCGCAGAGTTCGGGAGGAAGCTTAAAAAGAGAACCTTGAGAAGCCGTATATGAACCATCGATTTCTTTAATTATAGAAAAAAACGCAAGCATACTAGGCGAATAAAATATCGTAAATTGCTGATGCAACCAGGCTTTGAATTATACCTTTCGCATGTCCACTTAGACTAATCTTTGATATAGCCTCATCCATCCGCTTGAAGTCGGCGTCCTGCGACAACACGGAACGAACATACGCATCTTCCAATTTGACGATGTCTCTCAGATCAATCTCCTGATCTAGCAAGCCATCCCTTGCACTTATCCATATGATATAAGGGTCTATGACCTGCTCAACATAGGTGTCCAGCATTTCAGACCACTCAGTTAAGTCCGCATCCTTCTTTAAAAAATGATCACAATACTCCTTCGCAGCAATTGCTTCGGTGGAATTTGCCCTAGCCCCTGTATAAGCAATCACAATCTTGGTGGGATAATTTGTTTTTATCTCCCTAATAAGACTCGCACCACCTACGGATTGGTCGAAGTGAGCGCCAACACCCATCAAATCCGACAAGATTATATCGTATCCGACAATGTCAGATATCTTTGATATATCTGGCAATAAAGTAATATCATAGCCATAAGAATTAAGATTGGAAAATGGCTGAAATTTTTCGTCATCAATTACAGCAATCTTGACGGCACCGCGAATATCAGCTTGTGTCTGCTTCAGCTTATGTTTCTTTGCATAGTCCCGAAGTTCAAGCACCGATTTATACGAATTCAACGGCCACATATACTGGCACCCTATTTAAAATTTTCTCACAGCCCCGAACCTAAGGTGCGATGCTAGTATAGTAAAGGCGAATTAAGTTGACGAAATCAGATCGGGTGAATCAGCCTAGAGTGATCGTTTGGCAATGTAGGCCCCCCCAAAAACCATTGACACTTCCGCGCGCCCGCGCAAACCTGCAAGCCCCGCAACTCCTGCGGGGCTTTTTATTTCATCCCAGAGGAGACAGCACCGTGATCACCCCCGTTCTTCCATCCTATAGCCGGGCGAAGCTGCGTTTCGTCCGTGGGCAGGGCCCTTGGCTTGAGGATGAGCAGGGGCGACGCTTTCTCGATTTCGGGGCCGGGATCGCGGTGAATGTGCTCGGCCATTCCCATCCCAAACTCGTCGAGACCCTGAAAACGCAGGGCGAGAAGCTGTGGCATGTTTCCAATCTCTATGAGGTGCCGGGTCAGGAGCAGCTTGCCGAAGCGCTGACCGAGGCGACCTTCGCGGACACGGTGTTCTTCACCAATTCCGGCACCGAGGCGACGGAATGTGCCGTCAAGATGGCGCGGAAATATCACGCGGTCCATGGCACCGGCCGCGATGAGATCATCACCTTCTCCGGCGCGTTTCATGGCCGGACGCTCGGCATGATCTCGGCGGCGGGCAATGAGAAACATCTCGAAGGGTTCGGCCCGCGTCTGCCCGGCTTCGTCCATGTCGAGACCGGCGACGAGGACGCCCTCCGCGCCGCCGTCACGGACAAAACCGCCGCGCTGATGATCGAGCCCATTCAGGGCGAAAGCGGCATCCAGCCCGTGCCGGACAGTTTCCTGCGCCTCATGCGCCAGCTTTGCGACGACCACGGCCTCTTGCTGATCTTCGACGAGATCCAGTGCGGCATGGGCCGGACGGGCAAGCTCTTCGCCTATGAATGGACCGGCGTGACCCCGGACATCATGTCCATCGCCAAAGGCATCGGCGGGGGCTTCCCCTTGGGCGCGTGCCTCGCGACCGAGGCGGCGGCGGTTGGCATGACCGCGGGCACCCATGGCTCCACCTATGGCGGCAACCCGCTTGCCTGTGCGATTGGCAACGCGGTGATGGAAGAAGTCAACACTGCAGAGTTTTTACAGCATGTGCAGAGAATATCCGGCACCCTGCGGCAAAAACTCGAAGGGCTGGTGGATAGTCACCCCGGCGTGTTCAGCGCGGTCCGCGGCGCGGGTCTGATGATCGGCCTCAAATGCGTCCTGCCGAATGGCGATGTGGTGAATGCCGCCCGCGAGGCGGGTCTGCTCACCGTGCCCGGCGGCGACAATGTGGTCCGGCTCCTGCCCCCGCTCAACATCACCGAAGACGATATCAACGACGCGCTGGAACGGCTGGAGACCGCCGCCACCGCGCTGGAGGACGCATGATGCGGCATTTTCTCGACATCAATTCGACGGACACCAATGAGCTGCAAACCATGCTCTCCGAAGCGGCGCGGATCAAGGCGGCCCGCCCGCAAGGCGGCAAAGCGTTCCCGGATGCGGAAAAGCCGCTGGACGGCAAGATGGTCGCGCTGATTTTCGAAAAACCCTCCACCCGGACGCGCATTTCCTTCGATCTCGGCGCGCGCCAGATGGGGGCGGAGACGATGGTCCTCTCCGGCAACGATCTCCAACTCGGCCATGGCGAGACGATTGCGGACACCGCCCGCGTTCTCTCGCGCTATGTGGACCTCATCATGATCCGCTGTTTCGAGGAAAGCACGCTGCTGGAAATGGCCGAATATGCGTCCGTCCCGGTCATCAATGGCCTCACCAACCGCACCCATCCTTGCCAGATTATGGCGGATTTACAGACCTATAGCGAACATCGCGGGCCGATCGCGGGCAAGAAGGTCACATGGATGGGTGACGGCAACAATGTCTGCGCCAGCTTCATCCACGCGGCGGGCAAACTGGGGTTCGACTTCACCTTCTGCGGGCCGGAGACGCTCGACCCGGAGGATGTGTTTGTGAAGGAGGCGCAAAGTGCGGGCTCCAATGTCACCATCGAGCGCGACCCGGCCAAGGCGGCCAGCGGCGCGGATCTCGTCGTGACCGATACCTGGGTCTCCATGCACGATCCGATGTCCACCCGCGAGCGGCGGCACAATCAGCTTCGCCCCTATCAGGTCAATGAAGAGCTGATGGCCCAAGCCAAGGACGACGCGCTCTTCATGCATTGCCTGCCCGCGCATCGCAATGAAGAGGTCACGGATGCGGTGATGGACGGCCCGCAATCGGTGATCTGGGACGAGGCGGAGAACCGGCTGCACGCGCAAAAGGCGGTGATGCGCTGGTGTCTCGGGGCTTGAATTTGTGACGGAAAAGGGGCGCTGCGGCGCCCCTTAGCGTGTCCGGTCGGAGATGTGGTCGGCGCCATCCGCCCAAGGCACTTCGCCGAGATCGCGCGGGTTCAGCCCGTCGATACAGGCGGCGTTAACCCCGAATTCATTCGGGTTCGAGCGCCGTTGATGGTGGGTGTAAATCCCGCATGTCTTGCAGAAATAATGCTTCGCCGTGCCGGTGTTCCATGTGTAGAGGCTGAGATTGTCCGCCCCCTCGACCTCCAGCTGACCCACCGGCACGCTCACCGCAATCGCAGCGCGGCGGCGGCAGTAAGAGCAGTCGCAGCGGCGGGCGGAGGCGAGGTCGAGCGTCGGGAAGCGCAGATGCACCGCGCCGCAATGGCAGGCGGCGTGGACGGGTTCAGCCATTTCCGGCGGGTTGCTGAACAGCCCGTCCGGCAGGGCGATCCCGGCTCCGGCGAGAAAGCCCGTCAGGATGCGGCGGCCCGTCTGCCAGTCCCCCACCCCGCTGTCGCCGTTGATATGGCCAAACGCGCCGAGCGGGAGATAGCCTGCGCCCCAAGCCTGCGCGGCGTCTTGCGCCCAACCCGTTGGATCGTAAGGGTCATTCTGGCTGGCGACGATCAGCGACGGGAAGGGAAGCGGCGTTTGCGGGACCGGAAGGAAACTCTCCGCCGCGTCCGGGAAATCCGCCCCGTCCGGCGCAGGCGGCGCGACGAGAAAGGCGGCTTTGATCCCCGGCAGATCCGCCGCATGAGCGACCAGATGACAGGCGAGACTATGGGCCACGATCACCGCCGGGCCCTCCGCAAGCGCGGCTGCAAGGGCCATTTTCCAGTCGCCAAGGTCAGGCTGGTCGAAATCCGGGACGGTGAGGCGGGCCGCGCCCAAACGGGTCTCCCAATGGCTCTGCCAGTGGCGCGGGCCGGAGCCGGTATAGCCGGGGCAGATGAGGATCCGTGTCATGGGCGAAAGAGACGGCGAACGCCCCGCCCTGTCAATCCGTTTACCGCTTCCTCAGCTTTCTTAAGGACGGCACCGATTGTTAACCTCTCATTAAGAAAATGTTATCTAGTATCGTTTTGCCACTGGACGACTCAGGTTGACACACTTAATCTGTGCGTATGCTTACTGAATGTGCTATGATGTTGATAAATGGAGTAAACCGCCATGCCTGACTATTCTTTTGGCGGGTTGATTGATTCACCGAATGTTTTTACCTGGGTTTCGGGCGGCACCAATCCCGGACCTACGATTGATGAGGCTGGCGACGGCCTTCCTGAGGCGTCGGTCGGCCAGATCTATACCTATACTTCAGGTTCGTCATATGCTGTCACGATCACGGATAATGACAGCGCGTTTGGTGAGGGTGACGGCTCGCAACAAACGCTGACCAACCCCGCAACGATCAATGGCACAACCTATTCCGCCGGCACCCGCCTTGTCCCGACCGGGCAGATGACCTTTGTCGATCAGGCGACAGGAACGTCCTATACAGTCTATACAGGCAGTGTGAACACGACGAGTTCCGGTCAGGCGACGCCGACCGATTTCTATATCTGGCGGGATGGAATCAAGCCGCCGGATGGTGCCAGTTTGCGCCTGACCGAAAGGGCACAGCCGAACCCCATCCCTTACGAGACCCTGCCGCCGCCCTGCTTCACCCGCGGCACGATGATCGAAACGGATCAGGGGCCGCGTGCGGTCGAGACATTAAAGATCGGCGATAAGGTGCTGACGATGAACGGGCATTTCGAACCTGTCCGCTGGATTGCATCGCGCAAACTTTCGGCGGACACGCTGAATGCTCTCCCGAAGATGCGACCAATCCGCATCGCCAAAGGCGCGCTTGGCGCGAATAGCCCTGCGCAGGACCTCGTGGTCTCGCCGCAGCACCGGGTGCGGCTGGCTTCTGCCGCTGTGCGAAAACATGTCGGGAAGGGCGAAATTCTCGTGCCCGCCAAAAAGCTGGTTGGCCTGCCCGGTATCACGGTAGATGACAGTTGCGAGGCCGTGGATTATTTCCACCTTCTTCTAGACCGTCACAGTCTGGTGAACAGCAATGGCGCGTGGACGGAGACGCTGCTTCTGGGCAAGGAGTTTCTGAAAACCCTGTCCCGAGAGGCGCATGACGAATTGGCGTTCCTGTTTCCCGGCCTTTTCAGCGATGAGACTTTCACCTACGACCCCGCCGCGCCGATTGTCTCACGCCAGCGGGATCTCAAGGGGCTGATCGCCGCGCTTCAACCCTGATCAGGGAAAGGGTCGGGCGCGGCGGCGCGCCCTGCCCCACCGTCAATTCGCCTGATAGGTCTCGTCCAGCGCGTAGCCGGAGGAGCGGACGGTGCGGATCGGGTCGCGCTCGCCGCGTTTGTTGAGCGCCTTGCGGAGCCGTCCGACATGCACATCGACGGTGCGGATTTCGACGTAAACATCGTTGCCCCAGACCCGGTCGAGAAGCTGCTCGCGCGAATAGACGCGGCCAGGCCGCTCCATCAGCACATTGAGCAGGCGAAACTCGGTCGGACCGAGATGGATGTCCCGCCCGCTGCGCTTCACCCGGCGGGTTTCGCGGTCGAGGATGATATCGGAGAAGGTCGCCACGTCGCTCGCCACGGACGGGCGAGAGCGGCGCAGCACGGCGCGGATGCGGGCGACCAGTTCGGACATGGAGAAGGGTTTGGTGACGTAATCATCGGCCCCGAGTTCCAGCCCGCGGATGCGGTCCTCCTCCTCGCCGCGCGCGGTCATCATGATGACGGGCAACTCTTTCATGTCGCTGCGGGCGCGGATCTGGCGGCAAATCTCGATGCCGGAGACATTGGGGAGCATCCAGTCGAGAAGCACCAGATCGGGGCGCTCCTCGTCAATCGCGATCAGGGCTTCGTCCCCATCGGCCACGGTGTGCACATCGAAGCCTTCTTTGCCAAGATTGTAGCTGAGAAGATGGCTCAGCGCATCTTCATCCTCGACCACAACAATGTTGGGCATGGACCCGGTCCTCTCTCTTAGTCAATCCCGAGCCCGACCGGGCCGCCCTTGGGGCGATCATCCGGCAGCGGCTCGCCTTCGCAGATATAGTAAACGGCATCTGCGATATGGGTGGTGTGATCGCCGATCCGCTCCAGGTTCTTGGCGATGAACAGAAGCTGCGAGCCATGGCCGACGACGCGCGGGTCCTCGATCATATAGGAGACGATCTCGCGGAAGATGGCGTTATAGACCTCGTCGAGATCCTGATCGCGCTGCCAGATCGAGAGGGCCAGTTCCGGGTCGCGGCTGACATGAGCGTCGAGCACATTGGTCAGCTGATCGAGCGTCTGCGCGCCCATGCGGATGAGCGATTGCGTCGAGCGGCCCGGACGGCCCGCGATCAAGAGTTCCACCCGGCGGGCGACATTGACGGCCAGATCGCCGATCCGCTCCAGCGTGTTGGAGATTTTTAGCGAGGCGATCACGACACGCAGGTCGATGGCGACCGGCTGGCGCAGCGCGATGAGACGGATGCTCATTTCCTCGACTTCGCTTTCCAGCTCGTTGAGGCGCTTGTCGCGGGCGATCACCTTGGCGGCCAGATCCCCGTCGCGGTTTTGCAGGGCGTCGAGCGCATTGGAGAGCTGCTCCTCCGCGATGCCGCCCATTTCCGAGATCTTCGCCTGCACCAGCATCAGATCCTCGTCGAAGGCGGAGCTGATATGGGGTCCGGCGGGAAGCTGTTTGTTCTTGGGGTTCATATTCATCCCTCAGCCCACGCGGCCGGAAATGTAGTCCTGCGTCCGCTTGTCGATGGGGTTGGTGAAGATTTCATTCGTGTCATTATATTCCACCAGATCGCCAAGGTGGAAGAAAGCCGTTTTCTGGCTGATCCGGGCCGCCTGCTGCATGGAGTGGGTGACGATCACGACGGAGTAATTCTCGCGCAGCTCGTCGATCAGCTCTTCCACCTGCGCGGTGGCGATCGGGTCAAGCGCGGAGCAAGGCTCATCCATCAGCAGGACTTCCGGCTGGGTCGCCACGGCGCGGGCGATGCAAAGACGCTGCTGCTGACCCCCGGAAAGGCCGGTGCCGGGCTTGTCGAGACGGTCCTTCACCTCATTCCAGAGGGCGGCGCGGCGGAGCGATTCCTCGACGATCTGGTCGAGGTCTTCCTTGCGGTTCACAAGGCCGTGGATGCGCGGGCCGTAAGCGACATTGTCATAGATCGATTTGGGGAAAGGGTTCGGCTTCTGGAACACCATGCCGACGCGGGCGCGCAGTTGCACCGGGTCGATCTTCTTGTCGTGAATATCGTTGCCGTCGAGGGTGATATCCCCGGTCACGCGGCAGATCGGGATGGTGTCGTTCATCCGGTTGATGCAGCGCAGGAAGGTCGATTTCCCGCAGCCCGACGGACCGATAAAGGCGGTCACGGCATTGTCGTGGATGTCCACATCGACGCCTTTTATCGCTTCATTGTCGCCGTAATAGACATGCACGTCGCGCGCCTTCACCTTGACGTCGTGGGTATCGACCTTGGCGTGATTGATCTCTTGGTTGGTCATCGTATCCATCCTTTGACTTACCAGCGACGCTCGAAGCGTTTGCGGAGGAAAATTGCAAGTGCATTCATGCACAGAAGGAAAATAAGCAGCACAATGATGGCGCCCGAGGCACGCTCAACAAAGCCGGGATCGGCGCGCTGCGTCCAGTTATAGACCTGCACCGGAAGCGCCGAGGCCGGGTCGAACAGACCCTCCGGCGGGGCGGCAGGATAGTCGCGCACAAAAGCGACCATGCCGATCAGCAAGAGCGGTGCGGTCTCGCCAAGCGCTTGCGCGAGGCCAATGATCGTGCCGGTCAGGATGCCGGGCATGGCGAGCGGCAGGACATGGTGGAACACCGCCTGCATCCGCGAGGCCCCCACCCCGAGCGCCGCTTCGCGGATCGAGGGCGGCACAGCGCGCAGCGCGGCGCGGGTCGCGATGATGATGGTCGGCAGGGTCATCAGCGTCAGCACGAGGCCGCCGACAATCGGCGCGGATTGCGGCAAGCCCGCGAAGTTGATGAAGATCGAGAGGCCAAGGATACCGAACACGATGGACGGGACCGCCGCGAGGTTCGAGATGTTGACCTCAATGAGGTCGGTAAGTTTGTTCTTGGGCGCGAACTCTTCGAGATAGATCGACGCGGCGACGCCGATGGGGAGCGCAAGGCAGAGCACCACCAGCATCATATAGAGCGAGCCGAGGATGGCGACGCCCACACCCGCAGCTTCCGGGCGCTGATCCGACGCATCGGGGGCGGTGAAGAAGTCCCAGTTGAACTTGGTCTCCAGCATCCCGGCGTCTTTGAGCGCATCGGCGAGGACAAGCTGTTCGGGGGAGATATTGCTGTCCCGCTCGGCGCTCTCCATGGAGACGCGACCCTTGTAATAGCCGTCGATCCGGCCATTGGCGAGCAGGTTCATCTCCACCGTGTTGCCGACAAGCTCGGGGTTGGCCAGCACGCGGTCGCGAAGCTGGGCGGCGGCGGATTGCGACATCAGCCCGCCAATATCGGCATCGGAGTCGATCCCGGCCTCGACCAGCGCCTGGCGGAAGCCTTCCTCGATCAGCGGCGTATAGGCAAAGGTCAGCACCTTGGCCATGTCGTCGCGGTTGCGGTTGCCTTCCGGGTCCAGCGCTTCGGCGCTCAGCGGCACATCGAAGGTCAGGAAGGTCTGGCGGAAGGAGGACGCGCCATTATTCAGGATCGAGCCGAGCAGCGTGACCAGGAAGAAGATGGCCAGCACAATCGCGCCGATCCCGTAGAAGCGGAAGCGTTTCTCGGCGGCGTTGCGCTTGCTGACCCGGCGCCGCGACTCTTCGGAGCCGTAGTCATGGGGCGTGGAGATTTCCGAGCTCATTCGTACTGCTCCTGATATTTCTGCACGATGTGCTTAGCGTAGATATTGAGGCCAAGGGTCATGACGAAGAGCGTCAGGCCGAGGGCGAAGGCGACCAGCGTTTCGGGCGAGTTGAAATCCGTATCGCCGGTGAGCTGGGAGACGATTTTCACCGTCACGGTGGTCATGGCCTCGAAGGGGTTGAGGCTCATCCGGGCGGCGGCCCCGGCCCCGAGCACCACGATCATGGTCTCGCCAATGGCGCGGGAGGCCGCGAGCAGCACCGCGCCGACAATGCCGGGCAGAGCAGCGGGCAGGATCACCTGTTTCACGGTTTCCGACTTGGTCGCGCCGAGGCCGAGCGAGCCGTCGCGCATGGTTTGCGGGACCGAGGTGATGACGTCATCCGAGAGCGAGGACACGAAGGGGATGAGCATGATGCCCATGACGATCCCGGCGGTCGCGACGCTTGCGCCGCTGTCGCCGAGGCCGAGCGGCGAGGCGATGGCGTCGCGCAGGAGCGGGCCGACTGTGATCAGCGCGAAGAGGCCGTAAACGATGGTCGGTATCCCGGCGAGCATTTCGAGCGCCGGTTTGGCGAAGGAGCGGACCTTGGGCGTTGCGTATTCCGCCATATAGACCGCCGCCATCAGCCCGATCGGCACCGCCACGAGCAGCGCGATCAGCGAGATATAGAGCGTGCCCCAGAGCAGCGGGATGATCCCGAGCGAAGAGTTGCCCCGGAAGTTCGGCGACCAGTTGGTGCCGAAGAAGAAGTCCAGCGCCGGGTATTCCTTGAAGAAATTGATCGACTCGAAGAGCATCGAGAAGACGATGCCCACCGTGGTCAGGATGGCGATGCTGGACGCGCCAAGCAGCAGGCCCATGACCACGCTTTCGACCGAGTTGCGGGCGCGAATGTCGGGCTGCGCCGCGCGGATGCCGAGGAAGAGGCCACCGGCGGCGAGAAGCAGCGTCAGCACCGTTTTGATGAGCGTCGCGCTGTGATCGAGGCTGCGCAGGTTGCGGGCGGACTCGATGATCTGCGCATCCGCATTCGCCCCGCCGACGACGCCCACAGAGGAGAGGACTTCGCGCAAATTCGTGCTGTCCGCGCTGATATTGGCGATCTCGCGCTCGGTCATCACATCGCGCTCGACCAGCACCTCGAACCCGTTGGCGATCCGGCTGACCTCGGCCATGGCGAGATCGACGGATTGCAGGCTTTCGGTGTATTCGGTCGGCAGCTCCGCCTGAATGATGCGCTCGACGATGCGCGGCTGACCCACCGTCCAGATGATCAGCAGCAGGAAGGCCGGCACGGCGGTCATGATGAAGGCATAGGTGCCGTAATAGGTCGGGCGGGAATGCAAAAGGCGGGTGTCCCCGCCCACTGCGCGCACCGCGCGGTTGCGTGCGATCACATAGCCCGCAGCGGCCATGATCAGCACAATCAGCAGCAACCAGATAAAACTCATATCGGCCTCGCCTTGCTCAGGTCAGGAGCAGCGCTCCAAAAGGTCTAAAAGAATAATGGGCGCCCTCCCGAGGGAAGGCACCCAACGATGTTAAGGCTTATTCGCCAGCCGCGCCCATGGTGACTTCCTCAGCCACTTTTTGCTGGGTCTCGGCCAGTTCCGGATCGGAAACGAGGCCGTAATTGGCGAGCGGGCCGTTCGGGCCAGCGATCTGGTCGGACACGAAGAATTCAGCGTATTCTTTCAGGCCCGGGATCACGCCGATATGCGCTTTCTTGATGTAGAAATAGAGCGGGCGGGACACCGGATATTCACCAGATGCGATGGTCTCGGTGGACGGAACCACGTCCGACATGGTGGCCACGTTCAGCTTGGCGGTGTTGTTCTCGTAGAAAGCGAGGCCGAAAACGCCGATGCCATCGGTGTCGGATTCGATCCGTGCGAGGGTCTCGGTGTAGTCGCCGTCGATATCGACCGAACGGCCATCTTCGCGAACGGCCATGCAAGCCTCTTCAGCCGCATCTTCGTCGCCGCCGTTGATTTCGAGGATCTGTTCCATCGCGCCGGACTCTTCACAGCCAGCAAGCAGAACTTTTTCTTCGAAGACTTCGCGGGTGCCGTGCTTGGTGCCCGGAATGTATGCGGTGATTTCCTGCTCCGGCAGGCTCTCATCAACCTCGTTCCAGTTGGTCACGTCATTGGCAACCATCTCGCCGTCGACCGGCTTTTCCTTGGCCAGCGCGTTATACCACTGGGCCGGGGTGAATTTGAATTCCGGAGCCGATGCGTCCGACGCGAACACGATGCCGTCATAGCCGATGCGCACTTCGATGATGTCGGTCACGCCGTTGGCGGCGCAAGCTTCGACTTCGCTGTCGCGGATCGCGCGGGATGCGTTTGCGATGTCGATGGTGGTCTCGCCGACGCCTTCGCAGAAGCGCTTGAGGCCAGCCGAGGAGCCGCCCGATTCAACAACCGGGTTTGCGAAACCCATGTTTTCGCCGAACGCTTCGGCAACGATTTCTGCATAGGGCAGAACGGTCGAGGACCCGGCAATCTGCACCTGGTCACGCGACTGCGCGCTGGCAGCGCCAGCAACAAGAGCAGCAGCGGCCGCGACTGCGAAGATGTTGGTTTTCATTGGAATTCTCCAGTGACTGTGAACTTAACGGAGCCAGAATCGGCTGCCACGCCCCGCAACCTAACGATCTCACATTGCATTTATATCGCAGATTCATGACAGTTCTGCGACAGTTTAACTGTTTGTTATTATTCGTAAAATTTAGGTAAATGACTCATTAACCTAACGAATCGTCACCTTTTGTGACACGGGGCAGATAGGCCGAGAATCGCGAGCCATGCCCTTGCCGCGACTCGATCGCCAGCGCCCCGCCATGGCGGTTGAGGATATGTTTGACGATGGCGAGCCCCAGCCCCGTGCCGCCCTTGTTGCGGCTATGGGCGGCGTTGACGCGGTAAAACCGCTCGGTCAGGCGATGGATATGCTCGCGGGCGATCCCCGGCCCCGTATCCGCCACACTGATCCCGATCATTCGGGCATAGCGCGGATCGGGCGGCGCGGTGCCGACGGTCACGGAGGCGCCCTTGCCCGCATATTTCAGCGCGTTTTCAACGAGATTGATGACGACCTGCGAAATCTGGTCCCGGTCGGCGCGGATCATGGCGGGCTCCAACGGCTCAAGGGTCAGCGTCACGCCGCCATCCTCCGCGAGCAGCGTCAGCCCGTTCACCGCATCGCGGACGATATCGGCGAGGTCCACCTCCTCTTCGGGGCGGACATGCTCATTGAGCTCGATCTGGCTCAGATGCATCAGATCATCCACCAGCCGCTGCATCCGCCGCGCCTGTTTGCTCATGATCCCGAGGAATTCCTCCTGCGCCGCCGGGTCGTCCTTCGCATGGCCTTGCAATGTCTCGATATATCCCAGGATCGAGGCGAGCGGCGTGCGGAGTTCATGGCTGGCATTGGCGATGAAATCGGAGCGCATCTGCGCGGCGCGGCGGTCCTTGGTGCGGTCCACCAGAACGATATAGACGGGCGCGGTGCTAGACGGCGTTTTCATCGGAAGCGTCGCGACGCTCGCCTCCATATGGCGATCCTGCCCCAGCACCGAGAAGCGCACATGCCGCGCCTCGCCATCGGTGATCGTGGCCGCGACCGCATCGACAAAGACCGGCGCGCGGAACAGCGTGGTATAATGCACCCCCGGCACGAAGCGCGCATTCATTTCCCGCGCGGCGGCATTGGCATAGCGGATCGTCCCGCGAATCCCGACGACGAGCAGCGCCGTTGGCATGGATTCGGCGAAAGTGAGGTCCGGGATCTCCCGCGCGGCGGGCATAGGCTCGCCGTCGGGCGTGGGCATGATGCCGCTATCGGGGCTGCGCACGACCGTGAAAAGCGAGGACAGAGCGCCAATGAGACCCGCCGCGGCCAGCACGGTCAGCGGGGTGTATCCCGCAAAACTCGCCACCCCTGCGGCAACTGCCGCCGGCAATGCGCCGATCAGCGCGGAACTCACGTCACGATTCATTCTCTGGCACCCCTTTGCATCCCCCATAACCTCACATTATTTTAGGGGAGAGGAAAGCAATGAGATGATCCGATATCGCCTAAAATGTGCCGCAGGGCATGAATTTGAGAGCTGGTTCAAAAACGCCGATGCCTTTGACAAACTCAAAGGGCGCGGGCTGGTGGAATGTGCGACTTGCGGCAGCACCGAGATTGAGAAGGCTTTGATGGCACCGGGCCTTGGCGCGCTCTCGGACGAGGCGGGCAAAGCGCGGCGCAAGGCGGCGGCGGATCTGCGCGCCAAGGGCGAGGATGTCGGCCCGCGCTTTGCGGAGGAAGCGCGGGCGATCCACAATCAGGAGCGGCCCGAGCGGCTCATCTATGGCAAGGCGAACCGCGAGGAAGTCCGCGAGCTTCTGGAGGACGGCGTGCCCGTTGCGCCTGCGCCTTTTCTCGATCACGACAGCTAAGGCGCGCGCCCGCTTAGCGTGCGCCTTTCTCTTGCACTGCCCCCCCACCCTCACTAGAACGCAACCGCAGGCGGGTATCCCCCGTTGTGAGAAGGATGGACCATGGCAGACGCAAGCGCGCGAGACGCATCGCAATCGGCACATCAAAAGCCCCATCAGAAAAAGCGCCTCGTGATGAAGTTTGGCGGCACATCGGTCGGCGATCTCACACGTATTCGCAAAGCGGCGCAAAAGGTGAAAGCCGAGGTTGAGCGCGGCTATGATGTGGCCGTGGTCGTCTCCGCCATGTCCGGCAAGACCAATGAGCTGGTGGGCTGGGTCGAAGAGGTCAGCCATCTTTATGATGCGCGCGAATATGACGCCGTGGTCTCGTCGGGCGAGAATGTCACGGCGGGGCTAATGGCGCTGACCTTGCAGGAGCTTGGCGTTCCCGCGCGGAGCTGGCAGGGCTGGCAGGTGCCGCTGAGAACCAACGCATCGCATAGCGCGGCGCGGATCGAGAGCATCGACACCACGCATCTCGATGAGAAATTCGCCGAAGGGCTCCATGCGGTGATCGCGGGTTTTCAGGGCCTTTCCCCCGAGGGCCGGATCGCGACGCTCGGCCGCGGCGGCTCGGACACCTCCGCCGTCGCCTTTGCCGCCGCCCTTGGCGCAGAGCGCTGCGACATCTACACTGATGTCGACGGCATCTACACGACGGACCCGCGCATCAGTTCCAAGGCCCGCAAACTCGACCGCATCGCGTTCGAGGAAATGCTGGAGCTGGCCTCGCTTGGCGCGAAGGTTCTGCAAACCCGCTCGGTGGAGCTTGCGATGCGCAACAAGGTGCGCCTGCGCGTGCTCTCCAGCTTCGAAGATACAGATGAAACATCCGGCACGCTTGTCTGCGATGAGGAGGAAATCATGGAATCCAAGGTCGTCAATGGCGTCGCCTTCACCCGCGACGAGGCGAAAGTTACCCTGTTCAACATCAAGGACAAACCGGGCATCGCCGCCGCCATCTTCGGCCCGCTCGCCGAAGCCGGGGTGAATGTGGACATGATCATCCAGAACATCTCGGAAGACGGGTTGACGGATATGACCTTCTCCTGCCCCGAAAACCAGCTCGACCGCGCGCGTCAGGCCGTGGAAGAGGCCGCCGAGGCGGGCAAGATCCAGTATGAAGAGCTGATCCTCGACGAGAATGTCGCCAAGGTGTCGGTCGTCGGGATCGGGATGCGTTCGCACACCGGGGTCGCGCAGAAAATGTTCGCGGCGCTGGCGGCGGAAGGCATCAATATCAAGGTCATCACCACCTCGGAGATCAAGGTTTCCGTGCTGGTCGAGCGGAAATATCTCGAACTGGCGGTTCAGGCGCTTCACGACGCGTTCGAACTCGAAAAGGCCTGAGATGTCACCGATGCGGGGCGAGGACAGCAGCCGCGCCCTGCTCCGCCGGCTTCGCAGCGTTCTTGCGGAACCGATTGAGGGGCAGACGCGGCTGGACCGGATCACCGGGCTGATCGCGGACGGCCTCGGGGCCAATGTCTGCTCGATCTATCTGCGGCGCGACGACACCACGCTGGAGCTGTGCGCGACCGAGGGGCTGAGCCCCGATGCGGTCCACCAGACGCGGCTCCGGGTCGGTCAGGGTCTCGTCGGCACGATTGCCGAGACCGCGACGCCGCTGCGCACGCCCGAAGCGCCGCATCACCCCAATTTCCGCTATATGCCGGAGACGCAGGAGGACGCCTATCACGGCTTTCTCGGCGTGCCGGTGCAGCGGCTTGGCGAGGTTCTGGGCGTGCTGGTCGTGCAGGATGCCAGCCCGCGCGAGTATACCGACGACGATATTTACGTCCTCGAAGTCATCGCCATGGTGCTGGCGGAGATGGCGGAGCTTGGCGCATTTGTCGATGAGGGCGGCGCGATGGCGCTCCATCAGCGGCCTTTCTTTTCGCCTGCCCGGCCTGCGCAGGAAGGGATCGCGGAAGGCACAGTCCTGCTGCATGAGCCGCGCCTTTCCTTCTCCCAGCCGGTTGCCGATGATCCCGAGGAGGAGGACAAGCGCCTCATGGGCGCAGTCGAGGCGCTGCGCGCGGAAGTGGACCAGATGCTGCAAGGCGAGACCCCGATGCAGGATCAGGAATATACAGATATTCTCCATTCCTACCGGATGTTTGCTCATGACAAAGGGTGGCTCGCGCGGATGCGGGCGTCCGTGGAAAGCGGCCTCTCCGCCGAGGTGGCCGTGGAGCGGGAGCAATCCGCGACCCGCGCGCGGATGGAGCGCCTGAAAGACCCCTATCTCAAAGCGCGCCTGTCGGATCTCGACGATGTGGCGAACCGGCTGTTGAAACATCTCTCCGGCGTCAGCAGCCCGGCGGAGCGCGAAATTCCCGAGGATGCGATCCTCGTCGCCCGCAATATCGGCCCGGCGGAACTTCTCGATTACGGCAAGAAAATCCGGGGCGTGGTGCTGGAGGATGGCGCGGTCGGGGCCCATGCGACCATCGTGGCCCGCGCGCTGGCGATCCCGCTGGTGGTGCAGGCGAAAAACATCCTGCGCGAGGCGATCAATGGCGATGCCATCCTGATCGACGCGGATATCGGCGCGGTCCATCTGCGGCCCGACGATGCGGTGCGCCGCGCGTTCAACGAGAAAATGGCCATGCGGGCCGAGGCGCAGGAAGCCTATGCGGCGCTGCGCGATGTGCCCGCCGTGACCCGCGACGGCACACGGATCGGCATGATGATGAATGCGGGACTGCTCGCGGATTTGCCGAGCCTCGAGGGGTCCGGCGCCGAAGGCGTGGGCCTCTTCCGCACCGAATTGCAGTTTCTGACCCGCCAGACCGTGCCAAAACGCGCGCATCAGGCGCGGCTTTATGCGCATATCATTTCGCGGGCAGGCGAGCGCCCGGTGGTGTTCCGCACTCTCGACATCGGGTCGGACAAGGTGCTGCCTTACATGAAACGAAATGAGGAGCCGAACCCGGCTCTTGGCTGGCGCGCGATCCGGGTGGGGCTCGACCGCAAGAATCTGATGCGGATGCAGATTCAGGCGCTGATCCGGGGGGCCAAGGGGCGGCCGCTGTCGGTGCTGCTGCCCTTCGTCGCCGAGCCAAGCGAATATTATGCGGGCCGCGAGATCATCGAGGCGGAGATCGCGCGGGAGGCCAGGATCGGCAACCCGGTCCCCGAAAGCGTGAAAATCGGCGCGATGCTGGAGACGCCCTCGCTCGCTTTCGCGCCAGAGAGTTTCTTCCGCGCGGTGGATTTCCTCTCCATCGGCGGCAATGATCTCAAACAGTTCTTCTTCGCCGCCGACCGCGAGAATGAGCGCGTGCGCAGCCGCTATGACATGCTCAGCACCAGCTTTTTGCGCTTCATCGAGGAGATCACCCGGCGGGCCAGCGTCTGCGACACGCCGGTGAGTTTCTGTGGCGAGGATGCGGGCAAGCCCCTCGATGCGGTCGCTCTGGCGGCCATGGGGCTGCGCAGTCTCTCGATGCGCCCGGCCTCCATCGGGCCGGTGAAATTCGTGCTGCGGCAGGTGACGCTCAAGGATGTGGAGCGGGTCATCAAGGATGTGCGCGCGGCGGGAGAAGGCAATGTGCGCAGCGCGCTTCTGGAGCATTTGCGGGGCCGCGGCGTGACCCTGCCGCCGACGCTGCGGGACAGTTAAGGCGCTTTAACGTTTCTGCGTAATCTTCTGAAACATCGCGTTTATCCCGAAACCTTCGTGACCGGCCCGGTCAGATGCGCCAGCCGGCGCCCGGAGAGATCCCGCGCCAAAATCCGCTCGGGGTTGGTCGGCGGCGGGAAGTCCACCGAGACCTTGGAAAACCCGAATTTCGAGTAATAAGGCGCGTCGCCGATGAGGATCACCCAGGGCCAGCCCGTTGCCAGCGCGAGACTTTCCTCGACCAGCACCGCGCCGAGACCCTCGCCCTGCCGCGTCGGGTGGACGGCGACGGGACCGAGCAGCAAGCCCTTCTCCCCCGCCACCTCGATCGGCCAATAGCGGATCGCGCCCGCCACCGCGCCATAGTCGCGATAGACGAGGCAGAGCGGCGCGACCGGCGGCACCCCGTCCCGCAAACGGTAGGAGGACAGCGCCTCCCGGCCCGGCGCGAAACACAGGTCGTAAAGCGCCTCGACCTCTGCCCGGTCCGCCTCGGTTTCGACTTCTATCGCCGTCATTCTGGTCCTGTCCGCGCCTCTCTTGGGCTGAAAATCGCTGGCAATCTCCGTAGCATAGCCCTAACCTGCGGGCGAAGTGAATGGCCCTTTGCGGGGCGCGCGCCGCAGATGCAGGAGCAGCAATGTTCTACAAAATTTCCGACGGGCACCCCTTCGCCCATGATCCGTTCAAAGCGATTGTCAGCCCCCGGCCTATTGGCTGGATTTCGACGGTGAGCAAGGACGGGCAGGCCAATCTCGCCCCTTACAGTTTCTTCAACGCGGTGGCGGGCAACCCGCCCGTGGTGATGTTCGCGCCGAGCGGCACCAAGCCCGGCGGCGCGACCAAGGACAGCCTGCGCAATATTCGGGAGACCGGCGGGTTTTGCGTGAATGTCGCGAGCTACGCCTTGCGCGATGCGATGAATGACAGCTCCGCCCCCTTCGGCGATGATGTGGACGAGTTTGGCGCGACGGGCCTCACCGCCCTGCCCTGCGAGATGATCGACGCGCCGCGTGTTGGCGCCGCGCCCGCCTCGCTGGAATGTACGCTCTTCAAGGAGGTCGATCTGCCCGGCAACAATCGCATGATTATCGGCGAGGTCGTGGGGGTGCATATCGACGAGGGCTGCGTGCGCGACGGGCGGTTCGACGTGACCAGTTTCGGCCCGCTGACCCGGCTCGGCTATCACGATTACGCCGTGACCTGGGAGGTGTTCGAAATGCCGCGCCCGACCACGGACCCGGCGAAGAAATGACCAAGCTGAATATTGACGGGATCCTCATCCCCGGTGCGTTCATGCCGCTTCAGGCGGGTCAGTTGGCGCTGATCCGGGCGGCGTTTGCTATGGATCACCGGGTGACCATCGCGCTACAGGATCGCGGCGATGATCCGATCCCGGCGGGCATCCGTGCGGCGTGGCTGCGCGATCTCTTTCCCGATGTGAAAATCATCTTTGTGGACAATGAGACCGGCGCGCGGGATCTGGATGACTGGCTGACGACGCTGAAAGACTGGCGCGCGGGCCGGCTGCTCTGCTCCGAGCCATGGGGCCCGGATCTGGCGAAATCCCTGAAAGCGGATTGGACGGTGATGGACCCGGAGCGCGTTACATTCCCCATCCACTCCAAGGATTTGCGCGCCGATCTTGTCAGCCACTGGGCGCAGCTTCCGGGCGTCGCGCGGCCTTATTTCCAGAAGCGCCTGACGCTGGTTGGCCCCGAAAGCGTGGGCAAGTCGCAAATCTCGAAACATCTGGCGGAGAAATTCGGCGGCCCGCATGTCCCCGAATATGGTCGCCCCTTCGAGAAATACCGCGATGAGGGCGATTATTCCGGGCAAGAGCTCTTCGCCATCGTCGACGGTCATGAAGCCTGGCGCGGCGCGATTGCGCATCACGCCGGGCCGGTATTGTTCGAAGATACGGACGCGTTGATGACCGCCGTCTGGGCCGAAATGCTCCTCGGGCGGCGGCTGCGGCGGCTGGAGAAAATCCTGCTCCGGGCCGATCACTATATCCTGCTCGGCGATGATGTGCCTTGGGTCGATGACGGCATCCGCTATTACGGCCGCGAGGAGAAGCGCCGGGAATTTTTCAACGCGACGCGGGCGATGCTGGACCGGCTCGGCGCGTCTTATGACATCGTCACCGGCGATTGGGAGACCCGCGAGGCCCGCGCCGAAGACATTGCCCGCACCATGATCGAAGAGGTTCGCCATGCCATCTGAACGCCAGATCCGCGACTATGTTCGCACCATCCCCGACTTCCCCAAACCCGGCATCATGTTCCGCGACGTGACCACACTTTTCGCTAACCCGCGTGGGTTTCGCATTTGCGTGGACCAGCTTCTCGCGCCCTATGCCGATGACAAGATTGACAAAGTCGTCGGGCTCGAAGCGCGCGGCTTCATTCTGGGCGGTGCGGTGGCGCATCAGCTTTCGGTCGGCTTCGTACCGATCCGCAAGGCGGGCAAGCTGCCCGGCAAGGTGCTGCGCCAGAGCTATCAGCTCGAATATGGCGAGGCGACGATGGAGCTGCATGATGACGCGATCAAGCCGGGCGAGAAGATCCTGCTCGTCGATGATCTGCTGGCCACGGGCGGCACCGCCGAAGCCGGGATCGCGCTCTGCGAAGCGCTTGGCGGCGAGGTGATTTCCTGCGCCTTCATCATCGACCTGCCGGAGCTTGGCGGGCGCAAACGGCTGGAGTCGCGCGACATGCACGTCCATGCGCTGACGGAATTTAGCGAGACGGTGGAGTAAGGTCAGAGGTCTTTCTGCAAGACCACCACATCCGAGGTGCGGAAGCCGAGGCGGTCGTAAAAATCGCGGATAGCGATATTGTCTTGCCGGACCATGAGGTTGAGGCGCCAGACGCCGCGCGCGGTGAGCCAGCTTTCTGCCTCGCGCATCAGGCGGCGGGCGAGGCCCTGCCCGCGATGCGTTTCGGCGATGGCGAGGTAGTAGACCCAACCGCGATGGCCGTCCGCGCCGGTCATGACCGTGCCGATGATCGCGCCGTCCTGACTGACGATAAAGAGTTCCGATTCCGGGCGTTCAAGGCAATAGCTGATGTCGCGGGCCGGGTCGTTCCACGGGCGCGTAAGGCCGCAAGCCTCCCAGAGAAGCGCGATTTGCGGGATGTCCGCCGAGCTGGCAGTGTCGAAAATCGGGCGGCTCATGGGCGGTAGGGCAGCACCGCGCCCGGATTGAGAATGCCCTTGGGGTCGAGTGCGGATTTGATGGCTCGCATGGCGGCGATCAGCGCCGGGTCCGCCACGGTTTCGAGTTCCGCCGCCTTGAAGCGCCCGATGCCGTGTTCGGCGGAGATGGAGCCGCCCATGGCCAGCACCTGCGCATGGACAATCCCGGTCAGGCGTTTGGCGTCGTAGTCGCTGCGGGTCCGGCCCTCAAGCGGGAAGAGATTGTAATGCAGATTGCCGTCCCCCACATGGCCGAAACAGTTGATCCGTAAATCCTCAGCGGCAAGCGCCTCGCCGGTTTCGCGGATGAAGGCGTCGAGCCCGTCCAGCGGCACGGAAATGTCGTGGCTGGCAATCGCGCCGATCTCTCGATTGGCGAGCGGGATTTCCTCACGCAGCCGCCACATCGCCGCCCGCTGGCTTTCAGATTGCGCCAGCACGGCCTCGCCGATAGTCCCGGCCTCCATGCGCGCGGCCAAAGCTTCGGCGAGCCGTTCGGGCAGATCGCTCTCCGCCGCGACGCTCGCCTCCATCAGGACGCGCCATTCCGGCCCGCTCTCCAGCGGATCGGCGGGGCCGAGACGGGCGGCGCGCAGGAAGGCAAGGCCCTGTTTGTGGATGAGTTCAAAGGCCGTGATCGCCTCGCCGGTCAGGGCCTGCATGTCGTGCAGAAGGTCGAGCGCCGCCGCCGGGCTCTCCACCGCCATCATCGCGGTGACGTGGTCGGCGGGTTGCAGGAACAGCTTGAGGCTCGCCGCGGTGATGATCCCAAGCGTGCCCTCGCTGCCGACGAGAAGCGACGCGAGATCATAGCCCATCCGGTCCTTGCGGAGTTTTTTCAGCCCGTGCCAGATCTGCCCGTCCGGCAGCACCGCTTCCAGCCCGAGGACGAGATCGCCCGCCGTGCCGTAACGCAGCACCTGAATGCCGCCCGCATTGCACGCCAGCGTGCCGCCGATGGAGCAGGAGCCTTGCGAGGCCATGGCGAGGGGGAACAGCCGGTCCGCCTTAGCCGCCGCGTCTTGCACCTCCTGCAAGGTCAGCCCGGCTTCGACAGTGATGACATTGCCCGCCGGGTCCACCTCCCGCACGGCGCGGAGTTTTTCGAGGGACAGGACGAGCGGCGCCACCGCGCCTGATGTGGGCGTCCCATCGGAGAGTTGACCGCCAACGAGCCCGGTGCCGCCGCCGTAAGGGACAATCGGCACGCCCGCCTCGTGGCAGGCGCGGACGATCTTCGCCACCTCTTCGGTCGAACCGGGGCGCACGACGCCGCCCGCAACGCCCTCCATCTTGCCGCGCCGCTCTTCGAGATAGCGCGGCTCGGCAGGCTGCCCGCCCAATGCGGCAACGAAATCAGGGGTGGCGGGGGTCAGCGTCATGGGCGGCTCCTTCTTGCCCCCGCATCCTGCATGATCGCGGCGGGAGTGCCAAGATCAGCCGGGCTGCGCGTCCTCATGGATCACGCGGGCGGCGGCGCGGTCGCTGCGCAAGTGGCTGTAAAGGATGTGATCCTGCCACTGATCGGCGATCTTGAGATAGGCGGGGAGCAGCGCCTCACGCTGGAATCCAACCGACTCCAGCACCTTCCGGCTGGCGCTGTTATGAGGAAGGATCGCCGCCTCTATCCGGCTCAGATCGAGGTCGAAAAACGCGTAGGAGATCACGGCGCTGACCGCCTCGGTCATGTAGCCCTTGCCGACATGCGGCTCGCCCAGCCAATAGCCGATGGTGCCCTGCTGGCTGACCCCGCGGCGGATATTGTCGAGGGTGATCGCGCCGAGCATCGGGCCGCCATCCAGCGGGCGGATGAAGAGCGGCACCGCGCGGCCATCCTCGATCATGCGCTGCGCCCAGTCCACGCGGGCGCGGAACCCGTTGCGGGTATAGTGGCGCGGATCGCGGGCGGGCTCCCAACGGCTGAGGAAATCCCAGCCATCGGAGCGCAGCCGCCGCCATTCGTTGAAATCGCCCATGAGCGGCGGCGACAGGCGCAGGCGCTCGGTGACCAGCACCGGCTCCTCGATATCCTTGAGCCGCCGCGGCCAGATCATGCCGCCAATTGCCCCTTGAGATCGCTGAGCATGGGGGCGTCGCCAATGGGGCCGTAAAGCGCCATCGCCGCCTTGCGCTCCGCGAGCGAGCCCGCGAAACGGCGGATGGAGGCGAGGTCCACCGCGTCGATCTTCGCCACGGTTTCCTCAATCGCCGGGATGCGGCCCCAGATCGAGAGCATCCGGGCCTGCCGCTCCGCGCGGGCGGACGGGCTTTCGAGACCCATCACGAGACCGGCCTTGAGTTGCGCGCGGGCGCGGGCGACCTCTTCTTCGGTGATCTCGCCCGGCGCGCGGCGCAGCTCGTCCATGGTGGCGTTCAGCAGTTCGGGCAGATCCTTCTCGCCGGTGCCCGCATAGAGGGTGAGCATCCCCGTGTCCTCATGCGCGCCGGCCTGAGCGAAGATGGTGTAGCAGAGGCCACGCTCCTCACGCAGCGCCTGAAAGAGCCGGGAGGACATGCCGCCGCCCATCAGGGTGGTATAAATCTGCGCTGTGTAGAGATCCGCATCGCGATAGCCGGGCGACTCGAAGGCCAGCGTCACATGGGCCTGTTCGAGCTTCTTGCGCTCGCGCCGCTCGCCGCCTTCGAAATGCGCCAGTTCCGGGCCGCCGCGATCTGCGCGGGCCATGCCGCCGAAGAGCCGTTCCGCATCCTTGACGATCTTGTCGTGATCGACCGCGCCCGCCGCCGAGAGGATCATCCGCTCGGGGTGGTAATGGGTGGAAACGAAGCCCGACAGATCCTCGCGCGAGAAGCCGGACACCCGCTCCGCCGGGCCAAGAATGGTGCGCCCGAAGGCCTGCTCCGGGTAAGCGGTTTCCTGAAGCCAGTCGAAAATAATGTCGTCGGGCGTGTCGAGGGACTGGCCGATTTCCGACAGGATCACGCCGCGCTCGCTCTCGATCTCCTTCGGCTCAAGGGTCGAACCGGTGAGAATGTCCCCGATCACATCGAGCGCCAGCGGCACGTCCTCGCCCAGAACCCGCGCATAATAGGCGGTGATTTCCTTGGAGGTGTAGGCGTTGATATAGCCGCCCACATCCTCAATCGTCTCGGCGATCTGACGGGCCGAGCGGCGCGCCGTGCCTTTGAACGCCATATGCTCAAGGAAATGGGCGATCCCGTTTTCCTCGGGGCGCTCATGCCGCCCGCCAGCCTCGACCCAGACCCCCAGCGTCGCCGAAGCGAGCGAGGGCTGGTGTTCCGTCACAATCCGCAGCCCGTTATCGAGCGTCGTTATCTTTTGTGTCATTCACATCCTTTGCAGCGGGCCTTAGGCGCCCCTGCGGTCCAAAATCAGTTTTTGCAGGGCTTGCCGGTCGTTCGGGACCGACGTCATCCGCTCTTCGCGGTCATAGAGATCCACCATATGCGGCGGCAGGGCCGGACGAATGCCGATCGCCTTTTCCACCGCATCGGGGAATTTCGCCGCATGGGCGGTGGCGAGGGCAACCATCGGCGTCATATCCGAGTAGGAGACAGCCACATCAATCGCAATGGCCGAATGCGGACAGACGATCTCGCCGGTGTCCTCATAGGTGGTTTTGATCCCATCGAGGGTCTCTTCGTCGTCCTTCCGATCCGAATAAAATTGCTCATCACGCAGCTTATCTAGGGCACCCTGGCTCAAATCAAAGCGGCCCTGCTCTTTCAACTCGGTGAAAAGCTGCGCGACCGCATCGCCTTCGCGGTCGTAAAGGTCGAACACAAGGCGCTCGAAATTGGACGAGACCTGAATATCCATCGACGGGCTGAGGGACGGAATTACGCCCTGTTTCTCGTGTTTGCCCTCTTCCAGCGTGCGGTGGAGAATGTCGTTCTTGTTGGTCGCGATGATCAGATCGTCAATCGGCAGGCCCATTTTCTTGGCCACATAGCCCGCATAGATATCCCCGAAATTGCCGGTCGGCACGGTGAAGCTGATTTTGCGATGCGGCGCGCCAAGATGGACGGCGGCGTAGAAGTAATAGACCACCTGCGCCATGATCCGCGCCCAGTTGATCGAGTTCACCCCTGCAAGGCCCACATGGTCGCGGAAGGCAAAATCGGCGAACATGTCCTTGAGAAGCCCCTGACAATCATCGAAATCCCCATCGACGGCGAGCGCATGGACATTCGCTTCGCTCGGCGTGGTCATCTGGCGGCGCTGCACTTCGGAAACGCGGCCCTCGGGGAAGAGAATAAACACATCCACATTGTCGAGGCCCCGGAAGGCTTCGATGGCGGCGGAGCCCGTGTCACCTGAGGTCGCGCCAACGATGGTGACGCGCTCGCCGCGGCGCTTCAGCACGGTTTCGAACATCTGGCCAATGAGCTGCATTGCGACGTCTTTGAATGCCAGAGTCGGGCCATGGAACAGCTCCAGCATGAAGAAATTGGAGCTAATCTGCTTCAGCGGCACGCGGGCGGCATGGTTAAAACTGGCATAGGCGCGGTCGATGATGTCGCGGAACTCATCATCGGTGAAGGTGTCGCCCACGAAGGGGCGCATCACCTCATAGGCCACCTCTTCATAGGTCTTATCGACCAGAGCGGCGATCTCACCATGGCTCATCTGCGGCCATTCGCGCGGCACGTAAAGCCCGCCATCGCGCGCAAGGCCCGTCAGCATTGCCTCTTCGAAGGAAAGCGCGGGCGCGTGGCCCCGTGTCGAGATGTAGTCCATATCTATGCCTTTTCGTTCCGTCCGCGCCACATACGCCAGATATACCAGCTTGTCATCATGGCCCAAGCAATTGCCATGCAAAACCACTGAATCGCATAGCCAAAATGATCATTCGGCAGGTTCGGCGTCACCGGCATGACGAAGGGGGCGCCGTCCGTCTGATTGCTCTGCACGACGAGGATCGGGTCCGTGCCGAGGGTGGCGGCCATGCTCGGCACATCGCGGGCGAACCAGATGAGGTTGTCCATATCGGGGTCCGGGATACCGCTACCGCCTTCATTGGGCCAGTGCAGATTGCCGACCACCTCAGCCGTGCCGGTCGGCCATGTGAGATCCGCCTGCGCGCGCGGCACAAACCCGCGATCCACCATGATGGTGCGCCCGCTGGTCTCGAACGGCGCGATGATCCGGTAGCCCGAGCCTTGCGGCGTGGCGGCGAGTGCGCGGATCTGGCCGGGCAGGAACGTGCCGTCTATCGTCACGCGCTGATATTCATCGGCCTCTTCGGTGGGGATTTCCGGCAGCGCGACGGCGTCCTCGGTCAGCCGCGCCTCGATGCTCTCGATCATCGCGGTTTTCGGGCCGACCTTGTTCCATTGCCACACGGCGAGGCTGACCAGCAGGCCGAACCCCAGAAGGGCGCAAAACGCCGTGAAGAAGATATTGCCGCGCATGGAGGTCTCCTAAAGAAAAAGCGGGCCGAGTGGCCCGCCCTTTGCATCGCTCAGCGGGGAATTAGCTGCCCCAGACGTAGATCGCGGCGAAAAGGAAGAGCCACACCACATCGACGAAGTGCCAATACCAAGCGGCGGCCTCAAAGCCGAGATGCTTGTCTTGCGTGAAATCGCCGCGACGTGCGCGCATCAGGCAGACGAAGAGGAAGATCGTCCCGATGATGACGTGGAAGCCGTGGAAGCCCGTCGCCATGAAGAAAATGCCGCCATAGGTGGTGTCGCCAATGCCGAAAAGGGCGTGGCTGTATTCGAAAGCCTGCAGGCCGGTGAAGATCACACCGAGGACCACGGCGATGGTCAGGCCCTGCACAAGCGCTTTGCGGTTGTTGTTATGCACCAGCTCATGGTGCGCCCATGTCACGGCGGTCCCGGACAGGAGCAGGATAAACGTGTTGATCAGCGGCAGGCCCCAAGGATCGAACGCTTCGATGGAGGCAGGCGGCCACTGGGCTTCGGCCACGGTGATCCCTTCGATCGCGCCCATCGGGTAGAAGGCGTTTTTGAAGAAGGTCCAGAAGAAGGCGACGAAGAACATCACCTCGGAGGCGATGAAGAGCAGCACGCCGTAGCGCAGGCCGATCTGCACCACCGGGGTGTGATCGCCCTCATGGCTTTCATCGACCACATCGGCCCACCACGCATACATGACGTAAAGCACCATCACGAGCCCTGCGAGCAGGAGCCACGGCGCGTCACCTTTCATGTAGCGCACGCCGCCCACCATCAGAAGGAAGGTGCCAACCGCGCCAAGGAACGGCCAGATGCTCGGCGGCAGAATGTGGTAATCGTGATTCTTCTCATGCGCCATCGGCGGATCCCCCAGTTCAGTTGCGTTCGTTTTAAGTCAGCTTATTGCCCTGTCGCAAGAGCGACATCGTTTTCTTCCGGCAAATCGGTCTCATGAAAGGTATAAGAGAGGGTGATTTCCGGCACATATTTCGCTTCGGGATCGTCGAGGAACTCCGGATCGACGAAGAAGGTCACCGGCATGTCCACCCGCTCGCCCGGTTGCAGCACCTGCATGTCGAAGCAGAAACAGTCGATTTTCTCGAAATAGCCCCCCGCCGAGAAGGGCGCGACATTGTAGCTCGCGGTGCCGGCGATCACCCGGTTGGTCGGGTTATAGGCCTCGTAGAAGGCGAGGAAGGTCTGGCCCATCTTCACCGTCATGGTGTTCTGCTTGGGTTTGAACTCCCACGGCATCCCTTTTTCGGTGGAGGCGTCGAAGCGGATGCGGATCTCTTCTTCGGACACTTCCACGCTGTCAGCCGCCGCCACGCCCGTTGCGCCGCCAAAGCCCGTGACCCGGCAGAACCAATCGTAGAAGGGCACGGAGGCATAGGCGAGCCCGACCATCAGGGCGACCGTGCCGACCACGCAGCCCGCAATTTCCCGATTATTCAACCGCATCGCCTTGCTCCACTATCTGCTCATCGCTCGGGCGCATACTGGTCGCGCCCTCGGCCGCTTCGGTCTGGCCCGGCACCATTTGCGGGCGCAGCGTGTGCTGGAACCGCTCGCCAAGCTCGCCCCGGCTCATTTTGACATAGGAGACGGCGAAAATCAGCACCACAAGCGCGCCAAGCGCGAGGCCCACGCCGACATTGCGGCTCCGCCGTCTGCGATAGATTTCATGTTGATCTGGTTTCATCAGCTCACCGCTCGGATCAGGGCGTCGATCCCGAGCGCCCCGAAATGGAGGAAAAGATAGAGAATGGAGAAGCCGAAAAAGCGTTTCTCGGCTTTGTATTTGTCCGCTTCGGCCTGCGCCTCGTCGCGCCGCCAGAGGCGGATGGCCCCGAGGAGGAAAATCGCGTTCAGCACGATGGCGGTGGCGAGATAGACGATCCCGCCCGCCGGCACCCAAGCGAGCGCCAGCGCCGTTGGCACCAGCAGCACGGTATAGGCGAGGATATGGGCGCGGGTGACTTTCTTGCCATGCGTCACGGTCAACATCGGCACACCGGCGCGGCTGTAATCCTCGTTCATGAAGAGCGCCAGCGCCCAGAAATGCGGCGGCGTCCACATGAAGATCAGGAGGAACATCAGGAAGGAGTCGAGCGAGACCCCGCCCGTCGCCACCGCCCAGCCGATCATCGGGGGGAACGCGCCCGCCGCACCGCCGATGACGATGTTTTGCGGGGTCGAGCGCTTCAGCCACATCGAATAGACGACGGCGTAGAAGAAGATGGTGAAGGCCAGAATGGCGGCCGAGAGCGGGTTGCCGAAGAGGAACAGCATCAGCACCGACATGCCAGACAGGCCAAGGCCAACCGCCAGCGCGTCTTCCTTGTCGAGGCGGCCCGAGGGGACCGGGCGGCCCGCTGTGCGTTTCATCACCGCGTCGATATCCGCGTCCCACCACATATTGAGCGCGCCCGATGCCCCTGCCCCGACGGCGATGCAGAGGAGCGCCGCGAACCCGATCACGGGATGCGGCGGCGTCGGTGCCGCGACCATCCCGATAAAGGCCGTGAAAATGACGAGCGACATCACCCGCGGCTTCAAAAGCGCGAAATAATCGCCGAATTGCGGTTCGGCGGGAAGGAGGCTGTCGTCAATGCTCATCATCGAAAAGAGCGGGGCGCGCGGCCCCGCTGTCCTTTACTCCGCCGAAGCCAGTTCCGTGGTGGATTCTGTCGGCAGTTTCGCTTGCTGGACGCTGTTCATATAGGCGTCGAATTTCTCCTGGCTCACCGCTTTGACGGTGATCGGCATGAAGGCGTGGTCCTTGCCGCAGAGCTCGGAACACTGGCCGAAATAGATGCCTTCCTGCTCAACATTGAACCATGTCTCATTGAGGCGGCCCGGAATGGCGTCCATTTTCACACCGAAGGCCGGCATCGCCCAGCTATGGATCACATCGCCGCCGGTCACGAGCAATTTCACATTCGCATTGGTCGGCACGATCACCGCATTGTCGGCGGCCAGCTGGAACCATTTCTCGTCATAGCCATAGGCGGCCATGTCTTCTTTGGGCAGCATATAGGCGGCGAACCCATGCTCCTGGTCCGGGTATTCATATTCCCAATACCACTGATAGCCGGTCGCCTTGATCGTCAGATCCGGGTCCGGGATGCGCACCTGTTTGAAAAGGACGGGCAGCGAGAAGGAGCCGATGACGATCAGGATCAGAACCGGGATGATCGTCCAGGCGATCTCCACCGGCGTGTTGTGGCTGAACCGTGCCGGTTCCTTGTTCACGCGGCTGTTGTAACGGATCGACACCCAAGCCATCAGCCCGGTCACGAAGAGAACGATCACGATCATGATGCTCATGACCATCGTGTCGAGCCACTGAACATCGCGGGCCAGTTCCGTCGCGGCGGGTTGAAAGCCGGTGGCTGCGCCGCCAGCCGGTGCGCCGATCACGGGAAGATCGCCCAGAAGCTCCGTCCCGGCCTGCTGTGCGGCAGCAACACCTGCTGCTGCAAATGCACCCGCGCCGGTCAGGCCCGCTGCGATCGTTTTCCCCATGCCCTTAAACATTCATGCATCTCCTTTGGCCCAGCCTGCGCCGCATAGATGGCGGATTGCCCATGCAGCGCGATTCCTGCTAGCTGTTCGTTTTGTGAAAAACCACAATCTCCGCGCCCGTGCAAGGCAAGAGGGATCGTAAATGACGAATGGAGCCACCGCAACACCATGAACAGCACCGTTTCGCCCCCTTTTCGCCCTTTTGAGACCGATCTTGATGAAGCTGCGGCGCTCAGTGTTCTGCGCGGCGCGGTGGCCGGGGCCGATGATGGCGAGTTGTTTTTGGAGCGTCGGCGCTCCGAAGCGCTGGTTCTCGACGATGGCCGGATCCGGCAAGCCAGTTACGATGCGTCCGAAGGGTTCGGCCTGCGCGCTGTGCGCGGCGAGGTGATCGGCTACGCCCATGCGACCGAGCTGAACGAAGCCGCCCTTGGCCGCGCCGCCGAAACCGCACGGTTGGCGGTTGGTGCGGGCGGCGGTGTGCTGGCTCCCGGTCCGCAAGGCACCAATCAGCGGCTTTATCCGCCAGATGATCCGTTGGAAGACGCGGATTTTGCAGAGAAAATCGCGCTTCTGCATGAGATCGACGCCTATGCCCGCGCCGCCGATCCAAAGGTCGTGCAAGTCACCGCCAGCCTCGCCGCCGCGCATCAGGAGGTGGTGATCCTGCGCCCCGATGGCCATATCCTCACCGATATCCGCCCGATGGCACGCATGAGTGTTGCCGTCATTCTGGAGAAAAACGGCCGGCGCGAGAGCGGCCATGCGGGCGGCGGCGGGCGGCACGGCTTGATCGACATGCTCCGCCCGAACCATTGGCAGGGCCTCATCCGCGAAGCGATCCGCATTGCCGAAGTGAATCTCGACGCGGTCCCGGCCCCGGCGGGCGCGTTCGACATTGCCCTTGGCCCCGGCTGGCCGGGTATCCTTTTGCATGAAGCGGTCGGCCACGGTCTTGAGGGCGATTTCAACCGCAAGAAAACCAGCGTTTTCGCAGGGTTGATGGGCGAGCAGGTGGCCGCGCCCGGTGTGACCGTCCTCGACGATGGCACCATCCCGGACCGCCGCGGCTCGCTCACCATCGACGATGAGGGCACGCCCTCGGGCAAGAATGTCCTGATCGAGAATGGCCGCCTCGTGGGTTATATGCAGGACCGGCAAAACGCGCGCCTCATGGGCGCGGCGCCCACCGGCAATGGCCGCCGCGAAAGCTACGCCCATGCCCCGATGCCGCGTATGACCAACACCTATATGCTCAGCGGCGATGCCGACCCCGGCGAGATCACCGCCAGCATCGAGAACGGTATTCACGCGGTCGGCTTCGGCGGCGGTCAGGTCGATATCACCAACGGCAAATTCGTGTTCTCCTGCACCGAGGCGTATCGCGTCCGAAACGGCAAGATCGGCGAGCCGGTGCGCGGCGCGACCCTGATTGGCGACGGCGCGACCGCGCTCCAGAAAATCCGCATGATCGGCAATGACATGGCGCTTGATCCGGGCGTCGGCAATTGCGGCAAGGCGGGCCAGTGGGTGCCGGTCGGCGTGGGCCAGCCGACGCTCCTGATCGGCGGGCTGACCGTGGGCGGCGCGGCGCTCGACTGATCCTTGCAGGCGAAAATCGCCGTTTGAGGTCAACGGGCTATTAACCGATTCTGCGGCAAAGACAGCGCATGACAGCGCTTCTCGATCATTTGCAGCTTTTCCGCAGCCCGAAAGTCGGCCCCCTCACCTATCAGCGCCTGATGGCCGAGTTCGATGGCGATGCCGCCGCCGCCCTCGACGCCTTGCCCGGCCTCGCCGGTAAGGATTACGAACCCGCGCCGCGCCACTTGGCGGAAGCCGAGCTAGAGGCAGGGCAAGCCTTCGGCGCGGAGTTGATCCTGCGGAGCGACCCGCGGTTCTCCCCGCTTCTGGCCGAGATCGACGGCGGCCCGCCGCTTCTTTGGGCCAAGGGTGATCTCAGCCTCCTCCACCGCTCCACCATCGCGATTGTCGGCGCGCGCAACGCATCCTCCGCCGGGTTGCGCATCTCCCGCCAGATCGCCCGCGAGATCGGCGCGGATGGGTTCATCATCGTCTCCGGCCTGGCCCGCGGGATAGACGGCGCGGTCCATGACGCCGCCCTCGCTTCAGGCACCATCGCCGTGGTCGCGGGCGGGCTCGACGTGATCTACCCGCCCGAACATGAATGGCTCCACGCGGAAATCGGCACCCACGGCCTTATCCTGTCGGAAATGCCCATGGGAATGCGCCCGCTCGCCCGCCATTTCCCGCGCCGCAACCGCATCATCTCCGGCCTCGCGCAAGCCACCGTGCTGGTCGAAGCCGCGCTGAAATCCGGCTCCATGATCACCGCCCGCGACGCCGCCGAACAGGGCCGCGAGGTAATGGCCATCCCCGGAAGCCCGCTCGATCCGCGCTCGCTTGGTTGCAACGCGCTGATCCGCGACGGCGCGACCCTCGTGCAATCGAGCCGCGAAATTCTCGAAACCCTCGGGCATAAGCGCGGCATGGTCCTCCCCGAAGCTGCCGAACAAGGCGCACTTCCGCTGGACGCCGAGCCCGCACCGCCCGACCTACCCGCCGCGATCCTCAGCGCCCTTTCCGCCGTCCCGGAAACCGAGGACCACATCATCCGCGCGCTGAAACGCCCCGCCCAAGAGGTGATGGGCGCAATCTCGGAGCTGGAAATCCTCGGCCAGGTCACCCGGCTCCCCGGCGGCCGCGTCTGCCTCGCCTGACGGCGCGACCAGCCACCGCCCGCTGCCCCCATCTCGCGGCAGCGCGCTGCGAAGGGGGTCAATCCCCCTGACGCAGCGCCCGCCCGCCAGATACGGCCAAGGTTGACAACGCCGCCCTACGCCCACATCTTCCGCCCCCGATCAAACGCTGGAGACCCGAATGGCCGTCGTCGTTGTCGAATCGCCTGCTAAGGCCAAGACTATCAACAAATATCTGGGCAATGACTTCACGGTTCTCGCCTCCTACGGCCATGTGCGCGACCTGCCGCCCAAGGACGGTTCGGTCGATCCTGACAATAATTTTGACATGAAATGGCAGATCGCGAGCGACAGCCAGAAACACGTCCGCGCGATTGCCGAGGCGCTGAAGGATGACGATCACCTCATCCTCGCAACCGACCCTGACCGCGAAGGCGAGGCGATTTCCTGGCATCTGCTCGAAGCGCTCACCAAGCGCCGCGCGGTGAAGAAATCCACCGAGGTTGAGCGGGTTGTCTTCAACGCGATCACCAAATCGGCGGTGACTTCGGCAATGGAGAACCCGCGCCAGATCGATATGGAACTGGTCCACGCCTATCTCGCCCGCCGCGCGCTCGACTATCTCGTCGGCTTCAACCTCTCGCCGGTCCTCTGGCGCAAGCTGCCCGGCGCGAAATCGGCGGGCCGGGTGCAGTCGGTCTCGCTGCGGCTCATTGTCGAGCGAGAAATGGAGATCGAGGCTTTCCGCCCGCAGGAATACTGGTCCGTCCGCGCCGCGCTGAAAACGCCGCGCGGTCAGGGCTTTGAGGCGCGTCTGACCACCCTCTCGGGCAAGAAACTCGACAAATTCGACATTCCCGACGCGACCAAGGCGGAACTTGCCGTGGCCGCCGTCGCCAAGCGTGATCTCAAGGTCGCGTCGGTCGAAGCCAAGCCCGGCACCCGTAACCCGGCGGCGCCCTTCATGACCTCAACCCTCCAGCAGGAGGCGAGCCGCAAGTTTTCCATGGGCGCGCAGCAGACCATGCGCGCGGCGCAGCGTCTCTATGAGGCGGGGCTGATCACCTATATGCGGACCGACGGAATCGATATGGCCCCTGAGGCCGTGATGTCCGCTCGCGACGCGATCAAGGGCCGGTATGGCGACAAATATGTCCCGAAAAGTCCGCGCATGTATAAGAACAAGGCGAAAAACGCGCAGGAAGCCCACGAATGTATCCGCCCGACGGATATGTCCCGCGCGCCGGATACGCTCGGCAAAGTCGAGCCGGATCAGCGCAAGCTTTACGATCTCATCTGGAAACGCGCGCTGGCGAGCCAGATGGAAGCGGCGCGGCTGGAGCGCACCACGGTCGAGATTGCCAGCGATGACGGGCAAGTGGGCCTCCGTGCGACCGGTCAGGTCATTGTGTTTGATGGCTTTTTGAAGGTCTATGAGGAAGGCCGCGACGATGTCGTCGAGGATGACGACGCGCGCCTGCCGCAGATCGATCAGGGCGACAAACTCGGCAAGGATGGCGGGGCGCTCAAGGCGCTCGCCGCGAAGATCGAAGAGGGCGAGAAACAGGCGCTTCTCTCCGACGATGCCGCCGTGCTCGGCCAGCAGCACCACACCACGCCGCCGCCGCGCTATACTGAGGCGACGCTGGTGAAGAAGATGGAAGAACTCGGCATCGGCCGCCCCTCCACCTACGCCTCGATCGTCACGACCATTCAGGATCGGGGCTATGTCCGCAAAGATCAGAACCGCCTGATTCCAGAGGATAAAGGGCGGCTCGTCACGGCGTTTCTGTCGAATTACTTCGCGCGCTACGTGTCCTATGATTTCACCGCGGGCCTTGAGAACGAGCTCGACGACATCACCCGCGGCGAGGAGGATTGGCACCTGGTTCTGGAGCGCTTCTGGCGCGATTTCTCCGCCGCGATTGGTGAGACCAGCGAGCTGCGCATTACCGATGTGCTTGAGAAAATTAACGAAATTCTCGCACCGCATCTCTTCCCCGATCCCGGCGATGGGTCGGACCCGCGGCTGTGCCCGCAATGTAGCAAGGGGCAGCTCAACCTGAAAACCGCCCGCTCCGGCGGCGCGTTTATCGGCTGCAGCAACTACCCGGATTGCAACTATACCCGCCCGCTCGCGGGATCGCTTGAGGGCGAGGATGTGATCGGCCCGGATGGTAAACTTCTCGGCCACACCGATGCGGGCGAGCCGATTTCCCTGCGCACCGGGCGCTTCGGCCCCTATGTGCAGGAGGGCGAGGTCACCGAAGAGAACAAGAAGCCGAACCGGGCGTCGATCCCGAAAGGCAAGGATCTCGAAGACGTTGATTTCGCTTACGCTATGGAGCTTTTGTCGCTCCCGCGTCTGATCGGCACCCATCCCGAAGGCGGCGAGCTTTCCACCAATATCGGGCGGTTCGGCCCCTATGTGATGCGCGAAACCGTGGGCGAGGATGGCAAGGCGAAAAAGGTTTACGCCAACCTCAAATCGGTCGATGAGGTCTTCACCCTCGGCATGAACCACGCGGTCGAACTGATCGCGCAAAAAGAGGCGCGCGGCGGGCGCGGTCAGGCGGCCAAGCCGTTGCATGAGCTGGGCGATCACCCCGATGGCGGCGCAGTCAATGTCATGGCCGGGCGCTACGGGCCTTATGTGAAATGGGAAAAGGTGAACGCGACCTTGCCCAAGGATCTGGAGCCCGAGGATGTGACGCTGGAGCGCGCGCTGGAGCTGATCGCCGAGAAACAGGCCAAGGGCGGCGGCAAGAAAAAGACGACCCGCAAAAGCGCAGCGAAAAAGCCTGCTGCGAAGAAAAAAGCCGCCCCCAAGAAGACGGCGAAGAAGGACTGAACGGGCAATCGTTAACCGAATCGTGACTCTCTCGGCGCATGGTCCGTAGCCATGCGCGCGGAGGGCTCGATGCATTACCTTGTGATTCTTTTTCTAGTCTTTGCTCTCGCTGCCAAGGCGGGCGAGGCCAACCGTGCGCAGCCGCGTTTTCCGCTCGGAATCGAGGATATTGGTTTTAGCGCGAGCTTGACCAAATCGGGCGAGCGCGAGGCGCGGCACCCCGGCCCTGCGGCCATGCGGCAGGCCCCGCCGGATCAGAAAAAAGAGCGGGAGGATGATCCGCTCTGGTCGCCCTCCGCGCGGGTCGATCTGACGATCAATTTCTGATTTTCTGCCGTTAAGATAATCATATGCGGCGCGGCTCAGGGGTGTTAAGCCATGCCCATGAGCAAGCTCCCATCCAAAGACGCCCTTCTCGATTTCATCCAAAGTCAGCCGAGCCGTGTAGGCAAGCGCGAGATCGCGCGCGCCTTCGGCATCAAGGGCGACCAGCGCGCGGCGCTCAAGGACATGCTCCGCGAATTGGCCGATGAGGGGCTGATCTCGCGCGGGCGGAAAAACGCGAAACCCGGCGCGCTGCCGCCGGTGACGGTACTGCGGGTGACGGGGCTCAATGATGCGGGCGAGCCGGTGGCCGTGCCGCAGCAGTGGAAAGAGGATGGCGCGCCGCCGCCGATCCTCGTGCTGCCCTCCGAAAAAGCCGCGCCCGGCGCGGGCGACCGCATTTTGGCGAAGCTGCGCAAAAGCCCGGACGGCCCCGGCTATGAAGCGGAGATCATGCGGCTTTTGAAAGATGGCCCGGCGCGGCTTCTCGGGATTTTCCGCAAGAATGCCGAAGGCGGCGGGCGGATTGTGCCGGTCGATAAGGGCGCGGATCGCGATTTTCTCGTCCCGGCGGGAGAGACGAATGGCGCGCGGGATGGCGAGCTTGTTGAGGGCGAGCAATTCGGCTCCAAAGCCCGCGCGGGCCTGCCGAAAGCGCGGATCACGGCGCGGCTTGGCGATCCGTCGGCCCCGAAATCCGTCTCGCTCATCGCGATCCATGAACATGGCATCCCGGACGCTTTCCCTCGCGCCGCGCTGGAGGAAGCTGAAGCGGCGGAGCGCGCGCCGATGGACGGCCGCACCGATTTGCGCGACGTGCCGCTCATCACCATCGACCCCTCCGATGCGCGCGACCATGACGATGCGGTCGCCGCCGAGGAGACCGAGACCGGCTTCACCCTCTGGGTCGCGATCGCCGATGTGGCCTATTATGTCCGCCCCGGCTCCGCGCTCGACAAGGAGGCGCGGCGGCGCGGGAACTCGACCTATTTTCCCGACCGCGTGGTGCCGATGCTGCCGGAAGAACTCTCCGCCGATCTCTGCTCGCTCCATGAGGGGGTGGACCGCCCTTGTGTTGCGGTCAAAATCACCATCGACCGGGACGGGAACAAGACGGGCCACGAATTTCTGCGCGGCATGATGAACTCGCCCGCCTCGCTCTCCTATGAGCAGGCGCAAGCGGCGGCAGATGGCGAGCCGGACGCGGGGGCCAAGCCGCATCTCGATGTGATCACAAATCTGTTCAAAGCCTATGCCGCGCTAAAAAAGGCGCGCACCCGGCGCGATCCGGTCGATCTGCACCTGCCGGAGCGGCAAATTCAGCTTGATGATGAGGGCAAGGTCACTTCGGTTGCGGTCAAGGAACGGTTTGACGCGCATCGGCTGATCGAGGAATTCATGGTCCTCGCCAATGTCTGCGCGGCGGAGACGCTGGAGAAAAAGCGCGCGGAATTCCTCTACCGTGTCCATGAGGAGCCCGGCCCGGAAAAACTCGATGCGCTGCGCGAGGTCGTTGATTCCATTGGCATGACGCTCGGCAAAGGGCAGGTCTTACAGACTCAGCAGCTCAACCGGCTGATCCGCGAGGCCGAAGGCACCGAGCATGACGAGATGGTCAATATGGCCGTGCTGCGCGCCATGACGCAGGCCTATTACAGCCCGCAGAATTTCAGCCATTTCGGCCTTGCCCTGAAGCGTTACGCGCATTTCACCTCGCCGATCCGCCGCTATGCAGATCTCATCGTCCACCGCGCGCTGATCTCGGCTCATGGCTGGGGCAAGGACGGCTTGCCGCCCGAGGCCGGGGACGAGTTGCCCGCCACCGCCGAGCATATTTCCATGACCGAACGCCGCTCCATGATGGCCGAGCGCGACACGACGGATCGCTATCTCGCCGCCTATCTCGAAGAACGGCAGGGCACGGAGATGGAGGGAACGGTTTCAGGAATCGCGAAATTCGGGATTTTCGTGAAGCTGAAAGAGACCGGCGCGGACGGGCTGATCCCGCTGTCCAGCCTTGGCCATGAATATTACCGCTATGACGCGACGACCCAGAGTCTCAAGGGCGAGCGCACCGGGCGGCGCATCGCGGCGGGCATGTCGGCGACGGTGCGGATTGCCGAAGTCACGCCGATTTCCGGCGGCATGATCTTCGAACTCCTGGCGCTGGAGGACAAGAAGCTCCCCACCCCGCCGAAGCGCAAATCCAGCACCAGCCCGCGCCGCAAACAGAAGCGTGCAAAAATCAAGCGGTCCAAGACCCGCAAGGGCCGCTGACGCTTTCTTTCGCGGCGACTGCGGGTTATCGTGTTTGCTAAATACATGCGAAAAGACATGGAGAGCAGCATGAAGACCCTCACCCGCGCCACGCTTGGGCTCGTCACCCTTGTCGGACTGGCCGCTTGCGCCGGATCCCCGATGCCCAATTATGGGGGCGGACCTGCCGCAGCCCCGGCCACGCAATATGGCAGTTTTGAAAGCTGGCGGAATGATTTCCGCTCCCGCGCCCTCTCCGCCGGCATCCGCGCCGACGTCTTCGACAGCGCCTTTGCCGGGATCAGCATGGACAATGAGGTCGTGCGGCTCGACGGGCAACAGGCGGAATTCTCGAAACAAATCTGGGAATATCTCGACGGCGCCGTCTCCTCGGACCGGATCGGCACGGGCCGCGCCAAGTCGCAGGAATGGTCGCGCACGCTGGACGGGATCGAGAGCCGCTACGGGGTGGACAAGCGCGCCGTGCTGGCGATCTGGGGGATGGAGACGAATTACGGCGGCTTCATGGGCAATAAATCCGTGATCGGCTCGCTCGCGACGCTGGCCTATGAAGGCCGCCGCCGCAGTTTCGCCGAGGAACAGCTCATCGCCGCGCTGCGCATCCTGCAATCGGGCGACACCAGCCCCGGCAATATGCGCGGAAGCTGGGCGGGCGCCATGGGCCACACGCAGTTCATGCCGACCTCCTATCTCACCTATGCGCAGGACTATTACGGCGACGGTCGCCGCGACATCTGGGATGCGGGCAACCCGACCGATGCGCTCGCTTCAACGGCCTATTATCTCAAGCAAAATGGCTGGGTGAAGGGTCAGCCCTGGGGCGTCGAAGTGGCGGTGCCGTCCGGGTTCAACTATGCTCTGGCGGATGAACAGACCAAACAGTCGGTTTCGGCTTGGCGCTCGCTCGGGGTGACGACGCCGTCGGGCGGGTCGGTCCCGGATTACGGCACGGCGGGGATGATTGCGCCGGGCGGCGCAAACGGTCCGAAATTCCTCGTTTTCAACAACTTCTCGGTCATCAAGACCTATAATAACTCGACCAGCTACGCCATGGGCGTGGGCCATCTGGGCGACCGGATCTATGGCGGCGCGCCCTTCGCGCAAAGCTGGCCGCGCGGTGATGCGGCGCTCTCGCGCACCCAGAAGCGCGAGTTACAGGAACGGCTGACCGCGCTTGGCTATGACACCGGCGGTATCGACGGCGTGACCGGCTCGAAAACATCCGACGCGGTGCGCCGCTATCAGCGCGACAACGGGCTCGTCGCCGATGGCTATGTCAACGCGGCGCTCTTGAACCGCCTGCGCTGATGCCGGTTCTGGACACCGCAAACTATGATGCGGTGATCGACGTGCGGTCCCCGGCGGAATTCACCGAGGACCATATTCCGGGCGCGATCAACCTGCCGGTGCTGTCCAATGACGAGCGCGCCGAGATCGGAACGCTCTACACGCAGATCAGCCGGTTCGAGGCCCGCCGCCGGGGTGCGGCGCTGGTCTCCGCCAATATCGCGCGCCATCTCGACGGGCCGCTGGCCTATAAACCCGCGAAATTCCGGCCGCTTGTCTACTGCTGGCGCGGCGGGATGCGCTCGAACAGTTTCGCCCATGTGCTGCGGCAGGTCGGCTGGCCCGCCGAGGTAGTGGAGGGCGGCTATCGCACCTATCGCCGCGCGGTGGCGGCGCGGCTTTACGACGAGGCGCTGCCCTTCCAGCCGGTGCTGATCGACGGGAACACGGGGACGGCCAAGACGGAAATCTTGAAGAGTTACGGCGGGTTGAAGCTTGATCTTGAAGGGCTGGCTAACCATCGCGGCTCGGTCTTTGGGGCGCAAGGCGCGCAGCCGAGCCAGAAGATGTTCGAGAGCCGTTTGGCGGACGCGATGGAGGGGCTGACCGGCCCGGTGCTGGTGGAGGCCGAGAGCAACAAGATCGGCGAGCTGCTGATCCCGCCAAGCCTCTGGAAAGCCATGCAGACCGCGCCCCGGATCATGATCGACGCACCTTTGGATGCCCGAGCGGATTTCCTCATGCGGGCTTATGGCGATATTTCGGAGGACCGGGCGGCGCTGGTCGAAATCCTTCGTCGCCTCAAGCCGTTGCAAGGGAAAGATCAAGTGGCCGCTTGGGAGGAGATGGTCGCCGCAGGCGAGATCAAGCCGCTGGCGCGTGACCTTCTGGAGCGGCATTACGATCCGGCCTATCGGCGCTCGCGCGGCGAACCGGTCGTGGCGGAGACGGTGCGGATGGTGAACCTCAATCCGTCCGAGGTCGCGCGGGCGGCCAGCGAGATTGCCGAGATCATTGCGGATTTGTGATCACACAGCAGACCGCCGCAGACGCAGACCGCGTTCTGTGATCACACCTATCGCCGCCGCGCCGGTTTCAGCGCAAAGCCGCTCCGCCTGATTTGCCGGGACCGTCGCGAGCAAGCCGCCCGAGGTTTGCGGGTCGAACATCAAGTCGCTCCGCGCATCGGGCGCGCCGTCCAGTGCATGCGGCTCGGTTTGGTTGGCATCGAAGAGCGTCGAGCGTACACCGTCTCGCGCGAGGACCAGCGCGCCCGCGAGAAGCGGGACGTGATCCACCCAAAGATCCGCGCCGACCTGCGAGGCGCGGCAAAGACTTCCCAAATGCCCGACGAGGCCGAAGCCGGTCACATCGGTCATGGCGGAGGCATGGGGGGCGAGGATCGCCGTAACCTCTTGGGATGACTGCGCCATTTGCGCCCAGGCTGCCGCCACATCGCGGGCCTGCGCGCGGCGCTGCATCTCGCCTGCGAGGAGAACGCCGGTGCCAATTGGTTTGGTCAGCAGGATCGCATCGCCCACCTGCGCGCCCGCGAGCCCGATCGGTTTGGGACAGTGGCCCGTCAGCGAAAAGCCGACCGTGAGCTCCGCGCCGAGCGCCGAGTGGCCGCCGACGAGCGCCGCGCCTGTGGGCTCCAACGCGGCGCGGGCCCCGGCGAGCAATTCCTTCAGCGTCCGCGCCTGTAGATCCTCGGTCATACGCGGCAGGATCAGGTTCGCGAGCGCCGTTTGCGGCTGCCCGCCCATGGCCCAGATGTCGCCCATGGCGTGGATCGCGGCGATGCGGCCCAAGAGATACGGATCGTCGAGAAAGGCGCGGAAATGGTCGGTCGTGAGCGCGACCGTCTCGCCGCCGATGCTGACAAGGGCGGCGTCGTCGCCCGCGCCTTGTAGGATATCGGGGCGCTGGATCGGCATCTCCGCAAGCGCGTCACGCAAAACCGCAGGCGCGACTTTGGCCCCGCACCCGGCGCAAAGCGGCGCGGCGAGATCGCGCGCGCCGAGGGCTGTTTCGGCGGGCTGCATCTCGGACATGGGCGGCAGATCGGTGAGCTTTTTCATAAAGCTGCGGTCGATGTGATCCTTCCAGCGCCACGCCCAAGCCCCCGAGGCCGAGCGGCCCCATTTGCCCGCCGCTGCCTTGGTTTCGCCCAAGGACAGCAGCTTGAGATAGTCCTTCTGCGGGTGATAGCGCGCGAGCCGTCCACCCGCCGCATAGGCCCGCAAATTGCGCGCGAGAACCGCGCCCTGGCGGACGGCGTAGACCCCGGCTTTGGGGCGCGGGTCCCATGGCATATGGGCGGCGTCCCCGGCTGCGAAGACGTGGTCATGCACCTCGGTTTGCAGGGTCGGGCGGATCGGGATGCCCTCCGCGCCGAAGCCGATCTGGCGGACGAGTGCGGGCATCTGCGCGCCGGGCGCGGTGACGATGAAATCGGTGGGAATGGCGCCCGCTTCGGTCTCGACATGGCCGGGGGCGAAGCCGGTGACGGGGCAGTCCGTCTTGACCTCCACGCCGAATTTGATGAGCGCCGCGCGGGCTTTTTCGCGAAGCGCGGGCATGGCCGGGAGGATGTCTCCGCCCGCTTCGATCAACGTCACATGCGCCCGGCCCGAGAGCCGCGCTTTCATGGCGAGGGCGAGCTCCACGCCCGCCGCGCCGCCGCCGATCATGGCGATCCGCGCGCCGTCCGGCGGGGCGGCCGCGAAGCGCTCCCACGCATCAAGAAAGCCCTCCAAGGGTTTGGCAGGGATGGTGTTTTCCGCGCCGGGCAGGCGCATGCCCGTTTCGATCCCGACATTGATCGAGGCGATGTCGAAACCGATCTCGGGGCGCTCATCGAGCAGGACGGAATGGGGCGTCAAGTCGCGCGCTTTGGCGAGGACGATCCGCGCGCCTGCGTGGCGGGCGAGGCGGATCAGGTCAATCTCAAGCGCCGCGCGCGGGTAGTGGCCCGCGACGACGCCGGGGAGCATCCCGGAATAAGTGGCGACCGGCTCCGGGGTGATGAGGGTGAGGCGCGCGCCGGGCAGCGGGTCCATCCCCCAGCGGCGCAGCGCGATGGCATGGGCGTGGCCGCCACCAATCAGGACGATGTCGCGCGAGAGGCGGATCACGGCCAGTCTTTCGCCCGCATCTCATGCAGGCGCGAGGCGGTGCGCTCGAATTCGAAACTGCCCGTGCCCTCGGCATAGAGGTTTTCCGGCTCGGCCGCAGCTTCGATCACCAGTTCGATTTTCGCCTCGTAGAGCGCATCGACGAGGGTCACGAAACGTTTGGCCGCATCGAAATTGGTGGCGTGCAGGCGCGGGACGCCTTCGAGGATCAGCCCGTCGATCTTCTTGGCGAGCGCGAGGTAATCCCCTGCCCCCAAAGGATTTTCGCAGAGCTTTTCGAAATCCGTCCGCACCACGCCCTTGGCGAAGCGGTGGAAGGTCAGCTTGCGGGATTTCAGCTCCAGCGTCAGCGCCTCGGGCTTCGCGCCGCCGGTCATGTCCTCCCACGCCGCGTCGAGCGCTTTGGGGGCGGGCGCGATCAGATAGCTGTCTTCGCGCGCGGTGCCGCCCTGCCGGTGATCGTTGGCGCTGTCGAGATGATAGACCTCCAGCTTCTCCTTGATGAGATCAATAAAGGGCAGGAAAAGCTGGCGGTTGAGGCCGTCCTTATAGAGATCATCCGGGTGGCGGTTCGAGGTGGTCACGACAACGATGCCGCGCGCAAACAGCCCCTCGAAGAGCCGCCCGACGATCATCGCATCGGTGATGTCGGTGATCTGCATTTCGTCGAAACAGAGCAGGGTCGCGCTGGCGGCGATCTTCTCGACGACCGGACCCATCGAGTCCTTGGTCCCCTTCTCCCGCGCCTCGCCGATGAGACCGTGGACCTCCTGCATGAATTCGTGGAAATGCACGCGGCGCTTCGGCTCCACCGGGGCGCTGTCGAAGAACATATTCATCAGCATCGACTTGCCGCGCCCGACGCCGCCCCAGATATAAAGACCCGGCATATCCGCCTCGGGCGTCTCTTCCTTGCCCCAGCCAAACAGCCCCTTGCGGACCTTTTTCGGCTTGCTCGGCTCGTAGCCCCTGAGTCGCGACCAGAGCATTTGAAGCTGCTCGACCGCGTGGCGCTGCGCAGGATCATCGCGCAGCTCGCCCTCTGCGACACGTTGGCGATATTGGGTGATCGGTCCGTCGGATGCCATGAATTCTCCTTATCCTGCATAGCAATAGGCCAGTCACCGGCGCTTGGCAAAGCCCGATTGACGCGGCGGAGATTCCGCTTCCGCTTGCCGCGCATCGCGCCTATGCTCGCCACCGTTCTGTCAGGAGTGAACGCCATGACCGCGAGCACCGCAAAAGCCAATCTTTTCACCCCCGTGATGATCGCCGGCTGCGTCATCATGCTGGTCGGTTTCGGCATCCGGGCGAGTTTCGGCCTGTTCCAGATCCCGATTGCGAGCGAGTTCAACTGGCCGCGCGCGGAATACTCCATGGCGATTGCGATCCAGAACCTTGCCTGGGGCTTCGGCCAGCCGATTTTCGGCGCGATTGGCGAGAAATGGGGCGACCGGGCGGCGATTGTGCTGGGGATTATCACCTATGCCATCGGCCTCGCGCTCTCGGCCTTTGCGATCACGCCGGAAGGGCATCAGCTGATTAACGTCATCATTGGCTTCGGTGTCGCAGGCACGGGCTTTGGCGTCATCCTTGCGATGATCGGCCGCGCGACGGATGAGAAAAACCGCTCCATGGCGCTCGGGATTGCGACGGCGGCGGGCTCGTCGGGCCAGCTTTTCGGCCCGCCCATCGTGGCCGCACTCCTGCCGAATATGGGCTGGGCGAATGTGTTTCTGGTCATGGCCGTCGCGATCCTCGCCGTCCTGCTGGTCCTTCCGCTCCTGCGCGGCGTCCATGCACCGAAGAAAAACGAATTGGAAGAAACCCTCGGCCAGATCCTGAAAAAAGCGATGCGGGACCCATCCTACACGCTGATCTTCCTCGGCTTTTTCTCCTGCGGCTTTCAGCTTGCCTTCATCACGGCCCACTTCCCGGCCATGGTCGCGGAGATGTGCGGCCCGATCCTGCCGACCGGGTTTCTCGCCAGCATGGGCATCACGACGACCACCGGCCTCGGCGCGATTGCGCTGGCGGTGATTGGGTTGATGAACATCATCGGCTCCATCACGGCGGGCGCATTGGGCCAGAAATTCACCCGCAAATATCTGCTTTCAGGCATCTACACCGCGCGGACGATCATCGCCGTCTGGTTCATCATGACCCCGATGACGCCGACCACGGTGCTGGTGTTCTCCGCCATCATGGGCGCGCTTTGGCTCGCCACCGTGCCGCTGACCTCCGGCCTCGTCGCCTATATTTACGGGCTGCGCTATATGGGCACGCTCTACGGGATCATCTTCCTGTCCCACCAGATCGGCGGGTTCCTCGGCGTCTGGCTCGGTGGCGCGCTCTATGACCGGTTTGGCGGCTATGAAGTTGTTTGGTGGGTCGGCATCGCGGTTGGCGCGTTCTCGGCCATCGTCCATCTGCCGGTGCGCGAGCAACCGATGCTGGCGGGGCCACGTCCCGCTTGATCCTGCGGCAGGGCGGCTTACCTTCATCTTCAGATGAAAGGAGTCCCCCATGCCCCAGACTCAAGACACCAACCGCCAGTGGATTTTGAACGAACGCCCCCACGGCGCGCCCGACGAGAACACGCTGCGCCTTGAAAAAGGCGACGTGCCCAAGCCGGGGAGCGGCGAGATGCTGCTCCGCACGCAGTTTCTCTCCCTCGATCCTTACATGCGCGGACGGATGAGCGCTGCGGAAAGCTATGCCGAGCCGGTTGAGGTCGGCGGCGTGATGACCGCGCAGGTGGTGGCCGAGGTGGTCGAGTCCAATCTCGACGGCTACGCGCCCGGCGATCAGGTGCTCGCCTTTAGCGGCTGGCAGGATTACGCGGTCTCGGACGGCGAGATGATCCAGAAAATCAACGGCTTGGACAAACCAAGCTGGGCGCTTGGCATCCTCGGAATGCCCGGCTTCACCGCCTGGGCGGGGCTGACGCGGATCGGCCAGCCGAAAGAAGGCGAAACGCTGGTGGTTGCCGCTGCCACCGGCCCGGTCGGCGCCACGGTCGGCCAGATCGCCAAACTGCGCGGGCTTCGCGCGGTCGGCATTGCGGGCGGGCCGGAGAAATGCCGCCACGCCGTTGAGGAATTCGGTTTCGACGCCTGTATCGACCACCGCGCGCCGGACTTCGCCGCGCAATTGAAGGCCGCCGTGCCAGACGGGATCGACATCTATTTCGAGAATGTCGGCGGCAAGGTTTTCGACGCGGTGCTGCCCCTCTTCAACCCCCATGCCCGCGTCCCGGTCTGCGGCCTCGTCGCCAACTACAACGCGACCGCCCTGCCTGACGGCCCGGACCGCATGGGCTTCCTGATGAGCCAGATCCTGATCAAGAAACTGACCGTGCAGGGCTTCATCATCTGGGACACATTCGGGCATCTCTACCCCGAATTCATCGCCGAAATGCAGCCCTGGCTCGCCAATGGCGAGATCAGCTACACCGAAGAGATGATCGACGGGCTGGAAGCCGCCCCCGAAGCCTTTATCGGTCTGCTTGAGGGCAAAAACTTCGGCAAACGGGTCATCCGCGTCGGCGATTAAAGCGGCAGGCGCGCCGCCCCAAGGCGGCGCGTCTAGCTCAGTTGCCCCACGACCATCGCGGCGAGGGCGACGATGTGGATCAGCATGATCGCGCGGTCCTTCCACATCACGCCGACAATGAACCAGCCGACCAGCCCCACAAGGAAGAAATAGATGTTCAGCGGCACATAGCCGAAGCCCGTCGCCGCATAGCCGCAGATCTGCGCGATGGACGCGATCCATTTGGTCCAGAACGTAAAATTGGACCGTTTCGGCCCCATTGCCATCGCCATGATGCGCCCTTTCTCATTTGAACTTTTTCAAACGAGATCATGCGCCTTGAGGGCTGGCAAGCGGAATTAATCGCGCTTTGTTCCTAAGTGGATCTCGCCCCGTTCGGCGGCGAGTTTCATCTGCCGCTGGCGCTCGCGGAAGCGTTCGCGGCGGGCGTCGTCGATCTCATCAATGCACTGATGGCAGGACACGCCCGGCTCGAATTCGGGGCGGGTTTTGTCCTCCGGCACGATGGGGCGGCGGCAGGCGTGGCAAAGCTCGTGCTCGCCCTCCTCCAGCCCGTGACCGACCGAGACGCGGCCGTCAAAGACGAAACATTCGCCATTCCAGAGGCTTTGCTCCTGCGGCACCTCTTCGAGATATTTCAGGATGCCGCCTTTGAGGTGGTAGACTTCCGGCACGCCGAGGCCGAGCAGATAGCTTGAGGCCTTCTCGCAGCGGATCCCTCCGGTGCAGAACATCGCGACCGTTTTGTTGTGGAACTGCGCCTTGTTCTCTTCCCACCAGCGCGGGAAGTCGCGGAAGGTCTTGGTCTGCGGGTCCACCGCGCCCTCGAAGGTGCCGATCCCGACCTCGTAGTCGTTGCGGGTGTCGATCACGACCACATCGTCGCGGGAGATGAGATCGTTCCAGTCCTCTGCCGCGACATAGGAGCCGACCTGCGCCGTCGGGTCCGCCAGCGGCTGGCCCATGGTGACGATCTCGCGCTTCAGCCGCACTTTCATGCGCAGGAAGGGCATCTCTTCGGCGTGGCTTTCCTTATGCTCCAGCGCGGCGAAGCCCGGAATGGCGCGGATCGCGGCGAGGACCGTGTCGATCCCGCCGCGCGGCCCGGCAATCGTGCCGTTGATCCCCTCGCTCGCCAGCAGCAGGGAGCCGCGCACGCCGTTCTCATCGCAAAGCGATTGCAGCCGCTCCCGATGGGCGTCGGGCTCGAGGGGGGCGAAGTGGTAGAGGGCAGCGACGGTGTAACTCATGCGGCTCTATGTGCGCGCGAGCCGCCGATCGTCAAGAGCCATGAGCAGCCAAACGCCCAAGCCCGCCACACCGAGCGCGACGCCCACCCAGCCGGGCGCACCCCAACCCCAGCCTGCCGCGAGGGCCGCACCAGCGAGGAAAGGACCAAGCGCATTGGCGAGGTTGAAGGCCGCGTGGTTCATCGCGGCGGCCATGGTTTGCGCGTCGCCCGCGACATCCATCAGCCGGGTCTGAAGCGGCACGACCATCCCGCCGCTGAAGCCGATGAGGAAAATCGCCAGCGCCAGCGCCTGCCAACTGCCGATCAACTGGGTGTAAAGCGCGCAGGCGATGACCATGAAGAGCTGGAACCCGCCCGCGCTCGCGATAAGGCGGCCCGAGGAGATGCGGCCCGACACGAGATTGCCGACCGTGGAGCCGATCCCGAACATCGCCAGCACAATCGCGACGCTCCATTCGGGCGCAGCGGCGTGCTGAAGCAGGGTCGCGCTCAGGTAGGAATAGGTCGCGAACATGCCGCCAAAGCCAATCGCGCCCATGGCAAGCGGGAGCCAGACGGAGCGGTTTTTCAGCGCCTCAAGCTCGCGGAGCGGGCTGGCTTCGGGGTGGCGCGTGTCGTTCGGACCGGTTTTCCAGATCATATAGAGGGAAACCGCGCCCATGATCGCGACCGAGAGGAAACAGAACCGCCAGCCAAAGACCTGCCCGAGCGCGCTCGCCGCAGGCACCCCGATGATATTGGCGGTGGTGAGGCCGAGCAGCACCTGGCTCACCGCTTGCGCGCGCTTGCCTTTGCCCATCATTTCCGCCGCATAAAGGGTGGAAATCCCGAGGACGCCCGCATGGGGCAGTCCGGTGAGGAAGCGCGCAGCGATCAGCATATTCATGGTCGGCGCGAGCGTGGTGAGGATATTGCCGACCACAAACACGGCGATCAGGGCGAGAATGAAGCTCTTGCGGGAGAATTTCGCGCCGAAAAGCGCCAGCAGCGGCGCGCCGATCACCACGCCAAGCGCATAGGCGCTGACGGCGTGGCCCGCTTCGGTCTCGCTGACCTCAAGCCCGGCGGCGTAATAGGGCAAGAGGCCCATGGCGGCAAATTCCGCCGTGCCAAGGGCAAAGGCCGCCGCGGCGAGCCAGAAAATCGCGACACCAGGGCGTCGTTCGGTCATATCGAGGGCCATGACCGTCTCCTTTGAATGTAAAGATAGCGCTAACAGTTTGGCCGCAGAAAATCGTTAATGCGGTCGGGAGTCAATCCGCGCTGAACGCATGGCCGCTATGCGCGGCGGCGGTTTGCGCGCGATTCGGATTTTTGGGGTGGGCATGGGTCTGGTCGGACGGGATGGCTCGCGAGCGCCGCAAAGATGCCACACCCGGCGGGCTTGCGGTATCCCGTCGCCGTATGACTAGGGCCGCGCACAAGCCCATGCCTTTTCGCCGCGCCGCCCTACCCTATCTTGCGGTCGAAACGCGGTTTGGCAGGTTCACCTCACCCCGAAATAAGTCAAGAAAACAAGGCCTTTGCGCAACAGCTTTGGCGAAAAATTAACCTCTGCGACCCTAAAGCTTGACCCAAAGCCGTCCGGCCCGGATCGTGCCTGTAAAAAGGCGTTAAAAGAAATGAGGCAAGGTATGATTAAGAAAAGTCTGGCAGTGATCGCCCTTCTCGCAACCCCGCTTCTCGCGGCTCCGGTGATGGCACAGGATCTGCCGCGCGGTGAGTATCGCGACACCGACCCCGCCCGCGACATGCGCGTGAAATTCGGCCCGAGCCAGGATTTCGCCATCGACGTGAAAGCCCAGCAATGCGCGGGTGAAGGCAAGGGCAAATTCCACCGCGTGCGCCCCGGTGCGCTCCGCGCCGTGCTGATGACCCCGGACCAGCCGAACAGCCCCACCTGCGAGCTGCATATTACCGAGAACGCGGGCCGCTACACCATCACGCAAGGCAATGGCGATTGCAGCTATTACAACAAAAGCTGCTATTTCTTCGGCACTGTCGAGCGGTAACACCCTCGGCGGGGCTTGACTCGCACCCGCCTCCCCTTTAACTGCTCGGTCCAAATCCCGGTCGGTGTATAGCCTTCCGGTCCATGCTATAAGGCTGGATCGCCACCCGTCAGCGCGTTGCGCCCACGGGTGCTTTACCGCTTTGCCGCATTGGTTCGCTCGCGAAAGGAGAGGCGCATGTTTGAAAATCTGTCAGATCGCTTGGGCGGTGTCTTTGACCGGCTGACCAAACAGGGTGCGCTCTCCGAAGGAGATGTGAAAACGGCGATGCGCGAGGTGCGCACGGCGCTTCTGGAGGCGGATGTCTCGCTCCCCGTGGTCCGCAATTTCGTCAAGCGCGTGACCGACAAGGCGACCGGCCAAGCGGTGCTGAAATCCGTCACCCCCGGCCAGATGGTCGTGAAATTCGTTCATGATGAGCTGGTGGATATGCTCGCGGGCGATGATGAGACGGCGGGCCAGCTCAAGATTTCCTCGCCCCCGGCCCCGATCCTGATGGTCGGCCTGCAAGGCTCCGGTAAGACGACAACCACGGCGAAACTCGCCAAACGGCTCAAGGATCGAGAGGGCAAAAAGGTCCTCATGGCCTCTCTCGACACCCGCCGTCCGGCGGCGATGGAGCAGCTTGCGGTGCTGGGGCAGCAGATCGGCGTCGACACGCTCCCTATCGTGATGGGCCAGTCGGCGGTCGATATTGCCAAGCGCGCCAAGCAGCAGGCGACGCTCGGCGGCTATGATGTGTTCATGCTCGACACGGCGGGCCGCCTTCATATCGACGCGGAACTGATGGCCGAAGTCGAGGCGGTGCGCGACTCCACCACGCCGCGCGAGACGCTTCTCGTCGTCGATGGCCTGACGGGTCAGGACGCGGTGAATGTGGCCGAACAATTTGACGGGCAAATCGGCATTTCCGGCGTGGTCCTCACCCGGATGGACGGCGACGGGCGCGGCGGTGCGGCGCTCTCGATGCGCGCGGTCACGGGCAAGCCGATCAAATTCGTCGGCCTCGGCGAGAAAATGGACGCGCTGGAAGAATTCCACGCAAGCCGCGTCGCGGGCCGGATCCTCGGCATGGGCGACATTGTCAGCCTCGTCGAGAAGGCACAGGAAACGCTGGAGGCCGAACAGGCCGAGCGCATGATGAAGCGCTTCCAGAAGGGCCAGTTCAACATGAACGACCTGAAATCCCAGCTTGAACAGATGATCAAGATGGGCGGGATGCAGGGCGTCATGGGAATGATGCCGGGCATGGGCAAACTCGCCAAGCAGATGGACGAGGCCGGGATGGACGACAAGGTCCTGCGCCAGCAAATCGCCCTCATCAACTCCATGACCAAAATGGAACGCGCCAACCCGCAACTCATGCAGGCGAGCCGTAAGAAACGCGTCGCCGCAGGGGCCGGGATGGAGGTCTCAGATCTCAACAAGCTTTTGAAAATGCAGCGCCAAATGGGCGACATGATGAAAAAGCTCGGCAAGCAGGGCGGCAAGGGGATGCTGCGCGGCATGATGGGGCAACTCATGGGCAAAGGCGGCGGGATGCCTCCGATGGGCGGGATGCCCGGCGGCGCAGGGATGCCGCAAATGCCGCAGGGCCTGCCGCCGCTCGGAGGCCTCGGGAAGAAGAAATGACCGAGACACTCACCACAGAACGGCTGGTTTTGCGCAGGTCCGAAGGCAAGGATTGGCCGCAGTTCCACGCCTTCGCGCTGTCCGAGCGCTCGAAGGGCATCGGCGGGCCGCATAATCTGAAGGATGCGTGGCGCAAATTCGCCTATGGCGTTGGCCATTGGCAGATTTTCGGCTTCGGTATGTGGATCGTCACCACCAAGGAGGATGACACCGCGCTTGCACTCGTTGGTCCATGGTCGCCCCCGGACTGGCCCGAAAACGAAATCGGCTGGATGGTTCTCGACCCCGCTTTCGAAGGCAAAGGCTATGCGTTTGAAGCCGCCCGCGCAGCGCTTGAGGATGCTTACACCCGCCTCGGCTGGACCACGGCTGTCAGCTATATCGACCCGGACAACACCCGCTCGCGCGCTCTTGCGGAGCGTCTCGGCGCGGTGATTGATCCGAACGCGGCGGCACCAGGCACGCATCCCAGCCTCGTCTACCGTCACCCCGCCCCGCAGGAGGCCGCATGACCGATACCGTAAAAAAAGCTGCCGAAATCCTGCGCGAGCATCGCGAGAGCATTGACCGGCTCGACGCGATCCTCGTCTACACGCTCGCCGAGCGTTTCAAGCATACGCAGGGTGTGGGCCGCCTCAAGGCGACCCATGCGCTGCCGCCCGCTGACCCGGACCGGGAAGCGGCGCAGATCGAACGGCTCCAGCGGCTTGCCCGCGACGCCGATCTCGACCCCGAATTCGCGGAGAAGTTTCTCAACTTCATCATCGCGGAAGTCGTCAAAAACCATCAGTCATTCCAAAATTCAGGAGAAGAATAATGGCTATCAAAATCCGTCTGGCCCGTGGTGGCTCCAAAAAGCGTCCGTTCTATTCGATCGTCGCCTCCGACAGCCGCTCGCCCCGCGACGGCCGCTTCATCGAGAAGCTCGGCACCTATAATCCGCTGCTCCCGAAAGACAGCGAAGAGCGCGTGAAGATGAACATGGAGCGCGTGAAGCATTGGCTGGAGCAGGGCGCGCAGCCGACCGACCGTATCTCGCGCTTCCTCGAAGCGGCTGGCGAGATCGAGAAGAAGGAGCGCAACAACCCCAAGAAAGCCGAGCCGGGCAAAGCCGCGCAGCAGCGCGCGCAGGAAAAAGCGGACAAGGAAGAGGCCCGCAAGCAGGCGGAAGCTGATGCCAAGGCCGCTGCCGAGGCTCCGGCTGAGGAAGCGCCCGCTGAAGAGGCACCCGCCGAAGAGGCCAGCGAGTAATCCAAAAGGGGGCCGCTTGGCCCCTTTTTTCGCTTTGGGAGCATGGGAATGGCAAAAGATCTGGTATGCGTCGGCGCAATTGTCGGGGCCTTCGGTGTGAAGGGCGAGACCCGGATCAAGAGCTTTTGCGCCGAGCCCGAGGACATTGCCAGCTATGGTCCGCTGAAGGATCAGGCGGGCAAGAGCTACACGCTCTCCGCGCTGCGCCCGATCAAGGGCGGCTTTGCGGTGCGCCTGTCGGGTGTGCCGAGCAAGGAGGCCGCCGACGCGATGCGCGGCACCCGCCTTTATGCGCCGCGCGATGCCCTGCCCTCGCTCCCTGATGACGAGTTTTACCATGCCGATCTCATTGGCCTTGAGGTCTATGACACCGGCGGGGTGAAGCTTGGCAAGGTGAAGGCGGTGCATAACCACGGGGCGGGCGATTTTCTCGAAGTCGCCGCGCATGGCGCTTCGCCGCGCCTTCTGCCCTTCACGCAAGCGGCCGTGCCGACGGTGGATCTCGCCGCGGGCCGCATCATCGCCGATCCGCCCGAGGAAACCGGGGAGCCGGAGGGCGATCCGGTGCAGAGCGATGAGTGACGACGAGACCCCGGCCCGCTCCCATGGCCGCGTCCCGGTCCGCCCCAGCCTGACACCGAGCGATCTTTTGGCGGAGACAGGCCGCTCCGGCCCGGACCGCTGGACGGCGCGGGTTCTCACCCTTTTCCCCGACATGTTCCCCGGCCCGCTCGGTGGCTCGCTCACGGGTAAGGCCTTGAAAGACGGGCTTTGGGGGCTGGAGCCGATCGGCATCCGCGCTTTTGCCACCGGCAAGCACCGCAATGTGGACGACACCCCCGCAGGCGGCGGCGCGGGCATGGTGCTGCGCCCCGATGTGGTCGCCCGCGCGGTGGATTTCGCCGGGCGCGACACGCCGGAAAACTGGCCCGTCCTCTATCTCTCGCCGCGCGGCAAACCCTTCACGCAGGCCATGGCGCAGACCCTCGCAGACGGTCCCGGCGTCACGCTTCTCTGCGGCCGTTTCGAGGGCGTCGACGAGCGTGTGATCGAGGCGCGCAACATCATGGAAGTCTCGCTCGGAGATTTCGTCCTGACGGGCGGCGAAATCCCGGCAATGGCCTTGATTGACGCGACGGTTCGCCTTATACCGCAGGTTCTTGGGAACGCCGATTCGACCATTGAGGAAAGCTTTTCCTCCGGCCTTTTGGAGCACCCGCACTATACCAGACCCGCTGAATGGGAAGGGCGCACGATCCCGGAAATTCTCCTTTCCGGACATCACGCGAAGATCGCCGCATGGCGGCGCGCCTGTTCAGAGGAGCTGACCAAGGAACGTCGACCTGACCTCTGGCGGGCCCATCTCGGGGACCACGGTGGAGACCAAGAGCTCTCGGGACGCGCAGAACAATCGGCCGTGAAGCCGAGAGGAGAAAAGCCATGAACCTGCTCAAAGAGCTGGAAAAAGAACATCTTGCCGAGCTTGGCAAAGAGATCCCGGATTTCGCCGCTGGGGACACTGTCCGCGTCGGCTATAAAGTGACCGAGGGCACCCGTACCCGCGTCCAGAACTACGAAGGCGTTGTGATTGCTCGCAAAAACGGCCACGGCGTTGACGGCACCTTCACCGTGCGCAAGATCAGCTTCGGCGAAGGCGTCGAGCGTATCTTCCCGCTGCACAGCCCGAATATCGACGCGATCACCGTTGTTCGCCGCGGCCGTGTCCGCCGTGCGAAGCTGTATTACCTGCGCTCGCGCCGTGGTAAATCCGCCCGTATCGCCGAGAAAACCAACTACCGCGCCCCCAAGGCAAAAGCGGCTGAGTAAGGGACGAGACCATGAAAAAAGACATTCATCCCGAATACCACACCATCGAAGTCAAGATGACCGACGGCACGACCATCGAGATGCGCTCGACCTGGGGCAAAGAGGGCGACACGCTCAACCTCGACATTGACCCGAACTCGCATCCGGCATGGACCGGCGGCTCGACCCGCCTGATGGACACCGGCGGCCGTGTGTCGAAGTTCAAAAAGAAATTCGAAGGCCTCGGCTTCTAAGCAGCCCGCAAACGGATTTGGAAACGCGCTCCGCTCGGGGCGCGTTTTTGTTTTGGGGGCGTGCGCCGCTGCGCCCTTGCACTTGGCCCGAAAGCCTGAAATTTTGCGCGCAAATTCATGAGGCCCGCCCGTGCAGATCTTCCGCTCCCTCGCGCCCGCCGCCGCCCATGCCGGACCCCGTGAGGCGGTCCGCGCCGGTCTTGGCGCGCTGCTCGGCCTCGGGATTGCGGGGCTGTTCCTGCTCTCCCCCGGCATCGATTTGCAAACCGGCCTCTATCTCGTCGCGCCCTTCGGAGCCAGTTCCGTGCTGCTCTTCGCGGTCCCCAACAGCCCGCTCGCCCAGCCATGGAATGCGGTTGTCGGCAACACGGTCGCGGCACTCGTTGGCGTTGCGGTCTGCCTGACCGTCGCCGATCCAGCACTGCGGATTGCTCTCGCGGTTGGCCTCGCGATCACCGCGACCATCCTCTGCCGCGCCATCCATCCACCCGCGGGCGCCGTCGCCATGACCGCCGCGATGAGCCCGGACGCCGTCGCCGAACTGGGCTTCCGCTTCGCCCTCGCGCCGATCGCCGCCGGAACGATTGCCCTCGTCCTGCTCGCCGCCCTCTACGCGCGCCTCACGGGCCGGCACTACCCGTTCCGCCAGTTTGATGATCCGAACACCCATGGCACCGAGGACGCCGAACCCGCTGAGCGCCTTGGCCTCAGCGAGGAAGAATTGGTCGGGATTCTCGAACGCTATCGCCAATCCTTCAACCTCGGCGTCGAGGACCTTGCCCGGCTGATCGGCGCGGCAGAGCTCCAGGCGGCGAGCCACAGCGTCGGCCCGCTCACCGCTGGCGACATCATGTCCCGCGACCTCGTGACCGTGACGCCGGAGACGTCGCTCTCCGCCCTCGCCGCGATGTTCACCCGCCACCGCTTCACCTCCCTGCCCGTCACCCGCGACGACCGCTATCTCGGCATTATCTTTCAGATGGACCTCATCGCGGTCGCGGATTACCGCCATGGCGTCTCCGGCGCGTTCGACCGGCTTCGCGCGCGCGACGGCGACGCGCGCCGCCGTGCCGAAAGCGTCATGCGCAGCGACACGCCGAAAGCCGTAAAAGCCACGCCGATCAGTGCGTTACTGCCGCTGATGGCCGATGGCGATGTGGACGCGGTGCCGGTTCTGGAAGGCGAAACCCTCGTCGGGATCGTCACCCGCACCGACCTGATCGCCGCCCTCGCGCGGCAAGTGGCGCGGACGTAACGCCGCCCTCCGCCCTGCCCCATTGCACTTCCCGCCCGTCCGTCGCATTCATAGCGTCCGAACAGAAAGGGGAATCGCATGCACGTGATCGTTTTTGGAAACGAAAAAGGCGGGTCGGGGAAATCCACCACCGCGATGCATGTGATCACAGCCCTGACGCGGGCGGGCTATGCCGTCGGCGCGATGGATCTCGACCTGCGCCAGCAGAGCCTGTTTCGCTATCTCGACAACCGGCAGGCGTTTATCACGCGAGAGCAGGTGACGCTCCCGATGCCGGTGCGCGGGACGTTGAAACCGAGTCAGGATGACAGCCGCAAGGCCGCCGAGGAGTCTGACCGGGCGCAATTTGGCGAGATTCTGGAGCAGTTCCGCAGCGAGGGCTGTGAGTTCGCGCTGATCGACTGCCCCGGTGCGGACACCCATTACGCCCGGATGGCGCATAGTGCGGCGAATACGCTGGTCACGCCAATGAATGACTCGCTGATTGATTTCGACCTGCTGGCCCGGCTCGATCCGGTGAGCGGGCGGGTCATGGGGCCGTCGATTTATTCCGAAATGGTGTGGAATGCGCGGCAGGACCGCGCCGCGGCGGGTCTGCCGCCGCTCGACTGGGTGGTGCTGCGCAACCGCATGGCCGTGCAGAACGCCCATAACAAACGCAAGGTCGGCGCAGCGCTGAAGGATTTGCAGAAGCGGATCGGCTTCCGGCTGCTGCCCGGCATGAGCGAGCGCGTAATTTTCCGCGAGATGTTCCTGAACGGGCTGACGTTGCTGGACCTGAAGCAGTTGCAGACGGGCAAGCTCAGTCTCTCCAACATCGCCGCGCGGCAGGAATTGCGTGATTTGATGAGCGGGCTGAACCTGCCTGCGCCGGATGTGACGATCTAAACCATCCTATCGCCAACAAAAAAAGCGCGCCGAATGAGGCGCGCTTTTTTCGTTGTCTAACCGGAACTTAGTTCACCCGGATCGGCTCACATTTCACATTCTGCGCCATCAGGGCGGAGCAAATTTGCGCCGCGTGCCCTTGGGTGATGCCGACAAAGCGCGCGTCGTAAAGCTCCATGCCTTGCAGGCGTACCGCCTGAATGCGCGAGGTCGCGCCGTTGACCTGATCGGGCGCGGACATGGCCGCCTGAATCAAACGCTCTTCGGCAGATTGCGGCTGTTTATACGCGCCGAGACGCACGCCCCAACTGTTGCCCCCCGGCGCGGCTTTTCCTGCCGACGAGCCGCCAATCTGGCCCGCAACGGAGGCAACGGCAGAGTCGATGCTCGCGCGGATATTGGTGTTTGCGGTCTCTCGCGGGGCGGGCCGCATATTGCCATTGAGGCTGCCGGAGGCGAGCGATCCGCTTTGCGCCGCGCGAGCGGCGGCTTGTGCGGCAAGCTGTTCCGCCTGACGCTGCTCTGCGGCTTGCGCGGCGGCGGCCTGCTGCTGCGCTTGCTGCGCGTCGGACACCGACCGCAGCGGCGCGCGGCGCGCGGCGACCTGATAGGCAATCGGGCGCGGCTGCTGAACCCGCGCGAATTGCGGCGAGCGGCTGAACCCGTAATCGAGAAGCTGCGAGACCGTCTCCGTCCGCGCCGCCGAGGAGGTGCCGCCGAAGAAGGACACGATCACCCGCTGATTGCCGCGCTTGGCGGAGGCGACGAGGTTGTGACCAGCCGCGCGGGTATAACCGGTCTTGATGCCATCCGCGCCCTCGTATCCCTTGAGCAGACGGATATTCGTGTTCGACACGGTCTTGAGACCCGCATCGGTCGTCCGGCGGCTGAAGAGGTTGTAATATTGCGGATAATCATAGAAAAGGCGCCGCCCCAGCAGCGCCATATCACGGGCGGTCGAGTAGTGACCGGACTCGGTCAGGCCATGCGCGTTCTTGAACACCGTGTTGCGCATCCCGAGGGCGCGGCCCGTGGTGGTCATGCGCGCGGCGAACTCCGGAACGCTGCCGGACACCGCTTCGGCCAGCGCCGTCGCCGCGTCATTCGCCGATTTCACCGCCGAGGCGCGGATGAGATAATGCAGCGAAATCCGGGTGCCTTCGCGCAGACCCAGCTTTGACGGCGGCTCCGCGGCGGCGCGGCGCGAGACCAGAACCTGATCGCCAAGCGCAAGCTCACCCCGTTTCACCGCCTCAAAGACGACATAAAGCGTCATCATCTTGGTAAGCGATGCCGGATGGAGCTGCACATCGGCGTTTTTTTCGTAGAGCACCCTGCCGTCGCGTGCGTCGATCACCACAGCCGCCTGCGTGGCCGCCTGTGCGCGCACGCCCGCGAGGAGCGCGATAAATACTAAAAAGACGAGTGGAAATACCGCTCGTGAAACCCGGAGTGTCATAACTGCCTCGACGCTATTCTTGCGCTATCATCCCCGCTCTTGAACTGGCGGTTTTTTGCTTTATCTAAAGAAGCTACCATGCACCGCCTAATGAGGAAACTCATTTTTAACTCATGGCAAGCATGGACCCGCAGTTTGAACATTGCGTTAACAGCAAATCCCCTTTTGTCCACCCGGTGCTGCGGCTATAGTCCGCGCATGCGAATGGGAGGCTTCTCTTGAGCGATAAACTGACGCCCCTGATGTCCGACGAGACCCCTGACAGTGAGGGTGAACTCGCGGTCAAAACCAAGCCGAAGACACAGCGTCCACCTTTGTATAAGGTGTTGCTTCTGAACGATGATTACACGCCAATGGATTTCGTCGTGCATGTTCTGGAGCGGTTCTTCGGGATCAATTACGAACATGCGGTGCAGATCATGCTGACCGTGCATAAAAAGGGCGTGGCCGTGGTCGGCGTGTTCTCGCGCGAGATCGCCGAAACGAAGGTCACGCAAGTCATGGATTATTCGCGAAAAAATCAGCATCCACTGCAATGCACGATGGAAAAAGAATGAGCGCACGTCTTGCGCTCGCCTTTGAGGACCCGCCCGAGGGCCCGGTTCTCGCCCTGATGCCGCGAATCGAGGATTTGTCCGTGCTGGCGGCGGCGGATGTGACCGTTTATCAGCCGCTTGCGCCGGCCTTTCAGGCTGCGCAAGGCGCGGGTCTGGCGGCCAATGAGGCGCTTCCGGCGGGCGAATGGCCGGTCGTGTTCGTCTTTGGCCGCAAGGCGCGGGCGGAGTTTCTGGCGCTGATCGGCGAGGGCTGGCGGCGCTGCGCGCTTGGCGGACGCTTCTATATCGACGCGCCGAAAACGCTTGGGATCGACGCGATTATCAAGCAACTCCGCAAGCGGGTGGAGATCGCGGATGTCACGCCGAAAGCCCATGGCAAGCTGGTGGAAATCACCAAATCCGGCCCCGATGATCTGTTCGACGACTGGATCGAGGCGGCGAAACCGCGTCCCGGCCCCGAGGGGTTTCTGACCGCGCCCGGCCTGTTCAGCCCTGAGAAGATCGACCCCGGTTCCGCCCGGCTGGCAGAGATTGTAGGTGAGGCCAAGGGCCGCGTGCTCGATCTTGGCGCGGGTTGGGGCTATCTCGCCAAGGCAACGCTCGGGCGCGAGACCGAGGCGGTCCATCTGGTCGACGCCGATGCCCGCGCGCTGGATCTGGCAAGGCAAAACCTCATCGATCCGCGCGCCCATTTCCACTGGGCGGATGCGGCGACCTTCACCTCAAACGCGCCCTTCGACACGATCCTGAGCAACCCGCCCTTCCATCAGGACCGCGCCAGCGACATCTCCCTCGGCCAGAGCTTCATCACCACCGCAGCGCGGCTTCTCGCCCGTGGCGGCACCGCCTATTTCGTCGCCAACCGCCACCTGCCCTATGAGAAAGTCTTCGAACAGGCCTTCGCGCAATGGCGCATTCTCGACGAGGAAGGCGGGTTCAAAATAGTCTCGGCGCAAAGGCCGAAAGGAGCGCGTTAATGTCCATTCAGCTTAATGAAAAAACCGTCATCGTGACGGGTGCGGCGGCGGGCGTTGGCCTTGCGACGGCACGGATCATGGCGCAACGCGGCGCGCGGGTGATGATGACGGACGACAATGACGAAAAGCTGAAGGCCGAATGCGCGACGCTGGCTGAGGACGGGCTGACGGTTGCGGCCTATGGCGGCAAGCTGACCGAAAAGCTGACCCGCGCCAATCTGCTCTCGGCCACGATCGACCAGTTCGAGCGGGTGGACATCCTCATCAATGGCAGCCGCGAGGCGCATTCGGCGGACCCGCTGGAGCCGGAACATGACGGGTTCACCACGATGATGGCGAATAATGTGGAAGCGACGCTGCGGCTCTCGCAACTCGTCGCCAAGCGCATGATTTCGCAGGCGGAAGACTTGCCGGAAAAGCCGCGTTCGGCGGGGTCCATCGTCAACATCACCTCGATTGCCGCGAACCGCACCCTGCCGGTGCTTATGGCCTATTCGGTCAGCTGCGCCGCGATGGAGCAACTCACCCGCGCCATGGCGGTCTCGCTCGCCGAACACCGCATCCGCGTCAACGCGGTCTCGCTCGGATCCGTCATGAGCGCGCCGCTCCGCGCGGCCCTCAAGGCGCGCAAGGATCTGCGCAAGGAAATGGAAAGTGTCACCCCGCTTGGCCGGATCGGCGAGGCGAAAGAAGCGGCGGATGCGGCGGTCTTTCTCGCCAGCAATTACGCCAGCTTCATCACCGGCCAGATCCTCGCGGTCGATGGCGGGCGCTCCCTGCTCGACCCGCTCGACCTGCCCGCCGTGATGGATTTCGAGGAATAAAAAAGGCGCCCATCCGGCGCCTTTTTCTTAATTCTCGTCCTCGTCTTCGTCATCCGTGCTTTCGGGGAGATTGAAGAAGCTGTCCGCATCCGGCACCGCCTCCTCTTTCTTCTCCTCGCTCATCGAAAAATCGCCAAGCGCGCCGATATGCGCCGGGATCTTCGGCCCATCATCGCCCGAGAGGGACTCTTCAGTCGAGACGAGCTTCATCCGCTCCTCGTCGCTCATCACCTCGGTGTTGGTCTTTTTCGCGGCCTTGGCCACGGCGGCATCCAGCTCGCGCTGCTTACAAAGACCAAGCGCGACCGGATCAATCGGCTGAATATTGGCGATATTCCAATGGGTCCGCTCACGGATCGACTGGATGGTCGGCTTGGTGGTGCCCACGAGCTTCGAAATCTGGCTATCCGCCAGCTCCGGGTGGAATTTCACCAACCACGCAATCGCCGACGGGCGATCCTGACGCTTCGACAGCGGCGTATACCGCGGACCTTTGCGCTTTTCCTCGCCCTCGGAGGCCGGATTGAATTTCAGCTTCAACTCCGCCTTGGGGTCATTCTCACAGCGCTCGATCTCGGCCGCATCCAGCTGCTTGGTCTCAATCGGGTCGAGCCCCTTGATCCCTTGCGCCACTTCGCCATCCGCAATGCCATTCACCTCAAGCTCATGCAAATCGCAGAATTTTGCGATCTGCTTGAAGGTCAGCGTCGTATTGTCGATCAGCCACACAGCCGTGGCCTTTTGCATCAGGGGACGGTCCATACCTGTTCTCCACATATAACTCTACCCCGCGTTGAAAACGCGTGCTTCGGTGAGCAATCGGTTTCCGGGGGAACTGCACTCTTGTATAAGCTGAGATGAGGCGAAGTTAAAGAGGCAAAAAATGGGTTTTCTAGGGTTCACGGCGACATTTCTCGGCGCGCTTTTCGGGGAAGACACGCCGGATTTTGACTATTACGTGCTGGCCCTGAGCTGGTCGCCCAGCTTTTGCGAGCGGGTGGATTACGATGCCATTCAATGCGAAGAGGCCGGGCGTACCTTCGTGACCCACGGCCTCTGGCCGCAATATGAAGAGGGGTGGCCGGAATATTGCGATACCGCCGCGCGCGATCCCTCCCGCAGCGAGACCCGCGCGCAGACGGACCTTTTCGGCTCCGGCGATGCGGCCTGGTATCAATGGAAGAAACATGGCCGCTGCTCGGGGTTGGAGCCGGAGGACTATTTCGCGGCCAACCGCGCGGCATACGAGGCCTTCACCATTCCGCCGGTTCTGGAAAAGCTGACCAAGGACATCCGCATCGACCCCAGCGTCGTCGAGGAGGCCGTGCTGGAAGTGAACCCGCAACTCAACGCCGATCAGGTCACGATCACCTGCAAATCCAACATGATCGCCGAGGTCCGCCTGTGCCTTACCAAAGACCTGGAGCCGCGCCGCTGCGGCGACGATGTGATCCGCGATTGCACGCAATCGGGCGTCCGGATGCCGGGGATCAGCCCCTAACAGCGCAGCGAAGCGCCCGCCGAAAAATCCACATGAGCGAGACCATAGGGATCGAGCGATTGTGGAGTTTTCGGCTCCGCATCAGCGGACTTTCAGCGTGATCTTCCCGATATGCGTCAAGCCTTCCATCCGGGCATGCGCCTCAGCAGCATCGGCCAGCGAGAACTCCTCATCCATCACCGGCGCAATCCGGCCCGCATCCAGCAGCGGCCAGACCTTCTCGCGCAACTGATCCGCAATCGCCGCCTTGGCCGCATCCGATTGCGGGCGCAGCGTCGCCCCGGTCACGGTCAACCGCTTGCGCATCACATGCGCGAAATTCACTTCCGCCTTCGGGCCCTGCAAGAATGCGATCAGAACCAGTCGGCCATCCGTGTCGAGCAGATTGATATTCTGCGCGATATAGTCTCCGCCGACCATGTCGAGAATAAGGTTCGCGCCCTCGTCTTTCAGCGCGTCAAACCAATTCTCGTCCCGGTAATTGATCGCCTTCTCCGCGCCAAGCTCCAGACATTTCGCGCATTTCTCCGCGCTCCCCGCCGTGGTGAACACCCGCGCACCGAAATGGCTGGCAAGCTGGATCGCCGTCGTCCCGATCCCGCTGGAGCCGCCATGCACGAGGAATTTCTCGCCCGCCTGCAAACCGCCGCGCATGAAGACCGTGGACCAGACCGTGAAGAACGTCTCCGGCAGCGCCGCCGCTTCACGCATCGACATTCCCGCCGGGATCGCCAGCGCATGATCCGCAGGCGTCACCGCATATTCCGCATAGCCACCGCCGGGGAGAAGCGCGCAAACGTGATCGCCCACTTTCCAGCGGCTCACCGCCGGGCCGACCGCTGCAACGCGGCCCGCACATTCCAGCCCCGGCAAATCGCTCGCCCCTTTCGGCGGCGGATAGCCCCCGGCCCGCTGGATCGCATCGGGGCGGTTCACCCCGGAATAATGGATCTCGATCAAAATCTCGCCCGCGCCCGGCTGCGGCACCGGGCGTTTGGCAGGTTTCAGCACCTCGGGCGCACCGGGTGTGCTGATCTCAACAACGGTCATTTCATCGGGTAGAGCCATCAATACCGCGCCTCCTGATGCGCATAATCCCAGTAAAGTGTGCGGGCGCGTTCAAAGAGCGGGCCAATGCCGATCTCGCGCGCCTCATAGCGGGTGAAGGGCATCACTTTCGACGCGTTGGCCGTGTAGAAAACCTCATCCGCTGTCTCGAAATCCGCCGGGCGCAGCGTCGTCTCGACCACATCCACCCCATCGGCGCGCAGAAGCTGGATCACCCGCTGGCGCGTCAGCCCGTTCAGAAACGTTCCATTCGGCACCGGCGTAAAGACAACACCACCCTTGGCCATGAAAATATTGCTGCTCGCCGTCTCACAAACATTGCCATTGAGATCGCGCGTCAGCCCATTGTCGAACCCACGCTTGCGCGCTTCGGTGAAAATCCGGCTGTTATTGGGATAGAGCGATGCCGCCTTGGCCCCCGTCAGCGCCGTCTCGATACTCGGGCGGCGGAAGGGCGAGAGCGTCAACGCCGCCTCGTGCGGCTCCGGCATCGGGCAATCCTCGATACAGAGCGCAAAGCCGGTGCTTTCGGGGTCACATTCGAGCATCACCGGCCCCGACTCCTTCGACCACATCATCGGGCGGATATAGAGCGGCACCTCTTTAGGATATTTTTTGATCCCCTCCCAGGCGATCTCCAGCACCTCCTCGCCCGTCACCGGCGAGACCATTCCCATCGCCTCCGCGCTCCGCACGATCCGCGCGCAATGCAGCGCCAGATCCGGCGCGGTGCCCTCGAAACTGCGCGCCCCGTCAAACACCTGATTGCCCAGCCACATTGCGAAATCCGCCGCGCCGAGGATCGCCAGATTGCCCTCATGCCACGCACCCTCGTAATAGGTGCGCACCTCTTTGCCTAATGCCATGTCAGTCCTGCTTTACCGATCCCGGAAAGCCTGCAACATGGCGCGGCGCTTGGATGCGGTCAAGAAGCCTGCCCGGCCCCATCTCAAAGAGTTTGCCCAAGGGCGATTTGTTGAACTGCGCCTTGGCCTTTTCGAACTGCATCACATTGTCGATCCGCCGGTCGATAAAGGCGCGGGTGTCCTGCATGTTCTCGCTTTCATCGCCGAGCCAGTAGAGAACCACCGAACTCCACACTGCCGAGAGCGTCGCCCGTTTGCTGTACCAGTTGATGTCATCGCTCTGATCGCCAAGCGCCGTCCAGACCGCATCCGCTGTCTGCCAGATGCAGCGCGTTCCCTCGTTGAAATATTGCGGCATGGCAAACAGCGTCGCGCCCCGCCGAACCGCCTCGCGGTCCGTCACCTCCAGGCGGATCTCCAGCGCCCGCGCCACCTTGTCGCGGAACCGCAGCGCCGAGAGGTCCTCGTCTTTCAGCCGCTGCACCATCAACTGATCGCCGCGCGCGTGATAGCCCATGGCCAGATCCACACCGCCGCGCGGAAACAGCATCTTGGCCAGCGACGGCTCGACCCCTGCCTGCGCCGCGGCGGCGGTCAGATTCTCATCGCTCCATCCATCAAAAACCACATTCTCGGCGGCCGCGGTCAAAATCGCCTCGCGCGCCTCTTCCAAACCCAGCTTGCTCATGGCGGACTCCTCTCGACAAGCCATATCCACTTTGCTATACAGCGGACTTCCTGCTGACTTTAACGAATTTAGGAAGGTGGTGAAAGCCAGTGCAGGTACAGGTTCGTGACAACAACGTCGAACAGGCCATCCGCGCCCTGAAGAAGAAACTTCAGCGTGAAGGTGTGTTTCGTGAAATGAAGCTCAAGCAACATTTCGAGAAGCCCTCCGTGAAAAAGGCCCGTGAGCGTGCCGAAGCGATTCGTCGTCAACGCAAGCTCGCGCGCAAGAAAGCACAGCGCGAAGGTCTGCTCTGAGCCGACCCTCTGGCGGGGCCGACCACGCCCCGACCCGCAGGACAAAATGAAAAACCCCGCTCTCGAGAGCGGGGTTTTTATTTGGGATGAGCGAGGTCCATAATGCATACTGAGTATGCTTTCGCTGCGCCTCCGCCAATTACAACTTTCGGATAGTAGGTTAAAATCGGCAGTCTATACTTGTTAAGCTAGTAGAGACAGGACGCGGGTAGCTGCATTAAGGATACTGGTAGCGCCAACTAATTTATTAGCCAATTTCTTCCGCTCGTCACGAATTTTCTCAAGATCATATTTCGCATCTAAAAGCTGCCCCTCAACAACAGAGTATTCAGTGTCCGCCGTTACTCCCAGCAAACGCCTGTGCTCTTCTTTTAGGTAAGATATTGTGCTTTCCAGAACACCAAGGTCATCATCACTGAGATTATGGTCCTCACGAGCGAGTATAAGCCTCGCCCGCAGTGATTTCACCGCCATAAGTGCTTCTTTGTTAATTATTTTTCCCATTGATCAAAGTCCTTCAACTGCTTCAACCAAGGTGTTTGTTTCCTCGGCTACCGATGTAACCTGCTGAAGAACCTGCTCAAATGTGGCTGTTTCTTCACCTGCAAGTAGATGAGCATCGACCAAACTATTTAAGGTTGCAGGGCCACGTTTAATGATAACAATCTGAGTTGCAAACTCACGTCGTTGCGCATCAAGTCTTTCGTAAAGATCAATCGCGCCCGGCCGGGTCCGCATAGCACTTAAAATGCATCCGGCTGAACGGTCCCAAACAACCATCGCGGCTTCAGAGTCCTGAATCGCCTCAGCTACATCTCGCTCGACAAGCGCTGACAGGATTTCTAGGGTATCAGTCGTTTCATACATTATTCCTCGAATCCGTGCTTGGCGCTGAGATTCCCCCGCCCTGAAGATTAGGTTTCCCAATGCATCAACAACTGGGCTGATCTCGGCAGAGCCTCGAGCAGCAGCCTCAAATTCACCGACACTAACGACAAACCCCTGCCTCGCCTGCGTTAGCTCAGTTATACTTTCACCCCTCGAGGCATCTTCAAGAGCTTCGAGATAGGCCAGAAGGAGCTCACCTGTCTGTTCTTGAGCTAGCGCGAGTGAAGATATTTCCACACGGCTCTCAACTGGCCCGAGTTGAGTTTCAGCTCCTGACAAATATCTACATAAGCGTTGGTATTCGGAGGCTTGCGACAAAGCTGTGCGCTGGACATTTGCAGGTGCACCTAATGCCGACGCGGCAAAGCGAGTTACGTTGTCTAGTTGTTGCGAAGAATCTTCAGAAATGGGCTGGGTGCACCCGATCAAGAATGCAAAAGCCAAAATAGAAGAAACAAAATTCCTCTTTGCGAAGAACACATTGACCTCCCTAAATTTATATACTACCAGTAACATAATAACAAAAATTTGTATTCATCACAAACTCTTTCCATATTTACTTAGGACGCGTAGCGCAACTGAAAGATTTCTTTAGGTAAAAAAGTCGTTTTGGCGCACGACTAACTTCGATCAAGATCGCTGGAAAATCTTCCGCCACAAAAGTCTTAGCGAAAGCCATGTTGTTTCTACCTAGTTTTAAACTAGCTTCGCAAAAGCTGACACCCGAGAGGCTCTCAACAGCTGGCAAGTTAGATCAAACGAGACCAACACAGCGATCATCAATCAGCTTTTGGATGGTCTTACTGCACCCCGCACTGCCCGCCGCGCCGCCCTCTCCCGATACAAAATCAGCAGCCCGCTCCCGATAATCACCGCCGCCCCCAGATACGTGGCCGCATCGGGGATTTCCGCCCAGACCAGCCAGCCGATCAGGGTGGCCCAGAGGAGCGAGCTGTATTCGAGGGGCGCGATCACCACGGCCGGGGCCATGCGGAAGGCTTGGGTCATCATCGTGATCCCTAAGGTCCCGCAGAGCGCGATGGCGGCGAAGAGCCAGAGGTCTTCGAGCCGCAGCGCGGTCCAGAAAAACGGGGTGATGGCGGCGCAGATCACGGCGCTCAGGCCGGTGGAATAGAGCATCAGCGTCCAGACGCTGTCGCCGCGATCCACCCAGCGGGCGCTCAGCATCAGGATGGCGTAGAAAAGTGCCGTGGCAATCGGCAGGAGCGAGGCGAGTTGGAAGGTCGCGCCGCTTGGCCGCACGATGATCAGCACACCGAGAAAGCCAACCACCACCGCCGTCCAGCGCGCCCAGCCGACCTCTTCGCCGAAAAACAGCGCCGCGATGGCCGTGATGAAGAGCGGCGCGACGAAGATCAGCGCCGTGGCTTCGGCCAGTTCGAGGAACATCAGGCTGGAGAAAAACAGCACCGTCGCCGTGACCCAGACCACCGCGCGGATGATATGGATCCCGATCCGCCGCGAGCGCAGCGCCGACGCCCCGCCCATTTTATAGGCGATCAGAAGGGCGACCGGCGTGCTGATGAGATTGCGGATAAAGATGATCTGGATCGGCGCATAACGCTCCGTCAGCGTCTTGGCGAGCGCGTCATTGAGGCAGAGAAACAGGATCCCGACGCTCATCATCAAGATGCCCGCGCTGTGGTTTTGATTGTCTGTGGCTTCGCTCTGCATGACGCCCCCCTTCTCAAGAGGACGCTACAGGCAAACGGCGCGGGCGGCGATGGTTTTTACGCGGCGCTCAATAGGCGCCCGACCGCGCTTCCTCGAAGGTTTGCGGGGCCACCAAATTCTGCCCCTCATCCTCGTCATAGACGATGCGGCTGGTCACGCCGGGCAGCTCCGCGAAACTTTGCGAGAGTTTGCCGGGGTAATAGGTGTGATCCACATTGATCCCCGCCCCGCGAAGGACGTTGGAGACGTGGTTGGAACACATCATCATGCTGCTCGCGCCCTCGGCTTCGGCGAGGCGGCGCAGCTCCAGGGCGGTTTCCATGCTGACGGGCAGCGTCTGGATCAGCGTGTGATGCGTCGTGCGGGCGTGGTAATAGGCATAGGCCTCGAACATCGACGGGAACACGCCATAGAGCACGTCATTGCGCTCGGGCACGTCGGGATGTTTGAAACTGCCTGCAGGGTCATAGAGAACCACTTCGCCGGCATTGATCAGCAGGGCGGAATGGTCGCCCTTGCTGTCGTTCTTATTGCGAAGCATGGTCACGAGCGCAACGAAGGGCGCTTCCTCGCTGACATAGCGCGCGGCCTCAACCTCTGCGTCGGGCGCATAGAGGCTTTCCGCACAGGCGGTCAGGAAGATGAGCGGCAACAGCGCTCGGAACCATTTAAACATAAAGACCTGTCAGACCCGGAAAATCGCGAGGAAAATCATCAGGCAGATCAGAAAGATGATCGTGCGGATGGTCCATTTGACCGTGCCGTCAAAAGTGGCTTTCTGCGCCGTGATATCCATTTCGCCCGGTTTGTGTTCGCTATGCCCTTCGGCCATGTCGCTCTCCTGTCTCTTTCGCTGAGAAATCCCCTATTCGGGCGCGCCGGTCAAGCCTTTGCCGTTTCAGCCTCGCCCGAGAGGCGAAAGCCGATGCGCTCGGCGGTCTCGTTGAGTTTCGGCACGGCGCGGAGCATCAGGTTGAGCTGGCTCACATGCTGGACGAGCTGCGCCTTGTTGCCGCGCTGGTCCATCCCATAGAAGGCAAGGATGTCCGGCGCGAAAAAGGCGAGGCCCTGAATCCGCATCGTCCCGGCGTCGGACCCGGCGAAGCCCATAGCGACTTCCTGTTCACTATCAAGCTGTTTCTCGAAATTCTTGATGTAGAGGATCACCCGCTCATAGGCCCATTCGGCAGGGGATTTGCCCGTCGGGTCCACCTTGGGATCCTTGCGCGCATCCTCCTCGGCCATATGCGGCGCGTCGTCCGTGGCCTTGGCAGCCTTGGCGAGAATTGAGTTCTCCAGAGCGTCTGCGGTGCTGTCGATCATGCGGCCCTCCAAATCCATGCCTCGCCCTCTTTATGGCGGCGCGCGCGGCCCGAGAGCAAGAGGTGGTTGAGATGGCCGATGGTTTCCGCCAGCGCCAGCCCATATTCGCCGCGTCCGATCTGGCGGCGATACATCAGATCGAAGCATTGGGCGGCGGTGCGGCCGTCTCCGAGACCCGCGACGAGGCGATTGAGCGCCTTGTGGTGGTTGGCGATAAGTTGATCCATCCGCTCCGGCAAGCCTGAGAACACGCGCTTGTGTCCCGAGAGGACGAGGTGGTTTGCGGTCGCCCGCGCGCGGATGCGCTCGCAGCTTGTCAGCCAGCCGGTCACGGGGTCCGCCAGCGGTTCGGTCGGGTAGACGCCGAGATTGGGGGAGATGGAGGAGATCACCTGATCGCCCGCAATTAGAATGTCGCCCTCCTCGGACCAGAGCGTCACGTGATCCGGCGCGTGGCCTTGCCCGAACATCACGTCCCAGTTGCGGCCCGCGGCGTGGAGGGTTGCGCCCTCTTCAACCACCCGAAAGCCAAGCGGCATGGGCCAAAGCGCGTCCTTGAAATTGACCGGGCGGCTGGTGCGGCGATGCTCATATTCCTCCGCATCCATCCCGGCTTCGCGGTAGAAGCGCAGCGCCTCGGGCGTCGGCACCGGCTGCTCGTCGAGCGAGAGCATCCGCGCAAAGAGCCACGCCGTGCGGGACATCCAGAGCTCCGCGCCGCGCTCCTGAAACCAGCCCGCCAGCCCGACATGATCGGGGTGGTGATGGGTCACGATCACGCGGGAGACCGGCTTGCCGCCAAGCGGCCCGGCGAGCAGGTTTTCCCATATCTCGCGGGTGGTTTTGGAGTTCAGCCCGGTATCCACAATCGTCCAGCTGTCGCCCTCATCGAGCGCGTAGCAATTGACGTGGTTGAGCGCCATTGGCAGCGGGATGAGGATCCAGAGCACCCCCGGCGCAACCTCTATGGCTGCGCCCGGCTCCGGCGGGTCGGGGAAAGGATAGGAGATCGCCATATGGCGGCGTTACGACTCCAGCGCGCTGTTGTAAAGCAGCTCCGCCCCCTGCCGCGCGCGCACGCACTGGCTATGCGCATCGGCGAGCGTGCAGTTCAGGAAATAGCGCGCCAGCGCCCGGTGCGCGTCATCGGTCGCCGCCTTAATGAGATAATGCCCGCCCATGACCAGCGAAAACGCCATCAGATAAGGCACCGCGCCCGCAAAGCGGTCATTCATCTCGGCGTTCAGCATCCAGTCAGTCGTCTCGCGCAGCGAGTCGAGCGCGGAGAGAAGCGGCGCGCCGTCCTCATCACCCTTGGCGGTCGCCTCGACCTCATCCATCAGCGCGCGCAGCGCATCGCCGCCATCCATCATCTTGCGGCCCACGAGATCCATCGCCTGGATACCGTTGGTGCCCTCATAGATCGCGGTGACGCGCACGTCGCGGTAATATTGCGCCGCCCCGGTTTCCTCGACAAAGCCCATCCCGCCATGGACCTGCACGCCCATTTCGGAGACACGCATCCCGGCCTCGGTCCCGAACGCCTTGGCCATCGGGGTCAGCGCCGCTGCGCGGGCCGACCACGCCTGATCGCCGGTCGCCTTCGCCATGTCGAGCGAGAGCGCGGTGTCGAGGCAAAGCCCGCGGGAGACCGCCGTCAGCGCCTTCATTTCCATGAGCATCCGGCGCACATCCGCATGGGCGATAATGCCCTTGCCATAGCCTTCCACCGGAACGCGGCCCTGCACGCGCTCTTCAGCATAGTCGCGCGCCTTCTGATAGGCCGCTTCGGCAACACCGAGACCCTGCACACCCACGCCAAGGCGGGCGTTGTTCATCATCGTGAACATCGCGGCCATGCCGTCATGCTCCTCACCGACGAGCCAACCGGTGGCGTTCTCATATTCCATGACGCAGGTCGGCGAGCCGTGGAGGCCCATCTTCTCCTCAATGGAGACCACCTGAACGCCGTTGCGCTGGCCCGGCTCGCCATTCTCATCGGGGATGAATTTCGGCACCATGAAGAGCGAAATGCCCTTGGTCCCCGGCTTGCCATCGGGCAGACGCGCCAGCACGAGGTGGCAGACATTCTCGGCGAAATCCGCGTCGCCCCAGGAAATCCAGATCTTGTTGCCGGAGATGGAATAGGTGCCGTCGTCATTGCGCTCGGCCTTGGTGCGCAGCGCGCCGACATCGGAGCCTGCTTGCGGCTCAGAGAGGTTCATCGTGCCGATCCATTCGCCAGAAATCAGTTTCGGCAAATAGGTCGCTTGCAATTCGTCCGAGCCGTGATGCTCCAGCGCCTCGATCTGGCCTTGCGTGAGCAGCGGCGCGAGCGACAGCGAGAGACAGGCCCCGAACATCATCTCATTGACGGCGGTATTGGCGACCATCGGCAGGCCCATCCCGCCATGGTCCTCACCCGCCGAAACCGCGGCCCAGCCCCCTTCGGCGAACTGCTTATAGGCATCATGATAGGCCGGGGAGGCGCGCATCACGCCGTTTTCCAGAACCGTCGGCTCCTCATCGCCCGCGCGGTTGACCGGCGCGAACACGTCATCGGCAATCTTGGCCGCCTCGCTCAGCACCGCAGACAGCGTCTCCGGGCCCGCCTCGGCGAACATTTCCGTCTCTTCGAGACGGTCCGCGCCGATCACATGCTTGAGGTAATGCGAAATTTCCGAAACAGGGGACTGAAATGGCATAGCGCTCTCCTCCTTGCGCATGGCTCTTGCGAAACAGAGCCTAAATTGCTTGTATGCGCGGACCATAACGCGAGGCTCAGGGCGCAAACCAGCGTTCCCCAAGGTTACACAGAGGATCAACGCGGCGTCACCATGAAAAGAACCGAGCGGTTGAAGGATGATTTGACCGGTATTGCGCGCGCGGCGGCGATCCTGAAAGCGGGCGGTCTGGTCGCCCTGCCGACGGAGACGGTTTACGGTCTCGCGGCGGATGCGCTGAACCCGGAGGCGGTGGCGGGGATTTACACCGCCAAGGGGCGCCCGAGTTTCAACCCGCTGATTATCCATGTCTCCAGCCCCTCCATGGCGGGCCGTTTTGCGGAGATCGAAGCCGCGCGCCCGCTCATCAATGCATTCTGGCCGGGGCCGCTCACGCTGGTTCTGCCGCTCCGCGCGAAGAGCGGGATCGCGCCAGCGGTGACGGCGGGCCATGACAGCATCGCGGTGCGGATGCCTGCCCATCCGGTGATGCAATCGGTTCTCGCGGCCTTTAACGGGCCGGTCGCCGCACCCTCCGCCAATCCCTCTGGCCGGATCAGCCCGACCACGGCGGCGCATGTCGAGACGGATATGGACGGCAAAATCGACGCCATTCTCGACGGCGGCGCCTGCGATGTGGGTGTGGAAAGCACGATCATCTCCCTCTTGGACCGTCCGCGCCTGCTGCGACCGGGCGGCGTCCCGGTTCAGGCCATCGAGGCCCTCACCGGCCCGCTGGCGCGCTTTTCAGGCGGCAGCACCGCGCCGAAAGCGCCGGGTATGCTCGCCTCTCATTACGCGCCAGTTCTTCCGGTGCGGCTGAATGCGCAGAAAGCCGAGGACGGTGAGGCGTGGCTGGGCTTCGGGCCGGATCAACCGGACGCGCCGGTGACGATCAATTTGTCGGAAGAGGAAGATCTCGAAGAGGCCGCGACCAATCTCTTCGCGGCACTCCATGAGATTGACGCGGCGGCGCGGGCGGCGGGCCTCACGCAAATCGCCGTGGCCCCGATCCCGGAGGACGGGCTTGGCCTCGCCATCAATGACCGATTGCGCCGCGCTGCGGCTCCGCGGGGTTAGGCGCTGCCGCCGCCGCTGCTCAGGAGGCGAATGTCGATGCCGATCTCGGCAACCGCTTTTTCCCATTTCTCGGCATCCGGCGTCTGAAACACGATCTCGGCGCTCGCCGGACAGGTCAGCCAGTCATTGCGCTGCAACTCCGCCTCAAGCTGCCCGCCGCCCCAACCGGCATAGCCGATGGCAATCAGGAGTTCGCCCGGCCCCTGCCCGACCGCGATGTCTTCGAGAATCTCGCGGGTCGCGGTCATGCGGAACGCGTCCGACACCTCCACCGTCATTTCGTCGCGCCCGTAATCGGGACCATGCAGCACGAAACCCCGGAACCGATCCACAGGGCCGCCGACATGCATCATGACCGCAGGCGCATCCTCTTCCAGCTCAATCTCCATCTGATCCAGCACATCCGAAAAAGCCAGACGCTCCGCCGGATGATTCACGATGAAGCCAAGCGCGCCGTTCTCGTCATGCTCGCAAATCAGCACCACCGAGCGGGCAAAGCGCGGATCGGCCATGCCGGGCATGGCAATGAGAAGCTGACCAGAGAGATATTGCGCATCCATATGAAAAAGATGGCCCTCTGCCCGGCTCTTGGCAAGCCGCCCCTTGCGAAAACCGGGGAAAAGATCGTGATCTCGCAGAAATGCGACTTCCCTTTGCGCGGCAAGAGGCGCATCTTGCGGCCATGTTGAAAGCACTCGCCGCCCTCGCTCTGGCCCTGCCGGGCCTCGCCGCCGCGCAAATGCCGCAACCGGCGCAGATCCAGCTTCTGCCGGGCTGGCGCATGGCCGATGGCACCCATATGGCGGCGCTCGATATCCGGCTCGATCCGGGCTGGAAAACCTATTGGCGCAGCACGGCGACCGGCATCGCGCCGCGTCTCGATTACGGCGCGTCCGAGAATATCGCCGCGCTGGAGCCGATCTTTCCCGCACCGCGCGTGATCCCGCTCAATGGCGGGCAGGTGGTGGGCTATGAGACGCGGCTGACGCTGCCGCTCAAGATCACGCTGAAAGACCCGAACGCGCCGGTGCGGCTCGACCTCAAGGCGGATCTCGGGATTTGCGAGGATGTCTGCCTGCCGCTGACGGCGGAAGTGGCGACGGATCTGCCCGCAGGCTCCGGCGAAACACCTGAAATCACACGCGCACTTGCCGCCGCGCCGCGCGCCGGAACCGCCTACCGCGCGCAATGCGCCATCCAGCCCGCCGGGCGCGATTGGCAGATTACGGCGAATGTGAGCGGCGGCGCAGAGGCCGAGACGATCCTGATTGAAACCGGGACCGACAGTGTTTGGAGCAGCTTTCCGGCGACCGCGCCGCAACCGGACGGCGCGACCGCCACGGCGACGCTTCAGCAATTCACCACCGGCCCGCTGACCCTCTCCCGCGATCAGATCCGCTTGACACTTCTCACCAATTCCGGCGCGTTCGAGATCGAGGGCTGCCCCGCCGGGTGATCACCCGCGCTCATCCTTAGGCGTATCCAGCACCATATAAGTTGTGATCGACGAGACCACGGGCAATGCGCCCAGAACATCGGTGTGGAAGCGCTTGTAATCCGCGAAATCCTGCGACTCGATGCGCAGCAGATATTCCACCGTCCCGGCAATATTGTGGCATTCGCGCACATCCGGCGCGCGCGCCATCGCGTCCTCAAACACGACCTGACTTTTCTTCGTATGCTCATTGAGGCCGACGGCGACATAGGCGATCAGCCCGTTGCCGATCTTCACCGGATCAATGACCGCGCGATACCCCTTGATGACACCGCTGCGCTCCAACTCCTGCACCCGGCGCAGGCAGGCCGAAGGCGACAGCCCCACCTTTTCCGCCAGCGCGAGATTGGAGAGTCGCCCGTCGCGGGACAGTTCACGCAATATTTTCTGATTTATCGCATCCATAACTAGGATATATTGCAAAATATCTTTTCTGAAAACAATTTTTGCAATCTCTCATCGCGCATCTCCGCATAATCTGCGGAGCATGACATACGATCTCCTCCCTGCCCTCGCGGGCTTTGCCATCGTCACCTCGGTCACACCGGGGCCCAACAACCTCATGCTCATGGCGTCCGGCGTGAATTTCGGCCTGCGCCGAACGCTGCCGCATCTCGCCGGGATCACCAGCGGGTTCGTCGCGATGATTCTGATCCTCGGCGCGGGTCTCGGCGATCTGCTGACCCGCGTCCCGGTGCTGGAGCTTGGGATGAAAATCCTCTCCGCCGCGTTCATCTTTTGGCTCGCCTACAAAATTGCGACCTCGAAACCGCCCCAAGCGCGGGACGAGACGCAGCGCCCGATGCGCTTTTTCGAGGCCGCGGCGTTTCAATGGGTGAACCCGAAATCCTGGGCCATGGCGGTCTCGGCGATCACCACCTACCGCGCGGATGCCTCGCTGACCGGCCTATTGCTCGTCGCGGTGATCTATGGGGCGATCAACGCGCCATTTTGCAGCCTCTGGGCCATCGCGGGTACCGGCCTGCGCCGCGCCCTGCAAAACCCGCAGACGCTACGGGTGTTCAACATAGCGATGGCACTGCTCCTGCTGGTCAGCTTCCTGCCCGTCCTCCTCCACTGACGGCCGGGGGAGCGGCGCGCGGCGCAGATGGCCGCCGCGCGTTAGCCACGCCAAAACCGGCGCGAGCGAAGGGTTTAGCGGCAGGTCTTCAAGTTGCGGCTCATGGAACACGCCAAAGCCCGCGCCCTCTTTCAGACGGATGTCGCTCAGATCATGCGGGAAGCGCCAGAGCCAGCAATGCAGCGCGACTTTCGGGGTCAGCACGCCAAGCGCGCGGCCAATAGGGTTGAGGTCGGAAAGCGCGGGCCGCAGGCCGATTTCCTCCTCCACCTCGCGAACAAGCGCCTCTAGCGGCGTCTCGCCCGCCTCGAACCCGCCGCCAAAAAAGCTCCAGAGACCCGGTGCGGCGATGCCGTCACGCGCTTCCCGAAGCTGCAAAAGGAGCCGCCCATGCCGGTCCACCGGGGCGACCAAAGCCGCCTGGCGAACGGTTTCATCCCACTCGGGCGTCAGCAGCGGAAGGGTCACAAACGGCCCTTGAGCGTCAGCAGATCCTCCCAAGACCCGCGTTTCTGCGCCGGGTTCCGCAGCAACGCCGCCGGGTGCATCATCGGCAGCGCGGGCAGCCCCGCCACCTCCTGCCAATTGCCCCGCAGTTTGGTGATCCCCGGCGGATTTTCCAGCAGCGTCCCGCACGCCGTGTTCCCCATCAGCACCAGAAATTCCGGCTTCGCCAATTCGATATGGCGGAGCGCAAAGGGCCGGAGCATAGCCATCTCGTCCCGCGTCGGTGCGCGGTTCTGAGGCGGCCGCCAATACACCACATTGGTGATATAGAGCGCCTTCATCGGATCATCGGCCGTGCGCGCCAGATCAATCGCCGCGAACATCCGGTCGAGAAGCTGGCCCGCCTGCCCGACAAACGGCTTGCCCAAACGGTCCTCATCCCGGCCCGGGGCTTCGCCGATAATCATGACCCGCGCGCCCGGCTGGCCGTCGCTGACGACCGTGTTGCGAGCGCCCTTCTTCAGCTCGCAGCCCTCAAAGCCGCGGATCGCCGCATCGAGCACATCGAGACTGTCCGCAGCCGTCGCCAAACGCGCCGCCTCAGCCGCCCAGTCCATCCCCGTCTCCACCGGAGGCGGCGGCGCTTCGGCGGGCGGCGGCGCTTTGGCCGCGACCTTCGCCGCCTCAGCCGCGGCAAAGCGATCGACCGGCGCGTCCTCGATGCACGCATCCGCCCCCATCTCCACCTGCCATGCCAGCGCCGCAAGATCGCTCTCGAATCCCATGCCGCTCACCCTACAGCCTGCCGCGCGCCGCGCCAACGGCTTGCCGCAACCCCGATCCGCCGCTATCAGGGAGCCAGCAAAGGGAGGCGTTGATGCTGTCTGTTCCCCACCTTCTCGGGATCGAAGGGCTGACCCAGTCCGATGTCACAACGATTCTTGACCTTGCCGAGCGCTATGTGGACCTCAACCGCAGCCCCGACAAACGCTCCGACGCGCTGCGCGGCCTCACCCAGATCAACATGTTTTTCGAAAACTCGACCCGCACGCAGGCGAGTTTCGAGCTGGCGGGCAAGCGTCTTGGCGCGGATGTCATGAATATGGCGGTGGCGTCGTCCTCGGTGAAAAAGGGCGAAACGCTGATCGACACGGCGATGACCCTGAACGCGATGCAGCCGGATTTGCTGGTCATCCGCCATCCGGACTCCGGCGCGCCGAAACTTCTGGCGGACAAGGTCAATTGCGCCGTTCTCAACGCGGGCGACGGGCGGCACGAGCACCCGACGCAAGCCCTTCTCGACGCGCTCACCATCCGCCGCCGCAAGGGCAAACTCCACCGGCTCACCGTCGCGATCTGCGGCGATGTGGTCCATAGCCGCGTCGCCCGCTCCAACATCCTGCTGCTCGGGCTGATGGAAAACCGGGTGCGCCTCATCGGCCCGTCCACACTCGTCCCGCAAAGTTTCGAAACCCTCGGCTGTGAGATCGCCCGCGATATGCGCGAAGGGCTCGAAGGCGCCGATGTGGTGATGATGCTCCGCCTCCAACGCGAGCGCATGAATGGCGGCTTCATCCCCTCGGCCCGCGAATATTACCACCGCTTCGGCCTCGACGCCGAGAAACTGAGCCACGCCAAAGACGACGCCATCGTCATGCACCCCGGCCCGATGAACCGCGGTGTCGAGATCGACGGGCTGCTCGCTGACGACATCAACCGCTCGGTAATTCAGGAGCAAGTTGAAATGGGCGTCGCCGTGCGGATGGCCGCGATGGATCTGCTGGCGCAGGGCGTGAAGGCACGGAGGGATGCAGCGTGACGGATTTGGAGAAGAGCGAGCTGCTGGTGGCGGAACTTCTCGACTCGCTATCTACGCAAGGCACTAGAATAGAAGTCTATAACCACGCTGAATTTCCGTGGCTGGCTGGTGATCCGGGGCTCTTCAGAAATACGGTACAATGGCTTGCAGAAGAAGGAGTTGTGCGCGCGCTCTGGCACGAGTCGAGCACCATGCGAGACCCAGTAGTTGGCATCGTACTGACCTCATTAGGATTTCAACTTCTCTCACGAAAATTTAAGGGTGAACTGTCGCTCATTGACGCAGCCAAGGAAGTCAGGGACGGAAAGGCATCCTATGCCAATCCTGATGCCGGAGGCTTTGTCGGCGGCATCCTCGGTGGCTTCACGAAATCCATTATGGGGACGCCATGACCACCCTCACCAACGCCCGCCTGATCGACCCTGAAGCCGGAACCGAAACCCTCGGCTGGCTGCGCATCGAAGACGGTAAAATCGCGGAGATCGGCACAGGCGCGCAAACCGGAACCGATTGCGGCGGGCTCTGCGTTGCGCCCGGAATTGTCGATATCGGCGTGAAGGTCGGCGAGCCGGGGGAGCGCCACAAGGAAAGTTACCGCACGGCGGGCCTCGCCGCGGCGGCGGGCGGCGTGACCACCATGGTCGTGCGCCCGGACACGTCGCCCGCCCTCGACGATCCCGAAACCCTCACCTTCACCCTGCGCCGCGCGGCGGAGGAAGCGCCGGTGCATGTCCGCGCTATCGGGGCGCTGACCAAAGGGTGCAAGGGCGCGGAAATGGCCGAGATGGGGTTCTTGCAGGATGCCGGGGCCGTCGCCTTTTCAGATGTCTGGGCGAGCCATGATGCCAAGGCGTTTCTGCGCTGCCTGACCTATGCCGCCGATCTCGGCGCGCTGGTGATCGGCCACCCGCAGGAGCCGTCACTCTCGGCGGGCGCGGTCGCAACCTCGTCGCCCTTTGCCACGCTGCGCGGGCTGTCGGCGGTCTCCCCCAAGGCCGAAGCCATGGGGCTCGCGCATGATCTCGCCCTCGCGGGCATGGCCGGGGCGCGCTATCACGCCGATACGCTCTCAACCGAGGGCGCGCTGCCCGTGCTGCGCCGCGCCCGCGATGAAGGGGTGAAGGTCACGGCGGGCGTCTCGATCCATCACCTGACCCTCAACGAATATGACATTGGTGATTGGCGAACCTTCTTCAAATTCGCTCCGCCCTTGCGCAGCGAAGATGACCGCATGGCGATGGTCGAAGCGCTCGCGGCGGGGGAAATCGACATTATTTCGTCGCTCCACTCGCCGCAGGATGAGGAGAGCAAACGCCTGCCCTTCGCCGAAGCGGCGACCGGTGCGGTTGGCCTCGAAACCATGCTCCCGGCGGCGATGCAGCTTGTCCATGGCGGGCATATCTCGCTGCCGGTTCTCTGGCGTGCGCTGTCGCTCAATCCGGCGAAACTGATCGGGCTGGGCTCGGGCCGCCTCGCTGTCGGCGCGCCCGCCGATCTGGTGCTGTTCGATCCCGACGCGCCCTTCGTCCTCGACCGTGAAACCCTGAAGTCCAAATCGAAAAACACGCCTTATGACGGGCGGCGGATGCAGGGCCGGGTGCGCGGAACATGGGTGGACGGGGTGCGGATTTTCGGAGAAGGTTAACCCATGCAGACACTGATTTTCGTCGTCTATATCGGCCTCTTTCTCATGGGCTATGTGCTGGGTTCAATCCCCTTCGGCCTCGTCGTCGCCCGCGCCTTCGGCCTCGGCGATCTTCGCCAGATCGGCTCCGGCAATATCGGCGCAACCAATGTGCTGCGGACCGGCAACAAACTGGCTGCCCTGCTGACCCTCATCGGCGACAGCGGCAAAGGCGCCTTCGCGGTGCTGATCGCCTATCTCATCGCCCCGGACGGCGCAGCGATTTTCGCCGCCTTCGGCGCGATTCTCGGCCACTGCTTCCCGATCACGCTCGGCTTCAAGGGCGGCAAGGGTGTCGCGACCTTCCTTGGCACGATGCTCGCCCTCTCCTTCCCGGCGGGTCTCGCGGCCTGCGCAACATGGCTCGTCATGGCGGCAATTTTCCGCTTCTCGTCGCTCGCCGCGCTCATGGCCACCGCCACCTCACCCATCTGGATGGCGTGGTTTGGCCCTGAAAACAACGGTGTCTGGGCATTTTTAACCGCGTTGATGGCTTTGCTTGTCTGGGTCCGCCATGCTGATAACATCAAGAGGTTGCGAAACGGCACCGAGACCAAGATCGGCCAGAAGAAGAGCTGAGACCTACCGCCCCGGAAACATCACGACGGAGATCACCATGAATTTTCAAACAGCGGTTAAGACCTGTTTTCAGAAATACGCCACCTTCTCAGGCCGCGCACATCGCCCGGAATTCTGGTGGTTTGTGCTGTTTTCGTTTATTGCCAGCATCGCGTTCACAGCACTCGACTTCATGATGTTCGACACGGCGACTGCTGAGATCGGCGTCTTCAGCACCCTCTTCCAACTTGCGATCCTTTTGCCATCGCTCGCTGTCGGGGCACGGCGACTTCATGACATCGGGAAATCGGGCTGGTGGCAGCTTATCATGCTGATCCCGCTCATCGGGATCATTGTCCTTATCTGGTGGTGGTGCCGCCCGGCGCAGGCGGCTGGCGCGAAATACGGTCCCACGGATGCGGACACCGTGACTCAGGACGATCCTGCACCCGCACCTTACCCGCAAGAGGAAACCGTGGTGCGCCCGTCGGAGCGGACCGACGCGCAGCCGCCGGTCTGATCAGAGCGGCGCAGCGCCGTCGATGGCTTCGGAGATCGACTTGAGACGGCGCTCCAGATCTCGGCTTGCGCGGCGCTTGTGGCGCGATTGCAGGATCAGCCAGAGATAGCCCAACCCGATCAGTTGCACGCCCATGACGACGAGCAGCCCGAGCATCGGGTTGGTCGTCCCTGCGAGCGCAAGGCCGAGCATCACCTCGACCACCAGCGCAGCCGCAAAGATCGCCAGCGCCGCGAGTTCAAAACCGCTAAGAAATTTCTGCCGCATAACCCCCTCCGCAGCTTATTCACAATTGAATAAACTTGCACGAGAAGGGATTAAGACTTCGTAACCAAAGAGGACACGACTTTAGTCGAGGCGATCGAGCTTCTGGTTAATTTCACGGATATTCTTATAAATACCGACGGCGATGAAAAATATGCCGCCGAGCATGATGGCATAGAGGGGCGCACCGATGATGAGGCCCCAACCACTTGGATCGCCCTGTGAGATCATGGCCAAGCCGCCAACGACACCGATGACGGCCACGAGCAGCATGACAAGTCAGATGATGATGTCGAACGTCCTAATGACAAAGTCGCGCATGAATACTCCTTAGTAACTATAATCCCGGAAGATGTTGCTCAGATCGCCGTTCCATGGCCCGTGATATTTCGTGAGCAGTTCGCAGGACGGGCTTTGACCGGTTTCGACAACCTCTTCCAGCGCATTGAGAAAATGCGTTTCATCGGCAACGAGACCGCCCGCGCCGGTCCGGGCGCGGCGCTTCAGGCCTTCGCGGGCGATGCCGACCATTTCGCGGGCGAGATCGTGCATTTTCACGCCGCCGACTTCCGCCTGGATCCCCCAGATGCCGGCAGCAAGCCGCCAGTCCGTGCGGGTCGCAGCGGTCCAATCCTTGGCGAGATCCCAGGCCGCGTTCAGGCAATCTTCATCATACATCACCCCGACCCAGAGCGCCGGGAGCGCGCAGAGCCGCCGCCAGGGGCCGCCATCCGCGCCGCGCATCTCCATGAATTTCTTGATCCGCGCCTCAGGGAAGATCGTGGTGAGATGGTCCGCCCAGTCCGACAGGGTCGGCACCTCGCCGGGCAGCGCCGGGAGTTTGCCGTCCAGAAAATCGCGGAAGGACTGGCCGAGCGCATCGACATATTCGCCGTTGCGATAGACGAAATACATCGGCACATCGAGGGCGTAATCGACATAGCGCTCGAAGCCCATCCCGTCCTCGAACACGAAGGGTAGCATCCCGGTGCGGTCGTGATCCGTGTCCTGCCAGATGCGGGCGCGCCAGCTTTTCCAGCCGGTCGGGCGGTTCTCGAAAAAGGGCGAATTGGCGAAGAGCGCCGTCGCGACCGGTTGCAAGGCCAACGCGACGCGGAATTTCTGCACCATATCCGCTTCGGAGGCGAAGTCGAGATTCACCTGAACCGTGCAGCTGCGATACATCATCTGCGTGCCGTGGCTGCCAACCTGCCCCATATAGCGGGTCATCAGGCGGTAACGGCCCTTGGGCATTTGCGGCATGTCGCTCGCCGTCCATGTCGGGGCCGCGCCGAGGCCGATAAAGCCCGCGCCGATCTCGTCAGCGATCTCGCGCACCTCGCGCAGATGGCTGTTCACCTCGTCGCAGGTCTCGTGGATCGTCTCCAGCGGCGCGCCGGAAAGCTCCAGCTGCCCGCCCGGCTCCAGCGAGACATTCGCGCCGTTTTTCTCCAGCCCAATCAGATGGCCCGCCTCTTCCACGGGCGACCAGCCAAACCGATCCCGCAGACCTTCCAGCATGGTGCGGATCGACGCTTTGCCCTCATAGGGCAGCGGCATCAGGTTGTCGGCCTGATAGCCGAATTTCTCATGCTCCGTGCCAATGCGCCAATCCTCCTTGGGCTTGCAGCCCGCTTCCAGATATTCGGCGAGTTGGGTCTTGCTGGTGATCGGGCCGCCACCTTGCTGGGGGATGGACATGAGAGCCTCCGTGTCTCGTTTCTTCGGGCTTAGAAGGGCGCGGCGTTCAGTGCAAGCGCGGATAATCGCGGCTCGCCGTGCCGCTGCGCGCGCCGAGCGGTTTTTGCCAAACCATCACTGGCCGATGCGCCTTGCGGCTCCTTGCCTCACGCTGTGCATCGGCGAGTTTGTCCCATGACAGGCCCGGCAGGCGCAGGAAGGCATCGAGCAGCGCATCGGCCCCATCCGCGCCAATCGGGATGGCCAGAACCGTCTCGCGATCCGAGAGGCGCCATGCCCCATCGACCAGATCCACGGCGCGGATTTCGTCAATGGCAAGGCTCCCGCCCTCATGCGGGCCCATATAGGAAATGCGGCCTTCCGAAATGCGGACGAGGCCGGGGCCAAGCGCGTCCGGTAGCGCCCGCGCCTTCAGCCAGCCGAGCCAGATGAGCGTGAGGCCAAGCAGCGTCGCCGCCGCGCCGAGCGCTTCGAGAATCCAGCCGCCGCGCGTGTAGGTCCAGACACCAAAGGCCAGCACCACCGCGCCGCCGATCATGTCGCGCCATCGGCGGAGCTTGCGGCGCATTTCGGGGCGGATCATGTCCAGTCTCCGAGGCGGCTTTGCCACAGGGTGAGCGCCGCCACCGCTGCCGTGTCCGCACGCAGGATGCGCGGGCCGAGGGAAACGGAATGGGTGAAATCAAGGCTGCGGAGCCTATCGAGTTCGGCGGGCGAGAAGCCGCCTTCGGGGCCGATGAGGATCGCCCAAGGTCCGGGCGTATCGGGCAGAGCCGCCGCCGCGCCGCCATTCACCTCGGCCAAAGTCTCGTCGCAAAACATGAGTTTGCGCGCCGGATCCCACGCCGCCAGCAGTTTCGACAGCGGCTTGAGATCATCGACGGGCGGCACATAAGTGCCGCCACATTGCTCCGCCGCCTCGACCGCATGGGCCTGCAAACGGTCCTGACGGATGCGCTCGGCGTTGGTGTGATCGGTCTGCACCGGGCAAATCCGCGCCGCGCCCATTTCAGCGGCTTTCTCGACGATGAAATCGGTGCGGGCTTTTTTGATGGGCGCAAACAGCAGCCACAGATCCGGCGGCATCCGTTGCGGCGCGGATTGGGTAAGGCAGCGCAGCGTGCCGCCCCGTTTGCCCGCCTGCACGACCTCCGCCTGCCATTCGCCATCGCGGCCATTGAAGAGCGCAACCCGCGCGCCCTCGCTCTGCCGCATCACGCCAAAAAGGTAATGCGCCTGATCGCGGCCCAGCGAAACCTCGACCCCCTCCGCAAGCGTTGCCTCGACATGAAGCCGTATTTTTGCCACATCTGCCATGCGATCAACATAAGCCCGCTTCGGGCGGAGGAAAGAGCCAGATGACAGATTCGGCGCAAAACGCCCCGCAGGATGCGATTGCCGATGCCTATACCGGCAACTGGGTGGACCACCGCGCGCCTGCCGCGCTGCGCCCCTATTTCCGGCTCTCGCGCCTCGATCGGCCCATTGGGACATGGCTGCTCCTCCTGCCCTGCTGGTGGGGGCTGGCGCTCGCGACGATCGAAACCGGGCCGCGGCTGGAGGATTTGTGGATCGCCATCGGCTGCGGGCTTGGCGCGATCCTGATGCGCGGCGCGGGCTGCACATGGAACGACATCACGGACCGCAAGATCGACGGCTCGGTCACACGCACGGCCCGCCGCCCGATTCCGTCCGGCGCGGTCAGCGTGTTTCAGGCGCTGCTCTGGATGGCCGCGCAATGCGCGCTGGCGCTCCTGATCCTCGTCACCTTCGACCGCGCGGCGATCCTGCTCGGCCTCTTCTCGATGGCCCCGGTGGTCATTTATCCCTTCGCCAAGCGCTTTACCTGGTGGCCACAAGTCTTTCTCGGCATTGCCTTTAACTGGGGCGCGCTTCTCGCCTATGCCGCGCATAAAGGGAGCCTCGGCTGGCCTGCGATCCTGCTCTATCTCGCCGGGATCTGCTGGACCCTCTTCTACGACACGATCTACGCCCATCAGGACGCGGAGGACGACGCGCTGATCGGCGTCAAATCCACCGCCCGCCTTTTCGGGGAAGACAGCCCCAAATGGCTCGCGGATTTCGGGACCGGCGCGGTCCTCCTTATGGCCGCCGCGATCCTCGCCGCCGGAGAGCCAATCGCCCTCATCGCCCCCATTGGCTTCGCCGTGCATCTCATCTGGCAATGGCGCGTTCTCGACATCCATGACGGGGATATCTGCCTCAAACTCTTCCGTTCCAACCGCGATGCCGGGCTGATCGCCGCCGGGCTTCTCGCCCTGATCGCGCTCTTCTGAGCATTTTGCGCGCGGCTCGCGCTTGAAGGCTGCGCAGCAAACACCTATTCCATGCACACGGAATTACAGACGGATCCTTCATGCGCGTTCTTTCATCCCTGTTCTTTGTCTCCGCAATGGCGGGGTCGGCAGCCCTTGCATGGTATGGTGCCGACTGGGCCATGGATGAGCTTGAGACGCGGACCGAGGATGAATTGAGCACAGCGCTCTCGCGGGGCTATCCATGGGCGAGCGTTTCGGCGGACGGGCTGATGGTGCGCCTGACCGGCGAGGCCCCAAGCGAGGCGGACCGCATGAATGCGCGCGAACTACTCAACCAGCATATCAGCGCGGCGCGGGTCGATGATGGCGTGACCGTCGCGCCGAAAGTGGAGATCCCGGAGCCGGATTTTGTGTTGGAAATTCTGCGCCAGAACGGGCGGTTATCGCTGATCGGGCTGGTGCCGCAGGAGGCCGGGCGCGAGCTGCTGATGGCGCGGCTCGACGATATTGACGGCACGGACATCACGGACATGCTCGAAAGCGTCGATTACCAGCCGCCCGAGGGCTGGACGGGCGCGGTCGATCTCGCGACCCGCGCCGCCGCGATCCTGCCGCGCTCTCGCATTTCGGCCACGCCGGATGAGGTCACGATCACCGCGACGCTCGACAGCAATGAGGATCGTGCCGCCGTGGAGGAACAGCTTTACGCGCTGGAGCAAAGCGGCGTGACGCTGAACCTCTCGCTCTCGACGCCGCCCGCCGTGGTCGCGCCGTTTACCCTGTCGGTTGTGAAAGATGCAGACGGGCTGGAGATCGAGACCTGCCACGCCGCCACTTCGGACGAGGCGGCACAAATCCGCAGCGCGCTGAAGCTGGCAGGGGATGAGGGGCAGATCTGCACCATCGCCCTTGGCAGTCCCGATCCGAATTGGGGCAGCGTTGCCGAAGCTGCCATTGGCGCGCTCGCTAAACTGGAAGCCGGACGGCTCGACATGCGCGATCTGGAGGTGAAGCTTGCCGGGGTTCAGGGTGGCGACCGCACGGCCTTTGACGAGATCTCGAAAACCCTCGCCAAGACCCTGCCCGAACCGTTCGATCTGTCGCTGACCCGCCCTGCGCCCGTCGAGCTTGATGTTGAAAACGGGCCGAAAATCACCCTCACCCGCGCGGCCAATGGCGATGTGACCATGAAAGGCCCGATCCGCGACGACCTCTCCGCCGAGGCGGTTGAAGGGTTCGCTGCGTCGGTCTTCGGCGCGGTTCCGATCCACACCAGTTTCACCCCGACCGATGGCCTACCCGAGGGCTGGAACAAACGCATCTTCGCCGCGAGCGAAGCGCTCTCGCTGGCCAAAACCGGCACGGCGGAACTGACCAATGACCACATCACCATCGTGGCACGCGACACGGACAGCACCGTCGCGCCGCTGATGGATGCGTTTCTGCGCGATGCGTTCGGGCCCGAAAACTACACGCTCGACGCGGCGGTGGACCCGGAACTTTACCGCGTCTTCGGCTCACCCGAGGCGGATGAATGCTCCTTCCAGATCAAAGCGCTGCTCGATCTCGATCCGCTGCAATTCGAGGTCGCCGAAGCGCGGCTTGCCCCGCAAAGTGAGCCGACCGTGGGCCAGATCGCCGAGATCCTGAAAACCTGTCCCTATGGCCGCTTCGAGGTCGCGGGCTACACCGACAATCAGGGCGATGCGGAGTATAACCGCGAACTGAGCCAGTCCCGCGCCGAGGCGGTGCGTGAGGGTCTGCTGCTGCGCGGCGTGGAACTGATGGAGCTTCAGGCGCGCGGCTACGGGCAGGACGATCCGATCGCCGATAACGAGACCGAAGAGGGCCGTGCGCAAAACCGGCGCATCGAGATCCGGCAAATGGAGGCCGATAATGGATAGAGACGAGCTGACATGGATTGTCGCGGGCGGCATTTTCGCGGCCATCGTGCTGGGGTGGATCCTGCATTGGATCTATTCGATGCTCGCGCATCCGCACCGCAAGGAAGCGCAGACGGCGGAACTCGCGACGCGGCTCCATGATGCCGAAGAAGCGCTCACCGAAGCGCGCCAGCAGGCGCAAAAGCTGGAAGCGGATATGAATTTCCGGCTTGGCCAGAAGCAGGCGGAATATGATGCGGCGATGGAAGCGCTGGAGGAGGCGCGGCTGCAAACCTCGCGCCTTTTGGGCGAGTTGCAGCAGCGCCGCTGATCAGTCGATTTTCAGGAACGGCTTGGCTTTGCGGAAGTAATCATAGCCGGTCACGACCGTCAGCACGGCGGCGATATTGAGCAGCAGCACGCCCATATAAAGCCCGTTCACCGTCGCCAGCCGCAGATAATCCTGATCCGGCGAGAGCACACTGCCCGATCCGCCCATCTTCGCCCGCGCGGTGAAGTTCATCGCAATCGAGAAGAGCAGCACCGAGATCGCCACCATCTGCGAGGTGGTTTTCCATTTCGCCAGTTTGGTAACTTGCAACTTGCCCGCATCGGCGCCCAAGAATTCGCGTAGACCAGAGACAAACACTTCGCGCAGCAGGATAAACGCCGCCGGGATGATGATCCACGGATTGCCCGCCGAGAAGCCCATTACCACCGCCAGCGCCGTAATCACCATCGCCTTGTCGGCAATCGGGTCGAGCATCGCGCCAAGGGGGCTGACGACCTGCCATTTGCGGGCCAGATAGCCGTCGAGAAAATCCGTTGCCGAGGCCGCGACGAAGAGAAAGAGCGCGATCCAGCCCGCCCAGACCGGCGGCACAATCACGAAAATGATCGCCACCATCGGCGCCGCGATCAGCCGCAAAACTGTCAGGATCATCGGTAAATTGGCGAGCATCTCGGGTCTCCTTTGCGGGCGCAGCCTAGCGCGGGTTGGGGGCGGAGAAAAGAGGCCGCACGCAGCGTTTTAACTACGGTGAAAATGCCCGTAAATCGTCTCGGCCATGGCGCGGCTGATCCCGCTCACCGCTGTTAAATCGTCGATATTCGCGTTGGAAACCGCTTTGGCGGACCCGAAATGCGCCAGAAGCGCCCGTTTGCGCGCCGCGCCGATGCCCGGCACTTCATCGAGCGGGTTCTTGCGCATATCCCCGGCCCGGCGTGTGCGGTGCGCGCCGATGGCATAGCGGTGCGCCTCATCGCGCAGGCGCTGGATGAAATAAAGCACCGGGTCGCGATGCGGCAGGGCAAAGCTGTGGCGGCCCTTCATGTGAAAGACCTCCTTGCCCGCATCCCGGTCGAAGCCCTTGGAAACGCCCACCAATGTGACCCCCTCGACGCCTACTTCGGCCAGCGCTTCATGGGCGGAGGTGAGCTGCCCCTCCCCGCCGTCGATGAGGCAAATATCGGGCCACTTGCCGGATTTGCGCTCCGGGTCCTCTTTCAAGAGACGCGCGAAGCGGCGGGTCAGCACCTCTTTCATCATGCCGAAATCATCGCCCGGCGTGAGGGTTTCATCCTTGATGTTAAACTTGCGGTAATCGGATTTCTGGAAGCCCTCCGGCCCTGCCACGATCATCCCGCCAACCGCGTTGCTGCCCTGAATATGCGAGTTGTCGTACACCTCGACGCGCTCGGGCGGGGTCTCCATGCCGAAGGCCTCGCCGAGTCCCGTCATCAGCTTGGTCTGGCTCGCCGTATCCGCGAGCTTCCGGGCCAGCGCTTCGCGCGCGTTGCGCAACGCCTCGCCGACCAGCACCGCCTTTTCCCCCCGCTGCGGCACAGTGAAAGTCACCTTGCGGCCCGCCCGCTCGCAGAGGGCGGCGGCGACCAGCTCGTCATTGGCGGGCATTTCCGACAGCAGGATCTGACCCGGCGGCTCGCGTCCGTCATAAAACTGCGTGATGAACGCCTCCAGAATCTCCGGCGCTTCAGCGCCCGACCCGGTGCGCGGGAAATAGGCGCGGTTGCCCCAGTTCTGATGCGCACGGATAAAAAACACCTGCACACAAGCCTGCCCGCCATCCTCATGGAGCGCGATCACATCGGCTTCTGGCGTGCTGGACGGGTTCACCCCCTGACCCTGCTGCACCTGCGTCAGCGCCTTGATCCGGTCACGCAGGGCGGCGGCGCGCTCATATTCCATGGCCGCGCTCGCCTCGGTCATCTGGCTGGCGAGTTTTTCCTGAATTTCCGTCGATTGCCCGCGCAGGAACCGCGTCGCATCGGCGACACTCGCCTGATACTCGTCCTTGCTGATGATGTCGACGCAAGGGGCCGAGCAGCGTTTGATCTGATATTGCAGGCAGGGCCGCGTGCGGCTTTCAAACATCGAGTCCGAGCAATCCCTCAGCAGGAACACACGCTGCAAATGCGTCAGCGTGCGGTTCACGGCGCCGGCGCTGGCGAAGGGCCCGAAATAGGTCTCGCCCTTTTTCCGCGCGCCGCGATGCTTTTTCACCTGCGGGTAATCATGCGCGGTGACGGCGATGAAGGGGAAGCTCTTGTCGTCGCGCAGCAGCACATTGTAACGCGGCTTGAGCTGCTTGATGAGGTTCTGCTCCAGAAGCAGTGCCTCGGTCTCCGTCCGGGTCGTGAGAAACATCATCGACGCGGTGGCCGAAATCATTCGCCCGATCCGCGAGGAATGGCCCGTGGGCCGCGCATAGCTGGAGACGCGCTTTTTCAGGCTCCGCGCCTTGCCGACGTAAAGCACATCCCCCTGACGGTCGAGCATCCGGTACACGCCGGGCGAGTCGTCCAGCCGCGGCAGATAGGAGGCGATCACCTCATGCCCGCGCGGGCCCTCGCCGCCCGTTTTGCCGTCTTCTTCGAACCCGTCATTCATGCGGTTTGATACCCTTTCCGGTCCCCGGTTGCTACAGAATCGGGCCTGCTCCCGCGCTGCACTTTCTGTTTCGCCGTAGCAAGAAGAATCCTATCCACGAAAGCTGTGGATAACTCTGTGGGCGAGTGCTTTAACAAAGGAAAATATACAGTAAATCAAGGCTGTTCAATGACTTGCCTAAAAAATAGGCATATTTTCAAAACCTTGTTTTCATTGATTTTTTTGCCTGAAATTCCGTCGCGAAAGCCGCGAATGACGACTCTCTGTCAGATTTACGACAAGCATGCGAATGTCTGAATAAAACTACTCTACGCCAAGAATATCGGGCGTCTTCCAAGCTAAATGCTGACCGCCATCGACGCAAATAAGCTGGCCGGTCACGGAAGGACTGTCGATTAAGAATTCCATAGCGCGAACAATGCCTTCCGGGTCCGACCCGATGCCGAGGATGGTCGCCGCCTGCTGCTGATCGAAATGGTCTTTCGACTGGCGCGCGCCTTGCAGGGTTGGTCCCGGACCAATCGCATTCACGCGGATCTTCGGCGCAAGGCCCTGCGCTGCGGTTTGCGTCAACGTCCAGAGCGCGGACTTCGCCAAAGTATAGGTCATGAATTCCGGCGTCAGCTTGCGCACGCGCTGGTCGATGATGTTGATGATGTTGCTGCCCGCGCCCGCTTGCGCGGCGAAGTCCTGTGTCAGCATCAGCGGCGCGCGGAGGTTCGAGCCCAAATGCCGGTCCCAGCTTTCGGGTGTCACCGTCCCGATACGGTCATATTCGAAAATCGAGGCGTTGTTGACGAGTAGGTCAAGTGGGCCAAGCGCCTCTGCAGCGCGGGCGATGAGGTCCGGCTGCGGGTCCAAGAGATCGCCTTGCAAGGCGACAGCCTTGCCGCCCGCCTCGGTGATTTCGCGCGCCAGCGCTTCGGCTGCATCGCCGCTCGAATTGTAATGAATCGCGACCGGCTTGCCACGCGCCGCGAGCGCCCGCACCAGCGCCGCGCCGATGCGTTTCGCGCCGCCCGTGACCAGCGCCGCGCCGGTCATTTGACCACCAAGAGCAGCGCCACATAGGCGCAGTAGAGCGCCGACAGCACAACCCCGGAGCGGCGGCCAAGGCGCACCCAATGCCAGACGAAGGGGATCATCGCGAGCGCGGCGGCCAGCATGATCCAGAGATCACGGCTCAGGAATTCCTCTCCCACGCCCACTGGCGTGATCACGGAGGTGAGGCCCATGATCAGCATCAGGTTGAAGAAGTTGGAGCCGATCACATTGCCAAGCGCCACCGCCGCCTGACCGCGGATCGCGGCGCTGACCGTGGTCGCGAGTTCCGGCAGCGAGGTGCCGAAGGCCACCAGCGTCAGCCCGATCACCGCTTCGGAAATGCCGAAGGAGAGCGCGATGCTTTGCGCGCCGGTGATGAGCAGTTGTGCCCCAATCGGCAGGCCGATGATCCCCACGATGATGAGAAAGAGGATGCGCGACATCGGAAGCGACGGATCGCCCTCTTCGAGTTCATCCTCGTCGTCCGCCGCATCCGCCGCCCGCGCCTTGCGCGCCTTCTGGAAGCTCATCCAGAGGCTGACGGCGAGCAGGACCAGCATGATCATCCCGTCGATCCGCGAGACATTGCCGTCGAGCGAAAGCGCGATGAAGAGGACCGTCGCGCCGAGCATGGTCAGGAAATCCGCCTTGCTGTCGCAATCCTTCATGGAAATCCGTGCGATGGCGGCGGGCAGACCCAAGACTAGCAATATATTGGCGATATTGGAGCCGACGATATTGCCCATGGCGATATCCGGCGCGCCGTCCAGCGCGGCTTGAATCGCGACGAGCAGCTCGGGCGCAGAGGTCCCGAAGGCCACAATCGTCATCGACACAATCAGCGCCGGGATGCCGAGCCGCAGCGAGAGCGAAACAGCTCCCTTCACCAGCATATCGCCGCACACCACCAGCAGGCCAAGCCCGATAGCCACATACACAAGGTCGAGGATCATTTACGTCTCCTGGGGTCGAGCCATTTCAGCTTGCCGAACATGCCGAGCAGGGCCACAAAAACGAAGAAAATCAGGACGGCCTTGAGCATCATGTCAAAGGCCGTAGCGGGACCACAGGGCGTCCGCCTCCAAGGTTCCCATAAGATCGGATGCACTCGGCGCACCAAGGCGGCGGAAGAGCGATTTTTTGGCGGAGACGATGGGTAGGCGCACATCCTCGCCAAATTCTTCCCGCATCACCGGGCGCAGATGGCCGATCCCGTCGATCAGCCCTTTGTCCCGCGCCTCTTCGGCCAGCCAGAATTCGCCGGTGAAGATACCGTCGGCGAGGCCGCTGCGGCGACGCTCCACCTGGTCAATGAAATGCTGGTGGATGCCGCGCTGCAACTCTTTCAGACGCTCGATATCTTCGGGCTTTTCGGGGCGGAATGGGTCGAGCATCGACTTGTCCTCGCCCGCCGTGTGGACGCGGCGCTCGATGCCGTGTTTCTTGATAAATTCCTGAAATCCAAAGCCCGCCGAAATCACGCCGATGGAGCCGACAATCGACGAGCGGTCCGCGTAAATCTCATCGGCGGCGGTCGCGAGCCAGTAGCCGCCCGACGCGGCCACATCCTCAACGAAGCCGTAGACCTTGATGCCGCGTTCTTCCGCCTTGGCGCGGATATGCGCAGCAATGAGCGAGCTTTGCGCGGGCGATCCGCCCGGCGAGTTGATCGAGAGCGCGACCGCTTTCGCCTTTTTGGTAAACGCCCGGTCAATGAGCGGCAGCATGGTGGCGGCATTCATCCCGCCGCCAAAGCGCCCGCCCGCACCAATCGCGCCATGGAGCCGCAGAACCGGCACCACCGGCCCGCCGCGCAAGCGCTTCTTTATTCTCGCAATCCAGCCTTGTGACATGGCTCGCGACATAAGCCCGCGCGGCCCCTACGGCAAGTGCTGGGCGAAAATAGAAAGAAGAGAGCCGCTTATCTGTGACATGAAACGACGTCTTTATTTCGCCAAAGCGCTTTCAAACGCGCGGGCAAATTTTTCGACCGCCTCGTCGATATGCGCATCGGTGAAAATATAGGGCGGCGCGAAGAGGACGTGATCCCCCTGCCGCCCGTCAATCGTGCCGCCCATCGGATAGCACATCAGCCCCTCGGCCATCGCGGCGGCTTTGACCTTTTTGTTCAGCTTGCGGGCCGGATCGAAGGGCGCTTTCGTCTCACGGTTTTCCACGAACTCCATCCCCCAGAAAAGTCCGCGCCCGCGAATATCGCCGATATGGGGATGCTGACCGAACCGCTCCGTCAGTGCATCGGCGAACCGCGCGCCGGTCTGGCGCACCTGCGGCATGAGGTTGCGCTCCACCATCGCCTCAACCGTCGCCCGCGCTGCCGCCATCGCCATCGGATGCGCAATATAAGTGTGCCCATGCTGGAAAAAGCCGGAGCCATTCGCGATGGCGTCGAAAATCCGGCCGGTGCAGAGCATCGCGCCGACGGGCTGATAGCCCGCGCCCATGCCCTTGGCGATGGTGCAGATATCGGGTGAAATACCCTCCTGCTCATGGGCGAAGAAGCTGCCCGTGCGCCCGGAGCCGCACATAACCTCATCGAGGATCAGCAGCACGCCATATTTGTCGCAAATCTCGCGGATGCGTTTGAAATAGCCCAGCGGCGCGGGCTGTGCGCCCAAGGTCGCACCGACGACCGGCTCGGCGAGGAAGGCCAGCACCGTCTCCGGCCCTTCCGCTTCGATCTGCGCCTCCAGCGCATTCGCGACCCGCTGGCCGTAATCCTCCAAACTCTCGCCCGGCCCCTGTCCTCGATAAGGATAGGCGGCGGGAATATGCGACGTCTCGATCAGAAGCGGATTATACGCCTCACGCCGCCAGAGATTGCCGCCCGCCGCCAGCGCGCCAAGCGTGTTGCCGTGATAGGATTGCAACCGCGCGATCAGCTTCGTCCGCTGCCCCTGCCCCGTCTCCACCGCATATTGTCGCGCGAGCTTCACCGCCGCCTCAACCGCTTCGGACCCGCCGGAGACGAAATAGACATGGCTCAAATCACCGGGCGCGAGATCGACGAGCAGATCCGCCAACCGCGCCGCCTCATCGCTGGTGAAAAAGCCGGTATGGGCGAACGGCACTTTGTCCATCTGCGCCGCGATGGCCGCTTTCACATCCGGGTCCGAATGGCCGAGGCAGGACACCGCCGCGCCGCCGCAGGCATCGAGATAGCGCTTGCCCGCCTGATCGAAGAGATACACCCCCTCCCCGCGATCAATCACCGGTAAATCCGCGTGGCAACTCCGCCCGAACACATGCGCCTGACCCATGGCATCCCCTCCCTTGCTTCGTTAAAAGCCAATAAGAACCATCAGGGCAGGATATGGAATACTCAACCGACCAGAAGCGTGCATTTGACGCGATTGAAGCGATTTTGGCGGATGCGGGCGTCGATCTGGGCGGCGCGGAGATCCTGCCTGAGGCGAGCGGCAAAGCCCGCGTTCTGGCGGTTTTGGGCAAGGCGGGTTCAGGCAAGACGCTGCTGCTGGCCAATGTCACGCTGGCGTTGAAAGAGATCGGGGTGAAGATCGTCTCCCCTGATTTTGAGAGTCGCAAGACGCGCAAGAGCCGCAACTTCGCCGTGCTGGCGCCGACCAACAAAGCCGCCAGTGTGCTGCGCAATCGCGGGGTGCCGGCGACCACGATCCACCGCATCCTCTACACGCCGATCTATGACGCCGATTACGAGAAAATCGCCGAGTGGTTGATGGGGGAAAGCCCGCGCCCGGAGACCGACGCGCTCGCGCCCGAGGCGCTTGACCGGGCGATGGCGTTTTACAAAGAACATGCCTCCGTGCCGGGCGCGCTGGCAGCAGCGGGTTTGCGCGGGTCGGATTTCATCACCGGCTGGAAACGCCGCGAAGAGCCGCTCGATATCGGTTTCGTCGATGAAGCGTCGATGCTGGACCCCAAGCAGCTTGAAGATCTGCGTGAGATTTTCACGACGCTTGTTCTCTTCGGCGACCCGGCGCAACTCGCCCCCGTTGGCAATTCCGGTGACATGGCCTTTGACGATCTGCCGGACAAGCTGAAGATCCATCTCTCCCGCATCCACCGCCAGGCCGCCGACAACCCGATCCTCGATCTGGCGCATATGCTGTCCGACCCCGCTCTCGATTTCGCCACCTTCGAGCGGGAGATCGAAGCCGCCGCCGCGAAGGACGACCGGGTCCAGATCGCGCAGCGGGTCGATGCGGCGATGATGGCGCGCTCGCCCGTGCTGGTTTGGCGCAACGACACGCGCAAGCGGCTCATTCAGGCGTTTCGCACCGCCTACCAGATCCCCATCGACGCGATGATGCCGGGCGAGCCGCTCATCTGCGACGGCTTGGAACTGCCCATGAAGCACCGCAAACGGCGCATCGACCTGGAAGCGCGCGGGCTCATCAAAGGCGCGCAAGTCGTCTATCTCGGCGCGGGCAACAAACCGGGTTTCGCCAAGCTTCATGTCCTCGGCGCGGAAGAGCCACGGGTCAACGCCGCCTCGATCATCCAGATCGAACACCCGAACGAAGAGGAACCCTTCATCGCCAGCGCCGCCCGCATGGGCGCGCTGTTCCTGCACGGCGCCGCATGCACGATCCACAAGGCGCAAGGCAGCCAATGGCCCGAGGTGCAGGTCTTCGCCCCCGACCTCTTCGCCGCCGCCCGCACGGGCCGCAGCGAAGCGGGCCTGCCGCTCTGGCAACGCCTCGCCTATGTCGCCATCACCCGCGCCGAAGAGCGCCTGATCTGGGTCACCCGCTACCGCCTCGCCCGCCCCGAAGAGCCGCTCGGCATCGAAGATTTGCCCAACCCGCAAACCCGCCTGACGCTGGAAGCGCAAACGCAGGAATGACAACGCGGGCAAGATTGCGGCAAAAACCCCTTGTCCCGCCCGCCCGCTTTCCATAAACAGGCCAGCGGAGACGTGGCCGAGTGGTCGAAGGCGCTCCCCTGCTAAGGGAGTATACCGGAAACGGTATCGAGGGTTCGAATCCCTTCGTCTCCGCCATTTGCCCTTGAAATCATTGGGAGATTTGGCGATTTAACCGGGCTACCCGCCAAAATACCCGCCAAACGATTTTCGCTTGGATGCGACGTAATGCGATGGCCTCGCGATTTGCTGTGTCATCGAGATGCCGGTCCGAGCATACTGATATTTTTAGATGGAAGGTGCGCCTGAATGATTTCGTCAAGCTGTCCCGGCGCATCTATCCAGAGTGATCTGCCTCCGTCGCCTCGCAACAGCTCGATTTGGCGGACGCCATAGTGGATCCGAGTCTTTGGATCCTCAGACGGAACCATATTGTACGTTGCGATGAGAGGGTTGGCGCACGGAACAGTGTGCCGCTTGCTTACAAAGAGCAACAGGACCCACCAAAACGCTTTGGATAGCTGCATGTGCGCACCTCTGAAGTAAACGGTTGCATCCAATCGTGACAGATTGCTTTGCGATTGAACAGGTTTTCAGTCGGGCGCTATAAAGTAAGGGCGCGACAATCCTGCTGAGAGGCCCGCTCGAACTACCCGGGGCTAGTCGCTTGCCGATTCAGAGCTTTGACCGGTAGGGTCCGCACAACAAAACGTAGAGGCGCATCCCATGCTCACAGGCAACATCCGCAACCAGGTTGATCAGATCTGGAATGCGTTCTGGTCCGGCGGGGTCTCCAACCCGCTCTCCGTGATCGAACAGATCACCTTCCTGATGTTCATCAAGCGGCTGGATGACCTCCACACGGTCGAGGAGCGCAAGGCCGAGGATCTTGGCATCCCTATGTCCCGCCGCATCTTCCCGGAAGGGATGGATGACAAGGGTGAGCCCTACGACAATCTGCGCTGGTCCCGCTTCAAGCATTTTGAGGCGCGGGAGATGATGCGGATCGTGGACGAGCTGAGCTACTCCCCATCCATTGGACAGTATCTGGCGTAAATTAAGCTACTCTCTGCCCCTGCTGATCGGGTTGGGTTTTGTCATTTTTCAGCCAATAGAACACGGCTGGAGGCCTACCGCCAAGGGCTGAGTGTGGGCGTTGGTTGTTGTAAAAGGTCATCCATTTCCGGATGCCTGCCTTCGCTTCTGATCCGGTCTCCCAGGCATGCAGGTAGACGCACTCGTATTTCAGGGATCGCCACAGCCGCTCGATGAAGATATTGTCTAGGAAGCGGCCCTTGCCATCCATGGAGATGCGGACGCCGGTCCGGCGCAGTCGATCCGTCCAGGCAAAAGATATGAACTGAGATCCTTGGTCAGTATTCATGATCTCCGGCGGACCAAACTTGTGGATGGCCTCGTTCAGTGCCTCAACGCAGAAGTCCGCCTCCAGCGTATTCGAGATGCGCCAAGCCAGCACCTTACGGGTGTGCCAATCCATAATAGCGACCAGATACAGGAACCCTCGGCGCATGGGCAGATAGGTAATATCCGAGCACCAAACTTGGTTCGGACGCTCCACCCGAAGGCCTCTCAGCAGATAGGGATAGGTCTTGTGCTCTTTCGCCGGCCTGCTGGTGTTGGGCTTTTGGTAGATCGGCATCAGCCCCATCAGGCGCATCAGCCGGCGTATCCGTTTCTCGTTCACCAAATGGCCGTCGTTGCGCAAATGCCAAGTCATCTGGCGGACACCGAAGAACGGCGTCTCCAGAAACTGCTCGTCGATCTGCCGCATCAGGCCGAGGTTCTGCTCGGTCTCGCCCTTAGGCTTGTAATAGAATGACGAGCGCGAGATCGACAGCAACCTGCATTGCTGACCAATGGACAAAATGGAATTGTTCGGCTCAATCATGTCGCGCCTCACTTGCCGGTCCACGGTTTGAGCTTTCGTGACAAAAAATCGTTGGCCACAGCCAGCTCCCCGATCTTGGCGTGCAGCTCTCTCACCTGATCTTCGCCGATCTCGGGGGCTTTCCTGCCGCCGCGCTCGAACACGCCAGACGCACCTTCCAGCAACGCCCGCTTCCATGTGTGGATCATCGTCGGATGAACCCCGAACCGGCTCGCCAACTCGGCCACCGTCTGCTCCCCCTTCAGCGCTTCAAGCGCCACCTTCGCCTTGAACTCGGGCGCGTGTTGTTTCCGTTTCGGCATCTCTGATCTCCTTCTCGTCGAAGATCAGCAGACAACAAATCGTAGCTTACGTCAGTGTCCGATTTTCGGGGGGTAGCTCAGTGGTCCTGAATTTTCGACCAGTTTGCCGCCGGGCTAAGCTATAGCATTGGTTTCATTTCAGGCGGCGGCTTTCAGGTTCGGAGCCCGACTATCATATGCCTCGCCCGGCGTCAGCAGCCCATGGGATTAGTGCGGGCGCTTTTCATTGTAATAGGTGATCCAGGCGCCGATCCCCTCTCGGGCTTCAGAGCCGGTCTCGAAGGCGTTCAGGTAGACGCATTCATATTTCAGGGATCGCCAGAAGCGCTCGATCATCCGGTTGTCGATCCAGCGCCCGCGGCCGTCCATCGAGATCTTCACCTTGGCGTCATGCAGTACATTGGTGAAGTCGGTGCTGGTGAACTGCGAGCCTTGGTCGGAGTTGAATATCTCCGGCGGGCCGTATCGGGCCAGCGCCTCTTTCAGCGCCTCGACGCAGAACCCGGCATCCATCGAATTCGACAGCCGCCAGCTCAGCACTTTCCGGCTGTGCCAGTCCATGATCGCCACCAGATACAAGAAGCCCCGGCGCATCGGGATATAGCTGATGTCGGTACACCAGACCTGGTTCGGGCGGGTTATGGACAGCCCCTTGAGAAGGTACGGGTAAATCCTGTGCTCGGGATGCTTCTTGCTGGTTTTCGGCTCCTGGTAGATCGGCACCAGCCGCATGAGCCTCATCAGCCGCCGCACGCGATGACGCCCGCATCTGAACCCCTCTCGCTGCATGTGGCGGGCCATTTGCCATGAGCCGTACCAGGGCGTTTCCAGGAACTGCCGGTCGATGATGTCCATGAAGGCCAGATTCTCGGCGCTTTCCCCGCGCGGGTGATAGGAGAGGCTGGAACGCGCCAGCGACAGCAGGCTGCACTGGCGACGGACACTAAGATCGAAATGGTCCCGCTTCACCGCTTTCTGCCTCCAATGCCGAGGATGAGACTGGAGGCTTCCGATAAAAAATCCCGTTCCACGACCAGCTGGCCGATCTTGACGTGCAGCTTCTCGACATCCCTCTCGGAAATCACCGCCTCGGCCGATGTGGCACCGCCAAACGCCGATGCCATGTTCTCAATCGCCGTTCTCTTCCAGCCGCTGATCATTGTGGGATGGACGCCGTATTTCTTGGCCAGCTCGGCCGTCGTCAACTCTTCACGGATGGCCTCAAGAGCAACCTTGGCCTTGAACTCCGCCGAATAGCGTTTCCGCTTCGTCATCTGGGGTATTCCTTCGTCAGTCGCTACAGCTTAGCAACTGGTCCGAAATCTCGCGACCACCTCTGTATGTGCCGGACAACCCACGAGTGGCGCTGCGCAATAGTGCCACGAGGCAGTATGTCTGTTTGAAGCCCATCTTTTCGGATGTTGCGCGGTGGATGAGGGCCAGCTTTAGGCTGGGAAGCGGCGATCGTTGTCGTTGAGCAAAAGCTAAGTCTAAATATTGCAGCTTACATTCAATCATCAGCGCTACCGCCCTGTTGGCGACGCAGAGTGATACGATATTCAAAACGACCTGCCGGATAGGTGCTGAAGCTGAACAGCACTGGGCGACTATGCGATAGATAGCGCCTGGTGATTTCCAAGGCGGGGTCGCCAGAGTCAGCCTTCAACAATTTAGCGGTTTCATCGTTCAGCAAGGCGGGTCGGATAACCTGCTGCACTCCTTCGACGGAAATCAACACCGTCAGGCCATCGCATCCACGTTCCGCGAGCGTTCGGCCAGCTCGGTCATGAAATCGTCGGACCCGTAGATGTTGTCCAACGCTTTGTCGAGCTTGCGCGCCGCCTCATCATTGCCGAGTGCCTCGGCGAATGCCTTGGCTGTGCCGAACCCGGCGATGCCGTAATGGCACATGCGCTGGTATTGCGCGATGATCGCCACGTCGAGCGCGGCACCGCTCATGTCACTGTCGAGCGCGTGCTTCCTGGCCTCCCTCACGAGCCCTTCCATACCCTTGCAATGCTCTTTCTTCACATCGGCACCGGTGTCCTCGAGCACGGATTTCAGAAGGCGGGTATGCTGGTCGATCCCGTCCTTGGCCGAACTCAACCGGTCGACCAGCTTGCTGTCGGATACCTTGTCGGCCATCGCCGATACCACCTTCGACATCTGGTCGTTTGCGGACCAGAGATCCTGTAGTTCATCGATATAAAGGTCTTTCAACGTTGTCATCTTCTCTCCTTTCACGGTCGGCAGTGCCGACGCATTTGTTTGAGTGGGTGCGGGCAGACGATCCACAGGGACCGGACAGGCCCGCATGCCGGGGCCAGCGGAGACATTTGCTGACCCCTTGACTGGCAGCAGCGTGTCAAGGTGGGAACATGGCATCGTTGCTGCCGAAGCTATCGGGGCGGATATCAGCCGCTCCGAATTCCTGAACTTCTCCAGTATTTCAATATGCTGCGGGAGATCCCGCACATGCAGGCGAAAGCGGGCGGGCACCTGCGGCGGCCAGGGGCCCAGCGTCTTGCCGCTGGCCTGCGTGACCAGCCAGTCCGCCGGCGGCAGGCAATCGTCGATCAGGTAATCCAGGTCCCCGATCCGCGCCTTCAGCGCGTCGGACATGCCCCCCGCCGCGCGTCCGATTAGGCGGCACGAGGCCTGCACCGTCACATCGTCGGCGTGACGGACCCGGCAACCCGCCGCGCGGAGCGCGCGAACGATCCGGCGGTCTTCGCCGCAACGAACGGGCGCGAATCCGCCTCCTGCCAGATAGGCCGCGCGTGTGAACCCGAGGCTCGCCCCCGCCGCTTCGCCGTGGGTGTCGCCGATATCCGCACATCCGGGCGCGTGGCGGGCGTAGATGTCCTGCACCAGGGCCCTATAGATGCCTTCCAGTTCGGCGAGGTGGGGGTCCATGCCATCGAGGATATCTGCCTCGCCCGCGATCAGATCGACCTTGCCGCAGACAGCGTCCATCGTTTTCAGGTGGGCAAGGTTTCGTGCAATCCAATCCGGGGCGACGATGCAATCGGCGTCGGTGGTCAAAAGGTAGCGCAGCGCGGGCATGGTCTGCAGGGCGTGATCGCATCCGATCCGCCGGGCGGTGCCGACACCCTCCCGTGACGCCAGTGTCCGTTCCAGCACCGTCAGGTCCAGGTCATGCCGCGCGGCGGTGTCGTGGGCCACGCTGCCGGTGCGGTCGGTGGTGTTGTTGAGCACCAGGATCACCACCGCGTTGCCTTGTCCGGCGAGGGCGGTGAGACAGGCACCGATCCGGGCTTCCTCGTTGCGGGCCGGGATGACGATGGCGGTGTCTTTTGCGGCGGGGCGGGTCATGTCGTGCCCTTCGGCAGTCCGCGGTCGATGCGATACCCGTCGGTCTGCGCCACGCAATCGAACTCATGGGTGTCCAGCGCCGCCGTGAAGATCGCCAGCGCTTCTTCGCCCTGCAAATCATGGTCAGTTTCGCCAAGCCAACTCACGCAGAGCACCTCCGCCTTCGGCCAGGCGCTAGCGATATCCAATGCCAGTGTGCGCAAGCTGCCCTCATCGAGGAAATAGAGGATCTCGGACAGGATCAGCAGGACGAAATCGCCCCTTGGCAGCGGACAAGGGTAAAAGTCGTGGATGAAGGTGGCATCCGGCACGGCACGGCGCGCTGCCTCGATCGCGATGGCCACCGCATCCATGCCGGTATAGCGGTCACAGATGTCCACCAGATGCTGTGCAAGCTGCCCGTTGCCGCAGCCCAGCTCGAAGGCCGAGGCGTAGCGGGGCCGCGTCAGCGCCGCCCGCGTCGCGGCGAACTTGGCCTGTTCGTAACCACTGTGCTCGAAATCCCAAGGGTCCGAGGTGTCGGCATAAAGCGCGTGCAGGTGATCGCGGCCCACACCCATCACGGCATCCTCCAGAAGATCTCGTCTTCGGTCACGAATTTCTCGATGAACCCTGCCGGAAGAATGAAGCCCGATGGATCATCGGTGACGACCCTGCCCAGTTGGCTTCGATGCGCATGGATTGCCGCGCGTTTCCTGTCGCGCAGGTCCTCCGAAGGCACGCACACCGGGGCGTGACGGGTGGCGGTCTGGCGGAAATCGGGATTGTCCCAGCGGCACCAGACGGGATAGCTGTAGAACGCCCACTCCGGACGGCGGCGGCGCAACGCGCCGGCGAACCGCGCCGTCGCCTGGTGGTCTTCGTGGTGATCCTCGGCGGCGGGCACGAAGACATGGCGCGCGCCATGACCTTCGATGATCTGTTCCAGCCTGGCGGCAACCTCTGTCGCATCGGCCTGATAGAGACGGCTGTCAGCCATGCCCAGCCAGGTCATATCGCGCGCGGAACCGCCGAGACATTCGATGGCCGCTACCATCTCCGCACGTCGCTGGCGGGCCAGCCGCCGGGGCGTCCATTGGCGAGATCCGGGGTGGCTCGCACTGCCATCCGTCAGGCAAATGACATGCGCGCCGGCGCATGCGAAACCTCGCGCCAGAAGTGCGCCGCAGCCGAGGGATTCATCGTCGGGATGCGGGGCCAAGACGACGAGGCTTTCGCGGCCCTCGAACACGTCCGGCAATAAAGGGAGGTGCGCGACATTCATCCGAACACTCCCCAGATGCGCCCGTCTTCCCCGAGAGCCGTCTGCGCCGCGCGTTGCAGGAACGCATCCCGCGCGGCCTGCCGCAGATAGACCGCCAGATCGCGGGCCATGCGTCCGGTCTCGGAGCCGGCCTCGAAATGCCGCAGGCCGATGCTCTGCTCGACGGCCCGGATGGCATAGAGCCCGACCTCCTCGGTAAAGAGCCGGGCCGCGATGGAGGTGGTAACGATGTCGTCCGGCGCGATGTGGCGATCGGCAGCGGCTTCGGCGGCGCGCTCGGTCAGGGCCATGCCGGCCCATGTCCGCATCAGCACATCCATCAGCCGGCCCCTCTGGGCCTCTGCCGCCATGCGGCCTGCGGCGCGAAGCTCTGTCGCGGCCACGTCCAGCAGGCCGACGGTGGCGCCGGCCTGCAAGGCCGCAATCCGCCAAACACCGCCGACGAAATGCGGCTCCTTCAGGTAATCGCCGGGGTCGCCGATCCATTCGATCCTGTCGACCGGCAGGCCGGTAAAATCAAAGCTACCCGAGGCAGTCGCCCGCATTCCCTGCATATCCCATGCGGACGGGTCCGCGGCGGCGGCGTCCGTCACATCGACCAGCGCCAGCCGCACCTCGGGACCGGAATCCACAGTGACCAGCGCATGGGTCACGGTGCCCAGCCCCGAGGCATAGCACTTGCCGCCCTGCAAATGCTGCCCCGTGGCATCCAGCGTCACCGGCGCCGCGCCATCGGCCCCCCAGACGCCCAGCAGGGCACCCTCGGCGATCTGGCGATCGACCTGCGCCTCTTGCACCTTCGTTCCATATAGGCGGACCAGGTGCAGCGCGTTGACATGCCCTTCGAACAGCCTCCCGACGCCGAGGTTCGCAGCGCCCACCTGCATCAGCACCCGGGCGGTGCGGGCGGGATCTGGCGCGCCGTCATCGGTCAGAAGGTCCGTCTGTCGCAGCAGATCGATGGAGCGGCCGATCGGGCGCGCGCCGCGTTCCTCTTCTGCGGCGGCGGCCCGCAGGGCCTCCGCGACATCGGACGGCACCGGCCCGGCGGTGGTCGAAAGCGGCAACTCGGCAAGGGGTCTGGAAGCTGTCATGTGCTCTTTACCATCTCCATCTCAGGATGCCTTGCAGCGGCGTGTTCCAGCAGCTGCACCCAGTCCCCGGTGACCCGGCCCAGCCGGAAGGCGGGATTGGCGGTGACCTGCGGCGGCGCACGCCGCCACGCCTGAATGCGCCCAAGGATCTGCGCCGGGTCATGGCCATCCACGCGCTGCGTGGCATCCGCCACGATTTCCGCATTGGCACCCAGCCCATCATGCACCAGCACCGGCGTGCCGACCGCATTGGCCTCGGCCAGCACCAGGCCGAAGGTCTCGGCAAATGTCGTCTGGGGATAGAACAGGCAGAGCGCACGGCGCATCTGCCGGATGAGCGCATCATGGGACAGGGATCCCAGAAAAACCACGCCCTCGGGCACCGGCCCGGTATCCCAGCGCAGATAGCCCGGATCGGCCACGGCAAGGGTCAGGTTCGGAAGGTCACGGCGCAGGGCGGCGAATTGTTCAAACACCTCGGCCAACCCCTTGTGGGGCGAACTGGCAAAGAGCAGCAGGTCGGGATCGCGGGGCGTGGCGTCGGGGTGCAGATCGTCATCGAGCGGATCGTAGATCACCCGAATGGGCGGCACATCCTCCGCCCCGAGAAACCCCGCAAGCGCACGGGCGTGCGTTTCGGACACGCAGATCACCGTGATGCCGGCAGCCTTCAGCGCCGCGGCCATCTTGCGGTTGTGACGACCGGGATAGACGTGCAGCCAAAGAAAGATCGGCGTGGCTGGATGCCGCTTGCGCAGCTTGATCGCCACCTTCCACCGGTTGATGACGATCAGGGCGGCTTGGTTTTGCGCGTCATCGAGGTCTTGCAGGGGCCGCAACGTCCCTGCCTCGGACAGGTGCCTGTTGGTGCGACCCTGCTGATACTGCGTGATCTCGAACCGGGAGCCGAGTGCAGCGGCCACCCGCAGCACCGTCGCTTCGGTGCCGCCAAGACCGCCGGTCCCGAGGTCGGGCAGATCGTAACCCGCGGCAGAGCACGGATCGACGATTCCCATGGGCGCGCGCGCTGTCTCCTGGCGAAAGGCCTTCATTGCGCGGCCATCCCTGTAGCAGGAAAGATGGCGAGGACTTGCTCGACCCGGGCCGACGTGGCGGGCGTGACCGGCATGTCCCGCCGCGCCAGCAGGTCGGGCCGGCTGACATGGCTGACGCCGAGGGTCGGGATATCCACCGGCACCGGGGCCACCTTGCCGTTCTCCCGCCACACCTCGACCTTGGCCCAGACCTTCTGCCGGTCCGCCCTGCGCCGGGCGCTGTCGTAATCCGAGACCGTCGATTGCGTCAGGCTGTCGGGCGTCTCGATCTTGGTCAGCAACAGTTCCGGCACGATCCAGACGATCTCGCCGTTCAGGATCAGCCGGTTGCGGAACTCGCGGTCCTCCTCGATGCAATCCTCGAACCCGCCGAGACGGCGGAACACATCCGCGCGGAACAGGCCGGAGTTGATGTGCGTCCACTCCCCCGGCACCTGCGCGCCCATCTGAAGGTTCGGGAACACGTCATCGAGCAGGGAAAGGTCGCGCCGGATCTCGCCGCGCCGCCCGTCCGGCAGGATCAGTTCGTGGTGGGTGAGCGCGGCGCTGACCTCCAGCCGCTGCCCCGCTTCCTTGCCCGCCAGTTGCCAGTTCAGGCAGTCGTCGGCACCGATATCCTGCGCGGTCAACACGCGCACCTGGTGCAGAACCTTGTCGCGGTGCGGGATGTCGTCGGAATCGTGGAAGGTGACCGCATCGCCCGCGGTCAGCAGCAGGCCCGCGTTCTTGGCATTGGCGGTGCCGAGGTTCTGCGACAGCCGGATGTAGTTGAAACGCGGATCGTCCAGGAAGCACCGCACCGCGTCTTCGGTCGCGTCGGTGCTGGCGTCGTCGATCACCGTGACGCGGATGTTCCACCAGCTTTGTTCGAGTGCCGCGCGGATGGCCCCGACGATCAGATGAGCGCGGTTCCAGGTCGGGATGACGATATCGACCAGGGGGGCCAGCGGATCGGATGTCATGCGGAAACCTCCTTCACAGGTGAGGCGATGGTGGCGCGATAGGCGCGCAGGCTCCTGTCGGTCAGCAGCGCGGCGGGCAACGGCAGCAGGAGCGCCAGCAGCGCGGCGCGGATCAGCGGCTCCGCAGGGTGCCCGCCGAGAAGCACCAGGAGCGCGGTGAGGAAAACCATGAGGTGACAGATGGACAGAGAACCGGCACCCTTGCCGCCCGATTTGTCGGTGACCACGAATTTCAGGCGGCAGCCCGCGAGCGCATCGAAGGTCGCCTTAGCCGATTGCGGCGCTAGCGCGATGCGACAGGCCAGCGCGTGGAGGATGACCGGAAGGGCCTGCCCGTCGCGCAACCCGCGCGCCACGACGCGTGAAACGATATCGCAAAGCGCGAGCAGGATGGCCACCGCAGCCAGCGTGGCGGCGACCGTATGCCCCTGCCCGGTCAGCAGCCAGACCGTCAGCAGCGCGAAAGGCACGAGGGCGAGGCTGAACCATGCAGTCAGTTGCGTGAGGATCACCAGCCGCTTGTGCAGCTCGAACTCGCCCGCGCGGGTGAGGATCGTCCGCCCATGCCGCAGCAGGGTCTGGACGTTGCCGCTGCACCAGCGATAGCGCTGCCTTTCGAGATCGCGCAGCGACAGCGGCAGCAGCCCCTTGCCCACGACCCGGTTGATGAACCGGCCCGCGAAGCCCGAGTGGCAAAGCCGCACACCCAGGTCCGCATCCTCGGTCGTGGTGGCGCCCGACCACCCGCCGACGGAAACCAGCGCAGTCTTCGAAATCACGCAGAGCGTGCCGGTCAACAGCACCGCCTCTGCCTCATCGGCGGCGGCGGCATTGGTGCGGAAATATTCCTCAAGCTCGGCATCCACGCCCGGTGCGGTGGTCGTCGTGGCGACATAGGATTGCGGAAACTGCACGTAATCCGCCCCGGTCCGGTGCAGCGCCTCCGCCGCGCAGCGCAGGAAATCGCGGTCGACCACGTAATCCGCATCGACGGTGACCACATGGGTCGCATCGTCGCGAGTATGCGCCAGCGCGATGTTGAGCGCGCCGGCCTTGGCACCCTTGACACCCGTCCGGTGCAGAAAGGCGATCCGGCCCGGATGCGCGGCGCAAAACCTCTCCACCGGCTTCCAGAGCGCGGGATCGGCTGTGTTGTTGTCCATCACGACGATCTCGTAGCCATCCGACGGCCAATCCTGACCCAGCAGGGCCCGCAGGGTGCGGATCACCAGCCGGGGCGGTTCCGCATGGGTCGCGACATGGATTGAAAAACGCGGGCTGGCGAAGTCCTGCCGACCCGTCGCCAGCCGGGCGGGCAGACAGGCAACAAATGGCCGAAGGCCCATCAAACTGATCTGAACCACGATGATGACCGCACAGAGGAACAGACCGACCGCCGGGAGGACGGCAGACAGAATCAGTATTCCCCAGATGATGACAGCCCGCAGTTCCACATTCGCCCCCAAGCGTTAGTTAAGTAGCAATAAAATTTTTCGATCAGTAGCTTGTCAGATTTCGACGCTACCGACGGTGCAACAAACTTCGTTACTAGTTGGTTCCCACTTCGGATGATTCGTCGCCGACGTGGGTGTGCCAAAGATGCAGGACATCGCCAAACCATGCTTTCAACTGGATTGAATTCCGCCGCGGCGGTCAGTCTTGCGGAAACCAGGAGGTATCCATGTCGGCATAGCGATCATGGAAATCCGTAAGTTCGATCATCGCATCTTCCCGAAGGATCTGGAGCCGATCCTGATCGCGGTGAATATAGCCATCATCTTCCATCCGGATGAAGGTCTTGCTGATGTAGACATTGGTCAGGCCTAGGTAATCAGCGATCTGGCTCTGCGTCATCGGCAGGCGGATCGTGTCGGTCATGCCCGGATTGGTGATCCGGAGACGGGATATGAGATCCAGCAACATGTAGCTGACCCGTTCCTGCGCACTCATCCGGCCCATTGCGCGGAGAACATCAATCAAAACAACCTGGTCGCGAAGTGCTATCGAAAGCAGAAGTGCTGAAAGCTTCGGAGACTCGCGCAGGATCTCGTCCAGCGACGATTTCGGGAATGGACACAGGCACACCTCTTCGACAGTTCGCAGCGTGGTCGTGGAGTGCTTGAGGGTGACGTCGGGGAAACCGATGACGTCGCCGGGATGATGGATCTTAACAATCTGGCGCCGACCATCGGGCAGATCGGTATAGCTGAAGGCCCAGCCATGTTTGACCACGTATAGGTCCTTGTTCTCGTCGCCCCCCTGATACACTTCCCGTCCTGCATCGAAAATGCGCTCGGCTTTCTCAAGCTTAGCCAACCTATCACAATCGGCCTCAGAAAGTGAGACGTAATGCGACAGCTTGGTAACGAGGCAACTGGATGTGCTGGACATGAAATTTTTCCTATTTGTTGCCTCTGATATGAAGATAGTCGAAAATATTGAGAACGACGAAGATGAGCACAGAGATAAATGCCGCTTCCTTAAGGAAACCTAGCCCGCAAGCGATGCCAATTGACCCTACAGCCCAGATTGCGGCTCCGCTGCGGACACCTTTTAGTCGCCCGTCGTCACTGGGCGACATGATCGCGCCCGCTCCGAGGAACCCGATGCCACCGACAATACCCTGAATAAGGCGGGTAGGGTCAATACTGAGGGCCTCATCCTCGGCCATGCTGCTCAGAGCAAAATTGAGGGTAACTGCCATTAGGGCGGTAGAGCCGATCGCAACCAAAACGTATACACCCGCCCCTAGAGGCTTTCCTTTGATCTCGCGATCAAGCCCGACGATTAACCCACACCCCCCAGAAAAAAGGACGCGAAGTATAAATTCACTGAAATCGACCACTAACCGCGAACTCCCTGTTCTGGTGCCAACCTTGCCATATACTTTCTTTAAACCCCAATGCCTTGCGTGGATTTAATATGCATTGAAACGGGGTATTCCGCACGAGGCTATGGTCGCGTTTGAACGGATAAGTCTTGGATGCAAAAAGAACCTTCAAACAAGGGATACATTGATGTTTTTTGACGGACCTATACTCGATGCGTTAGCCAAGGGTTCGCTACTGAGCGTGATCGGTATTGCCTGGATCATTTTTCTGGTCCGCATCGTGGGATTGAGATCATTCTCGAAAATGACGAATTTCGACTTCGTCATGACTGTTGCCATGGGCTCGCTTCTGGCCGGGGCGTCTCAGTCGCAGGAAGGGACGGGATTTCTTCAGACGCTGACGGCGATAGCCAGCCTCTTTGCCGTCCAGTATGGCGTCTCGCGGCTGCGACGCTGGTCGCCGCGACTCGACGCGCTGGTTCAGAATACGCCGGTCCTGCTGATGAAGGACGGCGTCATCCTGCACGATGCCTTGCGCGCGACGCGTGTTGTCGAGGAAGACCTGATCGCAAAGTTGCGGGAGGCCAATGCGCTTGATTTCTCATCCGTTCGTGCCGTGGTGCTGGAGACAACCGGCGATATCTCGGTGCTGCACGGCGATCATGTGGACGAGGCCCTGTTCAAGGGGGTTGCCGACGCCTGAAATGGAAACTGATGCCTTCTTCGAATTCAGCGCCTATCACCTGACCCTCGCGGTGGCGGGATGCATCGTGATCTTGGCGCGCTGGTTTCCGCGGCTGGTTTCCTCGCGGGAACCGGCAGCCGCCCCGCTGATGATCCTGCTGGGCGCGCTGGCCGTCCTGACGGTCCCCGGCCTGCCCGCACCTCCCGACCCCCGCAGCGCCCCCCTGCTGTGGGAGGTCGTGGCGGAAATCACCGTCATCGTCGCGCTCTTCGCCGCCGGCATGCGGGTCGACAGACTCGGTCCGCTGGAAAAATGGGGACCGACGCTGCGGCTGCTCGTGATCGGGATGCCCCTGACCATCGCGGCGGTCGCGCTCCTGGGCGTGGTTCTGGGTGGGCTGACCGTCGGCGCCGCGCTTCTGCTGGCCGCCGTGCTGGCACCGACCGACCCGGTTCTCGCCGCCGATGTGCAGATCGCACCACCCCAAGAGGGACAGGAGCATCCGGTGCGCTTTTCCCTGACCACGGAGGCCGCGCTGAACGACGGGCTGGCCTTTCCCTTCGTCTACCTCGGCCTGCTCGTCATCGCGCAGGGTCTGGCCCCCGGCGACTGGGGTCTGCGCTGGCTGCTGGAAGACGTGATCTACCGGATATCCATCGGGGCCGCGATGGGCTGGGCCGGAGGTTGGCTGCTGGGCCAGATCCTGTTCAACCTGCCCCGCGAAACCCGGCTGGCCGATACCGGCTCGGGGGTGATCGCGATTGCTGGGGTGTTCCTGTGTTATGGCTCCACCGAACTTGTCGAGGGCTACGGTTTCATCGCCGTGGCCGCGATGGGCCTGTCGCTGAGGCGTATCGAGAGCGAACACCATTATCATCGGCATTTGCACGATTTCTCGGAATCTATCGAACACGCCCTGACGGCGCTTCTGCTGATTGCCCTGGGTGGCCTGCTCCCCGCTCTGGCAGCGGACCTGACCTGGACCCATGTCGCCATCGCGGTGCTGCTGATCGTGGTGCTGCGCCCGCTGGCGGGATGGGTATCCCTGACGGCAAGGGCGTTAGCCCGTTCCGACCGGGCGGTGGTTGCCGTCTATGGGGTGCGCGGGATCGGATCGATCTACTATCTGGCCTATGCGACCAGCCATGCCGATCTGCCACATCTCTCTGACCTGTGGATCATCACCGCGCTGACGATCTTCCTGTCCACCATCCTACATGGTTTCTCGGTGGGCTGGAGTATGGATAGGATCGGGCGCTGATCGTCGGGTCTCTTGCCGCCGGTCACACACTAGCGGCAAAGAAGCTCTTCATTTGCGCTGCCAGAATCTCAGTTTCCCGCAAGCTTTGATGAAAGCCGCACAGTCGCCCTTTTTCGCAATCCGGAATACGCCGTCATCGAAATCGCCGACTCCTGCTGCGTGAAACAATTCCTCGGCTTCACCAGCGAGGGCGATGAACTTCGCATGTGCAAACGCGTCGGCAGCGAAGCCCTTGGCCGGGGGCATGGACTTCAACTTTTTGATCCCGTCTTCCGATGCCATCACGGCGACAGCATCATAGAGCACGGATGGCCCGCCATCGACTTTCTGATCCGCCGGCACGCGTTTACCATCGGACGTCTTGATGCCGCCGATGGTCGGCGCGACGATCTCGACCATGCCGCCCGCGTCCTTTACAGCGTCTCGAAGTGAAGCCAGCAGATCACCGTCGATCCCGTCTGTCGCGAGGATCCCCAGCTTGCGGCCCTTGAAGTTGTCCGGCCCGTTCTTGAGGATCGAAAGCGCGTCCGATGGTTTGAGACCCTCGACCATGTCGCGCCGGGGCGTGTGGGCCTTGGGCAGTTTGTCAAAACCCAGCCCATCTGCGACCATCTGCGCCAGATCAGGGTCGATGTTCGGCAGATGCGCCACGACACGCTCGCGGATGTCCAGCACCTCGCATTTCGACAGCTCGAAGATCAGCGCGTCGGCGATGTGGCCCTGCTCCACCTCGGTCTGGCTTTGGTAAAACTGCCGCGCCTGACTGTAGTGATCGGCGAACAGCTCTGCACGCACCTTGCGCCTCTCACCCTCGACGGCTTCTGGGAACGACGTGAAACCGCTCTCCGGATCGGCGCGGGGGCCGCCATCCTTCCAACTGTTCGGCTCGTAATTGGCGCGGCCCGCCGGGTTGTGCATCGCCATGTGGCCGTCCTGCTGGAAATGCGCAAAGGGACATTTCGGCGCATTGACGGGGATATGGGTAAAGTTTGGACCACCCAGACGTTTCATTTGTGTGTCGAGATAGGAGAAATTCCGCCCCTGCAGCAGCGGGTCGTTGGTAAAGTCGACGCCCGGCACGATGTTCTGGGTGCAGAACGCGACCTGTTCCGTCTCGGCAAAGAAGTTGTCGACCACGCTGTCCAGCACAAGCCGCCCGATTATACGCACGGGCACGTCCTCTTCGGGGATCAACTTGGTCGCATCCAGCACATCGAAGTCGAACGTGTCGGCAAAGGCGTCGTCAAACACCTGCACGCCCAGTTCCCATTCCGGGAAATCGCCCGCTTGAATGGCTCCCCACAGGTCGCGTCGGTGAAAGTCGGGATCGGCGCCATTGATCTTGACCGCCTCGTCCCACAGGACCGATTGCAGACCCTGCTTGGGTTTCCAGTGGAACTTGACGAAATGGCTCTCCCCCTCCGCGTTGACGAACCGGAATGTGTGAACTCCGAACCCCTCCATGAACCGGAACGACCGCGGAATGCCCCGGTCCGACATGGTCCACATGACCATGTGCATGGCTTCGGGCATGAACGAGATGAAATCCCAGAAGTTGTCATGCGCCGATTGCGCCTGTGGAAAGGCGCGATCAGGCGCTTCCTTGACCGAATGCACCAGATCGGGAAACTTCATCGCGTCCTGGATGAAGAACACCGGGATGTTGTTGCCGACGATATCCCAGTTGCCTTCCTCGGTATAGAGTTTCACGGCAAATCCGCGTGCATCGCGGGCCAGATCCATCGACCCCTTGTTGCCCGCCACGGTCGAGAACCGGACGAATGCCGGCACCTTGCGGCCATTCTCCTGCAAAAGATGCGCGGACGTAAGCTCCGGGATCGCGTCGGTTGTCTCGAAATATCCCCGCGCGCCATAGCCCCGGGCATGCACCACCCGCTCGGGGATACGCTCGTGGTCGAAATGAAACATCTTCTCGCGGAAATGGAAGTCCTCGAGCAAGGCTGGACCCCGCGGCCCCGCTTTCAACGTGTTCTGATTGTCCGAAACCGGCACACCCTGCGCTGTGGTCAAACGCGCGCCATCAGATGACTGCTGATGCGTTTCGCCGCCCTGCCCCGTTTTTTTGGGACGCTCAGTCGTCTCATTTGATTTCTGGGTCTCGATTGAGGGACGAAATTGCAGTGATTTTTCAGACATTTGTGCTTCTCCAGGGGATTGGTGCGCGCGCAGACAGGATAATATCGACCAACGCAGATCCTACGCCGGTTAATATTCCATAGCTTCCATCTAGATTGATGCGACGAGACGTAAAGTCATGCCTACCAATCTGATTGAAAGCCGTCTGCGACCTCAAACGAACGTCCGAGCTTGTCTCGAGCGTCGGAACTGAAGTGGTCCTATCCTTTCGGACAGGTTTGCAGCGTTTCTAAGGTGTATCGGGTTTAGGTTTCATGCTGCTTTTTGCTCTTCCAAGCCTGCCCAATATGCGTCGTCTGGCGTCCGCCGATCAAGCCCGGAATGGGGCCGCTTGGTGTTGTAGAAGGCCATCCAGTCCTTAACGACGCGCCGCGCCTGGAAGCCGTCGGTGATTTCCTCAAGGGAGATGGCCTCTTGTTTCAGGCTTCGCCAGAGGCCCTCGATGAAGATGTTGTCGAGGTAACGGCCGCGCCCATCCATCGAGATGCGCACGCCTGCCTCGGTCAACGTCGCGATCCAGGCTGATCCCGTGAACTGCGACCCTTGATCTGTATTCATGATCTCCGGTGGGCCGTGTTTCGCGATGGCCTCGTTCAGAGCCTCGACACAGAAGTCGGCATGCATCGTGTTCGACAGCCGCCAGCTGAGCACCTTGCGCGTGGCCCAATCCATGATGGCAAGCAGATACAAAAGGCCGTTCTTGACCGGCACGAAGGTGATATCCGCACACCAGACCTGGTTGGGTCGGTCGATCTGCATTTTCCTCAGCAGATACGGATAAACCGGGTGCTGCGGATGCCGCTGGCTGGTTCTGGGGCGCTTGTAGATTGCCTCCAGCCCCATCTTCGCCATCAGTCGGCGCACGCGATGGCGGCCCACGTGCAAAATCTCAAGTGACTGCCCACCCAGTTCTCTGAGCATTGGTCGGGTGATCTTAATAAGATTGTCCGGTCAGACGATCATGTTGACCACTCGAGATATCACACTCGAAGGTCATCTGTGCGGACAGAGCGGACATTCAACATTCGAATTGATATGTCTGCATTCATCTGGAACTCTCGCGCTGTGAAATTTCGATGGGAAGGGAGCTCGTGACTTTATCATCAGAAGACAGAGCCGCTCTCATGGCGTTAGAAGAAACGCTTTGGCGGGCTGAAACACGCTTTGATCCGATACTAATGGATCAAACATTTTCTTCGGAGTTCGTGGAGTTCGGTAGGTCGGGGCGCAGATATGAACGGGCGGAAATGCTGTTTGATCCCGATCAAAAAGCCGAAATCAGAGCATCTTTACCTCTGCCCGACTATTCGGTGCAGTTGGTCGCTGCCGATGTGGCTCTTGCGACCTACACGAGTGAGGTAAGATATGGTGATGAAGTCGAAGTCGGACGCCGCTCGTCGCTTTGGGTCAAAGAGGGCAGTCGCTGGCTACTTCGGTTTCATCAAGGAACACCTTGCTGACAGGTACTCAACGCACGTCGCCCCATCTTGAAAGTAGTCCTTAGCGCAAGTTGCAGCATCGGTCAGTCTGGGCTCGAAGCAGACTTGCGGCGGCGCGGCATGCACCTCGCCCTGGCACGCCAAGCCTGCGGACGGTGATCGGCCCATTGCGGTCACTCGGCCGTGCGCTCGGATCCTGTGGTCGCAGCCCACTTTGCGGTCATTCGCTGCAAGCGCAAAATCTAGGGTTGGTCAAGTTCACAGATGCGGACGAAGCGGACTTTCGTCCCTGCGTGCCCAATGACTGCTTTGGCGATCAAGTCGAAAGCTTGTTGACAACACGGTTCTATATTTGGAACGATCATTCCGATAATGCGACACCGACGCCCCGTGTGGTGTGGATGTCGGAATCACGTATCGAAACCGAACGGAGAAATTCGACATGACCGACATCAAAGACGCAAAAATTGCAATTCTGTCCACCAATGGGTTCGAGCAGTCAGAACTGTTCGAACCGAAACGGCAGCTGGAAGAGGCGGGCGCGACGATCACCGTAATTTCCCCCGAAAGCGGCTCCATCAAGGGATGGGACGAAGACGACTGGGGCCAAAGCATCGACGTCGATCTTGCCCTCGACGATGCGAGGGTCGAGGATTTCGACGCGCTTGTGCTGCCCGGCGGACAGATTAACCCCGACATCCTGCGCACCAATGAGAAGGCCGTCAGGTTCGTGCACGACTTCTTCAATTCGGGCAAGACCCTGGCCGCGATCTGCCACGCGCCCTGGCTGCTGGTCGAGGCCGGCGTCATCGGGGGGCGCAACGTGACCTCGTATCAGTCGATCCAGACCGACGTGAAGAACGCGGGCGGCAACTGGGAAGATAGCGAGGTCGTCGTCGACCAGGCGCTCATCACCTCACGCAACCCCGGCGATCTCGATGCCTTTTGCGCCAAGATCATCGAAGAAGTGAAAGAGGGCCGCCATCAGCGCAGTGCCGTCTGACGCCCGGTGCGGCATTCCGGCCGGATCTCGGATCGGAGTGTAGCGCTTGTCCGTGCCGCGCTCACCGAGATCGCGCGACAAAGCTCTCAGATAGGGAAGACAACCGATGCCCCAGACCACCGCGAATGACGGAAGGAAAATCCATATCCATGTCGAAGGCGACGGCCCCGACGTCGTGCTGATCCACGGCTGGGGGTAAGCGGATGAAAACCGACCTGACGATCAACGGCGAGGCGCGCGCGCTCGACGCCGATCCGCGCACCACCCTGCTCGATGCGCTGCGGATGCATCTGGGACTGACCGGCAGCAAGAAGGGTTGCGATCACGGCCAATGCGGGGCCTGCACCGTGCTGGTGAACGGGCGGCGGATCAATTCCTGTCTGACGCTCGCCTGCATGCATGACGGTGACGAGATCACGACAATCGAAGGGCTGGGCGAGCCGGGCGACCTTTCGCCCCTGCAACGCGCCTTCGTCGAACATGACGGGTATCAGTGCGGTTATTGCACGCCCGGGCAGATCTGCTCGGCCACCGCGATGCTGGAGGAGGCGAAAGCGGGCTGGCCCAGCCATGTCACCGACGATGTGACATCTGCGCCGGAGCTGACCGACGTCGAGATTTCGGAACGGATGAGCGGCAATCTCTGCCGCTGCTCCGCCTATCCCAACATCGTCGACGCCATCCGCGAGGTCTGGAAGGAAAAGTAATGAAACCGTTCGATTACAAGCGCGCCGCCTCGGCGGAAGACGCCATCAGCGCAGCGGCCCGCGGCGCCACGATCATTGCGGGCGGCACCAACCTGCTGGACCTGATGAAGCTGGAGGTGATGGCCCCCGATACGCTAGTGGACATCAACCGGCTGGATCTGGGCCAGATCACCACGTCGGACGACGGACGGCGCATCGGCGCGCTTGTCACCAACAGCGATCTGGCCGCCGATGAGGCCGTGCGACGGAACTATCCGGTGCTTGCCAAGGCACTGCTGGCCGGGGCAAGCGGACAGCTTCGCAACAAGGCGACCACGGGCGGCAACCTGCTGCAGCGCACCCGCTGCTATTATTTCTACGACACCGCCATGCCCTGCAACAAACGCGACCCCGGCAGCGGCTGTGGTGCGATGGAGGGCTTCAACCGCATCCACGCGATCCTGGGCGCGAGCGAACATTGCATCGCCACCCATCCCAGCGACATGGCGGTGGCCATGCTGGCGCTCAAAGCACAGGTCGAGATCGAAGGCGAAGACGGCGCGCGCAGTGTTTCGCTGGACGATTTCTACCGGCTGCCAGGCGACACCCCGCAGCATGAAACCATACTGAAACCCGGTGAGCTCATCACCGCCGTGACCTTGCCCGCGCCTGTCGCATCGACGCAAATCTACCGCAAGGTGCGCGACCGGGCGTCCTATGCCTTCGCGCTGGTCTCGGTCGCCGCCGTGATCGGGATGGAGGACGGCAAGATCACCCATGCGGCACTTGCCTTCGGCGGTCTCGCACCGCGCCCGTGGCGCAACGATGCGCTGGACCTCGCGCTGGTCGGCGCCGAGCCCTCCGCCGCCCTGTTCGAAAAAGCCGCCGATATCCTGCTGGAAGACGCGGCGGGCCATGGCGGCAACGATTTCAAGATACCGCTCGCGCGCCGCACGCTGATCGCCGTGCTGGAGGAGGCCACCAAATGACCACGCATCTGAAGATGGACGAACCCGACAACCGCAATCGCCTCGATAACCTGGCGCAGGGTGTGATCGGCCAGCCGCTCGACCGCCCCGATGGTCCGCTCAAGGTTTTGGGGCGCGCCACCTACGCCAACGAATACGCCGTCGACGACCTCGCCCACGGCGTGCTCGTGCGCGCAACTGCTGCAAAGGGCCGCGTCTCGCGCGTGGATGCGGAGGCAGTCGAGGCGAGGAACGGCATGCTCGCGGTCATCACCGACGAACGTCTGCTGCGCAATCCCGCGCAGGGAACCGCCAACGAGGCGCCGGTGCAGGGTCCGTCCGACGTGGCCTATTTCGGCCAACCAATCGCCCTGGTCGTGGCCGAGACGTTCGAGCAGGCCCGGCACGGTGCGCAGTCCCTGGTGATCGAGATCGAGAACGAGGCGGCGGCGGTCGATCCCGAAGCGGACCGTACAGAAGTCGAAAGCCCCGACGGCACCAGCCAAGGCGATCTCGACCAAGCGATGAAGGACGCCGTGCACAGTGTCGACGTCATCTACCGCACCCCCGGCCATAACAGCGCCGCGATGGAGCCGCACGCATCCATCGCCGAGTGGGACGGCGACAAGCTGACCCTGCGCGGCAGCTACCAGATGCTGAAATTCAACCGCAACGAGCTGGCCGACAGCCTCGGCATCGACCCGGAAAACATCCGCATCCTGTCGCCTTACGTCGGCGGCGGCTTCGGCTCGAAGCTCGGCATCGCGCCCGAGGCGGTGGCGGCGGCGATCGCGGCCAGGCAGTTGCAGCGCCCCGTCTCGGTCGCGCTGACCCGTCCGCAGGTGTTCGAGGCCGTCATGCGCCGGTCGGAATCGCGCCAGCGCATCCGTCTTGCTGCGGATGCGCATGGTCGGCTGACCGGGATCGGTCAGGAATCGCTGGTCTCCAACCTGCCGGGCGAGAGCTTTTCCGAGCCGGTGGGGCAGGCCACCCACTTCCTCTATCGCGGCGAGAACCGCGAGATCAGCGAGAAAATTGCCCGCGTCAACCGCACCTGTGCCGGTTCCGTCCGCGCGCCGGGCGAGGCCATCGGCATCGTGGTCCTCGAGAATGCGATGGACGAGTTGGCCCATGAGGTGGGGATCGACCCGCTGGAGCTGCGCAAGCGAAATATCCCCGAAGATCATCCCGAGAACGACAAGCCGTTCTCCTCGCGCCGCTTCGCTGACTGTCTGGATCGCGGAGCGGAGAAATTTGGCTGGGCTGATCGCAAGACCGGCGGCACCCGCGATGGGGAGTGGTTGATCGGCACGGGCATGGCCTCGGCGGTGCGGGTCAACATGTTGATGGAATCGCGGGCGCGGGTGACGCTCGGCGCGGACGGCAAAGCGACGGTCGAGACCGACATGACCGATCTGGGGACCGGGACATATGCCATCCTGACCCAGATCGCCGCCGAGATGCTGGGCCTGCCGGTCGAGCGCGTGACGGTGACGCTCGGCGATACCCGGCTGCCAGCCGCCTCCGGCTCCGGCGGCTCCTGGGGCGCGGCGTCTAGCGGCTCTTCGGTGTTTCTCGCCTGCGAGGACATTCGCGGGCAGATATGCCGTCAGCTGGGTTGCAAGGACGACGATCTGACGCTGAAGGACGGCTCGGCAATCTACGCAAATACCACCACGCCGCTCGAAGATATCCTCGACGGCGGCGCCCTGACCGCCGAAGGCCACATCGAGCCGGGCGAGGCGGGCGAAAAGACCCGCCAGGCGACCTACGGCGCTTATTTCGCCGAGGTTGCGGTCAGCGCCGTGACCGGCGAGACGCGGGTGCGGCGGATGCACGGCACGTTCTCGGCAGGCCGGATTCTCAACGCCAAGACCGCGCGCTCGCAATGCCTCGGCGGCATGGTCTGGGGCATCGGCATGGCGCTGACCGAGGAACTCGCCTTCGACCCGCGCGACGGCCATATCGTCAATCACGATCTCGGCGAGTACCATGTCGCGGTCAACGCGGACGTGCCGCAGATCACGGTGGACCTGCTGGAGGAGCGCGACCCATGGGCCAATCCGCTTCAGGCCAAGGGGATTGGCGAGCTGGGCATCTGCGGCGCGGCGGCCTCGATCACCAATGCGATCCATGACGCCACCGGCGTGCGCGTGCGGGATTATCCGGCGACGCTCGACAAGGTGATCGCCGGGATGTGACGACGGGGGTCGATATGTCCCGGAGGCGAAGAAATCGGCATCTCTCGAGAAATGCGGTGCAGCCGACAGAACGACGACAGTTCGATTATCCCAACTGCAAGGACATCACGCAGGAGCACAATCCATACGGCGAACAGGCATCAGTGCGGTCAACTGGCACAGGGCTTAGCAACAATCCGGCCGGAACTCGTGAGCCCAGGAAAAATTTGACCAAAACCTTCGACAAGCACAAATCCAATCTTGACATTTCCTTGCCAGGTTAAGGAGCAGACATTCATGTTGCGCGCGGCAATCTGAATTTTGGGCTCGAAGCAGACTTGCGGCGGCGCGGCATGCTTTGTTCGACTTGATCGCCTTTAAGCGTGGCGAGTGTGGTATGATCGGGTGTCGGCATGCTGCCGAGGACGTGGTGGGCGTGGT
>NZ_JBLEFH010000001.1:0-548354 GCF_047345645.1 Jujubicoccus corallicola | reverse complement strand
TCATCCACAGCCGCCATCAGTTCGCGGATCTTGTTCTCGCCGATCTCGGGGTCGCGGCCTTCCATAGCGGCCAGAGCCGAGCCTGCGATGATCGGAATATCGTCGCCCGGGAACTCATACTCGTTCAGAAGCTCGCGGACTTCCATTTCGACGAGCTCGAGAAGCTCTTCATCGTCCACCTGATCGACTTTGTTCAGGAACACGACGAGGCCGGGCACGCCGACCTGACGGGCCAGCAGGATGTGTTCGCGGGTCTGCGGCATCGGGCCGTCAGCCGCGTTCACAACCAGAATGCCGCCATCCATCTGGGCTGCACCGGTGATCATGTTCTTCACATAGTCAGCGTGGCCGGGGCAATCGACGTGTGCGTAGTGACGGTTCTCCGTCTCATACTCCACGTGGGCCGTCGAGATGGTGATCCCGCGGGCTTTCTCTTCCGGCGCGCCGTCGATCTGGTCATAGGCACGGAAGTCACCGAAATACTTCGTGATCGCCGCCGTCAGCGTCGTCTTCCCGTGGTCAACGTGACCAATCGTGCCGATGTTCACATGCGGCTTATTACGCTCAAACTTTTCCTTCGCCATTGCCAAATCCTCTTGGTCGTGGTTGGACCCGGTGGTCCTTGGGGTTACATCGGCGTTCACATAATGATCGCACGGCAAAAACGCAACATTAAATGTCCGGCGCGGCTTTCCAGCGCGGCGTCGATCGCCTAAAAGGCCCGAAAAGATGAATGGAGACCCCATGGCCCGCTATCTGGTGACCTCGGCCCTGCCCTATATCAACGGTGTGAAACATCTCGGCAATCTCGTCGGGAGCCAACTTCCCTCCGACGCCTATGCCCGCTATCTGCGCGGACGCGGCCATGAGGTGCTGTTTATCTGCGCGACCGATGAGCATGGCACGCCCGCCGAGCTTGGCGCGAAAAAAGCCGGGCTGCCGGTCGAGGAATTCTGCCGCCAGATGTGGGTGAAGCAGAAGGAGATCGCCGACGGGTTCCGCCTCTCCTTCGACCATTTCGGCCGCTCCTCCAGCCCGCAGAATCATCGCCTGACCCAGCATTTCGCTGGAAAGCTGGCCGAAAACGGCATGATCGAAGAGGTGATGGAGACGCAGATTTATTCGCCCGAGGATGGCCGCTTCCTGCCCGACCGCTATATCGAAGGCACCTGCCCCAATTGCGGTTACGACAAGGCGCGCGGCGATCAGTGCGAGAATTGCACCAAGCAGCTCGACCCGACCGATCTCATTGACCCGCGTTCGGCCATCTCCGGCGCAACGAACCTTGAGGAACGCCAGACCAAACACCTCTTCCTCACCCAGTCGAAAATGCGCCAACAGATCGCGGACTGGATCGAATCGAAAAAAGACTGGCCGATCCTGACCACCTCCATCGCCAAGAAATGGCTCAATGATGGCGACGGGCTTCAGGATCGCGGCATCACCCGCGATCTCGACTGGGGCATCCCGGTCAAGAAGGGCAGTGAGGATTGGCCGGGGCTGGAAGGCAAGGTGTTCTATGTCTGGTTCGACGCGCCGATCGAATATATCGCCGCGACCGCCGAATGGGCCGAGGCCAATGGCAAATCCGAAGACGAATGGATGAGCTGGTGGCGCACCGACAAAGGCGCCGAGGATATCCGTTACGTGCAGGTCATGGGCAAGGACAACGTCCCCTTCCACACGCTCACCTTCCCGGCGACCATCATGGGGTCCGGCGAGCCGTGGAAGCTGGTCGATTACATCAAGTCACTCAACTGGTTACTTTATGAAGGCGGGAAATTCTCCACCTCGCAGGGCCGCGGCGTCTTCATGGATCAGGCGCTCGACCTCTTCCCCGCCGATTACTGGCGCTGGTGGCTGCTCGCCAATGCGCCGGAAAGCGACGATGCAGATTTCACATGGGAAAGTTTCCAGCTTGGCATCAATCGCTCGCTCGCGGATGTGCTCGGCAATTTCGTCTCGCGCGTCACGAAATTCTGCCGCTCGAAATTCGGCGAAGAGGTGCCCGCAGGCGGCACTTACGGCGAACGCGAAGCCGCAGTGACGGCGGAAATCGAGAAACGTCTGCGCGCCTATGAAGGCCATATGGACGCGATCGAGTTCCGCAAGGCGGCGACCGAGTTGCGCGCCATCTGGGTCGCGGGCAACGAGTATCTGCAAGAGGCCGCCCCCTGGGCCGTGTTCAAGGAAGACCCGGAGCAGGCCGCCGCGCAGATCCGTTTCGCGCTCAACCTCATCCGCCTTTATGCCGAGATTTCCGCGCCCTTCATCCCCGATGCGTCGGAGGCTCTGCTGACGGCCCTCAACATCACCGCGCGCGACTGGCCCGGCGACGTGAAGGCCGCGCTGGAGCGTCTTGCCCCCAGCCACGCCTTCACCACCCCGGACAATCTTTTCGCCAAGATCGACGATGCGCGGCGTGAGGAACTTGAGGCGCAATTCGCCGGAACCGAATAAGGCGCTGGATCACGCGCGAGGCCCCCGCTAGGCTCACCCCGAACGCGGAGGCCTCATGATCCAAGCCCTTCTTATCATTCTGTTCCTGCAACTTCTGGGCGAGGTGCTGTCGCATCTTGCCCTCCCCTTCATCCCCGGCCCCGTGCTGGGGATGCTGCTGATGCTGGCCCTGGTCTTTGCCCGCCCTGCCATCGTCCCGACGGTCCTACCAACCGCGCGCGGCCTGCTCTCCGTTCTCTCGCTCCTCTTCGTGCCCGCAGGCGTCGGCGTCGTCACCTATCTGGGCACCATCGCGGCCAGCGGCGCAGGTATCGCCGCTGTGCTGATCGGCAGCACCGTGGTGTCCATCGCCCTCACCGCGCTCACCTATAAATGGGTCGCGAACCTCATGGGCGTCGCGCTGGAGGCCGAGGATGAGTGAATTCTGGACCGGCCTGCTCGCCTCGCCCCTCTTCTGGATCACCGCAACCCTCGCCACTTTCGCGCTCGGCGAATGGCTGCACCGCAAAGCGAAACACTCACCCCTCGTGAACCCTGTGCTGATCTCCATCGTCCTCATCGGCGTGATGCTCCCGCTCACCGGAACCGATTACGACACCTATTTCGACGGCGCGCAGTTCATTCACTTCCTGCTCGGCCCCGCCACCGTCGCCCTCGCCCTGCCGCTCTACCTGCACCGCGACCTCATCCGCCGCGCGCTCATTCCGATGGCCGTCGCACTCACGGTCGGCAGCACATTCAGCGCCGTGAGCGGCCTCTTGATCGCGAAATGGATGGGGGTGGACCTCGTCTCGACCCTCTCGCTCGTCCCGAAATCCGCCACGTCGCCCGTCGCGATGCCCGTCGCCGAAATCATCGGCGGCTCGGCGACGCTTACGGCGGTTTTCGTGATCCTCGTCGGCATCGTCGGCGCGATGCTCGGCCCGCCGCTCCTCTCCGCGCTCGGCATGACAGACCCACAAAGCCGCGGTTTCTCCCTCGGCACCATCGCCGGCGGGATCGGCACCGCCAAAGCCTTGCAGGAAAACGAAGCCGCCGGCGCCTTCGCCAGCATCGGCATGGGCCTCGGCGCGCTTCTGACCGCGCTGATCACGCCGGTCGTGGTGGCGCTGCTTCTCTAGCTGCGGCGCACACCCACACTCTGCTCCACCAACTCCGCCACGCCGAAACTCGTCATAAACGCAATATCCGCCGCGTCGCGACCGGTGGTCACGACGACCATTTCGTCGGGCGTCGCCATGCCGGTTGCGTCCACGAGATGCCAGCCGCCTTGCAGATACACCTCGGCGACGGCGTGGAAATCGGGCGGGTCCACATCGGGCCCGTAGACGCTGACCATGCGGGCCGGGATGTCGGCCGCGCGGGCCAGCGCGATCATCAGATGGGCGTAGTCGCGGCAGACCCCTTGGCGGGAAATATAGCTGTCGAGCGCCGTGGTTGTGCCAGTACTCGCGCCTGAAACATAAGCGATATTCGCGGCGATCCAGTCGCGGATGGCGAGGATTTTCTCACCCCCGTCAAACCCGCCGAATTTGTTCTGCGTCAGCGTGCCAAGCTGGTCGGACTGGCAGTAGCGCGACGGGAGCAGATAGGGCAGCACATCCTCCGGCAAATCCCGGATCGAGAGCGCGGCGAGTTGCGTCAGATCCGCCGTCGTCCGCGTCACCGCGACCTCCGCCCGGTAGCGCACATCGAGACGCGCGCCTCGCTCGACCAACTGCGCGAGACCCACGCCGCTCGCAGGGGCGCGCGGCTCCGCACCGTCCAAACCCTCGATGTCCGACGACACAACTTTCTGCCCGGCATAATCCGCCGCCTCGATCATCAGCAGGATCGTCGTCGGCTCCGGCAAGGTGTAATCGAGCTTGATATCGAGAGAAATTGTCATCGGACCTCCACCTCCCGGCGCGCGCGAAATCGCTTGAGCGACAGGGTGTTGCAGCTAGAAATTCACGAAAAAACGCCACGGCGCAGAAGAGAGCAGAGGCGGCGCGACTTGGGGAACCGTACCGCGCGTTAAACCAACGCAGCCACGCGCCGCGCGTTCCCCGAAGACGCGCTACCTAATAAGAAAGCCGCCCCCGAAGGCGCGGCTTTCGATCTGGTGGATCGGCGCAGATTAGTTCTGCGCGTAGAATTCGACCACGAGGTTCGGTTCCATCTGCACCGGATAGGGCACATCCGACAGACCCGGCGTCCGCACGAAAGTGGCGGTCAGCTTGTTGGTGTCCACGTCGATATATTCGGGAACGTCACGTTCGGCGAGCTGGATCGCTTCAAGAACGATCGCGAGCTGCTTGGAACGGTTACGAACTTCGATCACATCGCCTTCTTTCACCTGATAGGAGGGGATGTTCACTTTCTTGCCGTTCACGCGCACATGGCCGTGGTTCACGAACTGACGCGCTGCGAACACGGTCGGCACGAATTTCGCACGGTAGACAACAGCGTCCAGGCGACGCTCCAGCAGGCCGATCAGGTTTTCACCGGTGTCGCCCTTGCGGCGCTCGGCTTCGGCGTAGATGCGGCGGAACTGCTTCTCGGTCAGGTCACCATAGTAACCCTTCAGCTTCTGCTTTGCGCGCAGCTGAATACCGAAGTCGGAGAGTTTGCCCTTGCGGCGCTGACCATGCTGGCCCGGACCGTATTCGCGGCGGTTCACCGGCGATTTCGGGCGGCCCCAGATGTTTTCGCCCATGCGGCGGTCGATTTTATACTTGGCAGACGTGCGTTTGCTCACGGCTGACTCCTTTCACCAAATGAAAGGCACTTTCCTTTCCCAAATGCAGAATCGCATCGGGTGACAGGCATCCCCTCGCGAGGGCCACAAGCACCAAAGATGCGCGCGTATAGAATTGGTCGCTCGGGGAGTCAAGGCGTTTCGCACTCTTGCGCTTTGCCATGGGCCGGGTATGACAGCCGGATGCTGTCCTATCAACATGCTTATCACGCGGGCGGCCCGGCGGATCTTCACAAACATCTCGCGCTGGCCGAACTGTTGAGCCTGCTCACGCGCAAACCGCGCGGGATCAGTTATTTTGAGACCCATTCCGGGCGTGGGCTTTATGACCTGTCGGCAGATGAGACGGCGAAAACGGGTGAAGCGGCGGAAGGGATTCTGGCGCATTCCCCTAAAACAGGCGCGTTTGCCGATGCGCTGGCGCGCCTGCGGGCGGACAAGGGCGAAACCGCTTACTTCGGCTCCCCCCTCCTCGCCCAGCTTTTGCTCCGGGAGCAGGATGTTCTGCGGCTGATGGAACTCCACCCCGCCGAAATCAAAGCCCTTCGCCGAACTATCACGGGCGCAGAAATTCACCATCGCGACGGCTATGAAGGCGTCCTCGCGCTGTCCCCGCCGAAGCCACGCAAAGGCCTCGTCTTGGTCGATCCGTCCTATGAGGTGAAGAGCGAATATGCCGAAGCCGCGGACTTCACACGCAAACTCATCAAGAAATGGCCCGAAGCGGTTGTCTTGATCTGGTATCCCATCCTGCCCGCCGCCCGGCATCAGGACTTGCTGGACGGCTTGAAACCGCTTCGCCCGCATGTCGATGAAGTCGCGTTCGATCTCAAAGGCGGCGCGGGCATGACCGGCTCCGGCCTCGCTCTCGTCAATGCGCCTTATGGGGCCGATGACGCGCTCGCTGCCGCGTTCAAACAGGGTCAGCCGCTCTTGCGTCGCCCGTGAGCGCCGCTACATTTAACACATGATGAATATCGTCAAACTCTGCGTCGGTGCCGAGAGCATCGCGGATCTCGCCCGTTATCAATCGGGGCGCGGCGAGGTCAGTCACACCACCCGCATGTTCCCGAAAAGACGCGAAGAAGTGCTGAATGGCGGCTCGCTCTTCTGGGTCATCAAGGGCTCGATTCTCGCGCGTCAACAGATCATTGATCTCGTCGAAGTGGTCGGTACGGATGGAATCGCCCGTTGCAAAATGGTGCTGGACCCGGAGATCGTCCGCGTCGCGCCGACGCTGAAACGCCCGTTCCAAGGTTGGCGTTATCTCAAACCGGCGGATAGCCCGCCGGACCTCGGCGGCTACGATGAGAGTGAGGACGAATTGCCGCCGGAGCTGCAAAAGGGTCTGGCCGAGCTCGGGATTCTCTAAAGTTTCGCGTCAAACCCGCAGCGCGCGCCAAGCTCCGCCAGCGCCTTGCGCGCCGCATCACTCCACTCGGCGGTTTCGCTTAAAAACAGCGTCGCCTGAGAGCGCAAAATCGGCTCGCCAATCCCCTTGAGATGGTTCGCCCGCAGCGTCTCGCCCGAAGAGGTAATATCCGCAATTGCCTCGGCGGTGAGGTTCTTCACCGTCCCCTCGGTCGCGCCCTGACTGTCGACGATCTGATAGTCCGCAACCTCCGCCGCCGCGAGATGCGCGCGCACAAGGTTATGATATTTCGTCGCAATCCTGAGGCGCAGCCCATGCTCGGCGCGGAACCGAGCGGCCACGGCGTCGAAATCATCGAGCGTTTCGACATCCTCCCACAGCACCGGCACGGCGAGGATGAGATCGGCAAACCCAAACCCCATTTCCGCCAATTCCTGCGTGCCGATCCCGCCAAGTTTTTCGGCAACGAGATCCTGCCCCGTCACGCCTAGATGGATACGGCCCGCCGCCAGTTCGCGCGGAATTTCCCCCGCCGACAGCAGCACCAGTTCCACATCGTCCACCCCGGCAACGGCCCCGGCATATTCGCGGTCGGACCCGGTGCGCTCCAGCGTCACGCCGCGCGCCGCAAACCAGGCCATCGTGTCCGCCTGAAGTCGGCCCTTGCTCGGCACGCCCAGTTTCAACGCGCTCATGGTAACACCTCCGCAAGGGTTTCGGGGCGGATAATCGCGCCGAGCGCCGGGATCGGCGGATCCCCGAGAAAGCCAGTCAGGGCGTCGTAGCGCCCACCGCTTGCAATCGGGGCGAGGGCCGGGTCATCAGCAAGGAATCCAAAGACAAAGCCGTCATAATATTCCAGCGTCGTGCGGCCAAAGCTGAGTTCGAAGCGCAAACTCTGGGTCTCGACGCCCGCCGCCTCAAGCGCCGCATTGCGGTCTTCCGCGCGGTCCACCGCAGGCGCCAGCGCGTGCATTTCCTCAGCCAGTTCCCGCAGCCGCGCCATCACCTCCGACACGGGACCGGCCAGCGACAGAAGCTCGCCCAAAATGGCGACCTGCCGCGCCGGAAGACGCGGGCGCTCGGTTTCCTCCTTGAGCAACCGCACGCGCGCCGCAATGTCCTCCGCTGAGCGCAGACCAACGGCCCGGTGCCGCGACAGCGCGCCGTAGAGCGTCCCCGCCTCCAGCGCATCGAAGAGTGCTTGCCGGGTCTCTGAAATCTGCTCTGGCTTGGAAAACCGCTCCAGCAATCGGCGGAAGCGCGCGGGCCGCCACAAATGCCGCCGCAGCGCCGCTTTCAGCGCGTCGCCCGCGTCCAGCCCGTCAATCGCCGCGAGCAGGATCCCCATATCGCCGATGATAGGCGTGAGCGGCGCGCGCCCTAACACCTCGGACAGCAACGCGAAAAGGGCGGCATCGGCCGACGGGCTGTCCGCATCGCCCAGCATTTCGATCCCGACCTGAAGCGTCTCGCGAGGCCGCGTGCTGCGCAGATCCTGCCGCCGCCAAACCGGGCCGAGATAGCAATAGCGCCCCGCCTCCGCCCCATGCGCCATATGCGACTGGACGACCGGCACGGTGAAATCGGGCCGCAGCATCAACTCGCCATCAACCGGATCATGGGTGACGAAAGCGCGGGCGCGAATATCCTCGCCATAAAGATCGAGCAGCAAATCCGCCGGTTGCAGCGCCTCGGGCGCCACGCGCGCCGCGCCTGCCGCCTCGAATTGCGCCAAAATCTGACCGCCGAGTGCTTCCGCCCGCGTCTGGCTCATCGCGCCCGTGCCATCATTTTCTGCACTTCATCGACGAGATCGGCGCGATTCACCTCGATCTGCGCAGGCTGCGATTTCCATTCCTCATTGCTCTCGATCTCGGCGGCGAGCGCCTTGCCGAGCGCAAGATCCTTGAGTTGCACGATCCCCTGATCGAACTCGTCAGAGCCGCAAATCACCGCCACCGGCGCATTGCGCGCATCGGCATATTTGAGCTGCTTGCCGAAATTGCCGCCGCCCATGAAAAGCTCCGACCGGATGCCTGCGGCGCGGAGTTCCGCCACCATCGCCTGATAGTCGGCGATGCGGCCCTTATCCATAACCGTCACAACCACCGGCCCGTCGCTTGCGATCTTCGCTGCGCGGCGCGCCTCAAGCGCGGCCAGCAGGCGGTCCACACCGATGGACACGCCCGTCGCGGGCACTTTCTGACCCGTGAAGCGCATCACCAGATCGTCGTAACGCCCGCCACCGGCGACCGAGCCGAATTGCCGCTTCCGGCCTTTGTCATCGAGAATTTCAAAGGTCAGCTCGGCCTCGAACACCGGCCCGGTGTAATAGCCCAAGCCGCGCACAACCGAGGGGTCGATGACAATCTCGCCGGTCTCGCTGGCGCCAAAAATCTCCGCCATCTGGCGCAGTTCAGCCACGCCCTCTTGCCCCACCTCGCTCTCCGCAACCAGTTCCGCAAGCCGGTCGCAGGTCGCCGCATTGTTGCCGCGCCGCGCCGAGACAAAGCCCATGACCACATCTGCCTGTGCTTCGGTGAGACCCGCGCCCTTGGTGTAGTCGCCGCTGTCATCCTTACGGCCTTCGCCAAGAAGCGCCCGCACACCGGTTTCGCCCAACCGGTCCAGCTTGTCGACCGCGCGCAGCACGATCCCGCGCTCCGCCTCATGCGCATCCGGCGCGGCGGGATCGAGCAGGCCGACGACCTCCATCACTCCGTTGAGAACCTTGCGATTGTTGACCCGGACCACATAATCCCCCCGCGCAATACCGGCCGCTTCCAGCGCCGCACACAGCATCACGCAGCACTCCGCATCCGCCGCAATCGACGCCGCGCCGACCGTGTCCGCATCGCATTGATAAAACTGACGGAACCGCCCCGGCCCCGGCTTCTCATTGCGCCAGACCGGCCCCATGGCGTAGCGGCGATAGGGCGTCGGCAAATCGTTGCGATGTTCGGCATAAACGCGGGCGAGCGGCGCGGTCAGATCGTAGCGCAGCGCCATCCAGCTTTCGTCCTCGTCCTGCCAGGCAAACACACCCTCATTGGGCCGGTCCACATCGGGGAGAAACTTGCCAAGCGCCTCGACCGTCTCGACCGCCGGGCTTTCCAGCGGATCGAAACCGTAAAGCCGATACACCTCGGCAATCCGGTTCAGCATCTCCTGCCGGGCGATCAGCTCTGCGCCGAAATAGTCGCGAAATCCTTTCGCCGTCTCCGCCTTGGGGCGGCGCGGCTTCTTTTGCTTGTCCTTGGCCATGGCGTCCTCTTTTGGCGCCTTGCTAACGCAGCTTTAAGCGTCCGGCAATGCGCCAAATGCCCCGCGATGGAAGATCAGCGGCGGCGCGGTCCCGATTTCGAGCCTTTTGACCTCGCCCACCATGATCAGATGATCGCCGCCCTCATACTGCGCAGCGTGGACACATTCGAACCGCGCGCAGCACCCATCGAGGATCGGCACGTCGCCAAGGCCGGGGCGAGTCTCCAACGCGGCGAAAGGCTCATGCCCGGACTGCGCGAAACCAACGGCCAGATGCTCCTGATGACGCCCGAGAACATGGATCGCGAAATGGCTGGCCGCCTCGAAACTCTCGAAACGGTCGGACGCACGCGCAGGCGACCAAAGCACCAGCGGCGGCTCAAGCGAGACCGCCGCAAAGCTGTTGACCGTCATGCCAAGGGGGCCGTCCGGCGTCTGCGTCGTGACCACGGTCACGCCCGTCGCAAACTGGCCCAAAGCATCACGAAGATCGCGGGAGGAGAAGCCGTCCATCATGGGTTCATCTAGCGCGCCAAGGGTCGGCGCGGCAAGCAAATACCCTGAAAAACAGCGGCGTCTCCTCCCGGCAAAATCAGAAGGTCAGCGTGAAGTGATCACCCATATCGGGCTTGTCGCCAGTGACCTTGGATTTCGCGATCTCATAGAGGAACCCGAGATTGCCACCCGTCGCCCAGACCTCCGCCTCCGTCGGCGTGACCTCGATCAGGCGAATATCCGGATCGTTAATGTCGTCAAACCAGGACGAAGCGATGGCGTTCCACAGCTCTTCGAGCTTGGCGCGGTCTTGGCTAAGAGCCGCCTTGCCCTCAATCCGCGCATGCAGATCGCCCGAGCCAGTCACGATCAGCGACGCATCGCTCGCGCCGCTCTCGGTCGCCTGCACGAGGTCCGTGCCCTGCGCCGTGATGAACCAGATCTTGCCCGTTTCCTTGTCCGCATAAGGCGACATCGGCACATGGCGCGCGTCACCAATGCCCAGCATTGCGGCACGCACATCTTTGAGTTCGTTCCAGAATTTTTCTTCAGACATTTGGGGTCTCCCGTTGTCAAAATGTGCGGGAAACGACCACCACACCCATCATGCCGGGCCCACCACGTCCCGGCGGGTATCGCTCCCCGCCCCACACCAACGGACGACATGCCAATGCGTTCCTGAAAAATTTTAATTCCTTGATTCGACCGGATTGTTTCTGCCTCGCGACAGGCGTAAACTGGCTTTCACACCCGCAAAAGGCAGCAAAAATGAGCGATCTGACCGATCTCGAAACCCGCAATGCGCATCTGGAACGGCTCACCGAAGAGCTGTCCGCGCTCGTCTATGAGCAGGGTTTGCGGCTGGAAAAGCTGGAACGCCGGGTGCAGCTCTTGATGGAACATGCCGCCTCAAATGAAGCGAGCGGCGCATCGGATGATACGCCGCCCCCACATTATTGATCTCAGATCAGGCCGTTAATCGACTTACTTGATGTGGCTCTCAATGAACCACAGATCTTTGTCGAGCGTACGCGACACGCCGGTCAGCAGATCGGTCGTGCCTTCGTCACCGGCTTCCGAAACGCTGTCGATATCCTTGCGCACCGCTTCGCCAAGATCGGCATAGCGCTCGGACAGCGCCTTGGCGTGATCCTTCACGGATTTCAGATCGGTCGGATAGGTCTTCACAACGCTGGCATCCACCGCATCTTCGGCCCGGCCCTTGGCGACACCGCCGAGGATCTGCACACGTTCGGCGATCTCATCCGAATGGTCTTCCGCGCGGGTGTAAACCTCGTCGAGCAGTTCATGAAAGGCGATAAACCCTGCGCCCTCAACATTCCAGTGGGCTTGTTTAATAGCCAATTTCAGCGCCACCATATCGGCGAGACGCGAGTTCAGAGTGTCGATGCTGGTTTTCAGCGCGTTGTCAGAAAGTCCTTTAACAGGCATGGGAGCCTCCTTTCGTTTCGACTCCACCTAGGTAGCATTTTCCGCATGTTAAGGGGGTCCTGAAAAGTTTTTAGAATTCTTCTACTTTGGCGACCCCGGCAATATGCTTGATCGCGCCGCGAATTTCCGGCGTGACCGGATACTCCCCCGGCAGGCGAATTTCGACCGCGCCCGAGATCGGCGCATCCGGACAATCCACAATCAACTCCACCGGCCCGCGCGTCCGCGCGTCATGCGCCGAGAGCCGCGTCCGCAGGCTCGGCAGCGCGCCCGCATCCGACAGATGCACCCGCAGGCCCGTCATGGCGACCCCCGCGACGGCTTCTTCCACCGGTTGCACGGCGCGGAGCAGCATCTTGATCTGATCGCCCTCCTGCTCGACCTCAACGGTCAGCACCAGGTTGCGACCAGCCGTCAGCAGGTTCTGGAATTGCTCCAGCGGTTCCGAAAAAATCGTGACCTCATAAAGCCCCGTCGGATCCGAGAACTGCGCAAATGCAAATCGATTCCCTTTGGCCGATTTGCGGATCTGGATACCCGCCAGCGTCCCCGCAATCTGCACCGCGCTTTTGCCGCTGCGCGCCTGCGCCGAAAGCGACGCATATTCCTTGATCCCCTTGCGCTTGAGCGGCCCGGCATAGTCTTCCAGCGGATGCCCCGAGAGATAATAGCCAACCGCCTGCTGCTCCGCCGCCAAACGCTCCGTCGGCATCCAATCCTCCGGTTGCGGGAGGCGCGGTGGCGGGAGTTGCACCGATCCGCCGCCAAAGAGCGAGCTCTGCGCCGAAGATTGCTCCTCAATGACAGCCGCCGAATGGGCCACCAGCGCATCCACGCTCTCGACGACTTTCCGGCGGTTCGCATCCAGCTGATCGAACGCCCCGGCCCGCGCCAGCGTCTCCAGCGAGCGCTTCCCAATCCGTTTCAGATCCACACGTTCCGCAAATTCCGTGAGCGTCTGGAAGGGCTTGTCACCACGTGCCGCCACCAGTTGCCGCATCACCTCCAGCCCGACATTCTTAAGACCCGCCAGACCGTAAACGATCTTGCCGTCTTTCACCGAGAACATCGGCTCCGAGCGGTTCACACAAGGCGGCACCACCTCGATCCCGAGCCGGTCCACCTCCTGTTTGTAAATTTTCAGCTTATCCGTGAGATGAATATCGCAGTTCATCACCGAGGCCATGAAGGGCGCCGGATAATTCGCCTTGAGCCAGGCGGTCTGATAACTCACCACCGCATAGGCGGCGGCGTGGGACTTGTTGAAGCCGTAATTCGCGAATTTTTCCAACAGGTTCCAGACTTCGAGCGCCTTGTTCTTGTCGACCCCGTTCTTGGCCGACCCTTCAAGGAATTTTGGCCGCTCCGCGTCCATCGCCTCCTTGATCTTCTTGCCCATGGCCCGCCGCAAAAGATCCGCGCCGCCAAGCGTGTAGCCCGCCATCTCCTGCGCGATCTGCATCACCTGCTCTTGGTAAACGATGATGCCCTGCGTCTCTTCGAGAATATGGTCAATCGACGGATGCAGGGTCGCGCGCTTCTCCAAACCGTTCTTCACACGGCAATATGTCGGAATATTTTCCATCGGACCGGGGCGATACAGCGCCACAAGCGCAATAATATCCTCGATACAGGTCGGCTTCATCTGCCGGAGTGCGTCCTGCATCCCCGCCGATTCCACTTGAAACACCGCCACCGTCTTGGCCGAGGCGTAAAGCTCATAGGTCTTTTCATCGTCGAAGGGCAGCTTCTCGGCGATCACCCAATCATCTTCTTGGCGACCTTCATTAATGATCGCTTCCGCACCCTTAATAACCGTCAGCGTCTTGAGGCCCAGAAAGTCGAATTTCACCAGCCCGGCCTGCTCAACCCATTTCATGTTGAACTGCGTCGCGGGCATGTCGCCCTCTTCCGCACCGGCTTCACGGTAAAGCGGCACCAGCTCGTCCAGCGGCCGGTCCCCGATCACGACCCCCGCGGCGTGGGTCGACGCATTTCGAAACAGCCCCTCCACCTGCTGCGCATAGGTCAGCATCCGGTCGACACGCTCATCCGCCTTGGCCTCATCCCGCAGACGCGGCTCCTCCGCGAGCGCTTTTTCGAGACTCACCGGCTTCACCCCATCCATCGGGATCAGCTTCGACAGCCGGTCGCGCACGGGGAACGGCAACTCCATCACCCGGCCGATATCCTGCACAGCCATCTTCGACGCCATCGCGCCGAAGGTGATGATCTGCGCCACCTTCTCCGCGCCATATTTCTTCTGCACATATTCGATGACCCGCTCGCGATTGTCGCGGCAAAAATCGATGTCGAAATCCGGCATGGACACACGTTCGGGGTTGAGAAACCGCTCGAACAGCAGCGAAAACCGCAGCGGATCGAGGTCGGTAATCGTCAACGCATAAGCCACCAGCGAGCCTGCACCGGACCCCCGCCCCGGCCCGACCGGCACATCATTCGTCCGCGCCCATTTGATGAAGTCCGCAACGATCAGGAAGTAGCCGGGAAAGCCCATCTGTTCGATGATCCCAAGCTCAAATTCGAGCCGCTTTTCATATTCCTCAACTGGCACCGCGTGGGGTATCTCGGCCAGTCTCTCTTTCAGACCTTCGAAAGACTGCCGCCGCAATTCCTCCACCTCGTCATCGGCAAAGCGCGGCAGAATCGGGTCATGGGTGCGGACGCGGAAAGCGCAGCGCTTGGCGATTTCCACCGTGTTCTCAACCGCCTCCGGCAGATCGCTAAAGAGCGTGCACATCTCGGCTTGCGACTTGAAATAATGCTCCGGCGTGAGTTGGCGGCGCGGCGCGGCCTGATCGACATAGGCGCCATCAGAAATACAAATCAGCGCGTCATGGGCCTCGAACGCCTCCCGTTTCGGGAAATAGACCTCATTGGTCGCGACCAAGGGCAACTCATGCTCATAGGCGATGCGGATGAATTCCGGCTCGGTCGCGGCCTCGGCATCCGTGCGGACCGACTCGCCGCCATGGCGCTGCAATTCCATATAAAACCGCTGCGGGAAAATCCGCGCCAGATCGAGGAGGAGCCGCTCTGCCGCATCCCATTTGCCCGACTGCATCAGCAATCCGGCAGGCCCGAGCGCACCGCCCGAGAGGCAAATCACCCCCGCCGCATAGGTCTCCAAATCAGCCAAGGTCACATGCGCGAACTGGTGATCGCCGCGCAGATGCAGCTTCGAATTCAGCTTGAGAAGGCTCAGATAACCCTCCTGATTTTGCGCCAAAAGCACAACGGGCGCAGGCGGCGTCGGCTGCTCACCGGGCGCGGCCTCCAAATAACGCAGCGCGACCTGACAACCGATGATCGGCTGCACCCCGGCCTTTGCGGCCTTTTCCGAAAATTCCAGCCCAGCAAAGAGGTTGTTCGTATCCGTTAATGCCACAGCAGGCATCTCATCGCCCTGCGCAAGACTCAACAGATCGCCAATTTGCACCGCCCCTTCGAGCAGCGAATAGGCGGAATGGACGCGGAGATGGATGAATCGGGGATCGCTGGCACTGGTCATGGGCCGCAGATTACGCGGCGCAGCGCGCGGTGCCAAGAGAGGCGAAAAAGCTGCGGGACAGCGCGGCGCGCCAATGCTACGAAAGATGTGATACCGCCGCTTAACGGGAGATCCTTCATGATCCGTTATCTTTGTCTCGCCGCCGCCCTTCCGCTGTTCGCCTGCGGCCCGACGCCGGAAAAGATCGCCGCGATGCCCTTCCCGGAGGCGGAATATCAGCGCGTCGCAATTGACGGCGACCTGTTGCTCTTCCTCGAAGAAGGCAGCGATGTGGACGACCTCGCGCCGGTGATCGCCCGCTATCCAGAGGTCTCGATTGGCCGCACGCTGTCAGAAAATGGCTGGCCGATTGTCCTCGTCTACGTCCCTAAAGGACAGGAGAGCGCTTACGCGCGCGAGCTAATGAAAGAGGACATTGTCCTGCGCGCTGAACGCAATTGGGCCGGGCAGCGTGAACAGATGGAAGTCTCCGTCGGCGTGCTTTAACCCGCTGCGATAAACTCCCGGAGACGTGCGATTAATTGCTGGCGGGCCGGGCTCTCTTGCTCCCCCGCCGGGACAAGATCGCCGCGCAAGATCAGCGCCTCAAGAGCCGCCGCATCCTCCGCAATATAATATCCCGGTACGCCCTGCATCTGCGCTGCCGTCGCCCGCTGATGCTCGTTACGATGCTCGCCTTTCGCTGCGATGCGCGGCATGAGGATCGCCGGTTTCTGCGCCTTGCGCGCCGTCAGGATCGTACCCATCCCCGCATGACCGACGATGAGCCGCGCCGCCGCGACCTTCTCGCTGAACGTCGCCGGATCAAGGCTCGCGGCGGTCTCCATATGTTTGGCGACGTAGCCGCCGTACCCGGTCTGCGCAAAAATCTCGATGCCGTGGCGCGCGGCAATGGCGTCCAGCGCGTCCATCAGACGCGGGAAAGGAAGCTGCGTGCCGACCGTCGCGAAAATCACAGGATCGACCCCGCATAGTCCGCGCCCGATTGCTTCGCGACATCGGGCCACTGGCTCAGCCAAAGATCCGCGACCCGGCGCGCGAGTTTGCCAGACATGGAGAGCTCTTCGGCATTCGCGACACTGTCGACCCAGATGGTCCGCGCGCCAAAGAGTTTGCCGATCCCGAGCGCCATCACGCCGGGCAAAGCGCCGGTGGAAAGGATCACGTCGGGCTTCTCGCGCCGGATAATCCGCATGAGCCGCGCCGCCGTGCGGGCGACATTTACCGGCTCGTTGCGGTTGCAATCGCGAATGATGTCAAAGCGTTCAAGGCCCGCCTGCTGCGGCAACCCATCGAGCGTGGTGAGGTAAAGCACGTCGCAATCCTCGTAGGCGGGGCGCATTTCCAGCATCTGCTGCCAATGCCCGCCGCCCGACGCGATGGCGATCACCCGCGTCATTACCGGCCTACGCCGCTATAGGCGAAGCCCGCGCCTTCGGCCTGCGCGCGGCCATAGACATTGCGCAGATCGACCATCACGGGCGTGTTCATCGTCTCGGCCAGTCGCGGCAGATCGAGCGCGCGGAAAGCGTTCCACTCGGTCATGACGATCACCGCATCAGCGTCCTTCGCCGCGTCATAAGCGCTGTCCGACCATGTCACGCCCGGCAGCAGCGCCTCGCCTTCCTTTTTGCCCTCGGGATCGGTCACGCGCACCCTCGCCCCCGCCCCGACCAGCGCCGGCACGATGGTAAGCGCCGGGGCATCACGCATGTCGTCTGTGTCGGGCTTAAAAGTGACGCCGAGCACGGCGATGGTCTTGCCGGACATCTCGAAACCAAGCGCCTCGTCGATCTTTTCGATCATCGCGCGCTTACGTTCTTCATTGACCCGGATCACGGTTTCAACCAACTGGATCGGGCTGGAATGATCCTGACCAATCCGCGCCAAGGCTTTGGTATCTTTGGGGAAACAGGATCCGCCATAGCCGGGACCGGCGTGAAGAAATTTCGGCCCGATGCGGCCATCGAGACCCATCCCGCTCGCCACTTTCTGCACATCCGCGCCGACTTTTTCGCAGAGCGCGGCCATCTCGTTGATGAAGGTCACCTTCATCGCAAGGAAAGCGTTTGCGGCATATTTGATCACCTCGGCGCTTTCGAGATCGGCATAAACCACCGGCGCGTCGCGGAGCGAGAGCGGGCGATAAATTTCGGCCATCACGGCTTTGGCGCGGTCATTTTCGACGCCAACAACCACACGGTCGGGCCGCATGAAATCGTCAATCGCCGCGCCTTCGCGCAGGAATTCGGGGTTGGAGGCGACGTCGAAATCCGCGTCGGGCCGCGCCGCGCGGATCACGCGCTCAACCTCGCGATTGGTGCCAACCGGCACGGTCGATTTCGTCACAACCACCGTGTAACCATCGAGATAGCCTGCAATTTCCGCCGCCGCCGCATAGACGAAGGTGAGATCGGCGTGGCCATCGCCGCGGCGGGTCGGGGTGCCCACGGCGATGAAGACTGCGTCCGCCTCGGCCACGGCGGTTTTCATATCGGTCGTGAAAGAGAGCCGCCCCGCTTTCACATTCTTGTCCATCAGAACATCAAGGCCCGGCTCGTAAATCGGCACTTCGCCGCGATTGAGCGACTCGATCTTGCCCTCGTTTTTGTCAACGCAAACAACATCATGTCCGAAATCCGAGAAGCACACCCCGGAGACGAGCCCGACATAGCCCGTGCCAATCATCGTAATTTTCATCTTAAATTCCCACCATTTGAGGCGCGATCAACCCTGACCGCCGCCGAATAATTCTCCGAGCCGCTCCTGCACGAAGAGGCGGAGCGAGAGCACAACTTCATGCGTGCCTTCCGCGAAGCCGGCAAGGGCCGGGACGCTGCGCGCGATGGCCTCGTGATATTGTGAAATCAGCAGCGCCGCGACGACGATGGCCCCGACGAGCCGCATCCCGTCACCAAAAGCGCGGAAATTTGTGGCTTCCGAAGCGTCTGTTCGTTCTGCTTCAGGCGCGGGCGTCGGCTCGGGCGCTTCATCGGCCTTCACCGGCGTGGCGCGTCGGTGATCCGGCTGAATGGCGACGACCGGCGCGACGACGACATCTTCGTCGTCGGTCACATAATCCGCGACCGGTTCCTCTACCTCACCCGACGTCGGCGCAGCCGGATTGGCAAAGATCGGCGCGGTGTCCGGCACCTCATCCTTGGCGTCATCTTCCGAAACCTCGTCCGCATCTTCCGCGTCCAGAACCTCTGCGTCCTCTTCCTCATCATCGAGATCCCCCAGAAGCGCAGGATCAATGGAGTCCTCTTCCTCCGCCTCCTCTTCGGTGATCTCATCCGCGTCGATATGCCCCGAAAGTGCCGCGTCCTCGGGTGTCAGAACCACCGACTCTGCCTCCGCATCACTCAAATCCTCAAGCCGCGGCTCCTCCGGCTCGGACCGCCCGAGCACCGCCGCGCCAGGACGGAAAAACCAGATATCCTCGCAAGATGCGCATTGAACATTACGCCCCTCAGTCGGGATCAGATGGTTGGCCACCTCATAGCGCGCTTCGCAATTTGGGCAGGTGAGGATCATTCGGGCTCCATTCGCATGAACGCTTGCGTTTGCATCACTCCTTACCGCGCCGCCCGCAAGCTGCCAAGGGCGCAGCGGTAAACGAGCTGTTAACTGCTCGGTGAAGCTTTGCCATATCGGCGCACCGCCCCTTGTATGCGCGAGGCTTTTGGGGGAAAACGAGGCGCAAATCAGGGGGTCGATGTGATCACATTTCGCGGTGCAGGGTTCAGCTATGGCGGCGGAGAGATTTTCTCCGCCCTGTCGCTCGACATCACGCCGGGCGGTTTTTACTTCCTGACCGGCCCGTCCGGCGCGGGCAAAACGACCTTTCTGCGCCTGTGCTATCGGGCGCTGACCCCGACCAAAGGGACCGTATCTCTTTATGGTCAAAACGCCAGCGAGATGAGCCGCGATGACGTGGCGCATCTGCGCCGGAAGGTTGGCGTCGTCACGCAAGACACCGAATTTCTTGACCATCTGAGCATTGCCGAAAACATCGCCTTGCCGCTGACGGTCGCGGGCAAAGATCCGGCGGCGCATCTCAAGGATCTGACGGATCTCATCAATTGGGTCGGCCTCAAAGGCCGCGCCGACGCTCTCCCGCAGGAGCTGTCCGGCGGGGAACTCCAACGCGCGGCCCTCGCCCGCGCTGTGATCGCCGGGCCGGAGTTGATCCTTGCCGATGAGCCAACCGGCAATATCGACTGGGAAATGGGCATGAAAGTGCTGGGCCTGCTGATCGAGCTCAACCGCATGGGAAAAACCATCCTGATCGCCACCCATGATCTCAATCTGGTCCGCGCCGCGCAAAAGGCCGTAGACGTGCAGATTATGCGGCTCGATGGCGGCAATGTGAAGCTGGCGGGGTCCGTATGAGTGTGATCAAGCGCGAAATCAATGCCTTTCGCGGGCGCTCCTCCCGGCTCGCGGCGCTCTTTATCGGCGACCGAGCCGCAGACCGCGCCGTGCCGCCGACCGGCCACACCGCATGGACAACCCTGATTTCCGCCGCCGCGATGGCCTTCATTGCCGTCTTCGTTCTGGCGCTCTCGCTCGCGGCGGGACGGCTCGCCAGCACATGGTCCGACGAGTTGGCCCGCTCCGCGACGATCCGCATCAACGCGCCCGCCGAAACGATCGACGCGCAAACCGAAACCGTGCTGCGGCTCCTGAGCGAGACGCCCGGTATCGCGGATGCGCAGGTGATGGATGAAGCGCGCCAAAAAGACCTGCTCGCCCCGTGGTTTGGCGAGGATCTGCCGCTCGACGCCCTGCCGATCCCCCGCATGATCGAGATTGAGGAAGAACGCGTTGGCCCGGACGTCTCCGGGCTGAAACTGCGCCTTGAGGCCGAAGCCCCCGATGCCGTCTTTGACGATCACAGCCGCTGGCGCGCGCCTTTGGTGAGCGCTGCCAATGGGTTACGCCGCCTCGGCTGGCTCTCGCTACTTCTCATCTGGGGCACGGTCGGCGCGATCATTTCCCTCGCCGCGACTGCCTCTCTCGCCGCTAATGCGCAGGTGATCGACGTGTTGCGACTGATCGGCGCGACCGACGATTACATCGCAAAAGCCTTCATCCGCCGCTACACCATGCGCGCCCTCAGCGGCGCAGCGGTCGGCAGCCTCATCGCGGTTGTTCTCATCCTGCTGATCCCGTCGCCGGTCCCCGATGGCGGCGTCTTGACCGGGCTGGGCTTCCAGAGCTGGCACTGGCTCCTCGTGATCCTCGTCCCCATCCTCATCGCCGCCATCGCCTTCGCCGCCACCCGTTTCGCGGCCAAACGCAGCTTGCTTCGGAGACGTTAATGAACACCCTCCGCGGCCTGCTTTTCCAGATCATCATCTACGGCGCCATGCCGTTTTGGGGCCTCCTCGGGCTGCCCTTCCTCATCTGGTCGCGCGCGGCTACCTACCGCGTGATGAAAAGCTACTCCCATTGGGCGATGTGGATGGCGCGCGTCCTTTGCGGCATCCGCTACGAGATCCGGGGCGAGGTCCCGGATGGCGAGGTCATCATCGCCTCCAAACATCAGAGCTTCATGGATATTTTGCTCCTCATGATCGCTCTGCCCGCGCCGAAATATGTGATGAAAGACAGCATCAAATATCTGCCCGCGCTCGGCCAATATGCGATGCGGATCGGCTGCGCGCCGATTGTGCGCGGCAAGGATGGGACGAAAAAGATGATGGAAGGCGTCGCGCGCCACCGCCGTTTGCCCGGCCAGATCATCATCTATCCGCAAGGTACGCGCGTCCCGGTTGGCGAGGTGCGCCCCTACAAACGCGGCGTCAGCCACATGTATGAAGCGTTGCAACTGCCGCTGGTCCCCGTCGCGACCAATGCGGGCGTGATGTGGCCGAAAAGCGGCTTGGCAAAATATCCCGGTATGGCAGTAATTGAGTTTCTCGAACCGCTGCCTGCCGGCCTGCCCGCGAAAGAACTGATGGAGAAGCTCGAAACGCGGATCGAAACCGCGTCAGACGCTCTGCTTTAGCGCCTTCATCATCGCCGCCACAGCGCGCGGATCGAGACCCGGCGCGCCCTTTTCCATCTGATCCGCCGCCCGCAAACGTACCTCATCAGTCTTGTTTTGCGAGAGTTTGAACGTGCTGTCGATAGACTCAACCGTGAGCCGCACCGGCACGATCATCCGCATCATTTTTGCCAGCACTTCGGGCGTCATCTTCTCCGTTCGCCAGATCGGTTTCGGCGCAAGCTCCGCCTCGAAGCGTTCGGACAAACGGTCGAGATGTGCGCGCAAATCTTGCGGCTCGAGCGCACGCATCGGCCCGCGCAGATGCACCGCGACATAATTCCATGTCGGCACCTGATCCTCGACCTCGTACCAGTCCGGCGAGACATAGCTGTCCGGCCCACTGACAATCAACGTCACATCCGTCGGCAGCGCGCGCAGCAGCGGATTCGAGCGCAAGAGATGCGCTTCCAACTCCCCATCCACCGCGACAAACGGCGCCGCAGCAATCACCGGCGCGCCGTCGGTCACGCCGACAAACTGACCAAAGCCGCGCGCCACCGCAAAATCGAAAGCGGCCTGCTGGTCAGTCTTCCGAAAGATCGGATTCGGGTGCATTTAGAGCCCCTTGGACCCCACTTCGAGATATTTCTTCCGGCGCGATTTGATCAGCTCCTCGCCGCTTTTCTCCTCAAGCCGGTCGAGCGCCGCTTCAATCGCCGTGCCAACCGCCTTGATCGCCGCTTCCGGGTCGCGCTGCGCGCCGCCCACTGGTTCATCAACGATCTCGTCAGCCACGCCAAGCTTCTTGAGGTCCTGCGCGGTGAGCCTCAGCGCTTCCGCCGCTTCGCGCATCTTGTTGGAATCCTTCCACAAGATCGACGCGCAACCTTCGGGCGAGATCACCGAATAGATCGAATGCTCCAGCATGATCAGATGATCCGCGGTCGCGAAGGCCACCGCCCCGCCGGACCCGCCTTCACCGATAATCACCGACACAAACGGCACCCCGGCACGCAGACACATCTCCGTCGAGCGCGCAATGGCCTCCGACTGCCCGCGTTCCTCAGCCCCCTTGCCCGGATAGGCCCCCGCCGTATCCACAAGAGTCACCACCGGCAGACCAAACTTGTCCGCCATCTGCATCAGACGCACGGCTTTGCGGTAGCCCTCCGGCCGCGCCATGCCGAAATTATGCTTCAGCCGCGAATTGGTATCGCTGCCCTTCTCGTGGCCGATCACAATTACCGGCCGGTCGTTCAGACGCGCCAGCCCGCCCATGACCGCGTCGTCCTCACCAAATGCACGATCACCCGCCAGCGGTGTAAATTCCGTAAACAGCGTGTCGATATAATCCTTGCAATGCGGCCGCTGCGGGTGACGCGCAACTTGCGTTTTCTGCCACGCATCCAGCTTGCCATAGAGATCCTTGAGCAGCGCTGCGGCTTTCTTATCAAGGGCTTTCGCCTCGGAGCGCATATCCGCGCCGCCCTCTTTCGTGCCGGACGCGCGCAGCTCTTCCGCCTTGCCTTCGATGTCCGCGAGACCTTTTTCGAAATCCAGATAGCTATGCATCGTTGCCCTTTCTCAGTCGGCGGTTTTATGCCCGGTGACGCGGCGGAAGTCCAGCAACCGCCGCATGGCGGTGACAGCTTGTTAAATGATCATTCACCATCCCGACAGCTTCCATAAAGGCATAGATGATGGTCGGCCCGACAAATCGAAAGCCCTTGGCCTTCAAATCCTTCGAAATGGTTTCGGAAAGCGGCGTCGAGGTCGGCACGTCAGCGATGGTCGCGAAAGTATTCTGGATCGGCGCATCACCCACAAATCCCCAGAGATAATCGGCAAAACCTTCTTGCGCCTCAATCTCCTGCCATAGCTGCGCGCCGCGGATCGTCGCCTCGATTTTGCCGCGATGCCGGATGATCCCAGGATCACTCAGCAAGCTGTTTATCTTTTCTTCATTATAGTTACCGATAATGACCGGATCGAAGCCGTCAAAAGCGATGCGAAAATTGTCACGTTTTTTAAGAATGGTGATCCAGGACAGCCCCGCCTGAAAGCCATCGAGCACCATTTTTTCCCAGAGGGCGCGGCTGTTATATTCAGGAACGCCCCACTCCTGATCGTGATAGTCCACATAAATCGGGTCCGTACCGCACCACGGGCAGCGCGTAATATCGCTCATGACTTCCCTCAAAAAAACGTTGCGTCTTTACGCGTTCTTTACAGTTTTCACCACAGATTGATCCCATCGAAAAGGGAGCAAAAGCATGAGTGCATTTCAATCCGAAGTTATTCCGATCGAAGCAGGCACACTCGCTCATGCTGTGCGGCGCCGCGCTGCGGTGCAACTCGTCGAAGATGCGATCACCGAAAACCGTTTCGAGCTTGCCTTTCAGCCGGTCGTCAGCCGCGACATTCGCACGCCGGCTTTCTATGAGGGGCTTGTCCGTATTCGGGACCGTGCCGGGAGCCTCGTCCCGGCGGGCGAGTTTATCCCGTTTATCGAACATGCCGATGTGGGGCGGATTATTGACCGCACGGTTCTGGGGCAAGGCATCCGCACCTTGCGCGAGCATCCGCATATGCGTCTCTCGGTGAATATGTCGTCCCTTTCCATCGGCGATGCGGACTATACCGCGCTGCTGCACGACGCGCTCGATAATGATCCGGCCACCGCAGAGCGACTCATCATCGAGATCACCGAATCGGTCGCCATGTTCGAATCGCGGCGTGTGTCGGAATTTATGCACGACATCCATAATCTCGGCGTTAGTTTCGCGATGGACGATTTCGGTGCCGGCTACACCGCCTTCCGCCACTTCCGCGATTTCGCCTTCGATATGGTCAAGGTGGATGGGCAATTCACCCGCGAAGTGAACCGCTCGGAGGACAATCAAGTTCTGATCCGCGCCCTCGTCTCCATCGCCGAGCATTTCGGGATGTTCACCGTCGCCGAATTTGTGGAGACCGAAGAAGAAGCACGGACGCTGGAAAAACTCGGCGTTCAAGCGATGCAGGGCTTCCATTTCGGCCGTCCCGCGCCGCTTTCCGAACTGCCCAAATAAAAACGCGGAGCACCTGGCCCCGCGTTTTTTCTTATCCGTGGCTTGGCGGAGTTAGCTATCCGCCTTCTCACCGCTGAGACGCTCGATCTGTTTTTGCATCTCAGCCATCTGCGTTTTCAGCGCAGCAATTTCCGCTTTATCCGCGGTCATTTCTCCGCCTTTTTCGCCCTGCTGGAACGGGCTGAACATGCGCATGGCGTTCTGGTAAATTTCCATGTTCCGCTTCACCAGTTCTTCCATCCCGATCATCGCCGGATTGGAGCCAAGTGTGGCACGAAGTTGTTGGCGGAATTTATCCTGATTCTCCGCGAAACTCTGCATCGAGCTTTCGAGATAGCCCGGCACGAAGCCTTGCAGCGCATCACCGTAAAGCTGAATGAGCTGCCGCAAAAAATTCGTCGGGAGCATGGTTTGCCCCTTTGATTCTTCATCGAAAATGATCTGCGCCAGCACCGTCCGGGTAATATCTTCCCCGGATTTTGCGTCGCGCACCACAAATTCACGCCCTTCGCGCACCAGTTCACTGAGCGAGTCCAGCGTCACATAGCTAGACTTTTCAGTGTTATAGAGCCGCCGGTTGGCATATTTCTTAATGACGATGGGTTCGCCTTCGACCCGCTTACGTGCAGCCATTGCCACTCCCCCTGCAAAAATTGTGCATTTATTTCGAAACTACCATTTTTTTTGCATTGCACAAGCATTGCGAAAACGCGTGTCGCAACGAGACGGCGCGAAGTGACCTAAGGTAAAAAGCTCACGAATTAGCGGTTGCAATATCCGGCGTGCCCCACATAAGCTTCCCCAAACCGCCATTATTTGTAACAAAATTGCGTGGCGGTCGAAGAAAGTTAATCGCGTAAGGGAGACACGCATGACCAATGTCGTAATCGCATCCGCAGGACGCACCGCGGTGGGGAGTTTTATGGGCTCATTCGCCAAAACTCCGGCGCATGAGCTTGGCGCCGCCGTCATCAAGGGCGTTCTGGAGCGTGCGAAAGTCTCGCCGGATGAGGTGGACGAAACCATTCTGGGTCAGGTTTTGACCGCTGCTCAAGGCCAGAACCCGGCGCGTCAGGCGCATATTCTCGCGGGCCTTCCCGAAGAAGCGTCGGCTTGGGGTCTGAACCAGGTGTGCGGCTCGGGCCTTCGCGCCGTGATGCTGGGTGCGCAGCAAATCCAGACGGGTCAGGCGGATATTGTCGTCGCGGGCGGGCAGGAAAATATGTCCTTGTCCCCCCATGCCTCGACCATGCGCGCAGGCCAGAAAATGGGCGACGCAAAATTCACCGATACGATGGTGCATGACGGCCTCTGGGACGCGTTCAACAATTACCACATGGGCACAACCGCCGAGAATGTCGCCGAAAAATGGCAAATCTCGCGCGAGGAGCAGGACAAATTCGCGGTGACCTCCCAGAACCGCGCGGAAGCGGCGCAGAAGGACGGCAAGTTCAAGGATGAGATCATCCCGTTCACCGTGAAGGACCGCAAAGGCGACAAGGTCGTCGAGGATGATGAGTATATCCGCCACGGTGCGTCGCTGGAAAACATGGAAAAACTGCGTCCGGCGTTCTCGAAAGAGGGGTCCGTGACGGCAGGGAACGCCTCCGGCCTCAATGATGGCGCGGCCGCTGTCGTGTTGATGAGTGAAGAAAACGCCAAAGAGCGTGGCGTCAAACCGCTGGCCCGCATTGTGGCCTATGCGACCGCCGGTCTCGACCCGCGAATTATGGGCGCGGGCCCGATCTATGCCTCGCAAAAAGCGCTCAAGCGTGCTGGCTGGAAGGTCGAGGATCTCGATCTGATTGAAGCCAACGAGGCCTTCGCGGCGCAGGCATGTGCGGTGAACAAGGAGATGGGCTGGGATACCGAAAAGGTTAACGTGAATGGCGGCGCCATTGCGATTGGCCACCCGATCGGCGCGTCCGGTGCCCGCGTCCTCGTAACCTTGCTGCATGAGATGGAGAAGCGCGACGCGAAAAAAGGCCTCGCAACGCTCTGCATCGGCGGCGGCATGGGCGTGGCCCTCTGCGTTGAGCGCGACTGAAAACAAGATAAATAAACTTAGGGAGACTATTTATGGCACGTGTAGCACTTGTCACTGGCGGCTCGCGCGGGATCGGCGCAGCCATTTCCAAGGCATTGAAAGAAGCGGGATATACCGTCGCCGCGACCTATGGCGGCAATGACGAAGCCGCGTCGAAATTCACCGAAGAGACCGGCATCAAGACCTATAAATGGTCGGTCGCGGATTACGACGCCTGCGCCGACGGGATCGCGAAAATCGAGGATGAGCTCGGCCCGATCGACATTCTCATCAACAATGCCGGGATCACCCGCGACGCTCCGTTCCACAAAATGACGCCGGAGCAGTGGAACGAAGTGATTAACACCAACCTCACCGGCATCTTCAACATGACCCACCCGCTCTGGCCGAAAATGCGTGAGCGCGGCTTTGGCCGGATCGTCAATATTTCCTCGATCAATGGCCAGAAGGGCCAATTCGGTCAGGGCAACTACTCGGCGGCGAAGGCGGGAGATCTTGGCCTAACCAAGGCGCTGGCGCAGGAAGGTGCGGCAAAAGGCATCACCGTGAACGCGATCTGCCCCGGCTATATCGCGACCGAAATGGTCATGGCGGTGCCGGAGAAGGTGCGCGAATCCATCATCGGCCAGATCCCGGTTGGCCGTCTTGGTGAGCCGGAGGAGATCGCGCGCTGCGTGGTGTTCCTGGCGTCTGAAGAGGCGGGCTTCATCACCGGCTCGACCATCTCGGCAAATGGCGGTCAGTATCTCGTCTGATCGAGTCCCCAAAAAGAAAGGGCGGAGCCGCGGCTCCGCCCTTTTTTGTTCAGCTGGCTTCGCTTAGCCCGCGCCTTCCAATCGCGTGATCTCTTCCTTGATCTTGAGCTTTTGCTTTTTCAGCTCTGCAATTTCGGCGTCGCTGGATCCGGGGCTGCGCTGAATCGCCTCCACCCGGTCTGACAGTTCCGTATGCTTTTCGTGAAGCTTGCTGATATGGTTTTCAACACTCATCGGGGTGGCTCCTCCATACGTGTTCCCGTTCGAGTAGTGCAGCACAGAAAAACCGATCTGTCACCTACCTGTCACAAAAAACTGAATCTATTCCATATTTCTTCACCATCTCGCAGGATGGCGCGTGCGTCATTTGTAAATTCGTCGCCGTCCTGATGGGTGGTGCCCCGGTGAAGAACCAAGGGCGGGTAAAGGGTTAGCCCGCCTTTGCGCCCTTTGCGCGCGGTCACGATGACCCTCCCTGCGGCGCGCCCGTCTCGCGCCGTCAGCGGCAAAACGCGCAGATCCCCCGCCCGTCCGTGAAGCGCCGCAAGGATCGCATCGAGCCGCTCCGCCAAATGGATCAGCGTGACCTCGCCCTTTGGCTGCGTGCGGCGGAGCGCCGCGTCGATCCACGCCTCAACGCCTGCCTCCATGTGACGCGACTGCGCCCGCTGCGGATTTTCCGCTTTATGCCCGGCATGTTGCGCCCAAAAGGGGGGATTGAAGATCACGTGGTCAAACTGCCGCTCGCGCAGACCGGATGGCAGATTGAAGAGATCAGCCGTCACGATCTCCCCGGAAAATCCATTCTGCGCCAGATTGCGGCGCGCCCGTTCTGCCGCGTCCGCCTGTTTTTCCACACCCAAAAGTTTCACATCAGCGATTCGCGCAGCAAGGCAGGCAAGCGCCGCGCCCGACCCGCAGCCCAGTTCCAACACATTTTGCCCCGGCTTCGCAGGCACGGCCGCCGCCAAAAACACCGGATCCGTGCCCGCGCGATATCCCTCAACAGGCTGAAAAAGCTGGATCCGCCCGCCGAGAAAATCGTCGAGGCTCTCGCTCACGTCTCGATCAGCCCATTGTCGCGCAGTGCCGCGACCGCATCCTCGGCATCGCTGTCCGCCACCATGACGCGGCGCGGCAGAATTCCGATAGAGCCTTCTAAAACGCTCATATTTACGTCGAACAGGAATGGCTCTATACCCTCGGAACGAAGCACCGCTTGGGCGAACGCAAGGGTGGCTGGGTCGTTTGTGCGAAGCACTTCGCGCATGGCTCTCCTCCGGCAATCGCCCCCAATTGAGACTGCGCGAAGGGATCCGTCAATGACCGACCGCTCCGTTATCAGCCCCGTGATCGACCGTCTTCAGGTCGCGTTGTCCGACGATATGGACGCGGTGAACCGTGAAATTCGCATGCGGATGCAGTCGGAACACGCCCCCCGGATCCCGGAGGTCACCGCGCATCTCGTCGAGGCCGGCGGCAAGCGTCTGCGGCCCATGTTAACCTTGGCGAGCGCACGGATGTGCGGCTATGACGGGTCGCATCATATCAGCCTCGCGGCGACGGTGGAGTTCATCCACACGGCGACGCTGCTTCATGATGATGTGGTTGATGAAAGCCGCCAACGGCGCGGTCGTCCGTCCGCTAACCTGTTGTGGGACAACAAATCTTCGGTTCTCGTCGGCGATTATCTTTTCGCGCGGGCGTTCCAGATGATGGTCTCGCCCGGTTCGCTTGAGGTGCTGGAAATCCTTTCCAACGCCTCCGCCGTGATTGCCGAGGGCGAGGTGCTGCAACTCTCCGCCGCCGCGTCGCTCGCGACGACCGAGGACACCTATCTGCAAGTCATTCGCGGCAAAACCGCAGCGCTTTTCGCGGCGGCTTGCGAGGTTGGCGGCGTGATCGCGGAGCAGCCAGACGAGGTGAACGCGGCGCTTCACGCCTATGGCGACGCGCTCGGCATCGCTTTCCAGATGGTCGATGATGTGCTGGATTATGGCGGCGTTAGCCAGACGCTCGGCAAGAACACTGGCGATGATTTTCGTGAGCGAAAACTGACCCTTCCGGTTATTCGTGCAATTGCTGCGGGCGATGACACCGAGCGGGCTTTCTGGAAACGCACCATTGAGAAGGGCGACCAGCAGGACGCCGATCTCGACGAAGCGCAGCGCCTTCTCGCCAAACATGGCACGCTGGAATCGACGCGCCAAACCGCGCTCGACTACGCAGCCCGCGCGAAAGCCGCGCTTGATCCGCTGCCCGCATCAGAGATGCGCGATCTGCTTCAGGAATTGCCGGATTTCGTGGTCTCGCGCGTCGTCTGAGCCGCGCGCACCCACCATTCTGGATTAATATTTGAAATCTCGGCGGCGGCATTTTTCGCCGCGTCGGCGCTCTCAAAAAGACCAAAACACGTCGCGCCAGAGCCGGACATCCGGGCGAGCCATGCGCCGGAATCTTCTAGCACATTTAGCACCGTCGCAATTTCCGGCGCGGTTTGCTTTGCGGGCGCTTCCAAGTCATTCCGCTGCGCGCGGAGCCAATCCGCGAACGGGTCCGCAAGAGGCGTCATTTCTGGATTGTCTTTTGCTTCCAGCGCCTTGAACACCGCACTTGTTGAAACGGAGACGCCCGGATTGACCAGGACAAGTTGGAGCGCAGGCAGATCAACCGGATCAATCTCCTCCCCAATCCCGCGCATCATGCAGTTTTCGCCGCGCAAACACACCGGCACATCTGCGCCGAGCGCTAAGATTTCTTCCTCATGCGGAAGTGCAAACCCGGCCTCGGCGAGCAAGCGCAACGTCGCCGCCGCATCCGCCGACCCGCCGCCGATTCCCGACGCGACGGGCAGATTTTTTTCCAGCAAAAACGTGCCGCCCGCCCCGCACAAACGCGCCGCGCGAAGGATGAGATTGTCTGCCTCACCGTCCAGATCCGGCCCAAACGGCCCCTTGACCTCCAGCGTCAGCGTCCCGCCCGGGGCATAGCGTAACCGGTCGCCCACACCCGCGAACACCACCAACGAGTCGAGCAGGTGCAGCCCGTCAGGCCGCTGCCCCGTCACATGCAAAGCAAGGTTAATTTTCGCCGGCGCGAAGCCCGGATCCTTATTGGGCATCCTGCCGGTCCAGCGCCTCGATACCCTCGTCAAGTTTTTCGCGAATCCGCGTCGCCATCTCTTCATCCGGCTCCAGCGACAGCGCCCGCTGCCACTGCACCCGCGCCTCGCGCATCCGGCCGACGCGCGCGTAAATATCGCCGAGGTGATCGTTCAGCGTCACGTCCTCCGGCATCAGCGAAATCGCTTCCTCCATCGGCTCCACCGCAGCTTCATATTCCCCGAGGCGGTAGCGAACCCATGCCAAACTATCAATGATATAAGCGTTTTGCGGGTCTGCGGCGACGGCTTCCTCAATCATCTGCTGCGCTTCTTCGACCAGCCTACCCTGCTCCACAAGCGAGTAACCGAGATGGTTCAGCACGATCGGTTGACCCGGTTCCAGTTCCAGCGCCTGCCGCAAATCGGCCTCCGATCCCTCAAATTGCCGAAGCTGTTCTCGCACCGCGCCGCGCTGGTAAAACAGCACCCAATGGGCGTTGCGCGGCTCGCCATTGATGCGGGCAATCGCCTCGCCATAGGCTGCATTCGCCTCCTCGTAACGCTCCATACTATGGTAAAGATCGCCGAGTTTGCTGTGGACCAGAAGCTCGTCGCTGAACCGGTTTCGCAGATCAACCAGAAGCGCCAAAGCCTCCTCATCGCGCTCCCCCGCCGCGAGAATGTCGGCGCGAGCGAGGCCCACTTCCATCGCGCGCGGGCTGTCTTCCGGCATCTCGGCGAGCGCGGCGGAGGCGAGGTCATACTGCCCCAGACTGTCGAGCAAATCGGCGGTCAGCAGCGCATAATCGATCTTCTCAGCCGCCAGCGCCTGCGCGTAGCGCGCATAGACGAGGCTCAAACGCGACGCGCCGTCGCCATCGAGCGCCAGCGCGACATCGTAAAACGCCTCGGCCAGACCATCCTTGGCGGTGCGAATCTGGTTAAAGGGAATGGTTTCGCCTGCTTCAAGCCGCGCAAGCAGGGCCGAGACCTCCTCATCCTGCGCCCCATTGGCGAGCGCGTCTTGCAGCAGCGCAATCGCTTCATCCCCGCGATCAATCTGCGAGAGAACCGTCGCGCGGATGATGAGCCCGCCGCGGTGGATCGTGGAGGCATCGCCTTCGCCATTGGTAAAAGCCGCGTCGGCGCCCTCGTAATCGCCGACCATCGCGCGGATCAGGCCCTCATGGAAGCGCCCGTAAAAACGCATGATCGGGTTGGTGCTCATTTCATTAAACTGCGCCTGCGCCTCTTCGACGCCGCCATTCGCCGCCGTGATCCAGCCGGTCACGAGCGCGCGGACGAGCGCATTCAGCTCCAGCCGATTCTCCGCGAGAATCGTATTGGCGCGGCCAAAGTCATTGTCGCGCATCGCCATGGAGATGATGTGCAGGACCGCGAGCTCCTTCGGCCCCTCGCTCTCAAGGAGCCGTCGCGCATACTCGGTCGCCCCGTCGAGATCCCCCGCCGCGATGCGCGTGTAAAGCGCGTTCTGAATCAAAAAGAAATTTTCGGGATCCTGCGCCAGCGCTTCGGTGTAATACTCGCCCGCCACCGTGAAATCCGCCATCCGGTCGGCATGAGTCGCGGCGAGATAAGGGCCGGCCATGGTGTCTGCGGTCAGCGGGGAAGCCCCGATGGTCAGGGCGAAAGCTAGCGAAATTATCCGGCGCATAAGGATCCTGCTCAGTTTTGCAGGAACCCTATGCGCAGGGCGCGCCGAGATCAACGGCACGCCGCGCAAACTTACATATTCGGGTAGTTCGGTCCTTCGCCGCCCTGCGGGGTCGTCCAGACGATATTCTGGGACGGGTCCTTGATATCGCAGGTTTTACAGTGGACGCAGTTCTGGCTGTTGATGCGGAAAACCGGTTTGCCGTCATCCTCCAGAAATTCGTAAACGCCCGCCGGGCAATAGCGTTGCGACGGCCCGGCATAGACCGGAAGGTTCACATCGACCGGGATATTCGGGTCTTTGAGCTTCAGGTGGCTCGGCTGGCCTTCCGCATGGTTGGTCGCCGAGAAGCTGACATTGGTGAGGCGGTCAAAGCTGATCTTGCCATCGGGCTTGGGATAGGTGATCGGCGCGAAATCTTCCGCCTTTCCGGTGGCTTCCGCGTCGGTCTTGCCATGTTTCCACGTGCCGAACGGGTTCCAGCCGGTGACATTGGCCACCCACATATCGATCCCGCCGAGCATCAGGCTGCCGAGCATCCCAACCTTGGACCACATCGGTTTGACGTTGCGCACGCGCTTGAGATCCTTGCCGATCTCGCCGTTGCGCACCGCCGTCTCGTAAGCCTCCAGCTCGTCGCCTTCGCGGCCCGCCGCCAGCGCTTCGGCCGCCGCTTCCGCCGCCGCGATCCCCGAGAGCATCGCGTTATGATTGCCCTTGATGCGCGGCACATTGACCATCCCGGCGGAGCAGCCGAGCAGCACCGCGCCCGGCATGGTCAGCTTCGGCATGGACTGCCAGCCGCCTTCCGTGATCGCTCGCGCGCCGTAAGACACGCGCTTGCCACCTTCGAGCAGCTTGGCGATCTCCGGGTGATGCTTGAGCCGCTGGAATTCCATATACGGATACAGATGCGGATTCTGATAATTCAGATGCACCACGAAGCCGATGAAAAGCTGATTGTTTTCGGCGTGATAGATGAAGGAGCCGCCGCCCGCATTCTTCCCAAGCGGCCAGCCCATGGTGTGGACGACACGGCCTTCGGAATGGTTCTCCGGCTTGATCTCCCAGATTTCTTTCATGCCGATGCCGTATTTCTGCGGCTCTTTTCCGGAATCAAGCGCATATTTTTCAATGAGTTGCTTGGAGAGCGACCCGCGCACGCCTTCGGCAAACATCACATATTTGCCGTGAAGCTCCATGCCCGGCTCGTAATCCGGCCCTTCGGAGCCATCTTCCGCGCGGCCAAATTCACCGGCGACGACGCCCTTCACCCGGTCGCCTTCATACACCAGTTCCGAACACGCCATGCCGGGGAAAATCTCGACCTCCAGCGCCTCAGCCTGCTCCGCCAACCAGCGGCAGACATTGCCCATGGAGACGATGTAATTGCCGTGATTGCTCATCAGCGGCGGCATCGGGAAATTCGGGATGCCGATGGAGCCTTCCTCGCCCAGCATGAGGAACTTGTCCTCTTTCACCTCGACGGAGATGGGCGCGCCCTTCTCTTTCCAATCGGGGATGAGCGTGTTGATGCCGATCGGATCGAGGACCGCGCCGGAGAGAATATGCGCCCCGACTTCGGAGCCTTTCTCCAGAACCACCACGGAAATGTCTGGATTGACCTGCTTCAGGCGGATCGCCGCGGAGAGCCCCGATGGCCCTGCCCCCACGATCACAACATCATATTCCATCGACTCGCGCTGATGCTCGGACATCCAATTTCCTCCCGGCTAGGTCCTGGCTTTCTCATTGGCTAAGCAAAATTGACGTGCAGGTCAATTAAAACAGCACGTCTAACGGGAAAGCCTATGCTTCGCCTTGCACCTCCCTTGGTGACATCCTATCGTCAAAATTTGTGAAGCAGCAAAGATAACAGGGCCATCATGGAAAAAATTCCGATGACCGAGACTGGGTTCAACGACTTAAACCGTGAACTCAAGCAGTTAAAAAGTGAAGAACGCCCGGCGGTTATTTCGGCGATTGCCGAAGCGCGCGAGCATGGCGATCTGTCGGAGAACGCGGAATATCACGCCGCGCGCGAGAAACAGAGCTTTATCGAGGGCCGGATCAAGGAACTCGAAAGCGTCATCAGCCGCGCCGAGGTGATCCGGGTCGCAAATCTGTCGGGTCCGATCAAATTCGGCGCAACGGTGCGTCTCGTCGATGAGGACACCGAAGAAGAGAAGAGCTATCAGATTGTTGGCGAGCAGGAGGCCGATATCGAGCGCAACTTGCTCAACATCAAATCGCCGCTCGCACGGGCGCTGATTGGCAAGGAAGAGGGCGACTCCGTCGAGGTGAAAACCCCCGGCGGCGAGCGGTCTTACGAAATCCTAGAGATCAAATATGTCTGATGTGAAGAACCGGCTGAATGGCGGCGTCGCGCAGTTTCGCACCCTGCCCCTCTACTGGCGGATCGCCGGGATTGCCTCGGTCGTCTGGCTGGTTCTCGTCGCCATTTACGGCGCGGGCTTCTTCTTCGGCGGCGCCGCACCGCGGGCCGCCGTGTTCCTCGAAGTCATGATTTTCCTGCTGGCGGGTCTCCTGCCGGTGGTGTTCTTTCTCGTCGCGGGCAATCTGGCGCAAAGCGCGGCGCGGCTTGCGGCGCAGGTCGATCGTCTCGAAGGCCGGATGAGCGATGCGAGCCGTATTCGCCAAGCCGCGGTGGCCGGTGCCGATGGCAAAATCGACGTGGAGGCGCTGATCGCGGCCCTCCCGCAGCAGCACGACCCGAGCGAAAAGCTGGAGGCGATTGACGCCAAACTGCGCCGCCTGCTCGACCGCTCTGCCAATCCCGGTCGCGCGCAGCCCGCGCTCTCTGAGACCTCCGCTGCGCCGCGCGCGCCGCAATCCGCGCCCGCTCCCGCTGCGCCAACCGCGCCGCCTAGCGAGGATCTGACCGTCAATGACGTGATCGGCGCGCTGGACTTCCCGTTCAACACCGCCGAGGGCCGCGCGTTGGTCCGCAAGGTCCGCAGCCAGCCCGAAATGGCCGCGCTGATGCGCGCCGCCGAGGATCTGCTGAACGCACTCTCCGATGACAGCATTTTCGTCGATGATCTGCGTCAGGGCCGGGCCGATGCGGCGCTCTGGCGCGCCCATGCCGAAGGCGATGAGGGCGCCTCCGTCGCCCAGCATGAAGGCTCTGACATCGCCGAAACCGTTCGCGGCAAGATGACCGCCGACCCGATTTTCGCCGACGCCGCCGATGTCTTTGCCAAACGCTTCCGCGAAGTGCTGGCCGAGATCGCGACCGAAGGCAGCGACGACAATCTTGCCGCCCTCGCCGACAGCCGCACGGGCCGCGCCTACGCGCTTATTCTTTCGGCGAAAAAAGCCTGATCCCCCTCTGGAACTCTCCCGCCGCTTTGCCTAGCATCGCGGCGGACGGTTTGAGGTGAAAGGCGTCTTCCCATGACACGACATTGGCAACGGGGCCTGCGCGATGCGCTTCCGATGATGCTCGTCATCGCCCCTTTCGGCTTGCTCTACGGCGTCGTCGCGCAGGCGGCGGGCTTTACCATGACGCAGACCATGGCGATGACCATCATGGTGATCGCGGGCGCCTCGCAATTCACGGCGACGCAGCTTCTGACCGAGAACGCGCCCTTCCTCATCATCCTGCTGACCGGCCTCGCCATTAACCTGCGCATGGTGATGTATTCCGCCTCCATGACCACCCATGTCGGCTCCGCCCCGCTCGGGCAGCGCGCCGCCATGGCCTATATGATGGTCGACCAGACCTTCGCCATCGCCGAGCGGGAATATGTCGAGAACCCGGCCCTCTCGGTGGCGGACAAGATGGGCTATTATTTCGGCACCTGCATCCCGATCGTGCCTCTCTGGTATCTCTCCACTTGGGCCGGGGCCGCGTTCGGCACCACCTTCCCCGACGATATCGGCCTTGATTTCGCCGTCCCCATCACCTTCATCTCGCTCTTCGCCCCGGCCATGCGCCGCTTCCCGTCAGCGGGCGCAGCCGTCGCGGCCAGCCTCACCGCACTGCTACTCTACCGCATTGTGCCTTACCAGCTCTGGCTCATCATCGCTGGCGGCGTGGGCATGGTGACCGGCGCGCTTCTCGAAATCGCACAGGAGCGCCGCCATGGATGACGCAAAAATCTGGGCGGTGATCGTCTGCCTCGGGGTCGGAACCTTCCTGCTCCGCTTCTCCTTCCTCGGCCTTCTGGGCGACCGGAAAATGCCCCGCTGGGCGCTTCGCCTCTTGCGCTACGTGCCGGTCTCGGTCCTGCCCGCCCTCGTCGCCCCGGCCGTCATCTGGCCCGCGGCAACCGGCGGCGAAACCGAACCCGTGCGCCTTCTCGCCGCCATCGCCGCGCTCGTCGTCGGCGCGGCCACCCGTCAGGCGCTCGGCGCGATCTTCGCCGGGCTCGGCGTCCTGCTCATCGGCCTGCAAATCACATGAAAAAGCCCCCGGCGGCAACCGGGGGCTAAAATCTACATCTGAAAACGTGGCTTACGCCTGACGTGCCAGCAGATCGCGGATCTGAACGAGCAGCTCTTCCTGGGTCGGGCCAGCTTCTTCCTCAACCGCTTCCTCTTCCGGGCCGGTTGCCATGTCGCGGGCGCGGTTCACGGCTTTCACCAGCAGGAACACCACCCATGCGATGATCAGGAAGTTGATCAGGGCCATGATGAAGTTACCATAGGCAAAGGTCGCTGCGTTCTCGCCGTCGCCGAAGGTCCATGCGAGGCTGGAGAAGTCGATACCGCCGATGAAGAGGCCGATCAGCGGGTTGATGAGGTCGTCCACCAGCGAGGTGACGATAGCGGTGAAGGCTGCGCCGATGATGATACCGACCGCCATGTCCATTACATTGCCTTTTGCAATGAACTCTTTAAATTCGTTGATCATTGTTTACTCCTGAGGTTCACGCGGCGGTGATTAACAAAGCGTGACTATCAGTCAACATGAATGATTGGCGCAAATTACTAAGCGCCAATTCTGTAAAGGTTTCGTCGGGTTCACTTTATCGTGACGCCTTTAGCGACGTAATGTCGCACCCGTGGCTTTCTCCACCGCCGCGACGACTTTTTGCGACACGGCGTCGATATCCGCATCCTTCAGCGTCGTCTCACGCGGCTGAAGCCGGACGGAGAGCGCCACAGATTTGCGGTTCTCGCCAAGCTGCGCCGCCGCTTTCTCGCCAGTGAACACGTCGAACACATCGGCGCTCGCGATCAGCGCCTTGTCCGCGCCTTTCGCGGCTTTGATCATGCTCTCCACGGCGACATCGGCGTCCACGACAAAGGCGAAATCGCGCTCCACGGCCTGCAGATCCGGCGCGTCAAGTTTCGCCCGCGTGGCGGTCTGCGTTTTCGGGAAGGGGATATTCGATGGATAAAGCGTCACCGCCACCGCCGCACCCTTGATGCCGAATGCCTCCAGCACTTTGGGGTGCAACTCCCCAAAGGCCGCCAGCGGGTTCTTCGGGCCGAGCGACAGCACGCCCGAGCGGCCCGGATGGAACCAGTCCGGCGCATTGCGCATCACCATCAACCGGTCCACCGGCGCGCCGAGGGTTGTCAGGATCGCTTCGGCATCGGCTTTCGCGTCGAACAGATCCACCGCGCGGCGGGTGCCATGGGCATTGCGCGGCGCGGTCATGCCGACGCGGAGCGCGCCCGCATGCGTGCCCATATCCTCCGGCTCACCGCCCGCGAAAACCGGACCCAACTCGAAGAGCGCCACATCGGCAAAACCGCGCGCCTGATTGCGCGCTGCCGCGGCGAGAAGGCCCGGCAGAAGATCCGGGCGTATATGGCTCATTTCCGAGGAAATCGGGTTCGCCACACGGGTCGCATCCGTGCCGCCGCCGAACATCTCGGCAGCCTTCTGATCGATGAAACTATAGGTCACCGCCTCATTCAGACCCTGCGCCGCCAGCGCGCGGCGGGCCGAGGTCAGGCGGGTCTGCATCGGGGTCAGCAGCGGGCGCGCGACACCCGCCGGGCGCGGCAAGGGCTGGCCGACGAGTTTGGAGAGTGAGGCGACGCGGGCCACCTCCTCCACCAGATCCGCCTCGCCGCCCACATCGGGCCGCCAGCTTGGCACGGCGACCTCAAACGGTCCGTCGCCGGAGACCGTGAAGCCGAGCGCTTCCAGTATCCGCTTCTGCTCCTCCGGCGCAATCTCCATGCCAACAAGCGAGATCAGCCGCGCCGGGTCGAGCGTGTAGCTGCGCGCGGTGTCCGGGATCGCGCCCGCCACCACGACCTCGGACGGCTCGCCGCCGCAGAGGTCCAGCACAAGCTGCGTCGCCATTTCCATGCCCTCGGCGACAAATTCCGGGTCCACGCCGCGCTCGAACCGATAGCGGGCGTCGGAGTTGATTTTCAGCTTCCGGCCCGTCATCGCGGTGCGTTTCGGGTCAAACAGCGCGGCCTCGATGAACACGTCCACAGTGTTCTCATCGACGCCCGTATCCTCGCCGCCCATCACGCCGCCGAGGCCGACAACGCCGCTCTCGTCACACACGGCGGTCATCTCATCGTCGAGCGTGTAGGTCTTTTCGTCGAGCGCCAAAAACTTCGCGCCGCCCTGACCGAGTTTCACCGACAGATTGCCCTTAAGCTTCTTCGCATCAAACACATGCAGCGGGCGGTTGCGGTCGAAGGTCATGTAGTTGGTGATGTCCACCAGCGCGGAAATCGGGCGCAGACCGATGGCTTTCAGACGCTGTTGGAGCCAGTCGGGGCTGGGGCCGTTCTTCACGCCGCGCACGAGGCGACCGTAGAAGGCGGGGCAGGCATTGGTATCCTCAATCGAAATCTTGATCGGGGATTCAAATTTTCCACTGACCGTTTCAATTCCCGGCGTCTTGAGCGTGCCGAGCCCGCGCGCGGCGAGATCCCGCGCAACCCCGGCCACGCCAAGCGCGTCGGGACGGTTCGGCGTGATCGCGATGTCGATCACCGGATCATTCAGCCCCGCATAATCGACGAAAAGCTGACCCACCGGCGCGTCCTCCGGCAATTCGATAATCCCGTCATGCTCATCGGACAGCTCCAGCTCGCGCTCGGAGGCCATCATGCCCTGGCTCTCGATCCCGCGGATCTTGCCGACCTGAATCGTCGTGTCGATGCCGGGGACGTAATCGCCGGGCTGCGCGACCACCACATGAATGCCCGCCCGCGCATTGGGCGCGCCGCAAATGATCTGCTGCTCGCCCTTTTCGGTCAGCACGGTGCAGAGCTTGAGCTTGTCCGCATCGGGGTGCTTTTCGGCGGTCAGAACCTTGCCGATCTTGAACGGCAGACGGTCGGCGGGGTTCTCCACCCCTTCGACCTCAAGGCCAAGATCGGTCAGCGCCTCGGTGATCTCATCGAGAGAGGCGTCGGTGTCGAGATGCTCTTTGAGCCAGGAGAGGGTGAATTTCATTATCTTTCCCCTAAACGTATCAACGGGATCATGCGATCCTCGATAATAGATATCGCGTTGTCTATATGCGCTTTGAACTCGTCTGAATCTCCACCATCCTCGAAGATAGTATTTTCCAGAAGATCTAATTCATCCAACTGTCGTTCACTTGAAGGAGTTTGTCGTGCAATCTGGCGGACCCTCTTTATAAGTGAATTTAATAATCGACTTCGCCCGTCAAAAATTTGACTTATCGCGTTATCAACTTCTTCTGAGCCAAATAAATATTTTTGTCTCACTTGTAGCCGACGAAGCTTTAGATATTCCTCGTCTAAACCCATAAGTTCTTGAATGCGTCGTCTTAAATCATAGGTATCCTCGTTCTCGTCTCCATCTGGCGCTGGATGACCAAAAGGAGACCTGATAGCGCTAAGTTTAAAGGAAATGTCAGAAGCCAGAGCAATTAGCTCTTCGCCAAGATCGGCGCGTTTAACTGCAAGCTTCTCTCTTTTCCATGAATCTAGCCCCTTCCACGCGACAGCGACCCCCGTAACCAAAGCTCCCGCAGATATGAGTGAAGCGATGGCGGAAATCATGTTTGCAACGTCCGAGGCTGTAGGAATACAGCAGTCAGGCACATCACACCCGCCCCCGCAGCGTCGGCACTTGAAGTGCCCCGAACCCGTAATGCCGCAACCAACGCAAATCGCTGTCAAAGAAGGCCCGCAAATCCGGGATTCCGTATTTCAGCATGGCGATGCGGTCGATGCCCATGCCGAAGGCGAAGCCCTGATAGGTGTCCGGATCGATACCGCCCGCTTTCAGCACTTTGGGGTGCATCATGCCGGAGCCGAGGATTTCCATCCAGTCATCGCCCTGCCCGAGCTTGAGTTGCCCATCTTCCCATGAACAGCGGATATCGACCTCGGCGGAGGGTTCGGTGAAGGGGAAGTGGGAGGCGCGGAATTTCAGCTCCACATCGTCGATCTCGAAAAACGCGCGGCAGAACTCTTCCAGCACCCATTTGAGGTTGGCCATGGAGATGTCCTTGTCGATCGCCATGCCCTCGACCTGATGGAACATCGGGGTGTGGGTCTGGTCGTAATCGGCGCGGTAGACGCGGCCCGGCGCGATGACGCGGCAGGGCGCGCCATTGGCTTCCATATGGCGGATCTGCACCGGGCTGGTGTGGGTGCGCAGCACATGGGGCGGGCGGTCGTCGCCTTCCGCGCGGTGCATGTAAAACGTGTCCATCTCCTGCCGCGACGGGTGTTCGGGCACGATGTTGAGCGAGTCGAAATTATACCAGTCCGTCTCGATCTGCGGGCCTTCGGCGACCGCGAAGCCCATATCGGCGAAAATGGCGGTGACTTCCTCGGTCACCTGCGAAATCGGATGGATGGAGCCTAGCTGTTGAGGCCGCGGGCTGAGGGAGACGTCGAGCCATTCGGCCTTGAGGCGTTCGGCCAGCGCCGCATCGCCAAGGGCGGCTTTCTTGGCGACCAGCGCGGAATTGATCTCGTCTTTCAACGCGTTAAGCGCCGGACCCGCCGTCTGGCGCTCCTCCGGGGTCATTTTCCCCAGCTCGCGCATTTTCAGCGAGACCTCGCCTTTTTTGCCCACGGTGGAGACCCGCAGCGCCTCCAGCGCGGCCTCGTCCCCTGCCCCGTCGATCTCGCCGAGGATGCGTGATTTCAATGCGCCCAGATCGTCCATAAATGCCTCATTTGCCGCCCGCTCACGGGGTTAGCGCGGGCGGGCGGGACTTGCAAGCATGTCCCCGCTTTACGGCGAGAAGATGAGGGCAAGATAGGCGAAGAAGAGGACGAGATGGACCGCGCCTTGCAGGACATTGGTGCGGGCGGAGCCGAAGGTCCATGTGGTGCAGAGCAGGGTCAGCGCCAGCAGGATCTGGTTCACCGGGCCGAGGCCGAGGACGATGTCCTTGTTGAGGATCAGGCCGATGGCGAGGACGGCGGGGACCGTCATGCCGATGGTCGAAAGCGCCGCGCCGAGGCAGAGATTGACGGCGCGTTGCAGAAGGTTCGCGCGGGCGGCCTTGACGGCGGACATGCCTTCGGGCGCGAGGACAATCGCCGCGATCAGCACACCGCCCAAGGCGACCGGCAGGCCGAAGCCGGAGATGCCGTAATCGACATATTTGGCGAGCCCCTTGGAGAGCAGGATGATCGGCAGGAGCGTCGCGAGGAGCAGGATCGCATGGGTCAGCGCGCTGTAGCGGGCGTGATGCGGGCCTTGCGGCGCGGGCTCGTCCGGCTCCACGAAATAGGAGCGGTGGCGGGTCGTCTGGATCACGAGGAAGATGACATAAAGGACCAGCGTGACCGCCGAGAAGAACACCGCCTGAAAGGTGGAGAAGGTCGGCGCGTCGGTCGAGACCGTGTGGGCGGGCAGGATCAGCGCGAAGACGGCGAGCGGGAGGATGACCGAGAGGAAGGCCCGCGCGCCCTGGAAGTTGTATTGCTGTTCGACATGGCGGGCCGCGCCGAGCAGGAGCGAGAGGCCCACGAGGCCGTTGAGGACGATCATCAGCACGGCAAACATGGTGTCGCGGGCGAGGGTTGGGTTGCTTTCGCCCGACAGCATGACCGAGGAAATGAGGCCAACCTCGATGCCGACGACGGAGAGGGTGAGGACGAGTGTGCCGAGCGGCTCGCCGATGAGTTCGGCCACCCCGTCCGCGTGTTTCTGGACCCCGGATGCGCCCCAGATCATGACGATCAGCAGCGCCGCGAACATCGGCAGGGCGAGCGCGCCGCCCGACGGGTTGATGGCGGGATCACTCGCGAGGCCGGTATAGAGAGCCAGCATCGCGAGGACGGCGAGCAGGGCCTTTTCGGCGCGGATGAATCGGAGGATGCGGCGCATGGACGGTCTCAGTTTGGGGTCTCTTTCTAGAGTAAGCATCCGCCCGCCAAACCACCAGAGCGCAAAGAAAAAACCCCGCCGAATGGGCGGGGTTTTGTGCATTTTGTCGCGGAGGGCTTAGAGCGCCGCTTTCGCCTGATCGACGATCGCACCGAACGCATCGGGTTCGTGAATGGCGAGATCGGCGAGGACTTTGCGGTCCACCTCGATGCCCGCTTTGGTCAGGCCGTTGATGAATTTGCTGTAGCTCAGCGCCTCATCATGAGCGCGAACCGCCGCGTTGATCCGCTGGATCCACAGCGCGCGGAAATTGCGCTTGCGGTTCTTGCGGTCGCGGGTTGCATATTGCTGTGCCTTGTCAACCGCTTGGGTCGCTGTGCGGAAGTTACGGCTGCGAGCGCCGTAATAGCCTTTTGCGGCCTTTACAACCTTCCGGTGACGGGCATGGGTGACGGTACCACCTTTTACGCGCATGTCTCTGTCTCCTTAACGGTTATACGGCATGTATTTCTTGACGATCTTGGCATCGGCTTCGGAAAGAAGCGTGGTGCCGCGCGCGTCGCGAATGAATTTGTTGGTGCGCTTGATCATGCCGTGGCGTTTGCCAGCCTGACCCGCTTTGACCTTCCCGGAGGCGGTCATCTTGAAGCGCTTTTTCGCGCCCGACTTCGTCTTCATCTTGGGCATTTCGGTCTCCTGATCTGGAGTGGTCATTTGCCAGACATGGCAGCCCATTTCGGCCAGCCTGACGGTTGAAGCGCGGCTTATACCGCCGCGCCTGTGGATTCGCAAGAGGAGATGTTTGGGCGCGTTAGCTGTCGCCTTCATAGACCTTGCGCTCATCGACGGGCGCGACACGCAGAATGTTGGTCGAGCCCGGCGTTCCGAAGGGCACCCCCGCAACGACGACAATCATGTCGTCGGGACCGGCGAAATTATACTCCTTCGCCGCCCGCACCGCGCCGATCACCGCTTCCTTAAAGCGGGTCGCCTCGACTTTCGGGACGGCATGGACGCCCCAGTAAAGGCTGAGACGGCGGGCCGTCTGCTCATTCGGCGTGAGGCCAATGATCGGGATCAGCGGCCGTTCGCGCGAGGCGCGGGTCGCCGTGGTCCCGCTTTCGGTGAAGCAGACGATGGCCTTGATGTCGATGGTCTCGGCAATCTCGCGGGCCGCCGTGGTGATCGCGTCGGAGACAGTGTCACGGGCCGGGGTGCGCGAATTGGTGATGACCTGGGCATAGGTCTCGTCCTTCTCGACCTCGATGGCGACGTTGTTCATCGTCTGCACAGCCTCGATCGGATAGGCGCCCGCCGCGGATTCCGCTGAAAGCATCACCGCATCGGCGCCCTCATAGATCGCGGTCGCCACATCGGACACCTCGGCGCGGGTCGGCACCGGGCTTTCGATCATGCTTTCCATCATCTGGGTCGCGACGATCACCGGCTTGCCCGCCGCGCGGCAACGGCGCACGAGGCGTTTCTGGATCGGCGGCACATCCTGCACCGGCAATTCCACCCCGAGATCGCCGCGCGCGACCATCACGCCATCGGTGGCGGCAATAATCGCGTCGATATTCTTCACCGCCGCGGGTTTTTCGATCTTGGAAATGATCGTTGCGCGGCCCTTGGCGAGCTTGCGCGCCTCCTCCACATCGCTCGCCCGCTGCACGAAGGAGAGCGCCAGCCAGTCCACCCCGAGATCGCAGACGAATTCGAGATCCTTGCGGTCCTTCTCCGACAGCGCGGCGAGCGGAAGCTCCACATCGGGCACATTCACGCCTTTGCGGTTGGAAATATCGCCGCCCACAACCACCTCGCAATCGGCGTAATCCGGGCCACATTCCAGCACCTTGAGGCGCAGTTTGCCGTCATTGACGAGCAGGGTCGAGCCGACCTCCAGCGCCTGAAAGATCTCTTTATGGGGAAGCTGCACGCGGCTCTTGTCGCCCGGCGTGTCGTCCAGATCGAAACGGAATTTCTGCCCCTCGGTGATCTCCACCGGACCATCCGCAAACACGCCGCAGCGCAGTTTCGGCCCCTGCAAATCGGCGAGAATGCAAATCGGGCGCTGCAATTCGGCCTCAATTTCGCGGATCAGCTTGTGGCGTCCGGCGACCTCGTCATGGGTGCCGTGGCTCATATTCAGGCGGAAGACATCTGCCCCGGCCAGAAACAGCTTACGGATCATTTCCTTGCTATCTGAAGCCGGGCCAAGCGTGGCAACGATTTTGACATTCCGATCACGACGCATGGGCTCTCCTTCGGGGGCTACTGGATTCTGTCATGCGCTAACATAATCAGACGCACATAGAAAGCGTAACAAGCGTCAAATCCCGAATTTCTGGGCCGGGCGCGCGTTTATGGAAACGGCGCGCCCGCTGGGGTGCGCGCTTTAGCCGCCATCCTTCCACGCGACTTTGTAGAGATCGAAGCGGCGGTCGCGCAGGTTGCGCACGGAGCCTTCGCGGCGGGCCCAGTCGAGCTTGCCGAGGTCGAGATCCGCAATCACCGCCATCTCGACATTCTCGGACGCCTCCGCCGCGATGCCGTTCCACGCAAAGGGAAAATCGCAGGGGGTGTAGATGCCGCACTGGCTGTATTGCATGTCGAGGTTTTCGACATCGTCCAGCAGGCCGATCCCGCCGGAGGTGACGATATAGCACTGATTCTCCACCGCGCGGGCCTGACAGCAATATTTCACGCGCAGATAGCCGTGGCGTGTGTCCGTGCAGAAGGGCGTGAACACGATGCGCGCGCCTTGATCCACCAGACGGCGGTGAATCTCGGGGAATTCGCTGTCATAGCAGATCGCGACGCCAATCGGGCCGCAATCGGTGTCGATCACGTTGATCTCGTCGCCGCCCTTGATGTTCCAGACGCTGCGCTCATCGGGCGTCGGGTGCAGCTTTTCCTGTGCGTGGACGGTGCCGTCGCGCAGGAAGACGAAGCTGACATTCTGGATATCGCCGTCATCGGTCTCGGTCGGGTGCGAGCCGCCGATGATGTTGATGTTCCGCGAGACCGCGATGCCGCGCAGGCGGTCCGTGAAGGTCGGCGTGTGTTCGGTCAGGCGGCGGATCGCCTCAACCGGGCCGAGCGGTTCGTCGAGGGTCAGGAGCGAGAGGGTGAAGAACTCCGGGAAGACCACGAAATCGCTGCCATAATCAGCGGCCATGCGGGCGAAATAATCCACCCGGTCGTAAAACTGCTCTTCGCTGTCGAACTCGCGCGCTTCGAACTGGATCGAGGCGACGCGCACCACATCCACATCGCCGCGCGTCAGCGGTTGCGACCCGCGATCTTCGGAGAAATAGGGGTTTTCCCATTTCATCAGCACCGCGTGGCCGCCCGAGGGTTTGTCATGCGGGTTATAGTTATGCAGCACGCGCTCCGGCTCGAATCCGGCTTTCATCTGGAAATTCAGCGTGGAGTCGCGGATTTCCTGCTCGCGCACGGCGTCGAGATAGGCATCGGGATTGGCAAATTGTTTCTTGCGCCGCAGATAGCCCGGCATCCGCCCGCCAAAGACGATACCCTTCAGCTCCAGATCGGAGCAAAGACGGCGGCGCGCGGCGTAGAGACGCTGGCCGATGCGCAAGCGGCGGCGGTCGGGATCGACGCAGACTTCCATGCCGTAAAGCCACTCGCCCTTGCCATCGTGACGCGAGCCATAGCCGCCACCCGTGACCTCTTCCCAGCTATGATCGGCGAGCGCGACCCGCTCCTTTATGCGGAAGGTCGCGGCGAAGCCCACCACCTCGCCCTCGTAAAGCGCGACGAACTGGCCCTCCGGGAAGGCCGCGATCTGACCGCGAAGCTGACCGGCGGTATACGCGTCCTCGCCTGGATAGACCTTGCGGCAGAGCGCAATGATCTCGGGAATATCACTGACTTTAGAATTGCGAATTTCGAGCAAAGACGTGCTGCGCGCCTTGCGACGTTCCGACTCGGCCATGGTCATCCTCTCTTCTTGGTTGAGCGGAGAGGTGGCGATTCAAAGCGCTAAAGTCAAACCGAAACCCGGCTAGCGGGCGCGTTTCATGGCCTCTTCGAGATAGAGATCGCCAACACGCCGCGCGACCGGACCGGGCTGACCGCCGCCGACCCGCTGCCCGTCAATCTCCGTGACCGGCCAGCAAATCGCGCTTGCCGAGGTGATGAAGGCTTCATCCGCCTCCAGCGCCTCCTCGACGGTGAAGGCGCGCTCTTCGAGTTCAATCCCGGCCTCTGCGGCATAACGCAGCACCGCCGCGCGGGTGATGCCATGCAGAATATCGGTGGAGAGAGGCCGCGTGATCAGCTTGCCATCCTTGACGATAAAGGCGTTATTGGACGTGCCTTCGGTGACATAGCCATCCTCGACCATCCACGCATCATCCGCACCGCGTTTTTTCGCCTCCATCTTGGCGAGGCTCGGGGCGAGAAGCTGGGTCGTCTTGATGTCCCGCCGCTTCCAGCGAATGTCATCGAGGGTCGCGACCTTGATGCCCTTATGGCGCTGCGGCGCGTTGATGCAGGGCGCTTCCTGGCTGAACAGCACGACGCTCGGCTTCATCTCCGGGTCATAGGAGAAATCCCGATCTGCGATGCCGCGCGTCACCTGTAGGTAAATCCGGCCATTGTTAAGGTTATTGAGGCCGAGGATTTCTCGGTGCAGCGTAATCAGCTCATCCATTTCATCCGGCTCGCGCATCCCCAACTCGCCGAGCGAGCGGCGCAGGCGCTCCATATGGCCATCGAAATCAATCAGCTTGCCGTCGATCACCGTGGTCACTTCATACACCGCATCGGCCATGAGGAACCCGCGATCAAAAACCGAGATCGTCGCCTCGCTCTCGGGCAGGAAATGACCGTTGACGTAAACTGTGCGCTCCATGGCTACCCCCAAAGCTGTCTTGCGGGCGGGTGGATCCCCTGCCCGTCGATTTTCAACGCGTTGTCGCGGTCGCGCTTCATCCAGAGCGGGCCGTCGAGATCGACGATCTCAGCCCCTTGCGCGACGATGAGGCCGGGCGCCATGCCGAGCGAGGTGCCCATCATGCAGCCGACCATGATCTTGAACCCCTCGGCCCGCGCGGCGTCGCGCAGCGCCAGCGCTTCGGTCAGCCCGCCGGTCTTTTCCATCTTGATGTTAATGAAGTCATATTTGCCCTTGAGGTTTGGCAGATCGGCGCGGGTATGGCACGCCTCGTCCGCGCAGACCGGGACGGGGCGCGGCAATTCCAGCAGCACATCGTCCTCATCGGGTTTGAAGGGCTGCTCGACCATGGCGATGCCGAGCCGCTCAAACACCGGCATGAGTTCGAGATATTGATCGACGCTCCAGCCCTCATTCGCGTCCACGATGATCCGCGCATTCGGCACACCGCGGCGAACCCCTTCGATCCGGGCCACATCGCCGTCGCCGCCAAGCTTGACCTTGAGCAGCGGCATGGACGCGGCTTCGCGCGCCTTCTCCTCCATCCCCTCGGGGCTGGCGAGCGAGAGGGTAAAGGCCGTCTCCACGGGCTTCGGCGCGGGCAGGTTCATCAACTCCCACACCCGTTTGCCCGATTGCTTGGCCTCCAGATCCCAGAGCGCATTGTCGATGGCTGCGCGGGCCGCGCCGGGTGGCAGGGCGTCCTGCAATTCGGCGCGGGAGATTTCGGGCGCGATGCTCTCGATCTGCGCCGTCACGCTGTCGAGCGTTTCGCCATTATGGCCGTAAGGCGTGCATTCCGCCCAGGCCCGCGAGGCGCCATCCGCAAGACGGAGGGTCAGCACATCCTGATGGGTGCGCGCCCCGCGAGAAATCGCAAAGGTGCCCTTGAGGGGGAAACTTTCGCGGCTGATCTCGCGCTTCACGAAAGCGCCTCCGCCAGCCGCTCCGCGCCTTGCCGGAACGGGTCCACCGTCGGCAGACCCATCCGCTTTTCGGTCTCTTCGAGGTAGCGCAGCGCTTCGTCCTCGCCGAGCGCCGCCGTGTTGATCGAGACCCCGGTGATCTCCACCGCCGGGTTGACGATCTGCGCAATCGGCAGGACGAGATCGCGCAAGGCTTCGAGCGTCGGAAGCTGGTAGCCCGGCAGGCCGCGCATATGGGTGCGGGTCGGCTCATGGCAGAGGATCAGCGCATCGGGCTGGCCGCCATGGATCAGCGCCATCGTCACGCCGGAGAAACTGGGATGGAAGAGACTGCCCTGCCCCTCGATGAGATCCCAATGGTCGGCGTCGTTGTTGGGCGAAAGCCATTCCACCGCCCCGGCCATGAAATCCGCGACCACCGCGTCGAGCGGGACGCCCTCGCCGGTGATGAGAATGCCGGTCTGGCCCGTCGCGCGGAAGCTCGCCTTGCGGCCCGCCGCGACCATCGCTTTTTCGAGGGCGAGCGCCGTATACATCTTACCGACCGAACAGTCGGTTCCGACCGCGAGGCAGCGCTTGCCCGTCCGTTTCTCCCCATTTGCAATGGGATAAGAACGGTTCGGCAGGCGCACATCGAAGAGGTTCGTGCCATGCCCACTGGCGGCGACCAGTTCCGGCTCGTCGCGCAGAAGGTTATGCAGACCCGAAGCGATATCCATGCCCGCGCCAAGCGCTTCGGTCAGCACGGAGAGCCAGTCTTTCGAGATGACGCCGCCGCGATTGGCCACGCCGACAACAAGCGTTTGCGCCCCGGCCTCCACGGCCTCGGCGACGGTCATATCGGGCAGACCCAGATCGGCCTTGCAGCCGTCCATGCGGAACTGTCCGATAGCGTTTTCGGGGCGCCAGTCGCGCACACCTTGCGCAACTTTGGCAGCCAGCGGATCGGCAGCGTCGCCGAGAAAGAGAAGGTATGGCGTCTTAAGCATGGAAGCGAGGTTGCCACGCGCTCCGCGCCCGCGCAATCTCTAGATCACGCGGCGGCTCAGATTGTTTCGCCCGGCGTAATCTCCACGGGGAACACCATTTTCCGCTCTTCCTGCGGCAGATCGCCCTCCATGGCGCGCAGCAGAAGCTGCGCCGCCTGCACCCCGATATCGAAGCGCGGCGAGCGGGTGGTCGCGAGCGCACGCGGGAAGCCTTCGAGAATGTCGAGACCGTTGAACCCCGCCAGCGCCACATCGCTCGGCACTTTGAGACCGCGCGCCTCCGCCTCGATCACCGCACCGGCGGCGAGCAAGTCCGAGCCGAAATAGACCGCATCGAGCGGGCCTTTGTCCAAGAGATCGCCCAGCAGGATCCGGCCCATGGCGAGCGAGGACCGGCCCGCATAGGTCGCCAGACGCGGCGGCGCGAGCCCGGCCTCTTCCACAGCCGCGCAAAAGCCCTCGTAACGCTGGCGTCCGCGCTGATCCCGCTCCAGCGGACCGCCGCCGAAACCCATGGTTTTATAGCCCTTTTCGACCATCGCCTGCCCCATGGCCCGGCCCGCGTCGATATGGGAAATGCCGACATTGATGTCGATCGGCGTGCCATCCACATCCATGACCTCGGCCACGGGGATATTGGCCGCGCGCAGCATCGCCCGCGTCGCCCCGGTGTGGTCGAGACCCGCGACGACAATGCCCGAGGGCCGCCAACTCAGCATGTCGCGGATCACTTGTTCTTCGGTATCCAAATCGTAATCGGTGACGCCGATTACCGGCTGGAAGCCGCCCGCACGCAGGGTTTTCGAAAGGCCCGACAACACTTCAGGGAACACCACATTGCGCATGGACGGGATCACGAGACCGACCAGATTGACCCGCCCCATGGCCAGCGCGCCCGCAAGCTGATTGGGCACATAGCCAAGCGCCGCCGCCGCCGCGAGCACCTTTTTGCGCGTGGAATCGGCGACATAACCGACATCGCGAATGACCCGGCTGGCGGTCATTTCCGACACTCCCGCGCGCTTGGCGATATCCCGCAGGGTCGGCACCGACCCGCCGGTTTTCTGGGGACGTTTAGGCATCTGCTCCCTTTCAGACTTTTCCCCTCTTAGGCCCTTCGGTGTGGTGAAGCAATATCACACCGGCGACACCCCTGTCCGGGATGGGTCAAATGCCATCTGCAAAAGACTTGTGGTCGCGCCTTCAAGGGCATTAAGAAGAGGCGGACCCGCAGAATCCAGCGGGCTGATGAAAATGGAGGGATATCATGGCGGTGAAAGTCGCAATCAACGGTTTCGGGCGTATCGGGCGGAACGTCCTGCGCGCAATCATGGAGCAGGGCCGCGATGATATTCAGGTCATCGCGATCAACGACCTCGCCCCCGTGGAGACCAATGCGCATCTGTTCAAATATGACAGCGTCCATGGCAAGTATAAGGGCGACGTGAAGGTCGAGGGCGACACGTTCGATGTGGGCCAGGGCCCGATCCGCGTGACCGCCGAGCGTGACCCGAAGGCGCTGCCTTGGAGCGATGTGGATATCGCGCTGGAATGCACCGGCCTTTTCACCGACCGCGAGAAAGCGGCGCAGCATCTTGAGAACGGCTCCAAGCGCGTGCTGATCTCGGCGCCGGGCAAAGGCGCGGACAAGACCATCGTTTATGGTGTGAACCATGAGGAGCTGACCGACGACGATGTGGTCGTCTCGAATGCCTCCTGCACCACCAACTGCCTCGCGCCGCTCGCCTCGGCGATCCATGACGCGATTGGCATCGAAAACGGGTTCATGACCACGATCCACGCCTATACCGGGGATCAGCCGACCCTCGACACCGCGCATAAGGATCTTTACCGCGCCCGCGCGGCGGCGCTCTCGATGATCCCGACCAGCACCGGTGCGGCGAAGGCCGTGGGTCTCGTGCTGCCGGATCTGAACGGCAAGCTTGACGGTGTGGCCGTGCGCGTGCCGACGCCGAATGTCTCGATGGTCGATCTGAAGTTCCTCGCCAAGCGCGACACCTCGGTCGAAGAGATCAACAACGCCATCAAAGAGGCCGCGAATGGCCGTCTCAAAGGCGTTCTGGGCTATACCGAAGAGCCGAATGTGTCGATCGATTTCAACCACGATCCGCACAGCTCGACCGTGCATATCGACCAGACCAAACAGGTCGGCAACCTCTTCCGCGTGATGAGCTGGTATGACAACGAATGGGGCTTCTCCAACCGCATGGCCGACACCGCTGTCGCCATGGGCAAGCTGATCTGAAGCCGCAGACATGCGTGACGTTGGGGCCCTTCGGGGCCCCTTTTTCTATGGCGCTTGACGCGCTCTTTCGGGGCGCTCATGCTGCCTTGCGAAACCTATAGGGAAACCGAAAGGGAGGACCCTTCCATGTCAGACGCAATCGTTATTCTTGGCGGCGCACGCACCGCTATCGGCACCTTTGGCGGCAGCCTTGCGGGCACCCCGCCCATCGACCTCGCCGCCCATGTCAACCGCGCCGCCATGGAGCGCGCGGGCGTCAGCCCCGATGAGATCGGTCAGGTCGTTTACGGCCATGTCATCAACACCGAACCGCGCGACATGTATCTCTCCCGCGTCGGCGCACTCGACGCCGGCATCCCCGAAACCACGCCTGCGATGAACGTGAACCGGCTCTGCGGCTCCGGCGCGCAAGCGATTGTGTCCGCCGTCCAGGCGCTGATGCTCGGCGATTGCGACATTGCGATTGGCGGCGGCGCGGAAAGCATGTCACGCAGTCCTTATGTCCTTCCGAACGCCCGCTGGGGTCAGAAAATGGGGCCGATGGCGACCGTCGACATGATGCTCGGCGCCCTCACCTGCCCCATGGGCACCGGCCATATGGGCGTGACCGCCGAGAATGTCGCCACCGAAATGGGCTTCACGCGCGAGCAGCAGGATGAATTCGCGGTCGAAAGCCAGAAACGCGCCGCCAAGGCCATTGAGGCGGGCTATTTCGACGAGCAGATCGCGCCTTTCGATGTTCAGGTGAAGCGCGACACTGTGGCGTTCGCCAAGGACGAGCATGTGAAGGGCAACACGACGCTGGAGACCCTCGCGGGTCTGCGCCCGGCCTTCCAGAAGGACGGCACAGTGACGGCGGGCAACGCGTCGGGCCTCAATGACGGCGCGGCGGCGGTGGTTCTGGCCCGCGAAAGCGCCGCCAAGGGCCGCGATGTGCTGGCGCGGGTCGCGGGCTATGCGGTGGCCGGTGTCGCGCCGCGCGTGATGGGCTACGGCCCGGTTCCGGCGACGAAAAAGCTGCTGGAGAAAACCGGCTGGAGCGTCGAGGATTTCGACGTGATCGAGTCCAATGAGGCCTTCGCGGCGCAAGCCATGGCGGTCACGAAAGAACTCGGCCTCGACCCGGCGAAAGTGAACCCCAATGGCGGCGCGATTGCGCTCGGCCACCCGGTCGGCGCGACCGGCGCGATTCTCACGGTCAAGGCGCTTTATGAGCTGGAGCGGACCGGCGGCAAACGCGCCCTCGTGACCATGTGCATCGGCGGCGGTCAGGGCATTGCCATCGCTCTGGAGCGCTGAGGCCAAATCCAAAATAGACTTAAAAACGGCCCGCTTCGGGCCGTTTCTTCATGTGGGTTCGCCCGCGAAAAACAGCTCCGCCGCCTGCATGAATTCATAAGGCTTGTCCGCGTGAAGCCAGTGCCCCGCCCCTTTGAGCGACACGATCCGGCTGTTCGGGAACAGCCGCTCAATCTCCTCGCGGCCCGCGTCGTCCACATAGTCGGACTCCGCGCCGCGCAGAAACAGCGTGCGGCCTTCGAATTGCCCGTCCATTTTCGGAAAGCCCACCACGGTCGCCATATCCTTGCGCAGCACGTCGAGATTGAGCGCCCATGAGACCTTTCCATCCTCGATATTCAGCGATTGCAGGAAAAACGCGCGCAGCCCTTTTTCATGCACCACCTCTGCCAGTTGCGCATCCGCGTCCGAACGGGTTTTGACCTTCGAGAGATCAATCGACTCCATCGCGTCGATGTAATGTTCCTGCGTATGCGTATAGGCGACCGGCGCAATATCGGCGACCAGCAGTTTGCGGATCAACTCGGGCCGCGTGAGCGCCAGCACCATCGACGTTTTCCCGCCCATGGAATGGCCGATGAGATCCGCCGGCTGATCGAAGCTTTCCAAGACTTTGGCGAGATCGCCCGCCATATCCGCATAGGTCTGGCTGTCCGCGTGAAAACTGTCGCCATGGTTGCGCAGATCGACGGTCACGACCCGCCGCTCCCGCGCCAGTTTCTTCGCAATCGCCCGCCAGTTCCGGCCCGACCCGAAAAGGCCATGCACGATCACCAGCGGCACGCCGCCTTCACCAAATTCCTGCCGCGCCAGTTCGCTCATACGATCAGCCCCGTAATGGTGTCATTGTCGGTAATGTCGATATAGGAGAAGCCCGCCGCCTCCATCCGCGCCTCAAGGCCGGGGAAGTTCGAGGCGTCATCGGTCTCGACGCCGAGCAGGACGGAGCCGAAATTGCGCGCCGATTTCTTGAGATATTCGAACCGCGCCACGTCGTCATTCGGCCCCAGCAAATGCAGGAAGTCGCGCAGCGCGCCGGGACGTTGCGGGAAGCGGATGATGAAATATTTCTTGGTCCCCGAGTACCGCATCGCGCGCTCCTTGACCTCAGGCAGGCGCTCAAAGTCGAAATTCCCGCCGGAGACCACGCAGATGACCGTTTTGCCGCGGATCTCGTCGCGCAGGTCCTGAAGCACATCGACCGTGAGCGCCCCCGCGGGCTCCAGCACGATGCCTTCATGGTTGAGCATCGTCAGCATGGTCTGGCAAATCCGGTTCTCCGGCACATCAAGGCAATGCTCCGCGCTAAAGCGTTTCAGCACCTCGAAATTTGCGTTGCCGATCCGGGCGACCGACGCGCCATCCACGAAATTATCAACCGCGTTGAGTGTGACCAGCTCGCCCTGTTTCAGCGCGGTTTGCAGGCTCGGCGCGCCGGTCGGCTCGACAAAACGCAGCTCCGTCTCGGGCGCTTCATCGGCGAGATATTTGGCGATCCCAGCGGAAACGCCGCCCCCGCCCACGGGCACGACAACGAGATCCGGGGCGCGGCCAAGCTGCTCCAGCGCCTCAACCGCGACGCTGGCCTGCCCCTCGATGATATCGTCGGAATCGTAGGGCGGCAGAAAACTCGCGCCCTCTTTCTCGCAGAAAAGCTTCGCCGTGGTCAGCGTCTGGTCGAAATAATCGCCGGTCAGCTCGATGCTGATATTCTCGCCGCCGAAGACTCGTGTTTTCTCGATTTTCTGCTGGGGCGTCGTCACCGGCATGAACACCGTGCCGTCCACGCCGAAATGCTGACAGGCGAAGGCGAAGCCCTGCGCATGGTTGCCCGCCGAGGCGCAGACGAACCGCTTCGCCTCCGGGTTCTGCGCCAAATGCTTGCGCATCGCATTGAACGCACCGCGAATTTTATAGGACCGCACCGGGGAAAGATCCTCCCGTTTCAGCCAGATATCCGCGTCGTAAAGCCCGGACAGCATCTCATTGCGTTGCAGAGGCGTGGCCGGGAACAGATCGCGCAGCGCCGCTTCCGCCTGACGCGCGCCTGTCGTAAATGCGCTCATAACAGTCTCCTTCAGCGCCTTTTCACCACGATCCGCCTGAAACAGCAATGTGCGCTTGCACGAAAGATTGATCGGTGCGACGACGGCTGTTACATCGGATATGAACAATTTTACGGACTGGACCAACGTGACCCAACACCAGTTTCGCCTGATCGCAACGAGTGATCTGCACGCGAACTTGTTCCCGTTCGATTATTATCGGGACGAGCCGAGCGACAAAATCGGTTTGATCCGCACCGCGACGCTGATCCGGCAGGCGCAAGCCGAGGTGGAGTCGACGCTTTTCGTTGATAATGGCGATCTCATTCAGGGCGGCCCTTTGGGCGAGATTGTGCAGGATGAGGCGCTGAACCCGATGGTGGCCGCGCTGAGTGCGCTTGGCTGCGCGGCGATCAACCTCGGTAACCATGATCTTGATTTTGGCCTCGACACGACCGAGCGGATGAAGCGCAACGACGGCCCGGCCATTCTCTGCGCCAATATTACGCAGCTTCGCGAGGATGGCAGCACGGGCGCGACTCTGGGGCGGAGCCGGATCATTTTCAACGTGGACATCGCGCCGGATCTCGCGCCTCTGCGGGTCGGGCTGGTCGGCGTGATGCCGCCGCGTGTGATGTCCTGGGCGGCCAAGCAACTCGACGGGAAATATCGCGCTCTGCCGATGATCGCGACGGTCGCCCGCGAGTCGGCGGCGCTGCGCGATGAGGGCGCGGATCTGGTGATCGCTATGGCCCATAGCGGCTTGGAATTGCTGCCCGGCACCGCGCCGGACGACAATATGGCCGCTGAGATCGCCGCCCTGCCCGGCATTGATGGCGTCGTCGCGGGCCACACCCATATGACCTTCCCCATGCCCGGCAATTACGGCCATGAAGTCGATTACAAGGGTGGTAAGGTTTACGGCACGCCGCTGGTGCAGCCCGGCGTTTGGGGGAGCCATATCGGGCTGATTGACTTCACGCTGGAGCATGGGCCGAATGGTTGGGAGAAAACCCACAGCCACGCGCATTTGCGGGGCATTACCGACCATCGCGGCCAGTCCGTTGCGCCCGAGGATGAAGAACTCGCGACCCGTTTTGCCCCCTACCACACTCGCTCACGCGGTGTGATGGCAAAACCGCTCGGCGAGACGCAGATCGCGCTTTACTCTTATCTCACCATGCTCGGCGTGGACCCGTCGCTGCGCCTGATCAGCGAAGCGCATAAACATGCGGTGCGCCCGCTTTTGCCCGACGCGATGGCAGAGCGCCCGCTGCTCGCGGCGGTCGCGCCCTTCCGCGGCGGCGAACCGGGGGCGGAGGAGTTGTTTGTAGACGTTCCCGCCGGGCCGCTACGCGTGCGGCATGTGTTCGACCTTTATATTTACCCCAACACATTGATGGCACTGGATGTAACCGGTGCGGATATCGCCGAATGGCTGGAGCGCTCTAGCAGCGTGTTCACCACGATTCTGCCCGGCGAGCGCGACCGCTTCGCGCTGCGGATCGACAAACCGATCTATAATTTCGACGTGATCCCCGATCTCGATTACGACATTGATCTGGCGGCCACGCCCGGACGCGGCGGCGAGATCCGGCGGGTTCAGAATATCCGCCATCAGGGCCGCCCGCTGTCCCCCGAAGATCGTTTCGTGTTGATTACCAACAACTTCCGCCAAGGCGGCGGGGGCGATTTCGCGCCTGCGCAGCGCACGCCGGTCATACTGGAGACGCGCCTGTCGGGGCGCGATGCGATTGCAAATTACATCTCCGGCCACAGCCCGATCCACGTCTCCAACGCGCCGCTTTTCGGGTTCACACCGATTCAGGACGCGAGCCTGCTCTTCCCTTGCAGCTCCGAACGGGTCGGCAAATTGGCGACATCGATCCTGCCTTCCTGCGAAATCGTTAACCACAGCGAAGGCTGGATTGGCGTCAGAATGCGCCTCTGAACCCTTGCAGCGATGCGTCCAAGGCCCTAGAGAGCAGAAAACCAGCCAAGGGGATTGATATGAGCAATAAACCTAAAAAAGTGGTTCTCGCCTATTCCGGGGGGCTCGACACCTCCATCATCCTGAAATGGCTGCAAACGGAATATGGGTGCGAAGTCGTGACCTTCACCGCCGATCTCGGTCAGGGCGAAGAGTTGGAGCCGGCGCGTAAGAAGGCCGAACTCCTTGGGATCAAACCGGAAAACATCTTTATCGAAGATGTGCGCGAAGAGTTTGTCCGCGATTTTGTATTCCCGATGTTCCGCGCGAATGCGGTTTACGAGGGGCTTTACCTGCTCGGCACGTCGATTGCGCGCCCGCTGATTTCCAAACGTCTTGTTGAAATCGCTGGGGAAACCGGTGCGGACGCGGTGGCGCATGGGGCCACTGGCAAGGGCAATGATCAGGTGCGGTTTGAGCTTTCGGCCTATGCGCTGAACCCGGAGATCAAAGTGATCGCGCCGTGGCGGGAGTGGGACCTGACGAGCCGCACCAAACTTCTGCAATTTGCCGAGGAAAATCAGATCCCTATCGCGAAGGACAAGCGCGGCGAAGCGCCGTTCTCCGTCGATGCGAATCTGCTGCACACGTCGTCCGAGGGCAAGGTTCTGGAAGATCCGGCGGAGGAAGCGCCCGATTACGTTTACCAGCGCACCACCGACCCGGAGAAAGCGCCGGATACGCCCGAATATATTGAAATCACGTTCGAAAAAGGTGATGCGGTCGCGATTAATGGTGAGGCAATGAGCCCGGCGACGCTGCTGACCAAGCTGAACGAGATTGGCGGCAAACATGGTGTGGGCCGTCTCGATCTCGTTGAAGGACGTTTCGTTGGCATGAAATCGCGCGGGATCTATGAGACCCCCGGCGGCACGGTGCTGCTCGAAGCGCATCGGGGGATTGAGCAAATCACCCTCGACCGCGGCGCGGCGCATCTCAAAGACGAGTTGATGCCCCGCTATGCCGAGTTGATTTATAACGGTTTTTGGTTCAGCCCGGAGCGCGAAATGCTTCAGGCGGCGATCGACAAGAGTCAGGAGCATGTGTCCGGCACGGTGCGCCTTAAACTTTACAAAGGCTCGGTTCATACGGTGGGCCGCTGGTCCGATGAGAGCCTCTATTCGGAAGCCCACGTCACCTTCGAGGATGACGCTGGCGCTTATGATCAGAAGGATGCGGCGGGCTTTATTAAGATTAACGCGCTGCGGCTCAAACTGCTCGCGGCACGGGATCGCCGGAATAAATAATCAAAAAAGAGGGGCTTCGGCCCCTCTTTCTCGTTGCGATCTAAAGCTTTGACTTAACCTTTGCGGTAATGCGCGACATTGCGCGCCACGGTCCGCTGGATCGGAATGAGCGCCGCCACGGCGATTTGCGCGGGCGCTTCGCCGGTGAACATCGCGAATTGCGCATCGCCCAGAGCCTCCGCAAAAGCGAAGGGCTTTTCCATCATCATTTCGGTCATTTCGGCCAGTCCCATCTGGCCAAGCGCCATGCGCCCGATGCGGCAAGACATCACATCGCCCGCCTGCAACGCCATCTGCGTTCCCGTCGCCGCGACATCCATCCAACCACAAAACATAACGCCTCCATAAGGTTATGTAGCATCATTATTTCTTCTTTCAGACCACAGAAGAAATTTATGTTCAAGCACTTAATGGCCTGACCCTAGGTAAGTTCAATCACAAAACCGCGCTTTTGACCAGCGTCCGCAGGCTCTCCTCAATTTTAACCATTATTCGAAATATTTCCGGCGCGCCGCGCGAGCGAACCGGATCCGACCAGTCCGCGCCTGCTTACTTCACCAATCTTACCGTTCGCTTAACGCCCTGCACGACAGGATGTGATCGCAACTTTCATCGCTTTTTCACCGTAGATGTGACAGAAGGCCCGTGTATGACGCGCATCGAAGGGGTCGGACGCGGAGTGTTGACGCCGACCCTCGGGCCGCATGATTAAACAAGTTGGAGTGTTCCATGATGAAAACGAAACTCGCCGCAGCCGCGCTCTTTGCCCTGACGCCGACCGTGGTTCCCGCCGCAGATATCGTGGTCGCGGGAGGCTGTTTCTGGTGCGTTGAGGCCGATTTCGACAAGCTGAACGGCGTGAGCGACACCGTGTCCGGCTATACCGGCGGCACCACCCCGAACCCAACCTATGATCAGGTGACGGGCGGGAACACAGGCCACTATGAAGCAGTAAAGATCAGCTATGATCCGGCGGTTCTGCCGACCGAAGACCTGCTGACCTATTTCCTGCGCACTGTGGACGTGACCGATGATGGGGGGCAGTTCTGCGACCGTGGGTCAAGCTACCGGACGGCGATTTTTGTGGCCACCCCGGAGGAACGCGCGGTTGCCGAGAAGGTGAAAGCCGAGGCCGAAGCGGCGCTTGACCAGACCGTGGTGACGCCGATCCTCGATGCCGCGACCTTCACGGTCGCCGAAGATTATCACCAGAATTACTACCAATCCGACGCGCGGGCGTTGACCCGTTTCGGTGTGATCACACGCGCTGATGCCTATGAGCGTTACCGTCAGGCGTGCGGGCGCGATCAGCGGGTGCGGCAGGTCTGGGGCGATCAGGCCTTTACCAAATAAGGCGACAAACGCGCCATGATCTCCTCGGGCGCGCCACTGAGACGGACGGTTTTCAGCCGTCCGGTTGCGCCCTTGTCGATCTCGACGGCCGATTTCGGGAGGGCGAGCGTCTTGGCGAGATAATCAATGATCGAACGATTGGCGGCCCCGTCCACTGGAGGAGCCGCCACTTTTATTTTCAACGCTTTACGCCCGTCCGGCGCGGTCACGACATCCCCAAAGGCGGTGCGGCTGGCGCGCGGACTGGCCAGAAGCCGAAGCCGGACGCCATCCGTCCCCGCCTCGGCGGGCATCAGTATACCAGATTATTGATGATGATGGTTTGCAGCGCGAAAATGCCGAGCAACACCACGAGCGGTGCGAAATCGAGACCACCCATCTGCGGCAACATCCGCCGCACCGGATCATAAAGCGGCGCCAGCAGCCCTTCGAGACCGTTCCAGATCGACCGCACAATCGGCTGGTGCAGGTTCAGAATGTTGAAACTGATCAGCCAGCTCATGATGACATGGGCGATGACGATGAACTGGGCCACATTGAGGACCATCAGCAGAATTTGCGCAAGTGAAGTCACGATATTGCTCCGTTTCTCGGTTCAACTCTAGGTAAGGCAGGGTTTTACGCGCCGCAAGGTTTGACAAGCCGCGCGCCCCCGTGCATCGCTTTGCGCGCACGTCCCTTTTCAGGAGAACCCGATGTATCCCGCACTCAGATTCGGCTGGCATTACTGGCGCGCCAAGGACATGAGCAAGCTTGAGTTGGAAGATGTCCACGAATTTGAAATGCGGTGCCATCCGGGCGATATCGACTTCTGGATGGAGATGAATAATGGCCGCGTGCTGACGCTCTACGATATTGGGCGACTGAGCTGGATGCGCCGGGTCGGCGCGATCGACACGTTCAAGGACAAGGGTTGGGGCATCACCGTTGCCGGCTCCACGCCGCGCTATCGCCGCCGGGTGCGGCTTTTCAACAAATTCCGCCTGCGGACCGGCGTCATCGGGCGCGATGAACGGTTTATTTACATGATGCAGAGTATGTGGCTGGGCGAAACCTGCTGCAATTCCGCGCTGTTGCGGCTCGCGGCGACGGATGAGAGCGGCATCGTCGCAACGGACAGGATTGCCGACGCCTTTGGCCGTCCTGACTGGCGGCCGGAACTGCCCAGATGGGTGCAGGGCTGGATTGACAACGAGGTCCACCGGACCTGGCCGCCGGAGGTCTGAATGGAAACGACACGGGGAATGGAGAAGCGCGCGATCTGGGGCTGGATGCTCTTCGACTGGGCCAGCCAGCCCTTCTACACGCTCATCCTGACCTTCGTGTTCGCGCCTTATATCGCGACCGCGATCAACGGCGGCGGCGCAGCCGGGCAAGCCGCATGGGCCGATATTAACCTTGTCGCGGCCCTCTCCGTCGCCCTCGCCGCCCCGATCCTCGGCGCGCTGACGGACGCGCTCGGACGGCGCAAAATGTGGTTTGCGGGGCTGGCCGTGATCTACGTTCTGGGTGTGCTCGGCCTCTGGAACGCCGCGTCGGACAGCCCGATTCTGCCCATGGCGCTCGCCTATTGCGCCGCCTTTATCGCCGCGGAGCTGATGATTGTCGTGACCAACGCGATGCTCCCCGATCTCGGCGACGACAAACAAATGGGCCGCATCTCCGGTTTCGGCTGGGCGCTCGGCTATGTTGGCGGGATTGTGTCGCTGTTTATCATGCTGGCGTTTTTTATGCCCGCCGATGGCAAGGAGACCACGCTGATCGGCCTTAGCCCTGTCTTCGGCCTCGGCGAGATCGAAGGCGGCGCGGCCCGCGCCTCCGGACCCTTCGCCGCGCTCTGGTTTCTGATCTTCATTATCCCGTTTTTCCTCTGGACCCGCGACGTCGCACCGGTGCGCGGAACCATAGCCAGTGGGCTTTCCGATTTGGCACGCTCCATCCGCAGCTTGCCGAAAAAACCGAACCTTTTGAACTACCTGCTCGCTTCCATGTTCTACCGCGACGCGCTGGCGGGCATCTACACTTTCGGCGCGATCTATGCGGCGGGCGTACTTGGCTGGACCAGCTTCGATCTTGGCATTTTCGGGATCATCTCGGCGCTGATCGGCGCGATTGGTGGCGTTCTGGGCGGTCTCGCCGATGAACGTTTCGGCCCGCGCCCGGTGATCCGCGTCGCCATCCTGCTCCTGATCCTCACCTCGATCACCGTGATCACCACGCGTCCCGATCAAGTGCTGTTCATGAGCGTCGCCGACGGCTCGAACCTTCCGAACCTCGTCTTTTACGGCTGTGGCGGGATGATTGGCGCGGCCGGCGCGGCCCTGAGCGCCGCCTCGCGGACCATGCTCGTCCATCAGGCCAAGGACGAAATCCCGATCACCGAAGCCTTCGGCCTCTACGCCATGACCGGCAAAGCGACCGCATTTCTCGCACCGCTCCTCATCGGTTTCGCGACCCGCGTGACCGACAGCCAACCCCTCGGTGTCGCACCTGTGATTTTGCTTTTCCTGCTCGGATATGGTCTTCTGATGCGTGTCGGACCCGCGAAAATCACGCAAAACGCGGCACGTCGATAATCGACCAACAAGGCATGAGCAGATGAAAAAAAACGCCCTGATCGCCGCCCTTCTCGCGGGACTTGCCAGCATTCCCACCAGCGCCGCCGCGCAAGCCGCCAAGCAGCTTTTCGGTGCCGAGCAAACCGCCGCGAGCAGCCTCACAGCGCAGGCCATTGGCGAGTACGCGCGTGGCTGTGCGGCCGGGAATATGCAGCTCGCCGAGACCGGCCCGACATGGCAGGCCATGCGCCTTTCGCGCAACCGCAATTGGGCGCAGCCAACCACGGTGTCTTTCGTGCAGGATTTGAGTCGTTATGCCGCGCAGGTGGGGTGGCGCGGGCTCTATATTGGCGACATGTCGCAGCCCAAGGGCGGGCCGATGCTCACGGGGCATTCCAGCCATCAGGTCGGGCTTGATGCGGATATCTGGTTGAAGCCCGCGCTGAATCTCGCTCTCAGCCGTGCGGATCGCGAGCGCATTTCGTCGGACACGATGGTGGCTGGTGACAAGGTTAATGTGAACAGCGCCTGGACGCAGGCGCATCACCTGATCATTCGCCGCGCCGCCGAAGATCCGCGCGTCGCCCGGATTTTCGTGAACCCCGCGATCAAGAACCGCATGTGCGCCGAAGCGCCCGCGAATGATCGCGCCTTTCTCAATAAAATCCGCCCATGGTGGGGGCATGATTACCATTTCCACGTCCGGCTGAGCTGCCCTGCGGGCAACACCTCTTGCGTTAATCAGGCGCCGCCGCCGCCGGGGGATGGCTGCGCGGATGCGGCGCAGTGGTTGCGCGATATCGTGAACCCGCCGGCGCCCGACCCGAACGCGCCGAAGCCGCAGCCCAAGCCGGAATTGCGGCTGGCAGACCTTCCGGCAGGCTGCGCGCAGGTTCTGAACAGCCGATGATCCGCATTATCGACCTGATCACCGCCGCGATCCTCCCGATCTCGGCGGGCTCTCCGGCGTTGGAACTCGACGGGCGCGCGGTCCTGCGCAGCGATACGGAGTCCTTCGGCGGGCTGTCGGCCATCGAGATCACCGAAGATGGGGACCGCTTCGTGGCCGTCTCGGATCGCGGGCAATGGTGGATGGGGGAGATTACCCGCGAAAATGGTCGGATCACCGCCGCACGCCCGACCGAACGCACCGCCATCCGCACCTCACGCAATATGCCGGTCCCGCCGGTCCATAGCGACGCGGAAGGCATGGCGCGGCTACCATCCGGCGAATTTTTCCTGAGTTTTGAGGGCAATCACCGGATCTCGTCCTTTGCCGCGCCGGGCGATCGAGCGACCCTCATTCCGCGCGACGACCCAATCCGCCGTCTTCAGCAAAACAGCGGGTTCGAGGCGCTTTTCAACGATGCCGACGGCGTGGTTTACGCGATCCCGGAGCGCTCCGGGCAACTGGACCGCCCATTCCCGATCCATCGCTGGAAGGACGGAGCCTGGAGCCGCCCCTATTCGGTCCCGCGCGAGGGCGAATTTCTTGTGACCGGCGCGGATCTTGGGCCGGACAACAAGCTTTTCGTTCTGGAACGCGATGTGGGTCTGTTGGGCTTTCGTAGCCGCATCCGCATGTTCGACTTCGACCCGGAGACCGGGCCGACCAACGCCGTCACGCTGATCGAGACCACCATGGGCCAGCTCGACAATATGGAAGGGATTTCGGCCTGGGCGGATGAGGACGGCAACACCCGTCTCACTCTGATCTCAGACGACAATTTTTTCCCGCTGCAACGCACGGAAATCGTGGAGTTTATTCTCCGTGATCCGCCTCCCAGCGATCCAGAATAGCTAGCGCTTCTTCCGCGCTCTCCGCATATTCGAAAAGATCGAGATCGCCCGGTGAGATCGTCCCGGCATCGGCGAGCGCTTCCCAGTCGATAATCTTTTCCCAGAACTCGCGGCCAAACAGGATCACGGGCAGTTTGTCCATCCGCTTTGTCTGGATGAGCGTGAGCGACTCAAACAGCTCGTCCAGCGTCCCGAAACCACCGGGGAACACGGTGATTGCCTTGGCCCGCATCAGGAAATGCATCTTGCGGATCGCGAAATAGTGGAAGTTGAAGGCAAGTTCGGGGGTGCAGTAGGGGTTCGGTTCCTGCTCGAACTCCAGCACGATATTGAGCGAGACCGAGCGCCCGCCCGCATCATGCGCGCCGCGGTTGCCCGCCTCCATCACGCCCGGCCCGCCGCCGGTGACGATCACGCCCTCGCGCCCACCGGAGTCCTTCATGCTTTTCTCGGTGCAGAGCCGCGCAAAGGTCCGCGCCTCATCGTAAAACCGCGACAGATCGGCTAAAGTCTGCGTCCGCGCGCGCTCTTTATGCGCGGGATCCGGGATCCGCGCCCCGCCGAACATCACGATGGTGCTGTCCACTTCCTCTTCGCTCAGGATCATCTCCGCCTTGAGCAGCTCAAGTTGGAACCGCACCGGGCGCAATTCCTGACGCAGCATGAAATCCTGATCGTCAAAGGCCAGCCGATACGTGTGCGAGCGCGTTTGCGGCGTGTCCGAGAAGGTCTCCGCCTGCGCAACATCCTCCCGCGCATGGGGGAAACGTTTATTCGCATCGTTCGCATCTTTGCGCCGCGCCATCGGGACCTCGCTCTCACTCTCTCTGCACATTGCGTCATGCCCGCCCGCACTTTATAGGCGGTAGGGAACAGAAATTGAGCGATAGCAACGGAGAGCGCCCATGTCCAACGCGCAATTGGAAACCGCCATTGAAACCGCGTGGGAGGGCCGCGACGCCATCACGCCCGAGACCAAGGGCGAGGCCCGCGAGGCGGTAGAAGCCACGCTTGATGCGCTGGAAGCCGGCACGCTGCGGGTTGCGGAAAAGCAGGGCGACGACTGGCAGGTGAATCAGTGGGCGAAGAAAGCCGTGCTTTTGTCCTTCCGTCTCAATGACATGGCGCCGATCTCGGGTGGCCCCGGCGGCTCGACATGGTGGGACAAGGTGCCGAGCAAATTCGACGGCTGGGGCGAGAGCGAGTGGAAACAGGCCGGTTTCCGCGCCGTGCCGAACTGCGTCGTCCGCCGATCCGCGCATATCGGCAAGGGCGTCGTGCTGATGCCGTCCTTCGTTAACCTTGGCGCTTATGTCGATGAAGGCACGATGGTGGACACATGGGTCACCGTCGGCTCCTGCGCGCAAATCGGCAAAAACGTTCACCTTTCCGGCGGCGTCGGCATTGGCGGCGTGCTGGAGCCGATGCAAGCGGGCCCGACCATCATCGAGGACAACTGCTTCATCGGCGCGCGCTCCGAAGTCGTCGAAGGCTGTATCGTGCGCGAGGGCTCCGTCCTCGGTATGGGCGTTTTCATCGGTCAGTCTACCAAGATCGTGGACCGCAACACTGGTGAAGTCTTCATGGGCGAAGTGCCGCCCTACTCCGTCGTCGTCGCGGGCACCCTGCCGGGCAAACCGCTCCCGAATGGCGAGCCGGGACCGAATCTTTACTGCGCTGTCATCGTCAAGCGCGTCGACGAGCGCACCCGTTCGAAAACCTCGATCAACGATCTGCTGCGCGGCTAAGCCGCAGGGAACCAATGCTTGCAACCGATTGTTAGTTCAGTCCAACTGACAACGCAGCAGTCAAAGAGAGGACAGAACATGGGATTCATTCTCACCATCATCATCGGCGGTCTCGCCGGCTGGATCGCCAGCAACATCATGGACAGCCCGAACGGCATCCTCGTCAACATCGTGCTCGGGATCCTAGGCGCGACGGTCGGCGGCTGGCTCCTGTCGCTCGGCGGTCTCGACACCAGCGGCGGGCTGATCGTGCGCCTGCTTGTGGCGGTCTTCGGCGCGGCGGTGCTGATCTGGATCGCGCGCCTGATCCGAAAATGAGCAAGCAGCGGCTCTACCGTCTGATTGTGTCGCTCGGCCGCAAGCCGGGCGACGGTCTGCCGGAGAACGCCACCGGCGGCGCCCTGCTCTGCTACGCTTCCGGCGTGGATGACGCAGAAGCCGTGCGCGAGACGGTGGCGCTTCTCAAACAGGCGGATATGTCGGTTCTGGAAGTGGAAGCCGATGATTTGCCTGACGATTTACCGCCCGAGGAACGCGAGCTCGCCGACCGGGCGCTGGCCGAAAACGCTGTGATCGTGGCGCAGCAAACCGCATTTTACGAGGGCGAAAATGATTAAAGGCATCTATCTCGACCTCGACGGCACGCTGGTCGACAGCCGCGAGAGCATCATCACCTCCATCCAGTACACGATGAAGGAAATCGGCGCGGAACATGTGGATGAAGAGACGATCCGCTGGGTCGTCGGCCCGCCTTTAGAGGTGATTTTTCAAGAACTTCTCGGCCTGCACGCAGATCTTGAAGAGGCGATGGAAATCTACCGCGCGCATTACACGGGCGGGAATATGTATGAGGCCGATGTCTTCGACGGCATTGGCGAAATGCTGATGGATCTGCGCGAAACCGAGGCAGGGCTCTGGATCGCGACCTCGAAACCCGCCAGTTATGCCAATAAAATCATTGAACATTTTGGGATCGATGCGCATGTCGACGGACTCTTCGGCTCCGAGGAAAGCGGCCACAATGCCGACAAGACGGATCTTATCGCCCACGCCCTCAACGAAACCGAGGTCGAGGCGCATGAGGCGATCATGATTGGCGACCGCAAATACGACATTATCGGCGCGAAAAACAACGGCGTCCCCAGCATCGGCGCGCTTTGGGGATTTGGCGAAGAGGGCGAATTGCATATGGCCGAGGCCGACGCGTTGGCCGGTCATCCCGACGATGTGCTGGAGCTGGTTCTGGAGATCGCCGGGGTCGAATTGTGACCGATCCGGTTGCACTGACGCAGGACCTCATCCGCTGCGCGTCGGTCACGCCCGAAGAGGGCGGCGCGTTGATTTTATTGGAAGAAAAGCTTACCGCCGCCGGGTTTGTCTGCAGCCGCGTGGACCGTGGCGGGGTTGCAAACCTATTCGCCCGATGGGGCGAGTCCGGCCCCGTCTTCGGCTTCAACGGCCACACCGACGTGGTTCCCGCCGGCGATGAAGCCGCTTGGACGCATCCGCCCTTTAGCGGCGACATTGAAAACGGCGTCCTCTGGGGCCGCGGCGCAACGGATATGAAATCCGGCGTGGCCGCCTTCGTCGCCGCTGCGATTGATTTCGTTGAGAAAACACCGCCCAGTGGGTCCATCAGCCTCGCGATCACCGGCGATGAAGAGGGCCAGGCGCAGGATGGCACCCGCGCCCTTCTCGACTGGATGGCGACGCAGGGCGAGCGCATGGATGTATGTCTCGTCGGCGAGCCGACCTGCCCCGAAACTCTCGGCGAGATGATGAAAATCGGCCGGCGCGGCTCCATCACCTGCGAGATCATCGCCCGCGGACAGCAGGGCCATGTCGCCTACCCGCACCGCGCGCTGAACCCGCTCCCGGCTTTGGTCGCCTATCTCGATCGGCTCGCCAACCACACGCTCGACGAAGGCACCGCGCATTTCGACCCGTCGACCCTTGCGATAACCACGATTGACGTGGGCAACCCCGCCAGCAATGTGATCCCCGCCGAAGCCTTCGCGCGGATGAATATCCGCTTCAACGACCTGCATTCCGAAACCAGTCTAACCGATTGGTTTTACGAGATGATTCCGAATAGTGACGTCGCTTTCGACCTGAAAATTTCCTGCTCTGGCGAGGCCTTCATCACGCCGCCCGGCACGCTTTCCGATCTCATCGCAAACGCCGTAAAAGCGGAGACAGGCATTTACCCTATTCTGTCCACCTCCGGCGGCACCTCCGACGCGCGGTTCATGCGCAAACATTGTCCGGTTGTCGAATTCGGTCTCGTCGGCAAAACCATGCATCAGGTCGATGAGCGGATCGAGATCAGCCAGATCGAGACGCTGAAGGCGATTTATACCCGCATTTTGAGCGATTATTTCGCCTCGTAAGTTACAGTTTCTAAACGTCCTCGCCGTAGCGTGACCCCGTTAACCAACGGGAGAACCCGATGCGGCGTCTGCTGATTCTTGTCTTTTGCCTTTTCGGCGCGGATCAGGCCGCCGGAAGTCCAAATATTTGCTACGATGCGGCGCGCGCGGCTTCGGGTCACGTGCCCGCTGAAGTTTTGGCCGCTATCACCATCACGGAAACCGGGCGCAACGGACAACCCTGGCCGTGGACGGTTAATCTCGAAGGGAAAGGGCACTGGTTCGACACACGCGACGCGGCGCTTGCCTTTGCCCGCAAGGCCCGCGCCGCCGGACGCACCTCCTTCGATGTCGGCTGTTTTCAAGTAAATTATCGCTGGCATGGCGAGTATTTTGCCTCCCTCGAAGACATGTTCGAGCCGCGCGTGAACGCCGCCTACGCGTCGAAATTCCTCGGGGATCTTTTTAACGAAACCGGAAGCTGGTCAGCAGCCGCCGGCGCTTATCATTCGCGCACACCGAAATATGCCAATATCTACCGCGCGCGCTTCGACCGGATCATCGCGCAACTGGATTTACCCGCGCAATCCTATCAACCCGCCGCCGCACCTAGCGGGTTGTTAACCACAGCGCCGCGCCGAGATCGTATCCCGCAAGCGTCACAAGGCTTGCTCGGCCTCGCCCGCGGTCCCCTCATTCAAGCAGCAGGCCAGAGCCTTTTCTGATGGAAAAAGCACGCCACCTTTTCCAACCCACAATCCTGATGGCGCTCGCGCTAATGGCTGTGATCACAATGATGATCCTCCCAATGCCCGCCTTCATTCTCGACATGGGCTTGGCCACCAGCTTCGCCCTCGCGATCCTGATTTTTACCATCACCCTCTTCATCGAGCGCCCGCTGGATTTCTCATCCTTTCCAATGATTTTGCTCAGCTCGCTGATGCTACGTCTAGCGCTCAACGTCTCCTCGACAAAACTCATCATCGGCGAAGGCCACAAAGGAACCCGCGCCGCTGGCGAGGTGATCAACGGCTTCGCAGACTTCATCATGGGTGGAAGTCTATTCCTCGGCCTCGTCGTTTTCGGCGTCTTGATGATCGTCAATTTCATTGTGATCACAAAAGGTGCAGGTCGGATGGCGGAGGTCGGAGCCCGCTTCGCTCTCGACGGGATGCCCGGCAAACAGCTCGCTATCGACAGCGATATGGCGGCTGGCGCAATTAACCACGACGAAGCGCGGGAACGCCGCCGGATCGAGCAGGAAGAAACCACCTTCTTCGGCTCCCTCGACGGCGTGTCAAAATTCGTCAAAGGCGACGCGGTGGCAGGCCTACTCATCACCCTGCTGAACTTCGTCATGGGGCTCTCGATGGGTCTCTTCGTTCATGGTATGCCCGTCGGCCAAGCTTTTGAAACCTATACGATCCTGACCGTCGGCGATGGTCTCGTGACGCAAATTCCGGCGGTGATCATCTCTATTGCCTCGGCGATTCTCCTTTCTAAGGGCGGCGCAGTCGGCTCTGCCGACCAAGCGCTCATCCAGCAAATTGGCCGTTATCCGACGGCGCTCGCCACAGTGGCGGCGCTGCTCGCCTTGTTCGGCCTTATGCCCGGCCTCCCCTTCATCCCATTCATATTTGGTGCCGGGGTCTTGGGCGCGTCCGCTTGGCTCGCACGAAAAAAGCAACTTGAAGCGGCGAAGCGCGCAGCGTTGCCCCAAAAGACGGAGGCCGCGCCCCAGAAGGAAACACTGGGCGATATTCTGGATCTCGACGAAATTCACATCGAATTTGCGCCCGATCTTGTGCCGGTTGTCATGGACGAAGCGACCGGCCTGAACAGTCGCATTTCCACCATGCGCAACCATATCGCCGCTCATTTTGGCTTGGTGATCCCGGAAATTCGGATCACGGACAATCCAAGCCTGCCCGACAAAAGCTACAGCATTAAAATTCAAAGCGTTGAAGCCGCGCGCGGCGCGCTGGAGCCGGATCAAATCCTTGTATTGTTGCAAGATGAACGGCCAGCACCCGATGGGGTGAGCGTTGCAGAGCCGGTTTATGGCGCGCCCGCGCGATGGATTGCGCCGCAACAACAAGAGGATGCGGCTTTGGCTGGGCTTGCCACAATCACGCCGACGGAGGTGGTTGCCACGCACCTTCTTGAAACGCTCAAACAAAATTTTGGCCGTTTGTTCAATCGCCGCGCGCTGCGCCGTCTGCTCGATCAGTTCGTAACGCTGTCCGATGGGGCTCGGGCTGACGCAAACAAACGTATTATCGACGAGTTCGTGCCGGATCGCGTCCCTATTGACCAACTTCAGGCCGTGATGCGCCTCTTGCTGGAGGAGCGCATTTCAATTCGGAACATCCCGCTCATTCTGGAAGCAATTTCTGAGATAAATGCCGCAGTGAAGGCTCCCGCGGCGCTCTGCGAGCATGTTCGCCAACGCATGGCATTCCAGATCACGGCAGAATTAACCGATAAGGACGGGCAGTTGCCGCTTATTCAACTGGCGCCGGAATGGGAGGATCTCTTTCAGGCGCATCAGATCGATGGCGAAGCGGGCGCGGTCGATGTCGCCCTTCCGCCTGATGAATTTAACCGTCTCGCAACATCGATTGGTGAGAAAATTCAAAGCGCTGCGGCGGCGGGTCGCTATCCGGCGATCGTCAGCTCAACGCGAAGACGTCGCTTTCTTCACACGGTTCTGGTCGCCAAAGGGATACGAAACCCCGTTCTTTCCTACGAAGAAATTGGCCCCGACACGCGGCCCAGTTTGGTCGGCGTTGCCTGATGGGCGGCCTTATCGTGCTCTCACAATACATGCCCGAGTGGGTCGCTTTAGCAGCCCTCGTTTTTGCGCGGGTCGGTGCCGTGATCTCGGTCGCACCAGCATTCGGGACGCCAATCCTCCCACGCCGGGTTCGCCTCGGTGCCGCGATCGCTTTTACCATAATTGTGCTTCCTGCCGTCGCTAACACCATCACCGTTCCTGAAACGACCAACACTCTGGCAGCCGCACTTATGGTCGAGTCGGTCATCGGCCTCGCCATGGGTCTTTCGCTCCGTATGATCCTGATGGCGCTGCAAATTGCGGGAAACATCGCGGCGCAGAGCGCGTCTCTCGCACAAGTTCTTGGCCCCTCTGCCCTCCCCGACCCGATGCCCGCCATCGGCACCATTTTGGTCATGGGCGCATTCGCCTTAGCCTTCGCCGCGGGGCTCCATGTGAAGCTCGCCGTAGGGTTAATTCGAAGCTATGATTTGGTGTCCTTCAACACGCTGCCAGAAAGTGGAGAACTCGCCGAATGGGCCCGCCACGCTTCGACGGAAAGCATCCGGATCGGTTTCGCCCTGTCATCGCCCTTTTTGCTTGCAGCCCTCGCCTACAACCTTGCCCTCGGCGCGATTAACAAAGCGATGCCACAGCTCATGGTCGTCTTTATCGGCGCGCCCGCCATCACCGCAGCCGGCCTCATCCTGATGCTGCTTGCCGCACCGTTAATACTCACGCTATGGGTGGGTCATCTTGATCGCGCAATCCTCGCGCCCTTCGCGGTGCGGCCATGAGCGAGGGACAAAGCGATAGTGGCGAAAAGGTCTTTGACCCGACGCCGCAACGTCTGGACCGCGCGCGTCGGGAAGGCGATATCCCGCAGTCGAAAGACCTGAACGCCGCCGCTGTTTACCTTGCTATTTTCATCGCCTCGATCGGGTTTGGCGGCTATGTGATGCGCGAAGCCGCCGGCCCGATGCAGTTCGCGCTCGGCAATGCCGACTATTTCGCCCCGCAGTTTCTCGGCAGCGGCGGTCCTGCGATGGCCGGAGAATGGTTTCTGGCGATGCTGACACCGCTTCTACTCATCCTGCTTTTGCCCGCCGGTTTCGGCCTGATATCGCTCATTGCGCAGCGCGCGATTGTGTTTGCGCCCTCAAAACTCAAACCCAAACTCTCCCGCATCTCTCTGATCTCAAATGCAAAAAACAAGTTTGGTACGGCTGGTCTCGTCGAATTTGCCAAAAGTGCGCTCAAGATGGGGCTAATTGGCCTCGGCCTAGCGATTTACCTTAAACGCAATCAGGACATGATCATCGGAGCCGCCCGCGCAGAGTCGCCGCAAGTCGTCGCGATGATGGCGCAGATCATTACCTCCATGCTGACAATCACGCTGCTCATCGCCATTTTCATCGGAGGAATCGATTATTTCTGGCAGCAATATCACCATCGGCAAAAGCTTCGTATGTCGCTTCAGGAGATGAAGGACGAGATGAAGAACGTTGAGGGCGACCCGCATATGAAGGCGCAGCGCCGAAAGCGGGGCGAAGAACTTGCGATGAACCAGATGCTTGCAGACGTTCCGAAGGCGGATGTGATTTTGGTCAACCCGACCCATTACGCCGTCGCGTTAACTTGGACCCGCCTGCCCGGCTCAGCACCCAAATTGATTGCGAAAGGCGTGGATGACGTCGCCGCACGCATCCGCGATATTGCGCGTGAAGCGAATATTCCAATCCATTCTGATCCGCCGACCGCACGCGCGCTTAATGCCTCAACGGAGATCGGCGACGAGATCCATCCGGATCACTATCGCCCCGTCGCCGCCGCTATTCGCTTCGCGGACACGATGCGTAAGAAAATGCGGGAACGTGGTTACTCATGATGACCCGCTATGAAACGCTCTCACAGATTGCGAAGCTCGCCGCGGATCGCGATATCGCGAAATTGGCGGCGTTGAGCGCGGAAAAATCACGTTTGGAAACGAAGTTGACAGAGATTGCGAAGCAGCGTCGCGACCTCCGCGCGTTGCCACCTTCTCAGCAGTCTGAGGCGCTTAAATGGACGGTCTGGTTGGAGCAGACAGAAAAGCGCGTCCGTACACAAATCTTCGAAGCGGCGAAGAAAATCGAGCACGCAAAACAACTTGCAGCGCGCAGCTACGGTAAATTTCGGGCAACGGAAATCCTCTCAGAGAAAGCAGCGAAACAAGCGCGGCTGGAGCGCAACCGAAAGGCCGAACGCGAGGGTCAGCCGCCGGAATGATTGCGCGACAAAAAAGCCGCTTGGGTTGGGCGGGCGGATACCGTAAATCTGCGATGACGTTGAATTCGGTATGAGCATGATGTTATCTCGCCTCGCCTCGATCCTCCTGTTAACGCTGTTCTTCGCTCACCCCTTGCGCGCGGAGACGGCGCCGCAGATCTACTGCGCGACGCCGAAGGGGGAGAACAGCCCGACCTGTATCAGCCGGGACGCCTTTGCCGACGATCTGTGCGTCGCGCTCGAGCGTTCCGCCGAACGCTACGCTCTGGATCCGCATTTTTTCACACGTCTCATATGGCGCGAGAGCCGTTTCAACCCGTCGGCAATTAGCCCGGTCGGTGCGGAAGGCATTGCGCAATTCATGCCGGGAACCGCCAAAATTCGCGGACTGACCAACAGCTTCAACCCTGCGCTGGCGCTGGACGCATCGGCAAGTTATCTATCTGAACTCAAAGCCGAATTCGGCAATGTTGGATTGGCCGCTGCAGCATATAACGCAGGCGAAGAGCGCGTTCGTGGGTTCATGACGAAAGAGCGTGGGCTGCCAACGGAAACCATTAATTACGTCTTGGCCATCACCGACGTGCCCGCGGAGAGATGGCGCGACGAGCCGCCAGAAGCGCTGGACCTGCGCCTGTCCAAGACAGAGCCGTTTTTACCAACATGTGTGCAGCAAGCCGAGAGCCGCAGCGTTCCAGAATTTCGCGTTGCGGCACCGGCGGCCAAGCCTTGGGGCGTCCAGCTCGGGTGGCACCCAACGCGTTCCGGTGCCTCGCAAATTTTCCGACGTGTTCGTGCACAGCACGCAAATGTTTTGGGGCGTGAGAGCCCGATCTATATCCGGTCCAAAATGCCGGGGTTTGGCAATCGCGCGCGGTATTCGGTTCGGGTCGGGCGTAACACAAAGACTGAAGCGATGGCACTTTGCAACCAGATCCGCTCGGTCGGCGGTGTCTGCACGGTGGCCCGAAATTAACCCACAGACCATTTGTTTCGCTTGGATTTTTGTCCTATAGCGAGACCGACTGGCGTGGAGGCTGACATGACCGATCTTTCGCAGATTTACGGGCTAAATCGCTGGGGCGCGGGCATGTTCGCGGCATGCGACAATGGCGATTTGGGGCTCATAAATCCCGCCAATCTCGAAGCATCGCCGCAAAGTCTTCCAGAAATGGTTAAAAACCTCGATGCTCGCGGAATCCAAACACCGGTGATCCTTCGTGTCGGCGCGTTTCTTCGCCGTCAGGTGGAGGCGATCAACGAATCTTTCGCGCGCGCGATTGCGCAATCCGGCTATCGAAACATCTATCGCGGTGTGTTTCCTATCAAGGTTAACCAGCAGGCAGAAGTCGTTGATCGGATTGTGGATTATGGTCGCAAGTGGTCGGTTGGTTTGGAGGCGGGAAGCAAGCCCGAATTGATCGTGGCACTTTCCCGTGGCCTGCCACCGGGTGCCCTTCTCATCTGCAACGGGATAAAGGATGCCGAGTTTATTCGGCTTGCGATTCTTGCGCGCAAGGCAGGCATTAATTGCGTTGTAGTGATTGAAAGTCCCGAAGAGGTAGAGACGATCATCGCCGAGAGCCGCCGCCTAGGCGAAAAGCCTATGCTTGGCGTGCGGATCAAATTAACCAGACGCATCACCGGCAATTGGGCGGAAAGTTCGGGAGACCGCTCGACCTTTGGGCTAACCGCGAAAGAAGTCGTTGATCTCGTGGATCGCCTTGACGAGGCTGACCTTCTCGATTGTCTCAAGCTGCAACACTCCCATCTCGGCAGCCAGATTCCGAAAGTGATCGACGCGCGCCAAGCGGTTGATGAAGCGAGCCGGTTCTTTATCGAGTTATCGAGACTCGGAGCGCCTCTCGAGTATCTCGATCTCGGTGGTGGGCTCGGGATAGACTATACGGGTGAGGCCCGTGCCACCGAAAACTCCATTAACTATACGCTCGACGAGTATTGCCTAAATGTTGTCGAAGCCGTGCGCTATGCGATGGACGCCGCCGACCTTCCCCATCCAGTTTTGGTGACCGAAAGCGGCCGCGCCACGGTCGCCTATTCGTCAATGTTGCTTTTCGATATCTTGGGCGCGAGTTATTTTGACCGAACCGAAGAGGTCGCGCCGGAACCGGATGATCATCATATGCTGTCGGATATGGCAGCGATTCCGGGCTATTTGAACGCGCGGCGTGTGCAGGAATGTCTGAACGACGCCGATTATTATCGCGAGGAATTGCGGGCCCTCTTCCGCCGCGGCGTCATTGATTTGCGGCAAATTGCACGCGCAGAGCAGATCTATCTATATGTGATCGGGCGCATCAAAGATCTGGTTAATCAGACGGAGAACGTGCCACTCGAGGTGGTCGAGGAACTCTCCGCGCATCGCGACATCTACCATGCAAATTTCTCTGTTTTTCAGAGCCTTCCTGATATGTGGGCGATCAATCAGGTGCTTCCAATCGCGCCTCTGCAACGGTTGAATGAGAAGCCTAATCGACGCGCCGTGCTGTCCGATATCACCTGTGACTCTGATGGGAAAATCGATCAGTTTGTTCTGGAAGATGGGATCGCCAACGCCTTGCCGATCCACGAACTACGTGACGGCGAAAGCTACTATGTCGGCGTTTTTCTTGTGGGCGCTTATCAGGAAACGCTCGGCGATCTGCACAATCTTTTCGGCGATACCAATGTTGTGACGGTCGATTTTAACGACGATGGGGCGTTGGAACTATTGCATGAGGTCGAGGGCGACACGGTGGCGGAGGTCATCGCCTATGTTGAATACGAGCCGAAACAGTGCCTTGATGCGTTCAAGACCATCGTAGAGAGTGCTGTAAAGGCAGGGAAAATCGACGCGCGCGAGCGTAAGATCATGATCGACACCTATCGCGTCGCGATTGGCGGCTACACTTATTACGAACATTTCCGGGAGGAAGATAACCATGTCTAAAGATGTTCTGGTCATCGGCGCGGGCGGCGTCGCTTCGGTTACTTTGCACAAGATGGCGATGAACCGTGATCTCTTTCCGGGCACCATTTCTGTCGCCAGCCGCACGCTGTCGAAATGTGAGGCTATCGCTGAATCTGTTAAGAAACGGACGGGCGAGCAGATTTCCTGCTATCAGCTTGACGCGGATAACGTAGACGAGACGGTTGCGTTGATCGAAAAGATCAAACCCACCCTCCTCGTCAACCTTGCGCTTCCTTATCAAGACCTTGCCTTGATGGATGCGTGTCTGAAGACCGGCGTTCACTATCTCGACACAGCCAACTACGAGCCTCCCGAAGAAGCGAAATTTGAGTATTCGCATCAGTGGAAACTGCACGACCGCTTTAAGGAAGCGGGCCTTATGGCGGTTCTTGGCTCCGGGTTTGATCCGGGCGTGACAAGCGTGTTCGCGACTTGGCTACGCAAACACAAGCTCGACGGGATCCGCCAGATCGACATTCTCGATTGCAATGGCGGTGATCATGGCCACCCGTTTGCCACGAATTTTAACCCAGAAATCAATATCCGCGAGGTCACCGCACCGGCGCGGCATTGGGAGGATGGGCAATGGGTGGAAACGCCCGCCATGTCAACCAAAGTCGCGTTTGACTTTGATCAGGTTGGCGAAAAGAACATGTATCTCATGTATCACGAGGAGCTTGAGAGCCTCGCGAAACACTTCCCGGAGATCGAGCGCGCGCGTTTCTGGATGACCTTCGGTGATGCTTACATTAACCACGTGACGGTGCTCCAGAATGTTGGCATGACGTCGATTGAGCCCGTCATGCACGAGGGTTACGAGATCATCCCGCTTCAATTTCTGAAATCCGTGTTGCCCAATCCGGGCGATCTTGGTGAACGGACCAAGGGGAAGACCAATATTGGCGATATTGCGACCGGTCCGGCGAAGGATGGCGACGGCGAAAAGACCTTCTACATCTACAACATTTGCGATCACGAGGAGTGCTATCGTGAGGTCGGCAGCCAGGCGGTGAGCTACACAACCGGTGTTCCTGCAATGATCGGCGCGGCGCTGATTTTGAACGGGACGTGGTCCGGCGCAGGCGTGTTCAATATGGAGGAGCTCGACCCCGATCCATTCATGGATTTGCTCAATGAACATGGGTTGCCGTGGCAAGTCGTTGAACTTGATGGGCCGGTGACGTTCTGATGATGGAGACGAAGGCGGGCGATGCAGGTGCGTTCGCCCATTTCGATTTGGACCGTGTACCGACGCCCTGTTTCGTTGTCGACAAGGCAAAGGTTGAGGACAATCTCAAGATTCTCAGCGAGATTGCGGATCAGTCTGGTGCAACGATCCTCGGCGCGTTGAAAGCCTTCTCTATGTGGTCGCTAGCGCCTCTGGTTTCGCGTTATCTTCCAGGCACTTGCGCGAGTGGTTTATGGGAAGCGCGGCTTGGGCGCGAAGAATATGGCGGCATCGTCGAGACCTTTGCGGCGGGCTACAAGGAGGATGAAATCGACGAGATCATCGCGCTTTCCGACGTCATGGTCTTCAACTCTCCAGCGCAACATCGCCGTTTTCGCAAGAATATCGATGCAAGCAGCAAAGACATCTCGGTCGGCCTGCGCATAAATCCGGGTCTCGCGCTCGGTGAAGTTGCAAAATACGATCCTGCCGCACCCGGCTCACGTCTCGGAACGCCGCTGGACCAGATCACCGAGGATGATCTTCAGGAAGTCGACGGGCTTCATTTTCACGTGCTTTGCGAGCAGGATTTCGCGCCGCTCGCCGCGATTTGGGCGCATATCTCGCCCACTATTGAGCGCCTAGCGCCGCATCTGAAGTGGATCAATATGGGTGGCGGTCATCATATCACCCGCGCCGATTATGATCGCGCCGCGCTCGTCCGGTTTTTAATCAACGTTCAGCAAAAAACGGGGCTCAAGGTTTACCTTGAGCCCGGCGAGGCTATCGCCCTTGATGCAGGTATCCTTGTTGGAGAGGTACTTGATATCATTGAAAATGATGGACCGAACGCGATCCTCGACATTTCTGCCACCTGCCATATGCCAGATGTGCTTGAAGCGCCCTATCGGCCTGCATTGATGGGCGAAAACGGCAATGTGGAGGTGTGCCTTGGAGGGCCATCTTGCCTAGCCGGCGATGTGATCGGAAGCTACCAGTTTCCGGCAACCCCGCAACATGGCGACCGAGTCGCGTTTCTCGACCAAGCGCATTATTCGATGGTGAAAACGACGACCTTTAACGGTGTGCGCTTACCGTCAATTGCGATCTGGAACAGCGAAACCGACGCTTTGCGCATCGTGCGCAGCTTTACATATGAAGATTTTAAGGAGCGGCTTTCATGATCTTTCTCGATAGCGAATTAACCGAGAAAGAGCGGAGCGAGGAGGCGCTTTTTCATATCGTTCCGATGCCGCTTGAAAAAACGGTTTCCTATGGCTCCGGAACCGCATCGGGGCCGACAGCGCTTGTCGCCGCTTCAAATGAGTTAGAGCGCCTTTGGCGGGGGATCGAGCCCTGTGATCGGGGTATTTTCACGCATCCGACCATCAACTGTGATGGACCGATTGCAGAGTCGCTAGAGACCTTGAGCGCTAAGACGGAAGCCTTAGTAAAAAAGGGGAAAATACCCGTGACGCTTGGCGGCGAGCACAGCCTTAGTTGGGGGGCTGTTCTTGGTGTAAAGCGCGCGCTTGGCGAAGTTGGTATCGTTCAAATTGACGCGCATGCTGACCTGCGGCGCGCCTATCAGGGCGAACGCCATTCTCATGCGTCGGTGATGCAACTTCTCGCCGAGGAGGAGCAAATCCCGCTCGCGCAATACGGGATACGGGCGCTCTCGCAGGAGGAGGCGGATCTGCGCGACCAGCTGAACGTAATCCATATCGACGCGGAAGCGCTTGTCACCGGGAACGTTACCGAAATCTCGCTTCCCGCTGATTTTCCAGAAAATGTCTATATTAGCTTCGACGTCGACGGTTTGGATGCGGCCATCATGCCCGCGACCGGCACACCGGCGCCCGGCGGTCTCGGCTACTATCAGTCCCTGTCCATCGTGCGCTCCGCACTGAAAGGGCGAAAATGCGTCGGGATTGATGTCGTCGAGTTGGCCCCGATCGACGGCGCAGAGGTGTGGGACTTCACTGCAGCACAGTTAACGTACGCCTTAATGGGCATAGCGATCGGCGGTTAATCCGCCGTTTCCGCGCGAATGATCTGTGCAAGATGGTGAATGATGTCTTCATCAGGCGCGTTGACAAGCTTCGCGCCTTTCCCTTTCTCGCCGCGACCGAGCCTCCCGACGGCCAGTTCACTTTCATAGATGGTCCCACAGCCGACACGCAGCGACAGATTATCCGTCGCGGCACCCGACATTTCAAAAATCTCACCTGGCTCAAGATCGCTAAGGTCAGCGAGTGAAATTTTTCCGCGAAAGATCTGTGCATCAATGACCAGCGGCGCCATCGTGATCGCGCGGGTCATGTGCTCCGACCAGAAGTCCGGCATGTCTTGACCGTCTCCGCCTTCTAGAGGCGCATCGATTGTGCGGAAAAGATCGAGCATGGAGAGCGGAAGAACACATTGAAACGGAACGCGAAACTTCGTGTCGGCGACAGCGATTTCCATATTCATGGTCATCATGTCCGCATGGTCCGGCGCGATGTGATCGAGATGCGATGGATCGCCCGTGAGATCTGAAAGCACAGGTACGGCACCCGCCCGCGCGCCGAGAACCGTCCGCGTTGCAAGGATAAACGCTTGTAAGAAAAGCTCGGAAAATTCCTTGCAGAGCGCCATATCTATCGCGGTCGCACGGCGCTCAACCACCTCATCAAGCTGTGTCGGATCGCCGCCGAGGCGCAATTCCACCACGCGCGACACCGTTTCATAGGGCAGAACCAGATAGCCAGAATCGCGCGCGCCATCAACGCTGACCTTCGCCAAAAGCGCCGCGGGCGGGACGCTTTCACGCATTTTTCGAAAATTCCGAATGGGCGCTTCGTTGACTTGTGCCAGAATCGGTTGCCCAAAACAGGCCCGCAAAAAACTGTCGAGATTGCGCGAGAGTGTGTCGCTGAACTGATCCATCTGCGTGATCGGCAGCTTGGTTGCGCGGGAGATCGTCAGCTTTTTCTCAAGAATCTGTTCGGCGGCCATATCCAGTATCTCCGTTCTCGGAGGCAACATGTCTCGCCTTTCTTTCATAGGTGTTAACCAGCGCAGAAAATTTTCTTGCAGATTCATCACCTGTTATGGCGCGAAAGCTAAGGTCGCCGTGGTGGGTGAGAGGTGAACATGAAAAATGCCAGCGAACGGCCGATTATTCGGCGCAAGAAAGTGATTAAGGCGGAAGGTCATCACGGCGGCGCGTGGAAGATTGCCTACGCCGATTTTGTAACCGCGATGATGGCGTTTTTCTTGCTGATGTGGCTTTTGAATGCGACGTCCGACGAAGTGCGCACGGGTCTTGCAGACTACTTTAACCCCAGAATTACTCTGAAGAATGAGTCGGCTGGTGGGGAGGGAAATTTCCAAGGCGACTCATTGTTGGACGAGGAAGTTCAGCCGCATAGCCGCGAGGGCACGCCAGCCGACGTCAATGCAGAGCAAAACGATCCCGAGCGCGGTCCGGGAAGCGGCGATACCACTGAAATCAATGATCTTGCCGAAAGTGTTGAAGCAGGCTTTGCCGAAGGCGATCTCACGAATGATCTCACGCAGCATCTTGCTGTCCGCGTCAGCGACGAGGGCGTTGTGATCTCGCTGTTTGATACGGAGGAGGAGTCGCTTTTCGGCAATGGATCATCGCAAGCCAGTGAAAAGATGCTCGCGCTTTTGAGCGTGGTTGCGAAGGTTTTGGGCAAGATCGAAAACCCGATTTCGATCACGGGCCACACATCTGCTGTTCCTTTCTCGACGCCAAACTACAGCAATTGGGACCTGTCCATTGATCGCGCGCAGTCGATCCGGCAGATCCTCGCCTCCCAGAAATTTGACACGGCGCGGCTTGAGCGAGTCACAGGCAAATCGGATCGCGAGCCTGCCACGGACGACCCGATTGCCGCCGAAAATCGCCGCATCGACATCACGTTGCTCGTCGAGAGCGAAAAAGCGCCCTGATGTTAGGCAGATATTAAGGCCGCTGGCGCACAACCAAGATCAACAACCGAGTAAATTGCGAGGCATTATGACAATCTCTTCCTCCCTTTCGTCGTCCATGAACGCAAGCGTTGCGGGACTGAATGTCAACGCCTCAAAGCTCGCGACGATTTCCGACAATATCGCGAACAGTTCTACCTATGGTTACAAACGTGTCGGGACGGAGTTTTCGTCACTCGTCGTGGCGGAGAACCCCGGAACATTTACGGCGGGCGGTGTTCGAGTCCAGAGCTACCGCAATGTCGACGCTCACGGCGCTGTGCTCTCCACGAATAACTCCATGGATATTGCTCTTGGTGGCAACGGCTTCCTGCCGGTAACGCAATATTCGGCACTCGGAGCGAATGGTGACGCAACGAAGGTAGAATATGTGACCACTGGCTCGTTCAAGCGCGATCCTGAGGGATATTTGAAAACGCTCGACGGTCTTGTTCTCATGGGCTGGAGTGCTGAGCCAGATGGGACCTTTACCCCGAAATCGCGCGACACCACACGGGATCTGGAGCCGCTGCGTGTGCAATATGATCATCTTAGCGCGACGCGAACAAGCGCGTTCAACATGGCAATGAACCTGCCGGCAGCGTCTACGATGCCGACTGGAACGGGGGATCCGTATGAAGTCCGCCTCGACTATTACGGAAATCTCGGAACGGAATATTCGATGACCGCGACGTTCACGCCGATGGTGGGTGCAACCGGTCACAGCAACGAATGGACACTTCAGATCACGGACAGTGCACAGGCAGATGCGGTCGTCGGCAAGTTCAACATCGTCTTTAGCGATGATGTAGACACTGCCGGTCATATCGAGACAATCACATCAACTGGTCCAGGCGGCTATGATACCGCGACAGGCGCACTCACACTAGACGTCGCGGACGGTCCGATGGAGATCAGCGTTCTGGACAGTCTGACACAATATGAAGGTAACTTTCAGCCCATCGGCATCACCAAGAACGGTGTGCCGCCGTCGAAGTTGGTCGATCTTCAAATCGATGAAAACGGCTATGTGATAGCCAATTATGATGTTGGCGCGAGCAAAGTTATTTTCCAGGTGCCTGTCGCCAATGTTGCTTCGCCGAATGGCATGCACGCGCTCCGCAACCAAACCTTTGAGCCCACCCTTGCAAGCGGTGACGTTTATCTCTGGGATGCGGGCGACGGCCCCGTCGGCAAAACGATCGGTTTTGCGCGTGAGCAATCGACCTCGGATATCGGAACCGAGTTGACGGAATTGATCCAGACTCAGCGCGCCTATTCGTCGAACGCGAAGGTCGTCCAGACTGTCGACGAAATGTTGCAAGAAACAACAAATATCAAGCGATAAGGGCCGCATAGAATGACCATCGGTTCGGCAATCAATAATGCTCTGAGCGGCCTCAACGCTTACTCGCGCTCCGCGTCTGTCATCGCGAGCAACACCGCAAATGCGATGACAGAAGGCTATACCAAAAGGCGTGTCGAGCTCACGCCGACGCAACTCGGCAATCACGGGGCTGGCGTTCAAGTTGTCGATACAACGCGTCAAACGAACCTGCAGGCGACCACGCTTCGGCGCGCCAGCGGCGGCGAAAACGAAGCCTCGCAGTATGAAGCCGACAAGTTGGCAACATTGGCAGATATTTTCGGTGACCCTGGAACGAGCGATGGAATCGTCGGTGCGCTGACCACCTTCGGCTTGGCAATCGCCTCCGCCGAGGCGGACCCTTCATCCACTGTGCGACTAAAGCAGCTTCAAACCGCGTCACAAGATGTTGTGGATCAAATCCAATCTGCCGCGAGAACGATACAAGATCTACGTACGAGCGCCGATCATGATATTGGGAAGGCCGTCTCAACCTCAAATACCTTGATTGAGCGCATCGAAAAGCTGAACGGCGATATCACCAGCGCGCATCAACGCGGTCTGGATGCACTCTCGCTGGAAGACGAGCGGCAAGGCCATCTCGATGAGCTCGGTAAACTCATGGAGATCAACGTCGTTCGCAGGGACCAGGACAGCGTTGCAATTTTCACGCCTGGAGGCGCAATGCTTCTAGACGGTAAAGCGCGAAAACTGAACTTCACGCCGACCGCAGTTGTGACGCAGGAGAAGACGATCTCGGGAGGGCAACTCTCCGATGTCTCCGTAGATGGACAGCCCACCGCGCTCTCTTCGGCTGAACTGTTCACCGGCGGTAAAATCGAAGCCATGCTGAAGATCCGCGACATGCGTGCTGTCTCGGTGGCAAATAATCTTGACGATCTAGCGGCGGATCTCGCAACACGTTTTCAAGCCGACGTGGCAGACCCCACTCTAGGTGCCGCCGATCCTGCGCTCTTCACTGACAACGGTCTAAAGTTTGACTCCGCTCATCAGCCTGGCATTGCCGCACGTCTAACCTTGAACGCCAATGTCGCACCGGCCAGCGGTGATATCTACAAACTCCGCGACGGTCTCGGCGCGACCGCCTATGGACCCGCCGCCGACGCAACGCTTTTGGGCGCGATGTCCTCAGCCTTCAGCGCAGTCAAAGTGCACGCGGGTGCAACGGGACAGGCGCTGAGCGCAGTTGGCTTCGGCGAGTTTCTGGCCGCAGCGGCGAAACAAGATCAGCATATATCCGAAAGCAACGCCGCTTTTTCGAGCGTGAAATTTGATCGCCTTCGCGAGGAAGAATTAGGTCTGACTGCCGTCAACACTGACGAGGAAACGCAGAAGATCCTCGAAATCGAGAATGCTTATCTCGCGAATACGAAGGTCTTTTCGATTGCTGATGAGATGCTGAAAAACCTGCTCCAGATTTAAGAGGTCAACGTGTTTTCTGTTTCCAACTTGTCGCAATCTCTCTCGTTGAAAGCCAACATGCGCTTCACAAATCAAGAAATGAAGAAGGCAGGCTATGAAATTACAACCGGGCTGGCCGAGAACAAACTTGCGCATTTAAAGGGCGATGTGAGCCATCTCTATGCGGTTGAGCGAAATCTGCGTGCTTGGGAGGTTCAGGAAAAAAATCTTCAGCTTTCGGTTGGGCGCGGAAATGCAACTGTGAGCGCGCTTGAAGCCATAAACGGCCTGGTAGGAGATTTTCCCGCCGAAATCACTGACGCTGCTGGGAAAAACTTTCACGAGTTGAAATTAAAGCTTGTGACAGCTGAAGGGCGCTTTGAAGATGCGGTTCGGCATTTAAACAGTTCTTACGCAGGTCAATCCCTGTTCTCGGGTGCAGCAACCGACCGTCCAGCTATCGCGGACCACGAGAACATCATGACGGATCTTTCTGTGGCAGTCGCTGCGGCGACAACAGCCGCAGACGTAGAAAATGCTGTTGAATCCTACTTCGCACCCGGCGGTGCGTTTGAAACGTCGCGATATCTCGGTTCGGAAATTTCCGCACCAGACGCGCGCGTTTCAGATCAGACAGAGGTAGAGGTTTCTACGAGAGCCATCGATCCCGCTATTGTTGGTGTATTGAAAAACTTTGCGAAGCTTAATCTTGTGTCTCAAGGAGCCACGTCTCTGTCCCAAGATGAGCAGAAAAAGCTCGCTGCAAACGCATCCATGGATCTTCTGGAGAGCGGCTCAAAGCTTACGGAAAGAACCGCCGCGATAGGCTATAATCTTGCGCGCGTCGAAGAGAGATCGATTGCCCTAGCATCTCAACGAACTGTGCTTCAAATGGAAAAAAATAACCTAATCGGCGTCGATCAATATGAGGCGGCGTCGCGATATGAACATCTTCAGACGCAGCTGCAAGCCACATATCAGATCACCACCAGGCTCTCACGTCTCAATCTTTTCAGCCACCTGAGTTAACTTGTGCGCATCCTCACTCTACTCCTAGTTCTGCCGCTTTTCTTTTCGACCGCTTTCGCCGGCCAAGCGCGCTTGAAGGATCTTGTTGAAGTCGAAGGCGTGAGAGGCAACGATCTCGTTGGCTATGGTCTCGTGGTCGGCCTCCCAGGAACGGGTGATGGTCTTCGTAATAGCCCCTTCACAGAAGACGCCATGGCCAATCTTCTCGAAAGGCTAGGCGTTAACGTTACCGACGAACAGTTCCGCGCAAAAAACGTTGCCGCGGTGCTTGTGACTGGCGCATTGCCGCCGTTTGCCCGCAGGGGATCTCGGATCGACGTTTCCGTAGCCGCAATCGGCGATGCAAAAAGTCTTCGCGGCGGAACTCTTATCATGACGCCACTGAACGCAGCAGACGGACAGATTTACGCCGTTGGCCAAGGAACCGTTATCGCTGGAGGCGTGAGTGTGGAGGGAGACGCAGCCTCCGAGACTCAAGGCGTCCCGACGTCAGGGATCATCCCTTCGGGAGCACGGGTGGAGCGGGAAGTTGCCTTCGATTTTTCCACTCTAACCGATCTCACGCTTGCTTTGCGAAGCCCCGACTTCACCACCGCCTCGCGCATCGAAAATAGCATTAACGCTTACTTCAAAAGACCAATTGCGCTCATGCGGGACGCGGGAACCGTCACCTTGGACCTTTCGAAAGCGCCGACGCGCTCGCCGGCACATGTCCTTTCCTTGATGGAAAACCTTGAGATCCAAGCATCTCAACCTGCTCGTGTCGTCATTGACGAGCGCTCCGGCACCATCGTTCTCGGATCTGACGTGAGGATCTCTCGCGTCGCGATCAGCCAGGGCGGTCTGACGTTGAAGGTCCGTGAGACACCCGCGGTTTCTCAACCGAATCCGTTCTCTCAAAACGGCGAGACCGTTGTTGTTCCCCGCACGGATGTGGCCATCGAGGAGGAGCCCGGCACGCAACTCGCTATGATAGATGACAGTGTGTCGCTTCCATCCGTGATCGAAGGGCTGAACGCGTTAGGCGTCACACCCCGCGATATGATTGAAATTCTCAAAACAATTAAGGCGGCAGGCGCTCTACATGCCGACCTTATTGTCCAATAATTTTCATAAATACTTCGAGATAAAAGAGAGCGTAAACCTTATATTTTATAGGTTGATTAGTGAATTTCTGAAAATCTTCACACAGACAGCACGTCAGGCGGTCAGCGCCGCCCCCGTCAGAAAGACGCTCAAAGCCGCAAGGCAAACTCAAAAGATGCATTAAATTTCGCATCATTGAAAGGAATACAAAATGTCGTCCATTCTGACCAACAACGGTGCAATGGTTGCTCTTCAGACGCTGCGTGCAACGAACAACAATATGACTGAAGTGCAAAATCAAATCGCGACCGGTAAACGCGTGTCGACTGCAAAAGACGACGCCGCAAACTGGGCCATTGCAACGACCATGAGCTCCGACATCTCGTCGCTCACGCGTCTGTCGAAATCCCTGGACTCGTCCGAACAGATGCTGGCTGTCGCAAGCAACGCGTCGGAACAGATCGTTGAGCAAATCAAAGGTGCGCAGGAGCTGGTGGTTCAGCGGCAAAACGTCGCGACGGGCACGCAGGAATACACGGATATCAATGCGAAGCTCACCAAAATTGGTGAGACCATCGGATCGATCGCGACTTCGGCGCAGTATAATGGAACGAACCTGATCCACGGCGCAGACACGTCGAAGGCAGCGACCAACCAGAACATCACGGTTTCGATCAAACGTGCCACCGATGGCACTGTCTCGAGCGAAGCGATGACTGTGACCGGTGAAAACGTTCTGGCAGAGATGTTCAACATTCTGCAAAACCGGACTGCTGGCGAGGCTGACTACACGGATGTTGCGACCTTCGCCGCAGCAATCGTGCAAGGGACTGGCGGCGACGGCGACAATAAAGCTCAGCTCGACAACCTTGATCGCGCGCTTGACTATATGAAGAGCGTTGCAACATCGTTCGGCTCGGCGCGTGCACGTATTGAAAGCCAGAATGAATTCCTGAAAGGTCAAGCAGATGCTCTGAAGATGGGTGTTGGCGCTCTTGTCGATGCCGATATGGAAGAAGCATCGGCTCGCCTTCAGGCACTTCAGGTGCAGCAGCAGCTTGGCACGCAGGCTCTGTCGATTGCCAACCAGGCGCCGCAGAATCTTCTGTCGCTCTTCCGTTAAGAAGACAGGCTGGGGCGTCCGCGCCCCAGCCACACTATTTCAAGTTAGGAGTTTAGGCCGTGCAGATGATGTCGCAAGATCCCGTCCTTGGTTACCAAGCAATCAAGACCACGCTTCCAGATCCACGCGACACCGAATATCGCGCCTTTGCAAAATGCACGGCTGATCTGAGCGCCTGCCTCGACGCGAGTGCAACATTCAGCCAGATCGCGACCGCAATTGGCAAAAATCGCGATTTGTGGCGTCTGCTCGCCGCCGACGTTCTTCATGAGAAAAACAAGCTCCCTGCCGACTTGCGGGCCCGCCTTATTTATCTTCAAGAATTCACGCAGCATCACAGCAGTAAGGTCCTCAAAGGCGAGGCTGATTTGACCGCTCTCGTCGAGATCAATACGGCCGTGATGCGCGGGCTCCGCGCCAATTTGGAAACAGCGGTATGAGCGGCCTCGTTTTGAAATTGAAGCCCGGCGAGCGCGTGATGATTAACGGCGCTGTTTTGGTGAATGGCGATCGGCGCACCTCTCTCTCCGTGGCATCGCCGGATGTAAATGTCCTGCGGCTCAAAGATGCAATCCACCCGAAAGACGTCGATACGCCCGTTAAACGGGCCATCTACAAGGCGCAATTGGTGCTCGCATCCGAGGCGAATGGGACCGAGACGAAGTCCGATCTTATCGTTGCCTTGGAAGAACTCAGTCAAGTTTTTCGGGACTCAGATAGCCGACGAACTCTTGATGAAGCGACAACGGCGGTGCTGAGCGGCAACTTCTATCTCACGATGAAGTCCCTCAAGAAGCTTCTGCCGCGCGAGCAGCGAATCTTATCGTTCGGAGGCATCGCATGAGCTTTGTTCCCGCCATTCCGGTCTCCGGACTCGCAGGTTTTAAGGTCCTCGAACGCAATTACGACCAGCAATATACGGTTTTCTCCAAAGACCCGACACTTCAGCGCGAGATCGCATACTTCAAAGACAACATTTCGAATGTCAAAAACGCCGCAGATCTGGTTTCTGACTATCGGCTCATGAAGGTGACTCTAGGCGCATTTGGCCTCTCGCATGACATTAACAGCAAATATTTCATCGAGAAGGTTTTGCGCGAGGGCACAACAGATGAAAATGCCTTCGCAAACAAGCTGACAGATCGTCGATACCGGCGACTGGCGGAGGCGTTTGGATTTGACAAGCCAAACGCGTCGCAACCGCTCAACAACACGACGATTAACTCAATCGTTCAGAACTATCAGACGCGCTCGTTTGAAGCTGCGGTTGGCCAAACACAGCCGGCGATGGAGACGGCTCTCGCTTTTAAACGTGAAATCGGCGCTCTCGTTGATGGCTCTACGAATGAAGCCGCACGCTGGTTCAACATCATGGGACAAACGCAACTTCGCAAAGTCATTGAGTCCGCTTTGGGCCTCCCGAGTGATGTTGGAAAACTCGATATCGATCAGCAACATGGTATTTTCGCTGATCGCTTCGAGCGACGGTATCAAGCGAAGGTCGGCGATCTGTCGGATCCGAAGCTCGCGGACAAAGTCGTGCGCGACTATCTTTTGAAAGATCAAATCGCAAATGGGATTGCGGATTATTCACCCGCAAGTACGGCTCTCACGATTTTGCAAAATGGATTCGGCTCGGGCTCACTTCTCAGCTCCCGCTACTAACTCGCTGCTAGAATGCGTCGAAGTGCGTGAAAGCTGCTTTGGATCGGCTCATCCGTCGCTTGGCCCAAAAAGCTGTCGAGGTTTTCAAAGATTTTGATCGCGCGGTCTGTTTCCTTATCGGCACCCGAAGAATAGAGCCCCGTCTGAAGCATCGGTTCTGCCTGCTCATATTTTGAAAGCATCCGACGCGCGTCCGCGATGAGTTTGTTCTCACCTTCAGTGGCGGCTTCCGGTAGCGAACGCGAAACGCTTTTCAAAAGATCAATTGCCGGGAAGCGTCCGCGCTCCGCAATAGTGCGATCCATGACGATATGTCCGTCGAGGCAACCGCGCGTCATGTCTGCGACCGGCTCCTCCATATCGGAGCCCGCCACGAGAACGGAGAAAACTGCGGAAATCATGCCCGCACCCTCTGGACCAGGACCAGCGCGCTCTATTAGCGATGAGATCAGATGCGCCGTTGAGGGCGGGTAGGCGCGGAGCGAAGGCGGCTCGCCAGCCATGAGCGCAATCTCGCGATGTGCCTCGGCGAAGCGCGTGACTGAATCCATGAGGAGCAGACTGTGCATGCCTTGGGCGCAGAAATATTCCGCGACGGCCATCGCGGTATAAGCGGCGCGGCGTTTGATCAGCGGCGACTGATCCGAGGTCGCGGTGACGACAATCGCCCGCTCCAGCCCTTCCGGACCGAGCGCGTCTTCGACGAAGGCGCGCAGTTCACGACCACGCTCGCCGATCAGCGCGCAAACGATAACGTCGGCTGGGACTTTTTTGGCCATGGTTGCCAGAAGTGTCGTCTTGCCAACGCCCGATCCTGCGAAAAGACCAATGCGCTGACCTTCGACAATCGGCAAAAGCGTATCGAGACAGCGCATGCCTGTTTGAAGCCGAACGCCCAGGCGCCGCCGGGTCGCGGCGGGCGGCGGTTTTCGATGGAGCGGCGTCTCGTTTGGGCCGTTCGCAAGCGGGCGTCCGTCGAGCGGGGCGCCAAATGCGTCGATGATCCGCCCGCGCCAGGACAGATGCGGGCAGAGCGGCTGCGGCGCGCGGATTTCGACGAGATCGCCAAGCGCAACGCCTCGGCACGGCGCATAGGTCATGGCAACGGCGTGATCGCCCGTGAGGCTAACAATCTCACCGCCAAGGATATCGCCGTTGGAAAGGCTCAGAAGAATCGCATCGCCAAGCTGCGTTTCAGGCGTCACCCCTTTCAGATGCAACTCCGATTCGTTGACCTTCACGACTTTCCCAAAGCGCGAAAACGGCGAAATACGTTGTATTTTACGGGTTAAAGACGCGAAATCGGTCTCCATCGAAGCCTCCTCAGGATCGCTGCTTACCCTTTCTCAACGAAGACTGGTTAAGCCTTGCTTGAAAGCGAGAGGAGAACCCTGTGGATCTGTTCAAATATTCAGTCACACAAAACGCGAATGGCTTGGCGCGCCATGCCGAATCGCGGCTTTCTCTCATCAGCCGGAACATCGCCAATGCGGATACACCGGGCTTCAAAGGCGCGGATCTCGAAGATTTCGGAACGTCTTTTGACGGCATTGCGATGAAAGCGACACGCGCCGGGCATCTGCTCTCGCCGAAAGGCCAAGCGCAGGCGTCGCGGACGAAGCTTGGCACGCTCGCCTCCCCGAATGGCAATGACATCTCGCTGGAGGATCAGATGCAGCGGATGAGCGATGTGCGGATGGAGCATGAGCTGGCCAATGGCGTCTACAAATCGGCCATGCGCGTTCTGCGCGGCAGTATCGGGAAATAAGGAGACGTTATGGGAGATTTGCTTGGTTCGATTTCGGCGGCCGCCAGCGGCATGAATGCGCAGGCGCAGCGGCTTAAGGTGACGTCCGAAAATATCGCCAATGCGGACACGCCGGGCTATCGGCGCAAGACATTGCCCTTTCATACGTCGCTGTCGGAAGACGTGGCCGTGAAAGCCGGGCGGGTGCGGCTCGATCAGGCGGAGCTTCCCGATGTGTATGACCCTGCGCATCCGCTCGCAGGCGAAGATGGGTATTACAAGGGATCGTCGGTCGATCTCATGTTGGAAATCGCGGACGCGCGCGAGGCGCAGCGGAGTTACGAAGCCAATCTGAAAGTCTTTGATCAGGCCCGAAATATGGCGTCGCAAACATTGTCTCTTTTGAACAAGTAACAGGAGTTCCCCATGCTGCAATCCGTTGCCGCAAGCCAGATTTATAACGGCGCACGCCCTGCCATTCAGCCTGATGCGGCCCAGCCCGCCGGCCGAGGTGCCATCGCGCAAAAGGCTGAGGATTTCGTCAGCATTTTGCATGAGGGCGAAACGACCGCGCAGGCCGCGCTCACCGGCGAGGGTGATGCGCGCTCGGTCGTGGAAGCCTTGACGCGGAGTGAGCTTGCGGTGGAAGCCGCTGTCGCCATTCGCGACAAAGTCGTTGAAGCCTATCAGGAAATCCTGCGGATGCCGGTGTGACCGAGGAGACGGTTCTCGACATGCTGCGGCTGGCGCTCGGCGTCGGATTTCGCATTTCCGTGCCAATTTTGGGCGTCTCACTGGTTGTTGGGCTGATCATCGGTCTCTTTCAGGCGCTCACATCGGTTCAGGAAATGACGCTGACCTTCGTCCCGAAACTCGGCGCGATCATCATCACTTTTTGGCTCGCCATGGGCTTCATGGGTGAAATGCTCGTGAACTTTTTTCAGCGAGACATTATCGGCTACATCGCCGGACATTAAGGAGAAAACCGCATGGATATTGGCGGCTATATCGCGCTGTCACGGCAATCGGGTTTGCTGCGCGAGATGGATATTGTTGCGAACAATATCGCGAATATTTCGACGGGCGGCTTTCGCAAAAAGGGCATGGTGTTCTCCGAAATGCTCGCCCGAACCGGTTTTGGAACCGAAGGCGTCGCCATGGCAGGTGCGCGCACGCATTATACCGCCGAGGTCAGCGGCGGCCTGAAACAGACAAGCAATCCGCTTGATATGGCGATCGAAGGCGATGGTTACTTCCAGATCGAGACGCTGGAGGGGCCGCGCCTCACCCGCGCAGGTGCCTTTCTGACGAACCCCGAAGGCGATCTGGTCACAGCCGATGGCGCGCGCGTGCTTGATGCGGGCGGCGCGCCCATTTTCATCCCGCCCGACGCCACCAATCTGGTCGTCGGCGCGGACGGCACGATTTCCGCGAACGGTCAGCCGGTGGGTCAGGTCGGCGTTTTTGCCGCGCCAGATCCCACGAAACTGGTGCGCGAAGATGGCGTGCGCTTTCGCTACGAATCCGAGATCGAGCCCACTGAGACTTCCGCCATTCGTCAAGGTTTTCTTGAGACTTCGAATGTAGACCCGATCAGCGAGATCGCACGCATGATCGAAATTCAGCGCAATTACGAGCTGGGTCAAAAATTTCTGGATCGCGAGGATGAGCGGATCCGCTCGGTCACCCGCACGCTTGGACAACTCTGAAGGAGTCTCGGAATGAAAGCTTTGATGATCGCCGCCACCGGGATGCACGCGCAGCAAACGCGGGTGGAAGTCACCTCCAACAACCTCGCGAATATGAACACGACGGCTTACAACTCGCGGCGTGCCGAATTCGCGGATCTGACCTATGAGCAGGTGCAGCGTCCCGGCGCGATCAGCGCGTCGGACGGGACAGTTTTGCCGACCGGCATCCAGCTTGGCCGGGGTGTCCGCCCTGTCGCGGTAACCATGAATGTCGGCCAAGGCGCGGTGAAGCAAACGGGCGGCGAGCTCGATGTCGCAATTGAGGGCAACGGCTATCTGGAGGTGACGCTGCCGACGGGCGAGCAGGCATTCACCCGCGACGGCGCGATGAAAGTCATCAGCGAGGGGCAGCTTGTCACGACTGCGGGTTATCCGCTGGTACCGGATATCACGATCCCGGAGGACACGCGCGCGGTCACGATCAACGCCAATGGTGAGGTCTATGCGCGTTTCGTGGATCAAGCGCAGGAGCAGCTTTTGGGGCAGCTCACGCTCACAACCTTTGTCAACGAAAAGGGCCTCGAAGCGCGCGGCGGCAATATTTATCTGCAAACAGAAGCGTCGGGCGATCCGCAAACGGGTGAGCCGGGTATCGATGGTCGCGGGACGATGCTGCAGGGTTATCTTGAAGGTTCAACCGTCGACGCCGTGCGCGAAATCACCGATCTGATCGAGGCGCAGCGCGGGTATGAGTTGAACGCGAAGGTGATCACCGCAGCGGACCAAATGCTCGCCGCAACGACCCAAATCCGCTGATGTGCTGGCTGATTCCCCTCCTCTTTCTGGCCGCCCCGCTTTGCGCCGAGACGCTGACCGTGTCGCGCGTAATCCGGCCGCAAGAGGTATTGAGCGCCGCGGATATTCTCATTGCGGAAACCCCCATCGCAGGCGCAATGACCGACCCGGCGCGCGCCATCGGGATGGAAGTCAAACAAGCCGTCTACCCCGGTCGCCCGCTCTATGAAGGCAACCTAACCCCGCCCGCCGTGATTGGCCGCAACGATCTTTGCACGCTGGTGTATCGCAGCGACGGCCTGGAAATCCGCAGCGAAGGCCGCGCTCTCGACCGCGCTGCCGAAGGAGACATCATCCGCGTCATGAATCTTGAGTCCAAAATGATCGTCAGCGGAGTCGCGACAGGTATCGGCATCGTCGAGGTGAAGCCATGAAGATTTTTATTTCCCTTCTGGGTCTGCTCATGCTCACCGCCTGCGGAGCGGCGCGAGACATCGGGCGCGAGCCGGAACTGAGCCCGGTCCCCCTGCCCCCGATGATTTCTCCGGTTCAGCAGCCGGTGCAAGCGGCCGCCTATAACGGTGCTGCCCAAGACACGACATATGGCGGCCCCATGATTGAATCGCAGATGCCTCCCAGCGGCCCGTCACTTTGGCAGGCCGGACCGAACTCGCTCTTGGGTGACAGGCGCGCCAACGCGCTCGGCGATATTCTGACGGTCGTCATCGATATTGAGGATGAGGCCCGGATCCAGAACAGCTCGGAGTTCAGCCGCTCGGGCAACGAGCAGATGACGGTTGGTGCGCTGCTTGGATTGGATCAAAAAGTCGGGGAGCTGATCGGCGGTGAGAACCCACTCTCGCCCGGGGTTTCTTTTGACTCGCGTTCTGCAGCGCAAGGCGACGGGTCGGTGCAGCGCGGTGAAGAAATCACGCTTCGCGTCGCAGCCACGGTGACGCAAGTGCTGACCAATGGGCATTTCTACATCACCGGCTCGCAGCAGGTCCGCGTCAATTTCGAGATGCGCGACTTGCAAATCGCCGGGATTGTCCGCCCCGAAGATATCTCGCGTCGCAACGAGATCACTTATGACAAAATTGCAGGCGCTCGTATTTCCTATGGCGGACGCGGGCGCATCTCGAACGCGCAGCAACCACGCTACGGCCAGCAAATCGTCGATAGCGTACTCCCGTTCTAAGGTCTCATATGTTGAAAAAACTTCTTCCGGTTGTCGCACTTTTGCTCGGTTTGGGCGCAGGGATCGCTGGCGCTTCGTTCACCAAAAGCGCGCCGCCTGAGGCTTGTGTCGAGGAAGAGGAAAGTTGCGAAGTCTCGACAGAGCCTCAGAAAGATTCCGAACCCGACGCGGACGCGCTCAGCTATCTGCCAATGGAAGAGCCCTTTATCCTGCCTGACCTCAAGGATGGCCGTGTCAGTTCTATGATCACGATCGCCATAACTCTGGAGATCGAGGAAGAAGAGAAAGAGACAATCGAGAAGCTGATGCCGAAACTCCGCGACCATCTCTTGAAGGATATGATGGATCATGCGGCGTCGGGCGGGTTTCGCGATAGCTTCGGCACCGGTGCGGCCATGGCTGATCTGCGCGCCAAGCTTCTCGCCTCGGCCAAGGACGTCAGTCACAATGAGATTAAAGGGATCCTCATCACGGACGCCATCCGGCAAGATAACTAGAATGCTCTGCTCATCATGAGAGTCTAACCAAACAATCCATCAGAGCGCGTCTCGATTCGCTATCATCGTCGGCTTGCAATAGAGTTCGTAGAGCACATCCATAATTTGCGTCACGGCGTCACCCTTTAGACGATTATAAACCATCTGACCCTGGCGACGGCTCTCGATGAGGCCCGCTTCACGCAGTTGCCGCAAATGCTGCGAGACAGTTGGCTGCGGCATGGCGGTCGCCTCGACGATGCTTCCCACACTCGTCTCCCCCTCACTGAGCACACAAAGAAGTTTTAAGCGCGCAGGATTGGACATCATGTGCAAAGTCCGGGCCGCTTGGGTCAGGTGAGGTTCTATTTCATCAAAATCAAACATTAGACAAACTGCATATTTAACAAAGACTTCTAAATTTTTAGCCTTTTCAATATTCAGGCGCAACACGAAGCCGAATTTATGGCTAAGATCAGCGGAAGACCGGTTTCGATTAAGCATTTTTCGAACTTGGAAAATCGATATTTCCGCCATCCCTCACGGCGTTGCGTCGTTCTTGCTGAAAGAGGCTTGCTATCGTAGATATCGCGGTCACGGCGATCCGGATTTCCGGTTTCAATTGAACATCGCCAGATCATAAACATGCGAGTCTGAATTTTATGATGACAGAATTTACACCGCTTCTTTCTCTGGCTGGCGGCGCATTGATCGGCCTCTCCGCAGCGCTGTTTATGGCACTTTTTGGACGCATTGCCGGGATGACCGGATTAATTGGCGCGCTGTTGCCGCCCTACAGAGCCGGCGTCGACGTCACATTCGCATTTCTCATCGGCGCGGTTCTGACACCCTTTCTTTGGATCAGCTTAGGCGGCACCCCGATCTCTTTTGAGGTTCCGATCGCCACGCCCATGATGCTCATCGGCGGGTTTCTGGTCGGCATCGGCACTTCTTTTGGCGCAGGCTGCACGTCGGGCCATGGGGTGTGCGGGATCGCGCGCGGCGCGCGGCGGTCCCTGGTCGTGACGGCTATTTTTCTGACCAGTGCAATCGTCACGCTTTTCGTCGTCCGCCATGTGTTTGGAGGGGTCTGATGCGACTGATTGCGGCGCTACTTATCGGCATGATCTTTGGTGCAGGTATCGCGCTCTCCGGGATGATCGATCCGGCGAAGGTGCTCAACTTCTTCGATATTTTGGGACAGTGGGACCCGAGCCTGATCTTTGTGATGGGCGGCGCGCTTGCGGTGACCGTCTTTGGCTATCGTGTGATTTTTTGCGCGGCGCGATGCGCCTTTCATCACAGAACGTTTTGATCTTCCGACCAAAACCGCTATCGACGCCCGGCTCATCATCGGCGCGATGATTTTCGGGATCGGTTGGGGGATCAGCGGATTTTGCCCCGGCGGCGTTGTCCCTGCGCTCGGACTCATGCGGATCGAACCGGTGCTTTTCGTCGCGGCGCTTCTCGCGGGACGTTGGACGGCGCGGCGGATCGACGCCCGGTTTTTCGCGTCACGCTGACTCGGTGAATCGGAATCGCGTCTCCTGCCGGTAGCGCCCGCCGGGTTTCAGCAGCGTGTTTGGGAAGGCCTCGAAACGGTCCGCGCTTGGCCAATTTTGGGCCTCGAGCGCGATGCCCGCTTCCGGGCCGTAGGGGTCGCCATCCAGACCCGGCGCGTCGCTTTCGGTCGTGTCGCCGAGGAAGAGTTGCAGACCCGGCTCCGTTGTCGAGAGCTCCATGGTCAGCCCGCCATCCGGGGCGGTGAGCCATGCGACGAGGCGCAGGTCGCGCTGGTTATGCGAGAGGCAAAAGCAGCTGTCATAGGGCTGGCTGATTGCGCGGGTGTCGCGGAAATCGAAGGCCGTGCCCTCCACCGCCGCAATCTCTCCGGTCGGCAGGAGGTCGGAGTCGGTGGGCAGGTAGTGATCTGCGAGAATGCGGAGATGATGATCGCGCGAGGCGCCGCCGAAGTTGAAATAGGGGTGGAAAGCGGGGGCGCAGAGGGTTGGCGCGTCGGTCGTCATGTCAAGGGTGAGGTGGAGCGCGTCGGCGGTGAGATCGTAGCGCGCGCTCACATGGTTTGGTCCGGGAAAGGGGCCATTTAGCGTGACCGAAAGGGTGACGCTGGTCGCGTCTTGCGCGGTGATCTCCCACACTTGCATGTGCGCGCCCTCGGGGCCGCTATGCAGCAGATGGCCGCGCCAGTTGGGTTCGGTTTTCCAAGGGGTTCCACCGATCATCGCCGCCGCATCTTTCACACGATTGACGACCGGCGCGAGGATCGCGCCCATGACATGCGGCACGCCGAGATAGTCCGCCGGGTTGGCGAGGCCGAGCATCAAGTGGCGCCCGCCGAGGCGCAGTTCCTGCACTGTCGCGCCGAGCGTCAGGATGCGGGCGCTCATCGGGCCGCTTTCGAGACGGATGGTCTGGCCGCGCCGTCCGTCCGGCAGATCGAAGGGCTCAGTCATGCGGGATGATCTCCACACTGGCGGCTTCATAGTCGAAGAGGAAGCGATGCGTCGCGGTGTCCCGGCGGCGTTTGGCATCGCCGAGATCGGTCACCGCCAGCCCCGCTTTTTGCGCCAGATCGCCAAAGATGCGATGCGCGGCTGCGCCGTCGAGCCAGCCCGCGAGGTAGAAACGCTTGTCGCTCCCCATCAGGACGGGCCAGCCATCGTCGCCGGTTTCGATGGCCGTGTCCGTGTCCACCTCCTCGCGCCAGCGGATGATTTTGCCGCCGTTCGGGAGCGGCACACGGAGGTTTGGGCGGAGACTGGCAACACGTGAGACGGTTGCGGCGACGCCGGGCATTTGCGGCGGGAGGGGAACGGGCGTGTGGAAATCCTCGGTTTTTGCGCCGGTGCGCGGGCCAGCGACAACGAGACCATCGAAGCTCTCGACCGCGCGGCGAAGTGCGGCGGTCCATGCGAAAAGGCCCGGAATGACCACCATTTTACGCGCGCCGAAATCGGCAGTGTCCGGCGGCAGGATGTCGACCGTGAGACCGAGGCGGCGGAGCGCGCGGTAAGTCTCGAACACCAGTTGGAAATAATCATAGTCGCGGCCCTGCGGCTGCACCTCGCTCGACCATGCCGAGGCGTAGTCGAAGACCAAACCGACGGGCGCAATTTGCTGCGCAACATTTCCGAGACCCGCGATCTCTTTCGCGACCTCTTCCGCTTCGATCAACCCGCGCGACGGCGCGGAGTCCGGACGCAGAAGGCCAGCATGCATTTGCTCCTGCGCAAAGGGCACCTGACGCCAGCGGAAATAGACCACGGCCTCCGCGCCATGGGCGATGGCCTCCCACGACCAAAGGCGGACCATGCCGTCCGCGGGTGTCGGGTTGTAGGGTGCCCAATTCACGGGACCGGGTTGCTGCTCCATCACCCACCAGCGCCCGCGCCCGACCGCGCGGTAAAGATCGTGGTGAAAGGCCTGAAAATCCGGATCACCATGGCGGGCAAACCGCGCTTTCCACTCCTCGCCATCCCATGAGCGATCCTCCAGAAAGCCGAGCGGATAGCTGTCCCATGACGCGAAATCGAGATCCGCGCCGACGGCGAAATGGTCGAAATCCGTGATGCGGCCCATATAGTTATGGGTCAGCGGCGCCTCGGTGTAACGGCGCAAAATCTCGGCTTGGCTGCGGTTGAACGCGGCCACCTGATCGGAGGAAAAGCGGCGAAAATCCATGACATGCGCCGGGTTCGGCTCGGTCACGGTGAGGTTCGGCAGGTCGATCTCGTCGAAACTGTCATACTGCATCGACCAGAACACATTGCCCCAAGCCCGGTTGAGCGCGTCCGGCGACTGGTATTTTTGACCCAGCCAGTCGCGGAAGGCGCGGCGCGCGGCGTCCGAATAGGAAAGCGTCGTGTCGTGGCAGCCATATTCATTGTCGGTCTGCCACGCCGCGACATGCGGGTTCGGGCCGTAGCGCTTGGCCATGGCCTCGGTGATGCGGGCGGCCTCGGCGCGGTAACCCTCGTGGGAGAAACAATAATGTCGGCGCGAGCCAAAACCGCGCGTGCGGCCATCCGCATCCACCGCAAGCATATCGGGATGTTTCGTGACCACCCAGCGGGGCGGCGTCGCGGTCGGCGTGCCCATCACCACCTTGAGGCCCGCCGCGCCGAGGATGTCGACCGCGCGGTCGAGCCACGCCCAATCAAATTGCCCCTCTTTCGGCTCGATCCGGCTCCACGCGAACTCGCCGATGCGTACCCAAGTGAGCCCCGCCGCCTTCATCCGGGCGGCATCTTCGGCCCAGATCGCTTCCGGCCAATGTTCGGGATAATAGCAGCAACCAAGCGTCGGGATCATAGGATAACCTTACGTTCTTCCTGACCTTTCACGCCGATCTCGACGGCGAAGGTCTTGCCCTCCATCTCCGGCGCGGGATCGAGATCCTCGACCGCAGAGGTCGCGAAAAGCGTGGTGAGATCCGCGCCGCCAAAGGCCGGGCAGGAGATTTGCTTGGCGGGGAGGTCCACCGCATCCATGAATTTACCATCCGCATCATAGCGCGCGACACGGCCCGCGCCCCATTGCGCCGACCAGAGACAGCCTTCCGCGTCGATCACCGCGCCATCGGGGTTCAGTCCCTCTTCGACCAAATCGATATGCGGTTGCGGCTCGCCCTGCGGCCACCCGTGATCGTCGAGCCAGACCTTCTGGATCACGCCAATATCGGTGTCCGTGAAGCACGCATAGCCCGCATCGGGGTCAAAACAGATCGCGTTCGTGATGGTTATCCCGCCGAACAGCTTGCGCAATTCGCCGCGATAATAACGGTAAATGCTGCCTGCGCCCTTGGTCTTGTCGATCGCCATGGTGCCGATCCAGAACCCGCCCATCGGGTCGGCGCGGCCATCATTGGAGCGGTTGCCGGGCAGATCCGCCTCCAGTGGCGTGACCAGATCGAGCCCGCCGCTTTCCGGGTCGAACAGGCTCAGCGCGTTTTGCGAGGCGATGAGCAGCTTGCCGCTCTCGACACGCCCGGCGGCGGAGACGTAGTCGTCAAACTGCCATGTTTTGCGGCTTTCTCCCTTTCTGTGCAGGGACTTGCTGAGGATATCGAACCAGTAGAGCGCTTGCGCGTCAGGCGACCAGAGTGGGCCTTCGCCAAGCAGGCATTGGGTGTCGTCGAAAATCATGCCATCGCCTCGTCGCAAGCGGCCACCAGCGCGGCGGCCTTTTTCGCCACCGTTTCCGCGCTGTCGCCGGGTTTGTAAATCGCGCTGCCGATGCCGAAGCCTGCCGCGCCCGCGGCGGCCCATTCGGCCATGTTTTCCGCACTCACGCCGCCAACGCCGTAAAGCGGGGTTCCCGCTGGCAGGATCGCTTTCATCGCCTTGAGCCCCGCCGCGCCGATGATCTCGCCGGGGAAGAGTTTCAGCCCGTCCGCGCCCGCGCTGAGCGCGGTGAAGGCTTCGGTCGGGGTCATCACGCCCGGAAAGGATTGCATCCCCTTTTCCTTGGTATGGCCAATGACCGCCGCGTCGCAATTGGGCGAGACGATGAGCTTTGCGCCGGTCGCCGCCACCTCATCGACCTGCACGGGCGTCAGCACCGTACCCGCGCCGATCTGCGCCTGATCGCCGAACGCATCGACAATGGCAGCGATGCTTTTGAGCGGCTCAGGCGAGTTCAGCGGCACTTCGATCATGGTCACGCCAGCCTTAACCAGCGCGGTTGCGACCGGCACGGCTTCGGGCGGGGTGATGCCGCGCAAAATGGCGATCAGAGGGCGGGTCATAGGGTCTCCTTGAGGGTGGTCCATGCGGCGGTGAGGCCCGCGAGGGTCACGCTTTCCGTCTCATAGCGTTCGATCATCGCCCCCATTGGGGCGAGTGCGGCTTCATATCCGGCGGAGAGCGCGTCATTGCCGATCATCGCGATCCGCTGGCCGAGCCAATAGGGTTTGGCGCTGGCGAGTTCGAGCCCGACGAGCAGCCCAGAGAGGCGCGCCGCAGCCGTATCCGGCGCAAGATCGCCGAGCAGCGCGCCGGAGCGCAGTTGGAAGAGCTTGCCGTAGGCGATCTGCGGGCGGTCCATCGCCTCCTGGGCGGCTTCGCTGAAAGCGGGATCGGCGATGTCGGGCGTGCCGACCGTGTGGCGCAGCACCGATTGTTTAGCGAGCAGGCTGAACAGCTCACCGGTCATAAAGCTTTGAAAAAAGCAGATTTCGCCCGCAGAAATCCGCACCCATTTGGTGTGGGTGCCGGGCAGGCACACCACCCCGTCGAACTCGGGATCACGCGCGAGCAGCCCGGCGATCTGCGTCTCCTCGCCGCGCATCACATCAGGCGGGTCGTCCTGTTTCACCCCGCCCGCGATCCAGACCGGGCGGTCTCCCGGCGCGCGGACGAGATGCGGCGCGGCGGAGGTCGGCACGGCGCGGTAAGGCGCCTCAATCCAGCCCTGACGGCTCCCGACCATACCGCAAGCCACCACGGGCAGCGGTCCCCAATCGGCGGTGATCTCGCTCAGATGCGGCGCGAATTCGTCCGGCAAGAGCGCGCCCATCCCCTTCTCCGACGCGCGGTGATCGACCGGCTTTGCCCCCGCCATCGCCCAGACGCGCAGGTTGCTCGTGCCCCAATCGGCGGCGATCCAGTCGGCCCCGCTCATCCCGTCACCACGACGCCGCCATCGACGGCCATGACCTGCCCGGTCATCATGCGGCTGGCGGTGGAGGCGAGAAAGAGGGTCGGCCCGCACATATCCTCTGGCTTCAAATGTTCCTTAAGGCATTGCTTTTTCAGATGCTCTTTCAAATCCTCGGGGCTCGCCCAGATCTCCAACTGCTTTTCGGTCAGCACCCAGCCGGGGACGAGCGCATTGACGCGGATCTTGTCTGGTCCCAGTTCCCGCGCCAGCGCCCGCGTCAGCCCGGTGATCGCCGCATTGGCCGCGACATAGGCGGGGTAGCCGTCATTGCCCATCAGGTAACTGGCGGAAGACACGTTGATAATCGCCCCGCCCCCGGCAACGCGCATCCCTCCCGCCACCGCCTGCGCGGTAAAGAAATGCGGGCGCAGATTGATGGCGTGGTTCTGGTCCCACTCCTCGACGCTGAGAGAGAGATCATGCCGCACATCATTGCCCGCATTGTTCACCAAAACGGTGACCGGCCCATGCTGGTTCGCCGCCTCACCGATGGCGTTTTTCAGCGCGGGAATGTCGGTGATGTCGCATGGCAGGAACAGCGGGCGGATGCCGTGTTTCGCCTCCATCTCTTCGCAAAAGGCGTTCGCATCGCGGCGCTGGACGAACGCCACCTTCGCGCCTTGCTCCAGAAACGCGTCCGTCAGCACCGCGCCGATGCCCGAGCCGCCGCCGGTGATGAAGACGGATTGGTCTTTGAGATCAGGGAATTGCGTTGTCATCAATGGCTCTCCCTCCATGGAATACGGGTGTCTTTGCCGACCAGGAAGTCAAGATCCGCGCCCTGCTCCGCGCCCAAAACATGGTCGATATAAAGCTTCGACCAGCCGCGCTCATATTGCGAAGGCGGCGCTTCCCACGCGGCGCGCCGCGCGTCGAGTTCGGCCTGATCGACCAGCAGTTCGAGCACGCCCGCGTTGGCATCAAGTCGGATCCAGTCGCCGGTTTTCACCAAAGCCAGCGGCCCGCCCGCCTGCGTTTCGGGGGAGACATGCAGAACCACCGTTCCGAAGGCCGTCCCGCTCATCCGCGCGTCCGACACGCGGACCATATCGCGCACGCCCTGCTCCACGAGCACGCGCGGGATCGGCATGTTGCCGACCTCGGGCATCCCCGGATAGCCCTTCGGACCGCAGCCTTTCAGCACCAAAATCGTGTCCGCCGTGACGGGCAGATCAGGGCGGTCGATATTCTCTTTCAGATCCTCAATGCTCTCGAACACATAGGCCGGGCCTTCATGCTGTAAGAGGTGATCGGAGGCGGCAGAGGGCTTGATGATCGCCCCGTTCGGCGCGAGATTGCCTTTAAGAACGCGCAGCCCGGCGGCGGGCTTCAGCGGCGTGTCAAAGGGACGGATCACGTCGGTGTTGAAGTTCTCCGCGCCGTCGGAATAGGCGGAAATCGGGCGGTTCATCACGGTGTTAGCGGGCCGCAGCCGCGCGCCAAGTTCCTTCAAAATCACTGGCATCCCGCCCGCGTAGCAGAAATCTTCCATGAGATATTTGCCGGATGGCATACAGTTGACGAGCAGCGGAATCTCCGCGCCGATCTCGAAATCCTCAAGGCTGAGATCGACGCCAACCCGCCCCGCAATCGCGAGCAAATGCACCACCGCGTTGGTGGACCCACCGACAGCGGCATTGGCAAGAATGGCGTTTTCAAAACTCTCGCGGTTCAGGATTTTGGAGAGGTTCAACTCCTCCTCGACCATCTCGACCGCGCGCCGCCCGGTGAGATGCGCGAGCATCATCCGCCGCGCATCGACCGCCGGAAGCGCCGCATTGGTCGGCAGCGACAGACCCATGGCCTCCACGAGGCTCGCCATAGTCGAGGCGGTGCCCATCGTCATGCACACCCCGGCGGAACGCGACATGCCGGACTCCGCGGCCATGAAATCCTCAAGGCTCATCTCGCCCGCCCGCACGGCTTCGGAGAATTTCCACACATCGGTGCCGGAGCCGATATCCTGCCCGTTCCATTTACCATTCAGCATCGGCCCGGAGGACACCACGATCGTCGGCAGGTCCACGGAGGCCGCGCCCATGAGTTGCCCCGGCGTGGTCTTGTCGCAGCCACCCAAAAGCACAACGCCGTCAATGCCATAGGCGCGGATCGACTCTTCCACATCCATCGCCAGAAGGTTGCGGAAAAGCATGGCGGTCGGCTTCATCTGCGTCTCGCCCAGGGACATGACGGGGAATTCCACCGGAAAGCCGCCCGCCTCCCAAACGCCGCGTTTCACCCCTTCGGCGAGGGTCCGCAGATGCGCGTTACAGGGGGTCAGCTCGGACCATGTGTTGCAGATCCCGATGATCGGGCGGCCGTCAAAGGCGCTGTCCGGGAAGCCCTGATTTTTCATCCACGAGCGATGAATGAACCCGTCCTTGTCGCGCTTGCCATACCAGTGGGATGAGCGGCGTTTGGTCATAAACGGGTTCCTTCGATGATGGATATGGTCTCCGGGAAACGCGCCGGAAGGGTGATACCCGCCGTCATGAGCGCTTGGCCGGTCGGAGTTAACGAGCCGTCCGTGAGGGCGAGTTTGCCGCGCGACAGCGGGTTGGTTTCGGGCAAGAGTGTGATCTCGTAACGCGCGTCCGGGTCAAGGCCCGCGAGGCGTAGCGGGCGCGGCAGGATTTGCGTGGAGGTTGCGGCTTGGCCCGCGAAGACGACGAAACGCTGGCCGTTTTCGGCGAGTTGAAGCTCAGCGATGACGGATGGGTCATCCGCGTCAAGCCGCAGAATATCGGCCTCGGCCATCCAGTCGCGGTTGGCCTTCCACCATGCGGTGACCTCTTTCAGCGTCGCCGCCTCATCCTCGGTGAGTTCGCGCGGGTCCATCTCGAACCCCATATGGCGCTGCGCGGCGACCCAGGCGCGGAGCCGCATCGGGAGGGTCCGTCCGGATGTATGGCAAACGCGCGGGCCGACATGAGAGCCGGTCGCGACGCCAGGAAGGAAAAGCGCAGCGTCATGCTGGATGCGCAGCCGCTCCAGCGCGTCGTTGCTGTCGGAGAGCCAGACGCGGTTGCAGCGAGTCAGGATGCCCGCGTCGATACGCCCGCCGCCCGAGGCGCAACTTTCGATTTCCACCTCCGGGAAAGCCGCGCGCAGGTCATCCAAAAGCGCATAGATCCCGCGGGTTTGCGCGGCGTCCGGATGCGGCAGGAGGCGGTTGTGGTCCCATTTGATATAGTCGATGTCGTGAGCGCTCAACACGGCGCTGATCTTGTCGAAAAGATAGCGGCGCACCTCTGGCTTCGACATGTCGAGGCAAAGCTGTTGGCGGCCGGTGATCTGATCCCCCGGCCCGAGAACCCAATCGGGATGCGCGCGGTAGAGGTCGCTGCTTTCGTTGATCATCTCCGGCTCGAACCAGAGGCCGAAACCCATGCCGAGGCTTTGGACATGGTCGATCAGCGGGCTCAGACCGTCCGGCCATTTGCGGTGGTCGATGTCCCAATCCCCGAGGCTGGAGGTGTCGTCGTCGCGTTTGCCGAACCAGCCATCGTCGAGGACGAACCGTTCGGCCCCGAGGTCGGCGGCGCGGTTCGCGATCTCCTTGAGGCTCGCGAGATCGTGGTCGAAATAAATCGCCTCCCAGCAATTGTAGTGGACCGGGCGCGGCTTGCGGAACGGCGGCAGCGCGGCGCGGATCTGGCGCTGAAAGGCGATGCCCGCGCCGTTGAGACCGCTCTGGCTCACCGCAATCGACAGCTTTTCCGTGGTGAATTCGGTGCCGACCGGCTCGCTGCCCGTCGTGTGACCGAACTGGATCTGCCGCCGCCCGTCGGGCAGCTCCTCCAGCACCATGCGGTGCCCGCCGGACCAGTCGTAATGGAGGCCAAGCACCTGACCGGAATTGTTGTTCGCGCCGTGACCGGCGAGGAAGGCGAGCGGCGGATGTTCATGGCCGGAGCGCCCATTTCGCGCTTCCCGCTGGATAATGCCGGGGGTGATCGGTTTGCGATTCAGTTGAAATTCGCCAATCCAGCGGCCGTTGGTGTCTATGAGATCATCGTAAACACCGGAGACCGGCAAGACGGGCGCGGCGAGCCAGTGGAGACGGATCGGCGCGTCGCTGGTCAGGGCGGTTTCGGCTGTCAGGACGCCCGCATATGTCACCGCGAAATGGAAGGAGAGGCGCAGACGCTCCGCGCGGTAGTGCAGCGCGAGACGGTCCTCCTCATATTCCTCCGAACGCTCGAACGCCCAAACCGGCGCGAGCAACGCCCCATCCGCGCCATAGGCGACCATCCCCGGCTGGCCGGGAAAGCTGCGGCGGGCTTCGGGGCAGAGCGAGAGCGGCGGGTTTTCGTCCAGCATTCCGCCGGTCACATCGCGGCGCGAGAGCGCGTCGAGCGCGGCCAAATCCTCGCCATCCGGCAGGCGCGGGCCCAGATAGAGCGCCTCGGCCAGCCCCTCCCCACCTGCGAGAACCAGCGTCCACCCCGCATCATCGAGCCGCCAATATTGCCTCATTTCACCGCCCCGAGGGTGAGGCCAGCGATGAAATGGCGCTGCATCAGGAAGAACATCAGCACCGGCGGCAGCGCGGCGATGATCGCGCCCGCCGAGACGAGGTGCCACTGGGCGACCCATTGGCCGTTGAGCGAGTAGAGACCGGCGGTCACGGGCTGCGTTTCCGCGCCTTGGGTGAGGACGGTCGCCCAGAAATAATCGTTCCAGATGAAGGTGAAGATCAGCACCGACAGCGCCGCAATCGCGGGCTTCATCAAGGGCAGCACGATGAACCAGAAGATGCGCCACTCAGCGACGCCTTCGACCCGCGCGGCCTCAATCAGCTCCTTCGGTAAGGCGCGAATGAAATTGCGCATGAAGAGCGTGCAAAAGCCGGTCTGGAAGGCGATATGGAAGAGCGCGAGGCCCGTCACGGTATTGTAAAGCCCCATATTCACGGTGAAATCGCGCACCGGGACCATCAGGATTTGGAAGGGCACGAAGTTGCCCGCAACGAACATGAAGAAGATCAGCAGGTTGCCGGGAAAGCGGTAAACGCCGAGGGCAAAACCGGTCATGCATGAGAGCGCGACCGCGCCGATCACGGTCGGGATCGTCACCTTGAAACTGTTGAGGATATAGGCGCCGATGGGGGAGTTATCGAAGACCGCGCGGTAGTTTTCCAAGAAATTGAAACTCGACGGCATCCCCCAGTAATTGCCCGCCGTAATATCGGCAGCGGGCCGGATCGAAGTCAGCGCAACGGCGATCAGCGGCAGGAGCCAGATGACCAGCGAGATCGGCAGCGCGACCTTGTAGATCCATTGATTGGCGGTGCTGGTGCGTTCAATCGGTGTCGGGAACATCAGATTTCCTCCCTCTGCGGCCATTGGCTTTGCGTCTTTTTCGGCAAAGCGGACCGGATCACATCATAGGATACGAGGACGCGGTGGCGCAGTTCCTCGTCTTCTGTTTCGGGCGGCAACTGCACCCAGCTTTGGTGAAAATACGGGGCCTTGCGGGCGACACCGGCGTCGATCAGCATCTGCGCCGTCTCGACATCGCTGCATTTGACGGAGACGCCCTGCAGCTTGGCCCCGATCACGGCGAACATCTTGTCGCCGATCTTCCAGGCGTCGTGCTGGTCGTCCCATGGATGATCGAGGACCGCGCCGGGCAGCGTCTCGCAGATGGTTTGCAGGCGGGCTTTCATGCTCACCCCCGCTCGTCGCGATACATCTTCCACAGCACGTAGGAGATGTAGACCATCATGATGAGGAACAGCACCACGGCAATCGCCGCGCCGTAACCCATGCGGAAGCCATATTCGGAGAAAGCCTGCTCATACATGTAGAAGGCCAGCACGCGGGACGAGCCGTAAGGGCCGCCATCGGTCATGATCGAGATGAGATCGAAGGAGCGCAGCGCGCCGATGATCGTCACCACAAAGGCGATGAAGGTGGCGGGTTTGAGCTGCGGCAGGATCACATACCACAGCATTTTCCAGCCCTTGGCATTGTCGAGCCGCGCGGCTTCGATCTGCTCGGGGTCCACGGCGTTGAGGCCGGTGAGGTAGAGGATCATGCAGTAAGCGGTTTGCGGCCAGAGGCCCGCCGCGATGATGCCATAGGTCACGAAACGCTCGTCGGCGAGCACCGCAATCGGCTCGAACCCGAAGAGCCCGATGAATTCGTTAAAGAGCCCGTAGGACGGATCGTAGAACCACGCGAAGACGAGGCCGACCACGACCTGCGAGATCACGAAGGGGAAGAAGAAGAGCGATTTATAGATGCGGATGCCGCGCACGGTCTGGTTGAGGAACAGCGCGACAAAGAGACCGCCGGGAATCGCCAGCAGATAGAGGACCAGCCAGATGACGTTGTTTTTCAGCGAGGTGTAAAACGCATCGTCATCCATCAGCTCGGTATAGTTGCCCATGCCGACCCATGTTTTGTCCCCGAGACCGTCCCAAGCGTAGAAGGAGACGGCGAAGGACTGGAAGACCGGCCAGATGACATAGAGGACGAACATCAAAATGCCCGGCGCGAGGAAAAGCCACGGCGTCAGGGTCTGCTGATTGCGCTTCCAGAAGCTGCGTTTGACTTCGGTCGTGGGCAAGGCTGGCTGGGTCATGATGGTCCCTCCCTCAAGGAAAGGCGGGGCAGCCGGGCCGCCCCGCGGATCACTTTATTCGCCGTAGACGCGCTGGCGGGTCTTTTCGAGCCGCTCAAGGATCGCGTCGAGACGGTCGGGCTTGACCATGAATTCCTGGAACCCCTCCATCCCGGCCTTGGCCATCTGCGCATCGGCGTCGCGGTCAAAGAACTGCGCGATCCCCGCCGTGGTGCCGGACAGCATCTCGAAACCGGCTTGCAGATAGGGATCGTCGCCCACTTCGCTCTGCGTGTTGATCGGCAACTGGCCGAGTGTCTGGTTCATCTGCGTCTGCACATCGGCGCGGGCGAGATAGGCGAGGAAGGTCTTGGCGTCTTCCTTGTTCTTGGCATTGGCCGGGATATGGATCGTGTCCATCGGCGCTTCTTCGGCGAGGTCCACATCCGGGTTGATCGCCGGGAACTGCATGAAGCCGAGCGTGTCCGGGGTCAGCCCCGCATCGAGCATCGGCGCGACCGCGAAATTGCCCATCACATACATCGCCGCCTCGCCATTCACGAGCTGCGGGAGCGCGTCCTGCCAGTCGATCGCGGCGTGGTTTTCATAGATATATTCGTTGTCGATGAGCTCCTGCCAATGGGCGAAGGTCTGCTTCACGCGGTCATCCGTCCACGGGATTTCGCCGCCGGTCAGCTGCATGTGGAACTCATAGCCATTGGTGCGCAGGTTGAGATAATCGAAGATCCCCGCAATCGGCCAGAGCGCCTTGGAGCCGGTCGTGATCGGCGTGATCCCCGCCTCTTTCAGCGTGGCACAAGCCGCCAAAAACTCCTCCCAATTGGTCGGCGCGGCGATGCCGTTCTCCTCAAAGATGTCTTTGCGGTAGTAAATGCCCCACTGATAATAGGTATAGGGCACGCCCCATTTCTGGCCGTCGAGGGTCATCGCCTGCTCGGCGGGCGCGAGGGTTTCGCTGAGATTGTTCTCCTCCCACACATCATCGACCGGCTCGAACAGCCCCGCATCCACGTAAGGCTTCATCCGGTTGCCCGCATACCAGTTGGCCAGATCCGGCGCGTCGGCGGTGAGAAAGTTGCGGATTGAGGTCTTATAGCCCTCATGATCGAAGGTGTTGACGGTCACGGTGATATCCGGGTGCTCCGCCTCGAAGGCCGCGATCAACTCGTCAAAGGCCTGTTTGGGCGCCGGATCGGACGCGTCCGTGTTGATGACCAGCTCGCCCGCGGTCAGCGGCGAGGCCATGAGCGCAGCAAAAAGCCCCGCTTTCAATGTGTTGGTAAGCATATGCATCTCCCTGTTGCATCATCTCTCGTTAGTTTCATTATTTGAAACTTTGTTCTATATATTGAAATCATGCCGAAGACGTGGCAGGCTGTCAACAGATTCGGAAGGATGAGCATGGGTATTCAGAAACAAAATTACGGGGATGGGACGGTCGGAAAGGCCCTGTCGGTGCTCGACATGGTCGCCGCTCATGACGCGCCGCCGCGTTTCTCCGAATTGCTGGCCCAAAGCGATTTGCCCAAAGCGACGCTTTATCGCCTCCTCCAGACGCTCACGAGTCAGCAGATGCTCGTTTATGATGAAGAGCGCGGAACGTATGGGCTTGGAGTCCGGCTCATGCGGCTGGCGCATAAATGCTGGGCGCAGAATTCGCTTGCGCCGATTGCGCGGCCCCATATCGACGCGCTCTCGCAGAAGATCGGCGAGACCGTACATCTGGCGCAGCTCGATCACGGGCAGGTGCTTTATATCGACAAGCGGAATGCGCGCATCCCGGTGCCGATGATGAGTCAGGCGGGCAAGATCGGCCCCGCCTATTGCACGGGGGTCGGCAAGGCGATGCTGGCGCATTTGCCCGAAAACCAGATGGAGCGGGTGATCGCGGAGCAGAGCTTTCACCCCTACACCCCGCAGACCCTCTCCGGCCCGGACGCGCTCCGCGCAGAATGTGCCGAGATCCGGGCGGCGGGCATTGCCTTTGACCGGGAGGAGCATGAGGACGGCATCATCTGCATTGCCGCGCCGATCCTGTCAGCGGCGGGTCACGCGGTTGGCGGGCTCTCGATCACGAAAGCGGGGCGACATGATGCGCTCGGCCCGCTGCTCACCTTTGAAAACGACTTGAAACACACCGCCGAAGCCATTGCGCGGGAAGCGGAAGCCTGGAGTTTTCCGGGACAATAAAAACCAATAGGGAGAATGCGGATGTCAGGGGTCAAACTCAAATCTGCGGTGAAAAAATATGGGACGGTCGAGGTGATCCACGGGGTCAGCCTCGATGTGGAGCCGGGCGAGTTCTGCGTGTTCGTCGGCCCCTCGGGCTGCGGCAAGTCCACGCTGCTGCGGATGATCGCGGGGCTGGAGGAAACCTCGGGCGGCGAGATCCATATCGGCGGGCGCGATGTGACCAAGCTGGACCCGGCCGAGCGCGGCGTCGCCATGGTGTTTCAGACTTACGCGCTCTATCCGCATATGACCGTGCGCGAGAATATGGGCTTCGGCCTCAAGATGAACGGCGTGCCGAAAGACACCATCACCTCCAAGGTCGATCAGGCCGCGCGGATTTTGAAGCTTGAGGATTATCTTGACCGCAAGCCAAAAGCGCTTTCGGGCGGGCAGCGCCAGCGTGTTGCCATTGGCCGCGCGATTGTGCGCGGGCCGGAGGTGTTTCTTTTCGACGAGCCGCTCTCGAACCTCGATGCGGAACTCCGGGTCGATATGCGGGTGGAGATCGCGCGTCTTCATAAGGAGCTTGGCGCGACGATGATCTATGTGACGCACGATCAGGTCGAAGCGATGACGCTGGCGGACAAGATTGTGGTGCTGCGCAGCGGCCATATCGAACAGGTCGGCGCGCCGATGGAGCTTTATGAGGACCCCGACAACCGCTTCGTCGCTGGTTTCATCGGCTCTCCGGCGATGAACTTCCTTGAGGGTGTGGTGAAAGACGGTGCGGTCGAGATCCCGGCCATGGGGCAGTCGCTGAATTATGCGATGAATCTGCCGTCGGACGGCACGCAAGTCTCCGTCGGTATCCGCCCCGAATGGCTGACGATAGAAGACGGCGGCGCGCTGACGGTGGAACTGGTCGAGTCCCTCGGCGGCGTCTCCTATGCCTATCTGCGGACCCCGAATGGCGAGCGGATCATCGCGGAGGCGCGTGGGAAGATCACGCTCGATGAGGGCAGTCAGGTCGGCGTCGGCTTCGATCCGTCGCAAACCTTCCTCTTCGATGCGCAATCGGGGATGCGCCTGCGTTAACGAAAAAAGCCCGCCGGAATGGCGGGCTTTTCCATTGAGGGGCGACGCTTATTTGTAAAGCGACGGCACGCCCAGCTTCTCGTGGATGGTGTTCACATCATCCTTCCCGAGATTCATCGCAGACGCGAGCTTGTGCAGATATTCCGCTTCGGCGCGGCTATCGAGGTCAATCGCCATGACGGACATGGTGTAAACCTGCGCTTCAAGACCGTTCGGCACCTGACGCGCGAGACCGTCCACATCGACCGGCGCTTGCACTTCTTGGTTGATGAAGTCGCGCTCTTCCGGCCCGATATCGTCGAGATTGCCGAGGATGCGCTGCTTTTCCGCATCGTCGATCTTCCCGTCTGCCTTCGCCGCCTGGATCATCGCGCGGAGCATGAGGCCCGCTGCGGCTTCCTGATCGGCGGTCGGCTGGACCGAGGGCTCGCCATCATTGCGGAACGCGTCGTTCAGAAGCTCGCCGAAGCTCTCTTCCTGCTGGCGGTTCTGCGCCTGTGCCTGACCGCCCGACATGCCGCCGAGGATCCCACCCAGACCGCCTGCGGCTGCGCCGCCGCCAGCAAGACCTTTGATGAGATCGGAAATGCCGCCGCCGGATGCGGAGGTGGAGGACCGCCCGGCGCCGCCAAGCTGCTCCAGAAGCCCGCCAAGACCGCCGCCCGAGGACGCGCTGCCACGGCTGCCGCCAAAGCTGTCACGGCTGCGCTTGTAGTTATCGCTGCCGCCTGCGCCGCCGCTCAGGATGTCGCCAAGCAAGCCGCCATTCTGGCCCTTACCGCTTTTCGCAAGGCCGCTAATGCCCTTCGCGACGGCCACGCCGACAGCCGCTTTGGCAAGTGTTTTCATCAGACTCATGGGGTTCCTCCACTGTTGATAGCCCAATCGTTACCACAGCCTATGTAAGACCCGGCAACGGAATTTTGAGGGTTATCACGCGATTGCGAGGTGAAGGCGGGCGCGGTTTAGCGCGAAATATCCTCTTCGCGGTCCTTTGCGCGCTCCTCCACTATAGAGAAGGGAACGCCTGGCACGTCCTTCGCGCCGCGGATCACAAGCGAGGTTTTCACCGAGGACACATTCGGCGCGGCGGTGAGGTCATGGGTCAGAAAATGCTGGAAACTTGTCAGGTCCGGCGCGACGCATTTGAGGATGAAATCAATCTCGCCATTGAGCATGTGGCACTCACGCACCAGCGGCCAATCCTGCACACGCTTCTCAAAATCCACGAGATCCGCCTCCGACTGGCTGGAGAGCCGGATCATGGCAAAGACTTGCACTTCGAAACCAAGTTCGCGTGCGTTCACATCCGCGTGATAGCCGGTGATATAGCCCTCTTCTTCAAGGGCACGCACCCGGCGCAGACACGGCGGCGCGGAGATCCCCACACGGCGCGACAACTCCACATTGGTCATCCGCCCATCATCCTGCAATTCTGCAAGGATCTTGCGGTCAATCGGGTCGAGACGGGGTCCGGTCATCTGCACTCACATATTCATCGAATTCCGGCCATGATTATCGAAGCGGCGCAATCTCCGCAAGAATGTTTCGCATAATACGCTGCGGCGCAGCGGCTATCCCACGGGGCCGCGCGCGAGGCGAAGTGCGTCCCTGTCTCAGAAATGGGGCTTTTCGGCTCTTTTGATGCCCACTATATACGGCCCCGTTACAAAGGAGCATTGTCATGTCCGAGACTCGCCACACCCGCCTGCTGATCATCGGCTCCGGCCCCGCTGGCTATACCGCTGGCGTGTACGGATCGCGCGCGATGCTGGAGCCGATTCTGCTGCAAGGCAATGAGCCGGGCGGCCAGCTCATGATCACCACTGAGGTGGAGAACTGGCCCGGCATTATTGACACGCAAGGCCCTGAACTCATGCAGCATCTCGAAGCCCATGCTCGCAAGGCCGGGACCGAGATCATCGGCGATCATGTGGACAGTCTGGATCTGTCGAAACGTCCCTTCACCGCCAAGACCCAAAGCGGCGCAACCTATACGGCGGATGCGGTTGTGCTGGCGACCGGCGCGCAAGCGCGGTGGCTGGGGCTCGAGTCGGAAGAGAAATTCAAAGGCTTCGGCGTCTCGGCCTGTGCGACCTGCGACGGCTTCTTCTATCGCGGCAAAGAGGTGATTGTGGTCGGCGGCGGCAATACGGCCGTTGAGGAAGCGCTGTTCCTCACCAATTTCGCGAGCAAGGTCACGCTGGTCCACCGCCGCGATGAGTTGCGCTCCGAAAAGATCCTCGAAAACCGTCTGCTGAAAAACGAGAAGATCGAGACGATGTGGTTCCACGAGGTCGAGGAAATTCTCGGCACGGAGAACCCCAAAGGCGTGACCGGCGTGCGCCTGCGCAACAACCAGACCGGCGAGACCTTTGAGAAAGCCGTGGACGGTGTGTTCATCGCCATCGGTCACAGCCCCTCTTCGGAACTGGTGATCGACCAGCTTGAAACCCATATGGGCGGCTATGTCGTCACCGAGCCGGACAGCACCCGCACCTCGATTCCCGGCGTCTTTGCCGCGGGCGATCTGACGGACCATCAATATCGTCAGGCGGTCACCTCGTCCGGCGCGGGCTGTATGGCAGCGCTGGAAGCGGAGCGGTTTCTAGCCGCGCAAGAGGATTAAAGTCCACGCGCAAACGTGAAGGCGGAACAGCCGTCTTTTGCTGCACCGCAACATTCAAAAGACTTGAAATAGCCGCGCGGTCATTGCATACGCGCGGCAGTATATGTGTAGAACCGACACCTCCCCCGAGTGAGTAGCAGAATGACCCTAGAGAATACGAAGCCGATTCCGGAACTTTACGTCTCCGCAGACAGCGCCGAGAAGCTGAAGAAAGAGGCAGCCGAGCTGCCGTCCTGGGACCTGACCGCCCGTCAGGTCTGTGACCTTGAACTGCTGATGAATGGCGGCTTCGCCCCGCTGACCGGCTTTCTGGGTGAGGATGATTATAACAGCGTCGTCGACACGATGCGCCTCAAGGATGGCTCGCTCTGGCCGATGCCGATCACTCTCGATGTGAGCGAGAAATTCGCCGACACCGTGCAGCCGGGTCAGGACATTGCCCTTCGCGACGAAGAGGGCGTGATTCTCGCAATCCTCTCGATCAGCGACAAATGGGTGCCGAACAAGTCCAAAGAAGCCGAGAAAGTCTTCGGCGCGGACGATCTGGCGCATCCGGCGGTGAACTATCTGCACAACACTGCAGGCAACGTCTATCTCGGCGGCCCGATCACCGGGATCCAGCAGCCGATCCATTATGATTTCCGTGGCCGTCGCAACACGCCGAACGAGCTGCGCGCCTTCTTCCGCAAAATGGGCTGGCGCCGCGTGGTGGCCTTCCAGACCCGCAACCCGCTGCACCGCGCGCATCAGGAACTGACCTTCCGCGCCGCCAAGGAAGCGCAAGCCAACCTGCTCATCCAGCCGGTTGTCGGCATGACCAAGCCGGGCGATATCGACCACTTCACCCGCGTGCGCTGCTATGAGGCGGTTCTCGACAAATACCCGCAGTCCACGACCTCGCTTTCGCTTCTGAACCTCGCCATGCGTATGGCCGGGCCGCGCGAAGCCGTCTGGCACGGGCTGATCCGCAAGAACCACGGCTGCACCCATTTCATCGTGGGCCGCGACCATGCGGGCCCCGGCAAGAACAGCCAAGGCGAGGACTTCTACGGCCCCTATGATGCACAGGATCTCTTCCGCGAGTTCGAGGACGAGATGGGCATCGAAATGGTCGACTTCAAAATGATGGTCTATGTGCAGGACCGCGCCCAGTATGAGCCGCAGGACGAAGTGGAAGAGGGCGCGACCGTTCTCTCCATCTCCGGCACCGAGCTGCGCCGCCGTCTGGCCGAAGGTCTCGACATTCCGGAATGGTTCTCCTTCCCCGAAGTGGTGAACGAGCTGCGCAAGACCCGCCCGCCGCGGGATGAGCAGGGCTTCACCGTGTTCTTCACCGGCCTGTCGGGCTCGGGCAAATCCACCGTCGCCAACGCGCTGCGCGTGAAGCTGATGGAAATGGGCGGCCGCCCGGTCACGCTGCTCGACGGCGATGTGGTTCGTAAAAACCTCTCCTCGGAGCTCGGCTTCTCGAAAGAGCACCGCGACCTCAACATCCGCCGCATCGGCTATGTCGCGAGCGAGATCACCAAGAATGGCGGCATCGCCATCTGCGCACCGATCGCGCCCTACACCGCGACCCGCCGCGCCGTGCGTGAAGAGATCGAGCAATATGGGGCCTTCGTGGAAGTCCATGTCGCCACCTCGCTCGAAGAGTGTGAGCGCCGCGACCGCAAGGGCCTCTACAAGCTGGCCCGCGAAGGCAAGATCAAGGAATTCACCGGCATTTCGGACCCTTACGAAGAGCCGACCAATGCCGAACTGGTCCTCGACACCGAAGCCGTTGAGGTCGATCACTGCGCGCACCAGGTGCTGCTGAAGCTCGAAAGCCTCGGTCTGATCGGCACCAGCGACTAACGCGCCCTGCCCCGTCAGGGGCACCTGCAAAAACGACAAAGCCCGCCAATTTGGCGGGCTTTTCTTTTGAATTCTGTCGCTGCGGTTAATGCACACTCACCGGCGCAAATTCGTGCTGGCGCGCGACGGTGAAGGCCAGCTTGCGGTCGGCCACGAGGGCGAGCTGCGTGCCCTCCTCGTCGTGGATCGCATAAAGCTCGCTCAGATCGCCCGCCTGCTCGCGCACCTCGTCGGGGAGGTCCGCAACATCGACGGCGCGCACATAGACGGTGGCCCCGCCACCCATGATTTCCTGCTCTTCCATCATTTGCCTCCTTTGCCAATCTCGATCCGGCGCGTCACCGTGTCCGGACGCTGGCGTTCGAGATCAATATGCAGCAGCCCGTTTTCCATGTCCGCACCCGTCACCTCGACACCTTCAGCCAGCACAAAACTGCGTTGGAAAGCGCGGGCGGCGATGCCGCGGTGCAGATAGACGCGGCTTTCGTCCTCTGCCGGTTTACGTCCGCTTATAAAGAGTTGGTTATCTTCGACGGTAATCTCAAGGTCATCTTCGGTAAAACCCGCCACCGCGAGGCTGATCCGATACCCATCCTGAGCCGTTTGTTCAATATTATAAGGCGGATAGCTGTCCTGCCCCGCCTTGCTCGTCCGCTCTACGAGGCGATCAAGCTGCTCGAACCCAAGCAAATAGGGATGCGAGCCGAAATTATGTTTTGTCATCTTGCAAAGCCCTCATTGGCGCCTTTTCCCTGACGTCCCATTCTGGCAACGTCTCTTGGCATTAATATGGGGTTAGGACGCCTGTATCACAAGGGTAGGATAAGCGCGGTCTGCGGCGTTTGTGGGGGTTTCCCTCCCCGCATGGCCGGGCTAGATTGCGAAGGAACACGAGGCGGTCTGGATCGGCATGACGACCCATGAGATGAATGAGCAAGAGGTGCTGAAGGCGGAGCTGGACGTTCTGCGGGTGCGGCATCGTCGGCTTGATGAGAAAATTCACGCTTTGGTCGAGGACGGGGCCGGAACGGCCTTTGAAGTGCGGCGGCTGAAAAAACAGAAGCTGGTGCTCAAGGACCAGATCGCCCAGATCGAAGACCGTTTGTTCCCTGATATTATTGCATGAGGCCGTTATGAGCACTCCCAAAGTCGGCATTGTCATGGGCAGCCAGTCGGACTGGCCGACGATGAAAGCCGCCGCCGAGATTCTCGATGCGCTTGGCGTGGCTTATGAGGCGAAAATCGTGAGCGCGCACCGCACGCCGGATCGGATGTTCGCCTATGCCGAAGCCGCCGCCGGGCGCGGTTTGGCCGCGATCATCGCGGGCGCGGGCGGCGCGGCGCATCTGCCGGGGATGATCGCGGCGAAAACGCGGGTGCCGGTGCTTGGGGTGCCGGTGCAATCGAAGGCGCTGTCGGGTCTCGATTCCCTCTATTCCATCGTGCAAATGCCAAAAGGCGTGCCGGTTGGGACTTTCGCGATTGGCGTTGCCGGCGCGGCAAATGCGGCGCTCTTCGCGGCGGCGCAACTGGCGGTGAATGATCCCGCGCTGGCCGAACGTCTCGACGCCTGGCGCGCGGCGCAGAGTGAAGCCGTGGCGGAGGAACCGAAAGATGAGTGACATCAAGACCATCGGGATTTTGGGCGGCGGTCAGCTTGGCCGGATGCTCGCGGTCGCGGCGGCGCGGCTTGGCAAGCATGTTGTGATCTTCGCGCCGGAGGACCACCCGCCCGCAGCAGAGGTGGCGGCAGAGCATATTCAGGCGGCGTTCGAAGATGCGGACGCCCTGGCCCGGTTTGCCGAGCGATGCGATGTGATCACGCTGGAGTGGGAGAATATCCCGCTGGAGGTTTACGATCATCTCGGCGACACGCCATGTTTCCCGGACGCCAAAGCGCTGGAGATCACGCAGGACCGGATGTTGGAGAAGAACTTCCTCACCCGCCTCGCCCTGCCCGTCGCACCGTTTTACGGGGTGAATGACGAGGATGATCTGCTGACGGGCCTCGCGAACACGCGCACGCCCGCGATCCTCAAAACCCGCCGTTTCGGCTATGATGGCAAGGGGCAAGTGCGGGTCAATGCGGGCGCGGAAGCGGCTGAGGCTGTCGCGGCGATTGAGGGCGCACCGGCGATCCTTGAGGGGTTCGTCAACTTCTCCGCTGAGATTTCGGTGATTGCCGCGCGGAGCCGCTCAGGCGAGATCGCCTGTTTCGATCCGGGCCAGAACGATCATGAGGACGGCATTCTGCGCGTCACCAATGTGCCCGCGACACAACCGGCCGGAACGCTTCAAGATGCGGTGCTGATGGCAGGAAAGATCCTGAACGCGCTCGATTATGTCGGCGTGATGGGGGTGGAGCTCTTCGTCACGGAGCACGGGCTCGTGGTCAATGAGATGGCCCCGCGGGTGCATAATTCGGGCCACTGGACGCAGAATGGCTGCGAGATCGACCAGTTCGAGCAGCATATCCGGGCCATTTGCGACCTGCCGCTCGGCTCCGGGCAGCGGCATAGCGATGTGAAGATGGTGAACCTCATCGGCGAGGGCGGCATTCCCGAACAGCCGGAAGGGGCGCTGCATCTCTACGGCAAGGCGGAGGCGCGGCCGGGCCGAAAGATGGGGCATATCAACTACGCCCGCCCGAAGGCGCAGTAACAAAAAGAGCCGCAAGTTGCGGCTCTTTCTCATGCTAAGGCACTGAAAACGTTACGCGTAAACGCCTTCTTTGCCGAAATGCTTGGTGAGCAGGTAGTAAATGACCGCGCGGTGTTTGTTGCGGTTGGAGCGACCATATTGGTCAATCACCGCGTTGATCGCATCCATCAATTCCGGCCCATCGGAAAGACCCAGCTTCTTGACGAGGAAATTGTTTTTCACCGTCTCCAGTTCCGCCTTGTCAGACCCGGCAACGGTGCTGGCATCCTCGTTATAGATCGACGGACCGCAGCCAATCGTCACGTTGGTGAGCAGGTCCATATCCGGCTGAACCCCGCATTTTTCCTTCAGATCCGCCGCATAAGCCGCAATCAGGTCATCTCTTTTGCTCATCTGAGCCTCCCTCTTAAAAGACGCGCTGAGGCTACGTGATCACAAGCTCTCAATCAATATATTGTTGCGAATTTCGTATTTCGTCTGGAAAACCCACAGAATTCAGTGTGACGCTTCGATGACTTTCCCATGACAAGACAAAAAAAGGGGACCCGAAGGCCCCCTTTATCCGTCTGGCTGACAGGTCGGCTTACATCATGCCGCCCATGCCACCCATTCCGCCCATGCCGCCCATGTCAGCGCCGCCGCCCTGGCCTTTCGGCTCAGGCTTGTCGGCCACCATGGCTTCGGTGGTGATGAGCAGGCCAGCGATCGACGCCGCGTCTTCAAGCGCGGTGCGGGTCACTTTGGCCGGGTCGATGACGCCGAATTTGAACATGTCGCCATATTCTTCGGTCTGTGCGTTGAAGCCGAAGGCCGCATCGTCGCTCTCGCGGATTTTGCCCGCAACGACCGCACCGTCAACACCGGAGTTCTCGGCGATCTGGCGCAGCGGTGCTTCGAGCGCTTTGCGCACGATGGCAATGCCTGCATCCTGATCGGAGTTGTCGCCGGACACGCCTTCGAGGGATTTCGCGGCCTGAACCAGAGCGACACCGCCACCCACGACAACACCTTCCTGCACAGCAGCACGGGTTGCATTCAGCGCGTCGTCCACGCGGTCCTTGCGCTCTTTCACTTCGATCTCGGTCGCACCGCCGACGCGGATCACAGCCACACCGCCAGCGAGTTTCGCCAGACGCTCTTGCAGCTTCTCACGGTCGTAATCGGAGGAGGTCTCTTCGATCTGCTGACGGATCTGCGAGACGCGCGCTTCGATTTCCGGCTTATCGCCAGCGCCATCAACGATGGTGGTGTCGTCCTTGGTGATGCGGACGCGCTTCGCGGTGCCGAGCATGTCGAGGCCGACATTTTCCAGCTTCATGCCGAGATCTTCGGACACAACCTGACCGCCGGTCAGGATCGCGATGTCCTGCAGCATGGCTTTGCGGCGATCGCCGAAGCCCGGAGCCTTGACAGCCGCCACTTTCAGGCCGCCGCGCAGACGGTTCACAACGAGGGTCGCGAGCGCTTCACCGTCAACATCTTCAGCGATGATGAGAAGCGGCTTGCCCGACTGGATGATCTGCTCAAGCAGCGGCACCAGCGGCTGGAGCGAGGAGAGCTTCTTCTCGTGGAGAAGGATGTACGCATCTTCCAGTTCGGCCAGCATCTTGTCGCTGTTGGTCACGAAGTAAGGCGAGAGATAGCCGCGGTCGAACTGCATCCCTTCAACCACTTCGGTCTCGGTCTGAAGGCCTTTGTTCTCCTCAACGGTGATCACGCCCTCATTGCCGACTTTCTGCATCGCATCGGCGATCTGACGGCCGATTTCTGCTTCGCCATTGGCCGAGATGGTGCCGACCTGTGCGACTTCATCCGAATTCTCAACCTTGCGGGCGAGCGATTTGATGTGATCGACAGCTTTGGCGACCGCAAGGTCGATGCCGCGCTTCACATCCATCGGGTTCATGCCAGCCGCGACCGACTTCATGCCTTCGCGTGCGAACGCCTGGGCCAGAACGGTTGCGGTGGTGGTGCCGTCGCCGGCTTCGTCATTGGTGCGGCTGGCGACTTCTTTCACCATCTGCGCGCCCATGTTCTCGAACTTGTCCTCAAGCTCGATTTCCTTGGCCACGGTCACACCGTCTTTGGTGATGCGCGGTGCGCCGAAGGATTTGTCGATGACCACGTTGCGGCCTTTCGGGCCAAGGGTCACTTTTACGGAATCCGCGAGGATATCCACACCGCGAAGCATACGGTCGCGCGCGGATACGCCGAATTTAACGTCTTTTGCCATTTGAAAACTCCTTACTGTTCTGGAAACGGATCAAGGCTGGATCAGCCGATCACGCCCAGAATGTCGCTTTCTTTCATGATGAGCAGGTCTTCGCCGTCGAGTTTGACCTCGGTGCCCGACCATTTGCCGAAGAGAACGCGGTCGCCCGCTTTCACTTCCATTTCAACGCGATCGCCGTTTTCTTTGATCGCGCCCTTGCCGACTGCGACAATTTCGCCCTCGGAGGGTTTTTCTTTTGCGTTATCCGGGATAATGAGGCCGCCTGCGGTTTTCTCGTCGCTTTCGATGCGACGAACCAGCACGCGGTCATGCAGCGGTGTAAAAGCCATGAAAGTCTCCCTTTCACACGGTTTTTGTCTGTCTCGGGCGGCCATTCAGAATTTAGCACTCGCCGCCCTTGAGTGCTAACAACGTCGATTTAGGAGAGGATCACGCGGCTGTCAACTGACTCGATCAGCCTTTTCACGGCCCGCGGAATCGTTATATTCGTCAGCATCAACCGAAGGATGCACAACCCATGAAATATGCTTTGCTTTTTGCCCTCGCCGCCAGCCCGCTCGCGGCGCAGGACCTCCAGCCCACGGATGGCTTTGGCCGTTTGTCGGCGGATCTCGGCTTTGGTGCAAGCTACGCGCCGAGCTATGAAGGGTCGGATGAAAATGAGCTGGCCCCCTGGTTCATCGCCCGCAATGCAACCTTCCGTCTGCGCGCGTTCGGTGACGGCGGGGAAGGCAGCAAAAGCAACTTCCTGATCGTGCCGTCCTTCAACTATATCGGCGAGCGCGACGAGGATGACGACAGCGATCTCGAAGGCCTAGAGAGCATCGACGCGGCTTACGAAGTCGGTGGCCGCGTGGTTTACGACTATGGCAATTTCCGCACCTATGCGGTCGCGCGTCGCGGTTTCGGTGGCCATGAGGGCATCGTCGGCGAAGTCGGGTTCGACTATTATTATCAGGCAACCGACCGCCTGCTGATCAGCTTCGGCCCGAATGTGACCATGGCCGATGATGAGTATATGGAAACCTATTTCGGCGTCTCGGACGGCGATGCGGCGACCAGCGGCTATTCCGCTTACGAGCCGTCGGGCGGGTTCAAATCCGCAGGGTTCGAGACTCAGGCGCGCTACGCCATCGGCGAGAAAACCGCGATTGTGGGTGAGTTCGAATATAACCGTCTGCTCGAAGACGCGGCGGACAGCCCGATCGTTCAGGACGAGGATCAGTACAGCGTGCGCCTCGGCGTGACCCGCCGCTTCTCGCTCGGCTTCTGATCTGATGATCATCGAGAAACTGGCCGATATCGGGACCAATTATGACGGCGTGCTCTGCGATTTGTGGGGCTGCCTTCATAACGGTGTCGAGGCGCATCCGGCGGCCGTCGCGGCGTTGCAGGATTTCCGGACGAATGGCGGCAAGGTGCTGCTGCTGACCAACTCCCCGCGTCTCTCGCCCGCCGTGGCCGAGCAGATCGCGCGGCTTGGGGCGCCGGAAAACTGCTATGACGAGATCGCCACCTCCGGCGATGCGACCCGCGCCGCCATCGAGGCGACGATGACAGGCAAGAAGTTCTGCCTCATCGCGCCTGAGGGTGAGCGTCAGGGCGGGTTTCTCGAAGGTCTCGACATTGAGATCACCCCCATCGAGCAGGCCGAGGCGATCCTCGTTCTCGGCCCGCGTGACGACCGGACGGAAACGCCGGAAAACTACCGTCTCGAAATCGCTTATGGCGTGAACGAGGGCCTGCCGCTCTACTGCGCCAACCCCGATATTGTCGTCGATCACGGCGACACGCGCATCTATTGCGCGGGCGCGATTGCGCAGGCTTACGAAGAAGCTGGCGGCACCGCGCATTATTTCGGCAAGCCGCATCCGCCCGTCTATGACATCGCCCGCGAGCGACTTGCGATCCACGACAACAGCCGCCTTCTGGCGATTGGCGACGGCATCCACACCGATATTCAGGGCGCCGTTGGCGAAGGCATCGACGCGCTCTTCATCACCGGCGGTCTCGCGGCGGCGGAAACCGGCACCGAGGACCAGCCGGACCCGGACAAGCTGGAACGCTTTCTTTCTCAGGCGGGCATGACACCGCGCTATTCCATGGGGGCGCTGCGCTAGGCAATGCGGCTGCACACGACCTTCCCGGTTCCCGCGCGGGCACGCGGCGCGTCGGCCGCCATGGGCAATTTCGACGGTGTGCATCTCGGCCATCAATGGGTGATTGATCAGGCGCGCAACGACGCACCGCTCGGCATCGTGACCTTTGAGCCGCATCCGCGCGAGCTGTTCCAGCCGGACGCCCCACCCTTCCGCCTGATGAACCGCGAAGCGAGGCGGCACCGGCTCGACAAGATCGGCGTCGCGCATCTCTTCGAAATTCCTTTCAACGAAAAGCTTGCCAGTCTCTCCGCCGCCGATTTCGCGGCGCATATTCTGGCGCGTGATCTCGGCCTCTCCCATGTCGCCGTCGGCGCAGATTTTCGCTTCGGCAAGGGGCGCGAGGGCGATGCGCCGATGCTCAAAACCCTCGGCGCGATTTACGGTTTCGACGTAACCATCGCCCCGCTCAAAGAGCTGGGGGACATGACGATTTCCTCCACCGCCATCCGCGAAGCTCTGAGCGACGGCAAGCCAGACCTCGCCGCGCGGATGCTGGGCCATTGGCACCGGATCGACGGCGTGGTCGAGCATGGTCATAAGCGCGGGCGCGAGCTTGGCTACCCGACCGCGAACCTCTCGCTTGATGGTCTGCATCTGCCGAAATTCGGCGTTTATGCCGTCGCGGTCGATGTGCTGACCGGCCCGCACAAGGGCAGCTATCACGGCGCGGCTTCCCTCGGCTCCCGCCCGACCTTCGGCGATTTCGTCCCGATCCTGGAGCCCTATCTCTTTGATTTCGAGGGCGATCTTTACGGCGAGGATCTGTCTGTCGCCCTCGTCGCCTTCCTGCGGCCCGAAGAGAAATTCGACGGGCTCCAGCCGCTGATCGACCAGATGAACGCCGATTGCGCGCAGGCCAAGGAGATCCTGACCGAAAAAATCCCACTGCCGAGCGCATCATGAGAGCGCGTTTCTGGGAAAACGTCCCGCTGAGCGAGATGACCGCCGAAGAGTGGGAAGCGCTCTGCGATGGTTGCGGGAAGTGCTGCCTGATCAAACTCGAAGAGGAAGACACCGGCGACGTTTACTATACCTCCGTCGCCTGCCGCCTCCTAGACGACTCGACCTGTCGCTGCGGCAATTACGCCATTCGCAAACAACTGGTGCCGGACTGTATTGTTCTCTCCCTGAAAACCCTCCCGGACATCGCCTATTGGCTCCCGCCAACCTGCGCCTATAAGCGGCTTTACGACGGCGAAACCTTGCCCGAGTGGCATCCGCTCGTCACGGGCGATCCGAACAGCACGCATGATGCTGGAATATCAGTGAAAAACCGGACGACGCCCGAATATGAGGTCGCCGAAGAGGACCTGGAGGACTATCTGCTGCGGCAAGATAGATAAATATTTAGATAAAATCATAGCCACCCCGCTTAAACTTTGTTAAAGAAAGGTTAATTGGGGGTGGGACGATATGCCGCAACTTTTTACTGTTTTTATCACCGAGGTCGATGCGGATGGCGAAGTCACGCGCAGCGAAGAAGGTGTGATTGCGCTTTACGATGAAGGCGAGACTATTGATCCGAATGATGGCGCCGATCTGCGCGTCGTCGATGCGGATGGCGACGGCAAGGTCAGCCGAACCGAATTCCGCGACTCGACCGGGGGCGGCGGTCTTGGCCTGAATGGCGGTGCGGAAAGCGCGATTTATGACGGCGCACCCAACGGGCCCGGCACACTCTATTCGCAGGAATCCTATGCGGTCGGGGACAATATCGCCGACTACATCAAGAGCCTGCCATCCAATTATCCGCCTGTGGAGCTTGAGAATCTCGCCGTCTGTTTCACCCTTGGCACGCTGATGTCCACGCCGGAGGGGCCGCGCGCGATTGAGACACTCACACCCGGCGATCTTGTGATCACAAGCGATCACGGCCCCCAGCCCTTGCGCTGGATCGGGCGGAAAACGCTGATCACCACGGAAAAAAGCCGGGCCGTGCGGATCGCCGCGGGCGCGCTTGGCGATGGCCTGCCGACGGCGGATCTCGTGGTCTCGCCGCAGCACCGCATCCTCGTGACTTCCCGCGCCGCGAAACGCCTCTTTGGTGATGCCGAAGCGTTGGTGACGGCACGCAAACTCCTCCCGCTAGACGGTGTGAGCGAGGAGCCGCTGCATCAGGTCACGACCTATCTGCACCTCGTTTTCGATGCGCATGAGGTGGTTTACGCCAATGGTGCGCCGGCTGAGAGCCTCTATCTTGGCGAGACGGCTTTCGAGATGCTGGATGACGACGCGATTGACGAGTTGATCGAGATTTTCGGTGAAGATCTCCCCGGCACGCATCTACCCATTTTGAACGGCAAAGACCAGAAACGCCTCGTCGCTGCTCATGAGCGCAATGGCCGGAGCGTGATCGAAACCGTTTAGGGCTGCTTGCCTGACCCATCTGGCTGGGCTACTGCGTTAGGGAACCGCCTGATGCAAGGAGTTCCCGCCATGTATTTCTCGTCCGACAATGCCAGCCCCGTGCCGCCGCAAATTCTCGACGCGCTTGCTGCAGCGAATGAAGGCTATGCGCCGCCCTATGGCGCGGATAACCTGACCGAAAACGTCCGTGCCCGCATCCGCGAGGTTTTCGAGGCGCCCGATGCGGCGGTCGAACTAGTCCCTACTGGCACGGCGGCGAATTGTCTCGCGCTGGCCCTGCTCTGCCCGCCAACCGCCGCCGTATTCTGCGCGACCGAAGCCCATATCGCCGTGGATGAGAACACGGGCGTCGGCTTTTACACGGGCGGCGCGGTGATGAAGGAACTGACCTCCAATCGCGGAAAAATCGACCCGGACGCATTCGACCGCGCGCTGCGTCGCACCGGTTCCGGCGGGGTGCATAACATCCAGAAAGGCGCGCTGACGCTCACCAATGTCACCGAATCCGGTGCGTGCTACAGCCTCGACGAGATCCGCACGCTCACCGATATGGCGAAGGCGCATCATCTCCCGGTGCATATGGATGGCGCGCGGTTTGCGAATGCGCTCCAACATCTCGGCTGCACGCCTGCGGAGATGACGTGGAAGGCGGGCGTCGATGCAGTGAGCTTCGGCGGGACCAAGAACGGGCTGATGGGGGTCGAAACGATTGTGCTCTTCGATCCCGAAAAGCACTGGGAGCTGGAGCTGCGGCGGAAACGGGCTGGGCATCTTTTCTCCAAACATCGCTATCTCGCGGCGCAGATGGATGGCTATCTCGCCGATGATCTGTGGTTGAAGAACGCGGCTCACGCGAATGATATGGCACTGAAATTACAGGAGGCGCTCGAAGGGGTCGGCGCTGTGATCACAAATCCCGCGGAGGGCAATATGCTCTTCGCGTCTCTGCCCCGCAAACTCCACCGCCAGGCGCTGGAGGGCGGCGCGTCCTATTATCTCTGGCCCTTCGCGCAGAGCCTGATGGGGCCGGATGACGAGCCGCTGACCGCCCGCTATGTCGCGAGTTGGAACACGTCGGATCAGATGATCGCGGATCTGATCGCGCTTTACGCCTGATCGAGCAGCGCTTTAAGCGGCGCGGCGACCTCTTTGGGATGGGTGATCGGCAGCATATGCCCCGCCCCCGCAACCCGCACCCGTCGCGCCTGCGGGCGGCGCTCAGCGATCACATCGAGGATCTGATGGATCGCGGGCGGGCTGGTTTCGCCGTCGATCAGCAGCAGCTTCTCCGGCAGCGGGCCGAGCGTGTCGAGGGTCAGGCGCGGACCTGCCAGCATCCCGACCTCAGCCGCGCTCTCGGCGATGAGATAAATCCGCTCTGAAATATAGTGTTGCATTTGCGCGGGCATGGCGCTGAACGGCACCGGCCCGCCCCAACGGTTCATGAAGGCGCGCACCGCCGCGTCCCAATCCTGCGCCAGCGAGGCGTCCATAAACGCCCTGTTCGCCGCCCGCTCGATATCCCCGCCGGGGTGGCCCGCATCGTCGAGAAAGCCGAACCAGACCGGCTCGATCAGGGTCAGCGAGGACACGCGCTCCGGCTCTTCATGCGCAAGCCGCGTCGCGACTGTGCCGCCGAAGGAATGGCCGACGATATGCACCGGGCCGCCGATCTCATCCATGATCGCGGACACCATCTCCGCCGCCTGCGCCTGAATTTCGCCGCGCGCCTGATCATAGCCCGTATGTCCGTGCCCCGGCAGGTCCGGCATGGTGAGCCGATAGCCCGGCAGATGCGCCGCCATGGGCAGGAAGGAGCCGCCATGACCCAGCATCGGATGGAGCAGGATCACCGCCGGGCCCTCGCCGGTTTCGCGCCAATGCACCTGCTGGCCATTCACCTCGATTTCCGGCATCGCGACGCTCCTTTGTGACAGGACCGTAACAGCCCTTAACTTAACCCGGCTATGGTGGTAAGAGCGCGGCAAGAATTTGGCAAGCGAGGGCGCGAGATGAAAACCAGCAGCGAACCGAAACTCATCGGTGGCAATTCCAACGAGCCCTTGGCCAAAGAGATCGCGCGGCGGATGTCGATCCATCGCGGCGCGCCGGTGGAGCTGGTGAAAGCCCGTGTCGAGCGCTTTAACGATCAGGAAATCTTTGTAGAGGTTTACGAAAATGTCCGCGGTGAGGACATGTTCATCATCCAGTCGACCTCCAATCCGGCGAATGACAACCTGATGGAACTGCTGATCATGACCGACGCGCTGCGCCGCTCCTCGGCCCGCCGGATCACCGCCGTGATTCCCTATTTCGGCTATGCCCGTCAGGACCGCCGCGCCAAGGCCCGCACGCCGATCTCTGCCAAGCTGGTCGCGAACCTGCTCACCGAAGCGGGGGTTGAGCGGGTGCTGACCATGGATCTGCACGCGGCGCAGATTCAGGGCTTCTTTGACATTCCGGTGGACAACCTTTACGCCGCCCCCCTCTTTGCCCTCGATGTGAAACACCATTTCCCGAACCGCGATGAGGTGATGGTCGTCTCGCCCGATGTAGGCGGCGTGGCGCGTGCGCGGGATCTCGCGGAGCGCGTCGGCGTGGATCTGGCGATTGTGGACAAGCGCCGTTCCGCACCCGGTGAGGTCGCCTCCATGACCGTGATCGGCGATGTGACGGATAAGATCTGCATCATCGTGGACGATATTGTGGACACCGCCGGCACGCTGTGCAAAGCGGCGGATCTGTTGAAAGAAAAGGGCGCGAAAGAGGTGCACGCCTATATCACCCACGGCGTGATGAGCGGCCCGGCGGTGGATCGCGTCTCCAATTCCGCGCTGAAATCGCTGGTGCTGACCGACACGATCGCGCCGACCGAGCCGGTCGCGGGCTGCAAAAATATCCGCATCGTGCCGACCGCGCCGATCTTCGGCCAAGCCATCCTGAACATCGCCAATGGCGCGTCGGTCTCGTCGCTTTTTGAGGATGAAAGCCTCGCGCCGATTTATGAGGCGCGGTATCCGCAAAACTGAGATCCGCGCCCGACCGGCGCAATCAGACACCAGCCTGCAGACAACAAAAAACCCCGCCGAAGCGGGGTTTTTTTGATCCGTCGCGTTGGCCTTAGAGGCCCATGTCGATGATGAGCGAGCGGAAGTCGTGCATGCGCTGACCGAGGGCGATGTGTTCATCGGCTTCGGCATTGGCCATTTCTTCTTCCGTGCGGCGCATCAGCTCTTCGAGCATGTCGCGCGACATATCTTCTTTTTTGCGGGCTTCCTCGGCGAGGATCGAGGTGCCGGTCTGGGTGACTTCCGCGAAGCCCCCCGTCACGACGAATTCCTCGGTCCCGGTCGGCTTGATGACCCGAACCACACCGGGGCGCAGCGTCGTCAGAAACGGCGCATGGCCGGGCATGGCGGTCAGTTCACCTTCCGTGCCGGGGATCTGGACCGCCTGCACCTCTTCCGAGATGAGCTTGCGCTCAGGCGAGACCAGATCGAATTGCATAAGATCAGCCATTCAGCTTCTCCTTAGGCCGCGTCTGCGGCCATTTTTTCGGCCTTGGCGATCACATCGTCGATGCCGCCAACCATGTAGAACGCGCTCTCCGGCAGGTGGTCGAACTCACCGTCCACAACGCGCTTGAACGACTGGATCGTGTCTTCGAGCGGCACCTGAACACCAGGGCTACCGGTGAAGACTTCGGCCACGTCGAAGGGCTGCGACAGGAAGCGCTGGATCTTCCGCGCGCGGTTCACCGTCAGCTTGTCCTCTTCCGAAAGCTCGTCCATGCCGAGAATCGCGATGATGTCCTGGAGCGACTTGTACCGCTGGAGAACCCCCTGAACCTGACGGGCAACGTCGTAATGCTCCTGACCGACAACCTGCGGATCGAGAATACGCGAGTTGGAGTCGAGCGGGTCCACCGCCGGGTAGATGCCGAGCTCGGAGATCGCACGGCTCAGAACCGTGGTCGCATCGAGGTGGGCGAAGGACGTGGCCGGCGCAGGGTCGGTCATGTCATCCGCAGGAACGTAAATCGCCTGAACCGAGGTGATCGAGCCGTTCTTCGTGGAGGTAATCCGCTCCTGAAGCGCGCCCATGTCGGTGGCCAGCGTCGGCTGGTAGCCCACAGCGGAGGGGATACGGCCGAGAAGCGCGGACAGCTCGGAGCCAGCCTGCGTGAAGCGGAAGATGTTGTCGACGAAGAACAGAACGTCTGCGCCGGACTGGTCGCGGAACTGCTCGGCCATGGTCAGGCCTGACAACGCCACACGCGCACGCGCACCCGGCGGCTCGTTCATCTGACCGTAAACCAGCGCCACTTTGGACTTGGTCAGGTCTTCTTCGTTGATCACGCCGGATTCGATGAATTCGTAGTAAAGGTCGTTCCCTTCACGGGTCCGCTCACCCACACCTGCGAACACCGAGTAGCCCGAGTGCACTTTCGCGATGTTGTTGATGAGTTCCTGAATAAGAACGGTTTTACCAACGCCAGCACCGCCGAAGAGGCCAATCTTACCGCCCTTTGCATAAGGCGCGAGCAGGTCGATCACCTTAATGCCGGTGACGAGGATTTCCGAACCCGTGGACTGGGCCGAGAATTCCGGCGCTTCCGCGTGGATCGGACGGGTTTCCGTTGCTTCAACGGGGCCCTTCTCGTCCACCGGCTCGCCGATGACGTTCATGATGCGGCCAAGCGTCGCGTCGCCCACCGGAACCGCGATCGGCTTGCCGGTATCGGTGACGGACTGACCGCGCACGAGGCCCTCGGTGCTGTCCATCGCGATGGTGCGGACCGTGTTCTCGCCGAGGTGCTGGGCAACCTCGAGGATCAGGCGGTTGCCATTGTTGTCGGTTTCCAGCGCGTTCAGAATCGCCGGAAGGTGACCGTCAAATTGCACGTCGACGACAGCGCCGATGACCTGCGTAATTTTCCCTTGTTTTTCAGCCATGCTGTTTCTCTCCTTTGGCGCGTCTTACAGCGCTTCCGCGCCGGAAATGATCTCAATAAGCTCTTTGGTGATCGCAGCCTGACGCGAGCGGTTATACTCGATGGTCAGATCGTCGATCATGTCGCCTGCGTTGCGGGTCGCGTTGTCCATCGCGGTCATCCGGGCACCCTGCTCAGACGCAGCGTTTTCCAGAAGCGCCGCGAAGATCTGCGTCGCAACCGAACGGGGCAGAAGATCACGCAGGATCTCTTCCTCGCCAGGCTCATATTCATAGTCGGGCAGCGCCCCGGCATCTTCCGCGGGTGCCTCGAAGGTCGCCGGGATGATCTGCTCGGCTTGCGGTTTTTGCGACATCACGTTCTCGAACTCGGCATAGAAGAGCCAAGCCACGTCGAACTCACCCGCATCAAAACGCGACAGCACGTCACGGGCAATGCCCTGCGCATCGGCATAACCGACGTTTTTCACATCGCTCATATCGACATGCTCGATGAGCTTGTCGCCCATGTAGCGCTTGATTTGCTCGCGGCCTTTTTTGCCGACGGTGATGATTTTCACCTCTTTGCCGTCGCCCAGAAGCTCGCGCGCCTTGCTCATCGCCTTCCGGGCAATGGAGCTGTTGAAGCCGCCCGCGAGACCGCGCTCGGCGGTGCAGACGATCAGAAGATGCACATCATCCTTGCCGGTGCCGGCAAGCAGTTTCGGTGCGGTCGGGCTGCCCTGCACAGAGGCAGCGAGATTCGAGAGCACCGCGTTCATACGTTCCGCGAAGGGCCGCGCGTTTTGCGCAGCCTCCTCGGCCCGGCGCAATTTCGCCGCGGCGACCATCTGCATCGCCTTGGTGATCTTGCGCGTCGATTTAACGCTCTCGATCCTGTTTTTCAGATCCTTGAGGCTCGGCATGGGCCTTGTCCCCTTTCGTCAGGCAGGATTACGAGAAGGTCTTTGCAAACCCGTCGATGGCGTCCTTGATCCGCTCTTCGAGATCACCGGCAACTTTCTGGTCGTTGTCGCGAATGAAATCGAGAAGATCCTTATGCTGGCCGCGCAGGTGATCGAGAAGACCCTGCTCGAAGCGGGTCACATCGGCCACCTTGATCTCGTCCACATAGCCATGGGTGCCTGCGTAGATCACGCACACCTGCTCGGCATTGGTGAGCGGCGAGTATTGCGGCTGCTTCAGCAGCTCGGTCAGACGGGCACCACGGTTCAGCAGCTTCTGGGTCGAGGCATCGAGGTCGGACCCGAACTGGGCAAAGGCCGCCATCTCGCGATACTGCGCCAGCTCCAGCTTGATCGACCCGGCAACGGATTTCATCGCTTTGGTCTGCGCGGCGGAGCCCACACGGGACACCGACAGACCGGTGTTCACGGCCGGGCGGATACCCTGATAGAACAGGTCCGTTTCGAGGAAGATCTGACCGTCGGTGATCGAGATCACGTTGGTCGGGATATAGGCCGACACGTCGCCCGCTTGCGTTTCAATGATCGGCAGAGCGGTGAGCGAGCCTGCGCCGTGGTCCTCGTTCAGCTTCGCCGAACGCTCCAGCAGGCGGGAGTGAAGATAGAAAACGTCACCCGGATACGCTTCGCGGCCCGGCGGACGGCGCAGAAGCAGCGACATCTGACGGTAGGACACAGCCTGTTTCGACAGATCATCATAAACGATCAGCGCGTGCATGCCGTTGTCGCGGAAATATTCGGCCATCGAAGTTGCCGAATAGGGCGCGAGATACTGCATCGGCGCCGGCTCGGAAGCGGTCGCGGCGATGACGATGGAGTATTCCATCGCGCCGGTTTCTTCGAGCTTCTTGACGAGCTGTGCCACGGTCGAGCGCTTCTGGCCGACAGCGACATAGACGCAGTAGAGCTTTTTGCTCTCATCGCCTTCGGCATCGTCATTATAGGTTTTCTGGTTGAGCATGGTGTCAAGCGCGACAGCGGTTTTCCCGGTCTGACGGTCACCAATGATCAGCTCACGCTGGCCGCGGCCAACGGGGATCAGCGCGTCAATAGCCTTGAGGCCCGACATCATCGGCTCGTGGACCGATTTCCGCGGGATGATGCCCGGTGCTTTCACGTCGGCCACGCGGCGTTCAGCGACGTTTTCGATCTCGCCCTTGCCGTCGATGGGGTTGCCGAGCGCGTCCACGACGCGGCCCAGAAGACCCTTGCCGACCGGCACGTCCACGATGGACTTGGTGCGCTTGACGGTGTCGCCTTCTTTAATGTCGCGGTCGGACCCGAAGATCACGGCACCCACATTGTCTTCCTCGAGGTTGAGGGCCATGCCCATCACACCACCGGGGAATTCGACCATTTCACCAGCCTGAACATTGTCGAGGCCGTGAATGCGGGCAATACCGTCACCAACCGACAGCACCTGACCTACTTCTGCGACTTCGGCCTCTTGGCCAAAATTCTTGATCTGCTCCTTGAGGATGGCAGAGATCTCGGATGCTTCGATCGCCATTATCGGGCCTCTTTCATGACATTCTTAAGACTTGCGAGTTTCGAGCGCAGGGATGTGTCGATCATTTTCGACCCCATCTGCACAATCATACCGCCGAGAAGAGTCTCATCGACGGAGGTTTCGATACGGACATCCTTGCCCGCAGCTTTCTTGAGTTCGGATTCGAGCGCAGAACGCTGCTCGTCCGACAGGGGCTTGGCCGTGGTCACGCTTGCGGTAGTCTCGCCGCGCTCATCGGCAATCATGCCTTCGATGGCCGCAACGAGGCGCGGCAGCACGAAGAGACGGCGTTTCTGCGCCATCAGTCCGAGCGTTTTCTTTGTGAGACCGGACAGGTTCAGCTTCCCGGCAATCGCGTCGATGGCTTTGCCCTGTTCTTCGCGGGTGTAGATCGGCGAAGAGATCATCTTGCGAAGATCTGCCGATTCCAGTGCCGCGCCGAGGGCGCCCATGTCTTTTTCGAGATCTGCGAGCTTGCCGTTGTCCTTAACGAGGTCGAACAACGCTGTCGCATAGCGTCCCGCGATTCCGGAAGAGAAGGTTGATGTTGCGGACACAGCCACCCTTTCCATTATGGGGCGCAACGGGTCTGCGCCTTACAAAAAAGCGGGCGGGCAAATGTGCTCGTCCGCCGAATTCAGCGCGGTCTTAGCAAAGGCGCGTCGGCGGTGCAACATAAACAGGCGCGGCAAACTGTGGATAAGTTGAGATTTTGCTAACGCAAGGTTAGCGGGGGCGTGTCCGGCTCCGCGCGACGTCCTTCCCCTCGTAGCGTGTAGGTGCCGGAACGGGCAGCCCGACCTTGTTGTCTCCGGGCAGATACCGGTGTTCCGCGACAGGCGTTCCGCGCGGGCGCAGGATATGTTTCGACGCTTCTATCAGCAGCGCGCCGCCGACGCTGCGCGGCCCGAAGGCCCGTCCGCTTTTCTCAATGAGCGGCGCAGCCTTTTGCCAGAAGCGCCCATGGGAGGGCGGGAAGAAGAGCGCGCTTTTCTCGCTCTCGCGGGCGAATCCCGCATCGGCCATCAGCTTTTCAATCTGCGCGACTGAGAAGGGACGCCCATGCCCGAAGGGCGTGCGATCCGTCCGCGCCCAGACCCCGGCCCTGTTTGGAATAATCACGAGAAGCCGCCCCTCCGGCGCCAGCACCCGCCACGCCTCGCCAAGCAGCGCTTCGGTCCGGTTGGAGCTTTCCATCGCGTGCATGAAGATGAGCCGATCCACCGATTGCGCCTCGACCGGCCATTGTGTCTCAGAACAAAGAACCGCCCGGTTTGGCTCGCCCGTCGGCCAGTGGAACCCGCCTTGCGGGCCGGGCATCAGCGCGGTTACCGCGCTCGTCGGATCGAAGAAGGGCCGCAGCACCGGATTCGCAAAACCGAATCCCAGCACCACCTGCCCGCTGCGCTTCGCCCACATCTCTCCGATGGCCGATTGCAAATGGCTTTGCACCGCGCGCCCGAGACGGGTCCGATAATAAAATTCACGCAGCTTTAATGCGTCCAAATACATTGCAACCTCCGGCCAGCCCCGACAGTATGGTAGATGAGATATAAGGAAAAAAGCGCCAAAAAGGAGCCGCACCTTGACCGAAATCGTCACCATCCCTTGTCTGAGCGATAACTATGCCTATCTGGTGATCGACGAGCTTTCCACGACATTGATTGACGCGCCCGAAGCGGCGCCCATTCTCAAGCAACTGGAGGCGCGCGATCTGCGGCTGGATCAGATTCTGCTCACGCATCATCACCCGGATCATATTGATGGGGTTGCGGCGATTCTGGAGGAACATCCGGCGCGGGTCATCGGCAATGAAGACGACGCGGACCGCCTGCCTGATCTCGATCGCGGCGTTCTTCCGGGAGACCGGCTGACGCTTGGATCGGAAACCGTGGAGGTGATGGACGCACCGGGCCACACTATCGGCCATGTCGCTTTCTACTTTCCCGATGCCGCCGCGCTGTTTTCTGCGGACAGTCTGATGGTTATGGGATGCGGGCGGCTTTTTGAAGGCACGGCGGAGCAAATGCTCGGCACGCTCAATGCTTTTGCCGCCCTGCCCGGCCGCACCGCGGTTTATTCGGGTCACGAATATACGGCGACGAATTGCGAATTCGCGCAGTCCATCGAGCCCGACAATGCCGCCCTGACGGCGCGCGCTGCTCATGTCGCGAGCCTGCGGGAGAAAAATGAGCCGACGATTCCGTCGACTATTGACGAGGAGAAGACCACCAATCCGTTCATGCGCAGCAATGATCCGGACCTGAAAGCCGCACTTGGCATGGAAAATGCCGATGATTTGGCTGTTTTCACGGAATTGCGCTCACGCAGGGACAAGTGGTGATGTTAAATTATAGCTACGGGCTTGCATCTGTGAGGTGCGACACCGAAATTTAAGGGAAAGCCTGTCACAATAGATGACATGGCCCGGCCCCGAGGCAGGAGAGCAGCCGCCAGACCACATCGAGGCCCAACAAGAGGAGGCAACCATGCCGACATTTACGACAACACTTGAACGGGCCATCCACCAATCGCTGGAGCTCGCCAATGAGCGTCACCACGAACTCGCGACGCTGGAGCATCTGCTTCTGGCGCTGACCGAAGAGAGTGACGCGGTCAAGGTGATGCGGGCCTGCAATGTGGATATTGGCCACCTCCGCCAGACCCTGTCGGAGTATATCGACAACGAACTTGATTCTCTTGTGTCCGATCTTGAGGGCTCGGAAGCCGCGCCGACGACCGCCTTTCAGCGGGTGATCCAGCGTGCGGCGATCCATGTGCAAAGCTCGGGCCGTCAGGAAGTCACCGGCGCGAATGTGCTGGTCGCGATCTTTGCGGAGCGCGAGAGCCACGCGGCCTATTTCCTGCAAGAGCACAATATGACCCGCTATGACGCGGTGAATTTCATCTCGCATGGTGTGGCGACGAATCCGGCCTTTTCGGAATCGCGTCAGGTGCGCGGCTCGGAAGAGGCGCAGCAAGGCCCGCAGCCCGGCCCGGAAACCGAAGAGGGCGAGTCGGAGAATCCGCTGTCGAAATTCTGCGTGAATCTCAACGAAAAGGCGCGCGCCGGGAAGATCGACACACTGATCGGCCGCCACAACGAGATTGAGCGCTGCGTGCAGATCCTGTGCCGCCGCCGCAAAAACAACCCGCTTCTGGTGGGCGATCCTGGCGTGGGCAAAACCGCCATCGCCGAGGGTCTCGCCGCGCGGATCGTCGCGCATGAGGTGCCGAGCCTTCTGGAAGAGACGGTGATCTATTCGCTCGACATGGGCTCGCTGCTCGCCGGCACCCGCTATCGCGGTGACTTCGAGGAGCGTCTGAAAGCGGTGATGAAAGCGCTTGAGGAAAAGGACAAAGCCGTTCTTTTCATTGACGAGATCCACACCGTGATCGGGGCTGGTGCGACCTCCGGCGGCGCAATGGATGCGTCGAATCTCCTGAAGCCCGCGCTTCAGGGCGGCCAACTGCGCTGCATGGGCTCCACCACCTATAAGGAGTTCCGCCAGCATTTCGAGAAGGACCGCGCCCTGTCCCGCCGGTTCCAGAAAATCGACGTGGCCGAGCCGACCATCACCGAAGCCATTGATATCGTGAAAGGTCTCAAGCCCTATTTCGAGAAGCATCATGAGGTGAAATACACCGAAGATGCGGTGAAAGAGGCTGTGGAGCTGTCGGCGCGCTATATCCATGACCGCAAATTGCCGGACAAGGCCATCGACGTGATCGACGAGGCCGGGGCCGCGATGCGGATCAAGGGCGCGGAGAAGGATGCCGAGATTGATGCGGAGGCCATTGAGGCCGTCGTTGCGAAAATCGCGCGCATCCCGCCGAAAAATGTCAGCCGCGACGATGCGGAACTGATGCGTGATCTCGAATCGAGCCTCAAGCGCGTCGTTTTTGGTCAGGACTATGCGATATCGCAGCTCTCCTCCGCCATCAAACTGGCGCGGGCCGGTCTGCGCGAGCCAGAGAAGCCGATTGGTTGCTATCTCTTTGCCGGGCCCACGGGCGTCGGGAAAACCGAGGTGGCCAAGCAGCTTGCCGACACGCTTGGGATCGAGATGCTCCGCTTCGACATGTCGGAATATATGGAGAAACACGCGGTCAGCCGTCTGATCGGTGCACCTCCGGGCTATGTCGGCTTCGATCAGGGCGGCTTGCTCACGGATCAGGTTGATCAGCACCCGCATTGTGTGCTGCTGCTCGACGAGATCGAGAAAGCACACCCTGATGTCTACAACATCCTGTTGCAGGTGATGGATAACGGCAAGCTGACCGACCATAACGGCCGGACCGTGGATTTCCGCAATGTGATCCTCATCATGACCTCCAATGCGGGGGCCGCCGAACAGGCGAAAACCGCGATTGGCTTCGGGCGTGAGACCCGCGAGGGCGAGGATACGGCGGCGATCGAGCGGACCTTCAGCCCCGAATTCCGCAACCGTCTCGATGCGGTGGTCAGCTTCAGCGCCCTGCCGAAGGAGATCATCCTGCAAGTGGTCGAGAAATTCGTCACGCAGCTCGAGGCCCAGTTGATGGACCGCAATGTGGCGATTGAACTGACGCGTCCGGCAGCGGAATGGCTAGCCAATAAGGGCTATGATCCGAAAATGGGCGCGCGCCCGCTTGGCCGCGTTATTCAGGAGCATATCAAGCGCCCGCTTGCGGAGGAGTTGCTGTTTGGCAAGCTCACCGATGGCGGTTTGGTGAAGGTCTCGGTCAAGGACAGCAAGCTCGACCTCAAGGTCGAGCCACATAAGCCGCAAATCGAAGGCGGGAAACCCAACCTTCTGACGGCCGACTAAACGCTGTCAAAGACAATTCTGAAAAGCGCCCTCCGGGGCGCTTTTTGCGTTTTAGCGGCGCCGGTCACCTCAAGAGAATCATAAGCAGACTTCCTACTGCGCACGCCCCCGGCTGAGGGCCGAAAGAAAAATTAACTGCGCTGTACGCACATATTTCTTTAATTTTCAAAATAAAATCAAAAGGAAACAACACGGTAGGAATTCCTTCATCCTCACGAAAATAGAGTCTTGAGCGGATGCGCCTGGCCTGATAGTTTTGTTTGCAACTAATTTGGAGGATCGGATGAAGAGCTGGATTGAGAGCGCCAATGCGGCGGAGAGCAATTTTCCGATTGAGAACCTGCCTTATGGTGTGTTTTCGGTCGGGGACGCGCCGCGCTGCGGGGTCGCCATCGGGGACCGGATCGTGGACCTCGCCGCCTGCGAAGCACAGAGCCTGATCGACGCGGATGGCACCTTTTCTCAACCGGCGCTGAATGGGTTCATGGCGCTTGGTCCAAAAAAATGGGCGGAGACCCGCGCCGCGCTTCAGGATCTGCTGAAAGAGGGCGGCAACGAAGAGACGCCGACCGTCGCCATGGCGGATGCCACGCTGCATTTGCCGATCCACGTCACCGAATACACCGATTTTTATGCCTCGAAGAATCATGCCTTCAATGTCGGCGTGCTTTTCCGCGGCCCCGAAAACGCCCTGCCCGCACAGTGGACGCATATGCCGATTGGTTATAATGGCCGCGCCTCCTCCGTGGTGGTCTCAGGCACCGATGTGATCCGCCCGATGGGGCAGCTCAAGGGCGAAGACGGGCCGAGATGGGCCGCTTGCGAACGCCTTGATCTGGAACTCGAAATGGGCGCGATTGTCGGCCAGCCGTCGACCATGGGCGAGCGTCTCAGTGTCGAGGACGCCGAAAACATGATCTTCGGCTATGTGCTGCTCAACGACTGGTCGGCGCGGGACATTCAGGCGTGGGAATATCAGCCGCTCGGCCCTTTCCAGTCGAAAGCGACGGCGACTACGATCTCGCCATGGATCGTCACGACGGCGGCGCTGGAGCCTTTCCGCAGCGAGGGCGCGGAGCGTGTGAACGACCTGCTGCCCTATCTGCATGAGCAGAAACCGGGGCTTTACGACATCACGCTCGGCTGGTCGCTCAATGGCGAAATGCTCAGCAAAACCAATTACAACGTGATGTATTACTCCTCGGCGCAGCAACTCGCGCATCACAGCTCGTCAGGCTGTCCGATGCGGGTGGGTGATCTTCTGGGAACCGGCACGATCTCCGGCCCGAGCAAAGATCAGACCGGCGCGCTCTTGGAAATGACGGAAGCCGGGAAGAAACCAGCGACGCTGAAAAACGGCGACACACGCATCTTTATCGAAGATGGCGACGAAGTGGCTCTGCACGGCTATGCTCAGGGCGATGGCTACCGCATCGGTTTCGGCCCCTGTGTCGGCACTGTCCTGCCCGCGAAGGAGTAACTCATGAGCAAGCAATTCGCCTCCGCCGGTGATATGGCGGAAAAGCAGGTGTCCTTTACCGAAATCGGCCGCGATCTCTGGGCCTTCACTGCCGAGGGCGATCCGAATACAGGCGTGATCATCGGCGATGACAGCGTGATGATCGTCGAGGCGCAGGCCACGCCGCGCCTTGCCCGCAAGGTGATCGAGAAGGTTCGCGAAGTGACGGACAAGCCGATCAGCCATCTGGTCATGACGCATTATCACGCCGTGCGGGTGCTTGGGGCGTCGGCTTACGGCGCGCCGACGGTAATTATGGGCGAGAAGGCCCGCTCGATGGTCGTCGAGCGTGGGCAAGAAGATTGGGACAGCGAATTTGGCCGCTTTCCCCGCCTCTTTCAGGGGCATGAAGAAATTCCGGGCCTGACCTGGCCGACCGAGACGTTCAGCGACCGCATGACCGTTTACCTTGGCAGCCGCCGCGTCGATCTGATGCATCTGGGCCGGGCGCATACGGCGGGCGACATCGTGATTCATGTGCCCGATGAGAACGTTATGTTTACCGGTGATATCGTCGAATATCACAGCGCATGTTATTGTGGTGACGGGCATTTCCGGGATTGGCCACAGACGATTGAGGCCATCCGCGCCTTTGATCTCGATGCAATTGCACCGGGCCGCGGCGATGCGCTGGTCGGCCAAGAGATGGTCAACAAGGCGCTGGACAATACGGCGGATTTCATCCGCTCGACCTTTGATCCGGCGCGGCGGGTCGCACAACGCGGCGGCTCGCTCAAGGATGCCTGGGACGCGGTGCGGGCTGCCTGCGATCCGAAATTTGGCGATTACGCGATTTACGAGCACTGCCTGCCCTTCAACGTCGCCCGCGCCTATGACGAGGCGCAAGGGATCGATACGCCCCGCATCTGGACCGCCGAGCGCGACCGCGAGATGTGGGACCAGCTTCAGGGCAGCTAAAACATGGCCCGCGCGGCGAGGAGGTCGCGCGGGTCCCCGGTAATCGGTTTGGGAGGACCGATGGGCAAGATTTTTGAAACGCCGCTCTATCCCTACGCGCGAGTCGCGGAGCAGGATGGCCATGCGCAGCGCCACAGCGTTGCCATCATCGGCGCGGGTCCCGTGGGGCTTGCGGCGGCGATTGATCTTGCGCAGCACGGCGTCGAGACTGTGGTGTTCGACGACAACGACAAGGTGAGTTCGGGCAGCCGCGCCATCTGTTTCGCCAAGCGTCCGCTGGAAATTCTCGACCGTCTAGGCTGCGGTGAGCCGATGGTAGAAAAGGGCGTGCGCTGGAATGTCGGGCGCGTGTTTTTCAAGGATGATGAGGTTTACGACTTCAATCTCCTGCCCGAAGAGGGCCATCTGCGCCCCGCCTTCGTTAACCTTCAGCAATATTATCTGGAGCAACATCTCGTCGCGCGGCTCCACGCGTTGCAGGCCGAGGGCGCACCGGTGAGTTTACGCGGGATGAGCCGGGTCACGGATCTGGAGCAGCGGGACGGCCATGTGCTCCTCAAGATCGAAACGCCCGAGGGCGGCTATGAGACCGAAGCCGATTGGGTCGTCGCCTGTGACGGGGCCGGCTCACCGACGCGCAAGCTGATGGGGCTCGATTTCGTCGGGCGTGTGTTCGAGGACAATTTCCTGATCGCCGATGTCACGATGGACGCGGATTTCCCGACGGAGCGCTGGTTCTGGTTTGACCCGCCCTTCAATCCCGGCCAGTCCGCGCTGCTCCACAAACAGCCCGACGGCGTCTGGCGGATCGATCTGCAACTCGGCTGGGACATCGACAAAGCGGCGGAAAAGAAACCGGAAAATGTCACCCGGCGGATCAAGGAGATGCTGGGGGAGAAGGTTGCGTTTACCCTCGAATGGGTCTCAATCTACACCTTCCAATGCCGCCGGATGGAGAAATTCCGCCATGATCGCGTGATTTTCGCGGGCGATGCGGCCCATCAGGTCAGCCCGTTCGGCGCGCGCGGTGCGAATTCGGGGCTTCAGGACAGCGACAATCTTGCGTGGAAACTGGCACTGGTGGTCAAGGGGCACGCGCCGGAAGCCCTGCTCGACAGTTATGAGGCGGAACGCGTGCAGGGCGCGGATGAAAATATTCTCAACTCGACCCGCGCGACCGATTTCATCACGCCCAGAAGCGATATGAGCCGGATTCTCCGCGATGCGGTATTGAGCCTGTCAAAAACCCACGCCTTTGCGCGCCCGCTGGTGAATTCCGGGCGGCTCTCGGTGCCGTGCATCCATGACGGCTCGCCGCTGAACAGCGATGATGCGCTCGCCGAGGGTCCGGCGACCTCGCGTCCCGGTGCGCCCTGCCCCGATGCGCCGCTCGATGAGGGTTTTTTGCTGAATCACATGAACACCGGCGATTTCACGCTGCTGGCGATCAACACGGACGTGCCGACGGATCTGACGGACGACGACATCGCACTGCGACCCTTTGTGATCACAAGCGATCAGGACCCGAGCGGCGCCTTGGCCGCACGTTTTCTCGGCGATGCGCCGCAGGCCGTCTATCTGCTCCGTCCCGACCAGCACATCGCCGCGCGTTGGCCAGAGTTCGAAGAGACCGCTATGCGCAGCGCGCTCCGCCGCGCCACCGGGAGGGTGTCATGAGCTTGAAAACCGATCCCAAACTCACCCGGCCTGATGATTTTTACGAAGCGCTATTGAGCGCCCATGAGGGTCTCAGCAAAGAAGAGAGTGATGCGTTCAACGCGCGGCTGATCCTTGTTCTTGCCAATCATATCGGCAAGTTCGAGACGCTTCTTGAAGCGCTTGAGGCGGCGAAGGAGAGCAAATGATGAGCGTGATCCTTTACGATTACTGGCGCAGTTCGGCGAGCTATCGGGTGCGGATCGGCCTCGCGCTCAAAGGGATAGCTTACAAACGGGTGTCGGTGGACCTGCTTGCGGGCGCACAGCGCGGTGACGCGCATCTTGCGCGCAACCCGCAAGGGCTTGTTCCGGCGCTGGAAATTGACGGGCTAACGCTCACTCAATCGCTGGCGATTCTCGAATATCTCGACGAGACCCGCCGCGCCGCGCCGCTTTTGCCGTCGTCGTCCTCGGGTCGGGCCGTGGTCCGCGCGATTGCCCATGCAATTGCGATGGAGATCCACCCGCTCAACAATCTCGCCGTCCTGAAAAAGATCAAAGCCATCGGCGGCGAGGACGTCAAAAACCATTGGAATACCGAGAATATTGAGCGCGGCCTCGCAGCTGTTGAGGCGCTTCTCAATCACCCCAGAGCCGGGCAGTTTTGCTATGAGGACACGCCCGGACTCGCGGAATGCTGCCTGATACCGCAGCTTTATAACGCGCATCGCTGGGGGGTGGAGGTTGAAAAATTTCCACGCATCCGCGCCATCGAAGCAGCTTGTTCACAAAATGCCGCTATTGCGAGTGCGCATCCTGACGATTTCAAACCGGCATAGTGCCACTATTGGGAGGACTACATGAAACATCTTAACTTGCCGCTGATCGGCCTTCTTGCGACCACCGCGCTGCCGGCCTTCTCGGCCGAGCTTGTGCTGTCGAGCTGGCTGCCGCCGCGCCATCCAATCGTGGTGAACGCCATTGAGCCCTGGGCCGATCAGGTGGAGGAAGTGACCGAAGGCCGCGTGACCGTGCGCGTGCTGAAAAAGCCGCTTGGCTCGCCGCCCGCGCATTTCGACATGGCGAAAGACGGCGTTGCGGACATCACGTACGGCCTGCACAGCTTCACCGAGGATGACCGTTTCGCCAATGCGCGGCTCGGCCAGTTCAGCTTCCTTGGCGACGACGCGGTGGCCAATTCGCAAGCCTATTGGGACATTTACACCAACCAGCTTGGCGCTGCGGAAGAGCATGAGGGCACCAAACTGCTCGGCCTCTTCATGCACGGGCCGGGCCTTTTCCACAACAACCAGCGCAAGATCGAAAGCGTCGATGATTTCTCGGGCCTGAAAATCCGTGTGCCGGGCGGCTATGTGGCTGATTTGTTTACCGGGCTTGGTATGGACCCGCTCTTCATGTCCTCCCCGGAAGTCTATGAAAAACTGTCGCGCGGCGTGATCGACGGGGTGGCCTTCACCTATGAGGCGCTGACCGCGTTCAACCTGACCGAGGACATCAAATATTCGATGACCGTGCCGGGCGGGATCTACAACACCACATGGTTCCTCGTCGCCAATGAGGACAAGTGGAACGAGATTTCGGCGGAAGATCAAGCGGCGATTGAGGGCATTTCCGGTGCGGCCTTTGCGGAACTCGTCGGCGGCGCGTGGAATGACGCCGATGATGCCGCCAAGGAAGAGATCAATGCGGCGGGCATCGAGCTGTATCCGGCGCCCGAAGAGGTTGAGGTTCGCATTCGCGAGCTGGCGACCGAGCAGGAAGCCGCGTGGGCCGAGAGCTTGGGTGAAGAGTTCGACGGCACCGCCGCACTCGAAGCCTTCCGCGCGGCGACGGGCGTGGGCAGCGAATGACCGCTGCCAAGCACATTTTGGGCGGCCTCTGCATCCTTTTGATGCTGGGGCTGACCCTTGTGACCTGCATCGACGTGGTGGGGCGCTATGTGCTCAACGCGCCGCTGACCGGGGCCTATGAGTTGACGCAAGTGCTTCTCGGCGCTCTGGTTTTCGCGGCGCTGCCCCTCACCACGGCGGCGGGCAGTCATGTGGAGGTCGATCTTGCGCTCCATCTGCTGCCCGAGTGGGTGCAACGCCTGCTGGGACGGCTCGCCGGGATCGGTGCGGCCTGTGTGCTGGCCTATTTCGGCTACCGTCTGGTGCTTCAGGGCAACACGCTCGGCCATGACGGCGCGCGCACCAGCGCCTTGTCGCTTCCGCTTGCGCCGCTCGCTTACGGCGCCGCGCTCAGTTGCTTTGTCTCCGCCCTTATCATGCTGCTGCGCCGCCCGACGACGCAGGCCCCTGCCCTCGTGCAGGACGCTCAAGAGGACACCCCGTGACCATCTCCCTTATCGCTTTTGCGATCCTTCTTATCATGGTGTTCGCCCGCGTGCCGATCGCCTTCGCCATGGCCGCGGTTGGCGGCGTCGGCTTCGCCATCATGCGCGACTTTTCCGCCGCGGGCGCGATGGTCGGCAATGCGGTCTATGAGACCGGGCTGAACTATTCACTGTCTGTCGTCCCGCTCTTTATTTTGATGGGCAATATCCTCGCCGTCTCCGGCATCGCCCACGGGCTTTTCGTCGGCGCGGACCGCATTTTCGGGCGGATGCGCGGCGGCCTCGCCATGGCCAGCGTTCTCTCCTGCGGCGGCTTTTCGGCGGTCTGCGGCTCGTCCCTCGCGACAGCCGCGACCATGTCGAAAGTGGCGATGCCCTCCATGCGCCGTTTCGGCTATCACGACAGTCTCGCGACCGGCTCTATCGCGGCGGGCGGGACGCTCGGGATCCTCATTCCGCCCTCAGTGGTCATGATCATCTTTGGCCTGCTGACCGAAAGCGATATTGGCAAACTCTTCCTTGCAGGCATCATTCCGGGCCTGCTCGGCGTGGTTCTTTACTTGCTCGCGGTGATGGTCGCCGTCCGCCTGAACCCGGACCTCGCCCCGCCCGTGACCGAATCCGAGCCCATGTCCCGCCGCGATTTTTTCGGCGTGATCGCAACGCTCGGCCTCTTCGCCTTCATCATGATCGGTATCTATGGCGGGTTCTTCACGCCTATCGAAGCCGCCGGGATGGGCGCGGCTGCGGCCCTTTTCATCGCAGCCATCATGGGCGGGCTGACCCGCCAAAACATCTGGAGCGCGTTTTTCGACAGCGCCACCGCCTCGGCCATGATCTTCGCGATCATCATCGGCGCGGAGATTTTCGGCAATTTCATCACCTATGCGGGCCTGCCCGACGCGCTTGCCGATCTGGTTTTTGACCGCGAGATCAGCGCCTGGTGGGTGCTCGCCGTGATCGTGGTGATCTACCTGATCCTCGGCTGCGTTCTCGAAAGCCTGTCGATGATCCTGCTGACGGTGCCGGTCTTCTACCCACTGATCTATCAGCTCGATTTCGGCCTCGACATCCTGTCGAACCCCGATACCGCGCTGATCTGGTTCGCCGTGATTGTGGTGGTCGTCACCGAGGTCTCACTGATCACGCCGCCCGTGGGCATGAATGTGTTCGTCATGCGCTCCGTGCTGCCGGATGTCTCGCTCGGAACGATCTTTCGGGGGATTCTGTTCTTCTGGCTCGCCGATATTCTGCGCCTCGCGCTGATTATCGGGGTGCCGTGGTTATCGCTCGCGCTCATTACCTGAGGGCGGGCGCATCTCCCCCAAAGCGCGCAGCAGACGTTGCAACTCGCTGCTGTCGCGCACCCCCATCACCGCGCGGAGTTCATCATCGAATCGCACCGCCTCGCGGCTGAGATCCGCAAAGACCTCGCGCCCCGCATCGGTCAGCATCAACGTCTCGGCGCGGCGATCCGCGATGGATTTTTCGCGGCGCAGATGCGCCTTATCTTCCAGCGCCTTCACCGCCCGCGAGACCTTGGTTTTTTCCACCAGCGCCCGCGCGCAAATCTCGCTCGCGCGCTGCGGGCCGAACTGCCCCAGATGCGCCATGACGCGCCATTGCGTCCGCGTCATCCCATAGCGCGATTTGTAAATCGCCTCGAACCCACGGCTGGCGCGCTCGGCCGCCCGGTTCAGCAAATACGGAAGAAATTCATCAAGATCGAAGCCCGGTCCAGTCATTTTCTATCCCGCCTTTTGAAGTTGTTAAGGGCGATACCCCATTGTTGTGGATGCGACAAGTTTCGCTTGACTTAGTTGCATTTGCAACTGATTATTGTGGGCAAGAGTTGACCATTGCCGCGCGGCAGAATCAGGAGGATGACATGACCAGCCAAGAGCTTCCGAAGGGCATGATCCGGGCGACGGATACCACCGGCACCCATGAGGGCTATATGCCTGGATTCGGGAATGATTTTGAAACTGAAGCCCTGCCGGGCGCGCTGCCGCAGGGTCAGAACAGCCCGCAAAAGGTCGAGTATGGTCTCTATGCGGAGCAGCTTTCCGGCACCGCTTTCACCGCGCCGCGTGGCCAGAACGAGAGGACTTGGTGCTACCGGATCCGCCCGTCGGTGAAGCATGTCGGCCGTTTTGAGAAAATCGACCTGCCCTATTGGAAATCCGCCCCAAATGTGGACCCTGATGTCATCAGCCTCGGCCAATATCGCTGGGATCCGCTGCCGCACAGTGAGCAAGATCTGACTTGGATCACGGGGATGCGCACCGTCACCACGGCGGGCGATGTGAACACGCAGGTTGGGATGGCGACGCATCTCTATCTGGTCACCAAGTCCATGGAAGATGAGTATTTTTATTCCGCCGACAGTGAGCTTCTGGTCGTTCCGCAGGAGGGCAAACTGCGGTTCTGCACCGAGCTTGGCATCATTGATCTGGAGCCGAAGGAAATTGCCATCCTGCCGCGCGGCCTCGTTTACCGTGTTGAGGTGATCGAAGGCCCGGCGCGTGGCTTTGTCTGCGAGAATTACGGCCAGAAATTCGATCTTCCGGGGCGCGGGCCGATCGGCGCCAACTGTCTCGCCAATCCGCGCGATTTCAAATGCCCCGTGGCGGCTTTTGAGAATCGCGAAGCGAAATCACGTGTGGTCATCAAATGGTGCGGCCAGTTCCACGAGAGCTATATCGATCATTCGCCGCTCGATATCGTCGCGTGGCACGGCAATTATTGTGCCTATAAATACGATCTGCGGACCTATTCGCCCGTCGGTGCGATCCTGTTCGACCATCCCGATCCGTCGATTTTCACCGTTCTGACCGCACCGTCGGGTCAGGAAGGGACGGCGAATATTGACTTTGTCCTTTTCCGCGAACGTTGGATGGTGGCTGAGCACAGCTTCCGCCCGCCCTGGTATCACAAGAACATCATGTCCGAATTGATGGGCAATATTTACGGCATTTACGACGCCAAGCCCGAGGGGTTCGTCCCCGGCGGGATGAGCCTGCACAACATGATGCTGCCGCATGGCCCGGATCGCGACGCGTTCGAGCATGGCTCCAACGAGCCGATGAAGCCGGTCAAGCAGGACAACACCATGCAGTTCATGTTCGAGACACGTTTCCCGCAGCATCTCACGGCCTTCGCCGCCAATGAGATGCCGCTGCAGGACAATTACGTCGACTGCTGGGACAGTCTTGAGAAGAAATTCGACGGCGCGCCTGGTCTGAAAGACTAGCGCCGTCACCTTCCTTTCCTGTTGACTTCGGGGGCCACGCGCCCCCGTTTTTTTATGCGCGCGCTTTCACTTGCAGCGTTTCGATCTGGTAGAGCGCGAAGGACGCGCCGACGATCAGAAGCGCCCCGAGCCAGAGTGTGCCGGGCGGGATGAAGCCGAAAGCCAGCACGCCGAGGGCGACATTCAGCGGCAGTTTGAGGTGATCGAAGGGCTGGAGATAGCTCGCATCGGCGATCTGGTAAGCACGAGCCAGCATGAATTGCGCCAGCGCGGTGGCGAGCCCGGCGCCGAGGACCGTCGCGCCGGTGAGCCCGAGCGGGAGCGCAAAGCCGCTTGGCAGGGCGACGATGGCGTTAAAGGGCGTGAGCAGGAGCAGCAGGTAGAGTGTGAGGGTTTGCGCGGAATCGCGCGCGCCGAGTTTCTTGGTGAGCAGCGACACGCCCGCCCAGAACACCGCCGCGCCGACCGGGTAGAGCGCATGGAGATCGAAGCTTTCGGACCATGGCGCGAGGATGACCATCCCGCCGACAAAGCCTGTGATCACAGCCACGATCCGCGGCAGGGTCAGCGCCTCGCCGAGCCAGACGGACGCGCCGATGGTCACGAAAAACGGCGACAGCATAACCAGCGCGATGGCCTGCCAGATCGGCACATAGGCCAGGCCCATCACCCAAAGCTGGATGCCCGCCGCACTGAGGGCGACGCGCAGGATATGGCTGAGAGGATGCTGCGTTTTCAAAGCCGAGAAGCCGCGAAGAGTGGGCAGCATGGCCAGAAGGGCGATGCCATATTGCCAGAAAGCGACGCTTGGCGCGCTGACGGATTGGCTCATGACAGCGTATTGCACGGCGGTGTTGGCGAGCGCGAAGAGCGCGCCGGCGCCGATCATCAGGGCCGCGCCGCGGCGCGGGCGGTGGAGATGGGTGAGAGTCATGCGGGTTCCTTCCTTGCGCATAACTCAAGGCTGCAAGGGCCGCGGGCGGCCCCTTCTCTTTCATCCGGACTGTCACCGTCGGCCCCGGAATTTCACCGGATCTGCTGACCTCGGCTGTGCCGAGCGCTCGCGGGCTGTCACCGCCGGTGGGGAATTTCGCCCCGCCCCGAGAAGTTTCATTGTGCGGCGAGAGATGGCACGAGCGGGCGGGCCAATCAAGGGCTGCGCGCGTTAACGTTCAGTGAATTTCAGCTCGATCCGGCGGTTGGCGGCGAGCGCTTCGGGGCTGCGTCCGGAGGCGAGCGGCTGGAATTCGCCAAAGCCGGTGGCCGCGAGGCGGCTGGCGGGAATCCCTTCCTCGTCAACCAGATAGCGCACGACGGAGAGCGCTCGCGCGTTGCTGAGGTCCCAATTGTCCTCGAAGCGGCTGTTGCTGCCTACCGGGGTCACATCGGTGTGGCCATCGACGCGGAGGACCCAGTTCACCTCCTCGGGGATGTCGGCGGAAATCTCGCGGATCGCCTCGGCGACGCTGGAGATTTGCGCGCGGCCTTCGGGGCCGAGTTGGGCGGAGCCGGGGTCGAACAGCACTTCGGAGGAGAAGACGAAGCGGTCGCCGACCATGCGAACCCCCTCGCGGCCCTCCATTACGTCGCGGACGCGGCCGAGGAAGTCGGATTGGGCGCGGCGGAGTTGCTCGGCCTCTTCGGCGAGCCGCGCGCGCTCGGCGGCTTCCTGTTCGGCAATGGTGGCGAGGGCGGAATTGAGCCGCCCGCCGAGGCTATCGATTTCCTCCTGACGGTCCGCGCTTTCGGAGCGGACATTGGCCAGAAGCGTGTTCATCCGCTCGATTTGCTGAGCAAGGGTTTGCGTGCGTTCGGACAGCGCCGCCGCTTCCGCCTCCGCCGTTTCACTCTTGGCGCGTTCGGCTTCAAGCAGCGCGGCGAGGTCGGTCATGTCGGTTTCCGCCGTCGCGTAGCGCTCACGCAAGGCCTCTAGCGCGGCGGCATTGGCGAGACGGGCCGTTTCGGCGTCGTCCAATTCGGTTTGTGCCGCGTCCAATCCCGTCTGCGCCTCTTCCAATTCGGTTTGCGCTGTCTGCAACTCGCTCTCACGCTCGGCCAGAAGCGCCTCGACGGCTTCGCGCTGCGCGGCGGCGAGGCGCGCGGCCTCGGTTTCGGCGTCGATTTCCTCACGGGCCGCCGCGAGGGCGAGTTGCAAGCGTTCCTCTTCGTCCATTTGCGCCGCCGCCTGCCGCTCCAATTCGGAGATCTGGTCGCTGGACAGCGCCAGTTCCGCGTTGAGACCAGCAACCGCGGCGTTGAGGCGCGAGAGTTCGTTTTCCTGCGCACCGATCTGATCCCTGAGCACGAATTGCGCAACCATGAAGATCGACAGGACGAACATCATGACGAGCAACAGCGCGGTGATGGCGTCCACGAAACCGGGCCAGATCGCTGCCGTGAACCGTTGCCGTTTTGCCCGCGCGAGTGCCATGGGTCAGGCCTCGGTCGCGCGTTCGATGGCGGTGATGAGGCGCTGCAGATCGCCGCGCAGGGCGGTGATGCTGTCCTGCCGCCCGGCGTCGATTTCCTCAATGAGTTGATTGAGTTGCGTCTCGATGCGGTGGAAGGCGACCTTGTCCGAGCCGGTGCCGGATTGCTCCTGCGCCGCCGCGATCCGCTCCAGAAGCGGGATGGCGGGGTCGATCACCGGCTCCGCAGGCGTTTCGGGTTTCGCGGGCTCCTCTTTCTCCGCCTGCAATTTCAACAGGCCGAGCAAATCCTCGGTCGCCGCCGCGCCGCGCGCGCTTTGCATGACGAGATCATCGACCGCAGCGCCGAGGTCATCGACCCGGTCGCCAAGCTGTTCGAGCGCCGCCGCAAACCCTTCTTTCATCCCGCCGCCTTCTTCCTCGCCGCCTGCGAAGGAAATGCGGGTGATGGAGGAGAGCCATTCTTCAAGCTCCATATAGAAGCGGTTCTGCCCATGTCCGGCGAAGAGGTCGAGCAGGCCGACGACGAGCGAGCCGGTGAGGCCGAGGAGCGACGAGGCGAAAGCGGTGCCCATGCCGCCGAGTTGATCCTCAAGTCCGCCGATCAGTTGGCCGAAAATATCGCCGCCCTCGCCCTGTTCGCCGAGCGAGCGGATCGTGTCCACAATGGCGGGGATGGAGGTGGCGAGGCCGTAGAATGTCCCCAGCAGGCCGAGGAAAATCAACAGGTTGATAATGTAGCGGGTGATGTCGCGCGCCTCGTCGAGACGGGTGCCGACCGAGTCGAGGATCGAGCGGGCAGAGCTGGAGCCAATGGCGCGGCGGTTCTTGCGTTCCTTTAATAGCGTCGCGAGCGGCGCGAGCAGACGCGGCGGGTCCGTCACGTCGAAACCGGGGCGGTCGAGCGCGAAGCCCTCGATCCAAGAGACCGCGCGCACAAGGGTCAGCGCCTGCCAGAAACAGGACAGCACGCCGATGAGGAACACCGCGAGGATGATCCCGTTCAGGAGCGGCGAGGACATGATGATCGCCCGCAAGGTTCCGCTTCCGGCCACACAGGCGGCGGCGAAGACGATGAGCGCCAGCAACATGAAGAGAATCTGCCGAACAGGCTGAGAAAAGCGCGGCTCATTGCGAGGCAGACGGGTCATGCAAGGCTCCGTTTCGGATCAGATGGCGGCAGGTTACGCGGGATTTTCGCGCCTGCCAACCGGGGCTGACAAAGATCCGTTAATCGGGCGCGGGCTCCTGCTCGCGGGTCTGGCGGACTGCCTCGCCAAGCGCCATTCCGGCGGCCACGGCGACATTGAGCGAGCGGCCCTGCACCATCGGGATCACCACGCGCGCCTCGCAAGCCTGCGCCACCGCATCCGGCACGCCCGCCGATTCCCGGCCCATGAGTAGTACATCGTCGGGCTGGAAGGCAAAATCCCAGATCGTTTGCTCGCCTTTTGTGGTCAGAAGGACACGCCGCCCGGGCACACCCCTCTGAAACGCCGCCCAATCGTCATGGCGCGTGATCTCGGCCAGATGCGCGTAATCCATCGCGGCCCGCCTTAGCGCCTTGACCGAAAAGGGAAAGCCGCAGGGCTCAATCACCTCGATGGGCAAATCGAGACAGGCGCAGAGGCGGATCATTGTCCCGAGATTCGGCGCAATATCCGGCTGATAGACCGCTAAACGCATGGTTTCCTTCCACTTGCGCTAAAATCACGTCTGGACCCGCGCGGTTTTACAGAATATCACAAAGCCGGAACTGCACCTTGAAAACTTGAGGCGCGGACCTAGCCGATTTTTCACCGCGGGATGGGGATGATCTCAAACATCGCGGGGAGACATGCAAGGGGAGACGACATTGTCCCAGGATGAACAACACGGAACCCGCCGTGATTTTCTCTATATAACCACGGGCGCCGCTGGTGCCGTTGCCGCTGGTGCGGCGGTCTGGCCGCTGGTCAATCAGATGAATCCGTCCGCGGATGTGCAGGCGCAGGCTCAGCGCGAGGTCGATATCTCGACGCTTGAGCCGGGCACCCAGCTCACCGTGATGTTCCAGGGCAAGCCGGTCTTCATCCGCCGCCGCTCGGAAAGCGAGATCAACGCCGCGCGCGAGCTAGAAGATGTCTCCGGCCTGATCGACCCCACGGCGGAAAACCCGAATATCGCAGGCGATGCACCGGCGATCGACACGAACCGCACCCTTGATGAAGCGGGCGAATGGCTGGTGATGATCGGCGTTTGCACCCATCTTGGCTGTATCCCGCTCGGCGATGGTGCTGGCGATTTCGGCGGCTGGTTCTGCCCGTGCCACGGCTCGCATTACGACACCGCTGGCCGTATCCGTAAAGGCCCGGCACCGGAGAATCTCCATATCCCGGTCGCTTCCTTCGTCAACGAAACAACGCTGCTTCTGGGGTAAGACATGGCCGGAATTCCACACGACCACTACGAACCGAAGACCAAGGCGGAAAGCTGGCTGCACAAGCGCCTGCCGATCGTTGGCCTCGTCTATGACACGCTGATGATCCCGACCCCCAAGAACCTCAACTGGATGTGGATCTGGGGCATCGTGCTGACCTTCTGTCTGGCGCTTCAGATCATCACCGGCATCGTTCTGGTGATGCACTACACGCCGCATGTCGATCAGGCCTTTGATTCCGTTGAGCATATCATGCGCAACGTCAATGGCGGCTACATGCTGCGCTATCTGCATATGAACGGCGCGTCGCTGTTCTTCATCGCCGTTTACGCGCATATCTTCCGGGGTCTTTTCTACGGCTCCTATAAAGCACCGCGCGAGATCACATGGATCATCGGCATCCTGATCTACCTTCTGATGATGGGCACCGCCTTCATGGGCTACGTTCTGCCCTGGGGTCAGATGTCCTTCTGGGGCGCCACCGTGATCACCGGCCTCTTCGGTGCCATTCCGGGCATTGGCGAGCCGATCCAGACCTGGCTGCTCGGCGGTCCGAACGTCTCGAACGCGACGCTCAACCGCTTCTTCTCGCTGCATTATCTGCTGCCCTTCGTGATCGCGGCCCTCGTCGCCGTCCACATCTGGGCCTTCCATTCGACCGGCAACAACAACCCGACCGGGGTTGAGGTCCGCCGCGCCTCGAAGGAAGAAGCCGCGAAAGACACCGTACCGTTCTGGCCCTATTACGTGATCAAGGACCTGTTCGCGCTCGTCCTGATCCTCGTGATTTTCTTCGCGATTGTCGGCTTCATGCCGAACTATCTGGGCCACCCGGACAACTATATCGAAGCCGATCCGCTGGTGACGCCCGCGCATATTGTTCCAGAATGGTACTTCCTGCCCTTCTACGCGATCCTGCGGGCAATCACCTTCAACATCGGGCCGCTCGATGCGAAATTCCTCGGCGTGGTCGCCATGTTCGGCGCGATTGTCGTGATGGCGCTGACGCCGTGGCTCGACACCTCGTCGGTCCGCTCGGGTCGCTACCGCCCGATGTTCAAGATCGCGTTCTGGCTTCTTTGCGTCGCCTTCCTCGTCCTGATGTGGTGCGGCGCGCAGCTGACGGACTTCATTCTGCTGTCCCGCTGGGGCGTCGAGAATGCGGCGGGCGAGACCATCCGCTCCGGCTGGGCGTCCCTGACCGAAGTCGAAACCCTGCGCGAGTCGCTGGAGCTGGCTGAGGGCGAGACCCTCTCCGCCTTCGGGCTCAACACCTGGCTGCTGTCGATCATCTTCACGGCCTATTGGTTCGCCTATTTCCTCGTCATCCTGCCGGTTCTCGGTCTGGTCGAGAAAGCGGAGCCGCGTCCGGAAACGATCGAGGCTGATTTCGACGCGCATTACCCGCCGAAATCGACCGAAGCCGGCGTGACCCCCGCAGAATAAGCGCGAAAGGAAAGAGACAAGATGTTCAAGAAAACACTCCTCGCCGCGCTTGCGACCCTCGGCCTTGCGACTGGCGCACAGGCTGCGGGCGGCGGCGGTCACGTTACTGATTACGACTTCTCCTTTGAGGGTCCGTTCGGCACATTCGACACGCACCAACTTCAGCGCGGCCTTCAGGTTTACACCGAAGTCTGCTCGGCCTGCCACGGCCTGCGTCAGGTGCCGATCCGCACCCTCGGCGATGCCGGCGGTCCGCATATGGCGGAAGAGCAGGTGAAAGCCTACGCCTCGCAGATCTATGTGACCGACCCGAATGGGGATGAGCGTCCGGCCGAGCCGAATGATCATTTCCCGGCGGTGACGGCCGCGGATGCCCCGGACCTCTCGCTGATGGCCAAAGGCCGCGCGGGCTTCCACGGGCCTTATGGCACCGGCATAGCGCAGCTCGTCAAAGGCATGGGCGGCCCGGAATATATCGCTTCGCTCCTGACTGGCTATACCGGCGAAGAGCTGGAGCAAGCCGGCACGCTGCTCTATGAAAACGAGGTCTTTGAAGGCGGCTATATTTCGATGGCCCCGCCTCTCTCGGACGGTCTCGTCGAGTATCAGGACGGCACCGAAGCGACCGTGGAGCAAATGGCCCTCGACGTCTCCGCTTTCCTGATGTGGACCGCAGAGCCGAAGCTTCAGCACCGCAAATCGGCGGGCGTGACGGCGGTGATCTTCCTCGGCATCCTCGCCGTGCTGCTCTACTTCACCAACAAGAAGCTGTGGGCGCCGATCAAGCGCAAAACCTTCGGCGGCAAAGATACCAACTAAAAAAGGGCCCTCCGGGGCCCTTTTTCACGCGCCCTTTGCAGCGCACGCCAGAAAGACACACAAAGCCCCCGAGACGGGGGCTTTTCCGTTTAAAAAGCCTCCCCGAGATAATCGGCAAGCGCGGGCGGCGGGTTGTCGAGCAAGGGCTCCGTGGGTTCCGGGGCATGGGCCGTCCCGCCCGCGACGAGGATGATCTTGTCACTCAGCGCCCGCGCATCCGCCGGGCTATGGGTCACCATGAGCAGCGTCTTGCCACGCGCGACCAGAAGTTCGCCCACCAGGTCCAGCATCTCGCGCCGCAGGGCCGGGCCGAGCGCGGCAAAAGGCTCATCCATGGCGAGGATCGGCTTGTCCCGCAAAAGCGCCCGCGCGAGCGCCACGCGGCTCCGCTGCCCGCCCGAAAGCTGCGCCGGTTTCCGCTCCATCATCCGCGAGAGGCCAACCGCATCCAGCGCCTCGGCCACCGCCTCCTGCTCCGCATTTGTGAGCTTCAGCGAGGGCCGCAGCCCCAGCCCGACATTCTGCATCGCCGTGAGATCGGCAAACAAATTGCCCTCCTGAAAGAGCATATGCACCGGATAGTCCGCCGGCGCGCGGCCCCGCATATCCTGACCATCCAGCAACACACGCCCGCGCTCGGGCGCGAGAAACCCGGCGATCCCGCCAAGCAGGGTGGATTTGCCGCCGCCAGAGGGTCCGATCACCGCGGCCTTTTCACCCGCCGCCAGCGTCCAATCGGCGCTCAGGGTGAACTGACCTTGGCGAAACACGCAATTGTCCAGCGAAATCATATCCGTCCTAACCGTTCGAAAAGCAGGAAAAGTCCCAGTGAGCTGCTGAGCAGAATCAGCGCCACGCCCGCCGCATCATCGCCGCGATAGCTGCCCATGAGGTCATACATCAGAAGCGGCAGCGTCCCGGTATTGGGGTCAGCGAAAAGTGTGATCACACCGAGATCGCCCATGGCCAGCGCCGCCGCGAGGCCGAGCCCGAAGCCAAGCGGCGTTCGGAGCGAGGGCCAGAGCGCGGCGCGGAAATAGGTCAGCCCGCCAAGCCCAAGCTGCGCCGCGAGCGCGCCATGCCGCGCTTCGGCTTGGCGCAGCGCGGGCAGGACGGCCCGGAGCAGGAAGGGCAGGCTCATCGCGGCATTGACCAGCGCGGTGACCGGCAGGCCGAGCGTCAGTGGGTTGGCGAAGGGCCGGATCATCAGAAAAAGCCCCGTGCCCATGACGAAAGGCGAGGCGGCGAGGGTCAGCACCCCCAACGTTTCGACCAGCCGCCCGAAGCGCGAGCGCAGGATCAGCAGCGCCAGCGAAAGGCCGAGCAGGCCGCAAAGCGCCGTCGAGCCGAGGGCAACCCAGACGCTCCGCCAAAGCGCGCTCCAGACGCGGTCCGGCAAGCCGTTCAGGATCGCGGGCAGCCCTTCCGCCACCACCGCGCCGAGCGGGAGCAGCAGGAAGAGGCCGCCGAGCAGGATCACCAACGGGTCGATCCGCGAGGGACGATCCCAACGGCGGCGCGGGCCGCCGATGCTGTCGCTGACATCCTCGGTGCCGCTAATCGCCACCGACAGGCCAGCCGCGACGAGGCAGATCGCGAGCTGCACCAGCGCCAGCAGTGCCGCTTTGCCAAGGTCGAATTCCAGCCGCACCGCCTGATAGATCGCGAGTTCAATGGTCGAGCTTTTCGGCCCGCCGCCAAGGGTCAGGATGATGGCGAAACTGGTCACGCAGAGCAGGAACACGACCAGAAACGCCCCCGGCACCACCGCGCGAAGCATGGGCCATTCGATCCGTTTGAGCATGTCCCACGGGGTGAAGCCAAGCTGCGCAGCGAGGCGAAAGCGCTCGCCCGGGATGCTCGCCCAACCTTGCAGCAGAAGCCGCGTCACCAGCGGGATATTGAAGAAAATATGGGCCAGAAGGATGCCCGGCAATCCGTAAATATGGATCGGCCCCAGCCCGAGCGGCGCGAGCAGGTCGGAGAAGAGCCCAGACCGGCCCCAGATCGCGAGCAGCCCGTAAACGGCGACGATCACCGGCAGGATGAAGGGCGCGCCCATCAGGCCGATGAGCAGCCCCCGCCCCGAAAAGTCGCGCCGTGCCAGCGCGCGGGCGAGCGGGATGGCGCAGAGGACCGAGAGGCTTGCCGAGAGCAGCGCCTGAAAGAGTGTGAAGCGGAGGGCCACCCAATCGGCGCGGACAAAACCGCCCGTGCCGCCGGCGCGCAGGATCAGTGCCAGCGCCGCGCCGAAGGTCAGCGCGAGGACGACCGCCCCCGCGAGCCCTCCAGCAAAGGCCACGCAGCCGCTTAACGGGCGAGAATATCGCGCCATTCGGCAATCGCCTCCTCGCGCAGCGCATCGGCCTCTTCGGGCGGAAGCAGGAAGGCTTTCTCCGGCTCAATCAGCGTCTCAAACGCCTCCGGCAAGCCGTCCTCCGGCATCACGACCGGATAGGACCAGTTGCCCGTCGGCAGGATCGCCTGCACCTCAGGCCCCTGAATAAATGCGAGAAAATCCTCGGCCAGGTCCGGCGCATCCGCCGCTGCCGTTTTCGCGGCCACCTCGATATTGAGGTAATGCCCCTCCTCAAATTCCGCCGCCTTCTTGGTGTCATCCTCATCGGCGATGATGTGATAGGCGGGCGAGGTCGAGTAGCTCAGCACCATATCCGCCTCGCCATCGGTGAACATACCATATGCTTCCGTCCACCCTTTCGTGACGGTGAGGATATGCGGGGCCAGCCCCTCCCAGATCCGCGCGGAGTCGTCGCCATAAGCGGCCTTCACCCACATCATCGCGCCGAGGCCCGTGACCGAGGAGCGCGGGTCCTGCATCACGAATTTGATGTCCTCATCCATCGCGATCATCTCTTCGAAACTCTTCGGCGGCGCGGCAATTTTCGTGCTGTCATAGATGAAGGCGAGATAGGACCAGTCGAAGGGGATGAACATCTCATCGGTCCACTCGACTGGCAAGAGTTCCGGCGTCGCCTCCGTCTCCGGCGCGGCAAAGAGCCCCGTCTTGCGGGCCTGCTCCAACTGGTTGATATCAAGGCCCATCACCACATCGGCCGCCGCCTGATCGCCCTCAAGCTGGAGCCGGGAGAGCATCGCCGCGCCGTCCCCCGAGGGGTGGAATTGCAGATCGCAGCCGCACTCCGCCTCAAACGCCTCCTCGATCAGCGGCCCCGGCCCCCAATCGGCGGTAAACCCATCATAAACATACACATCCAGCCGCTCTTCCTGCGCAAAGGCAGGCACGGCAAGGGCACTCATCAACAGCATCATCCGGGTGGTCATGTCTCACTCCATCTGGGGCGAGAGGAAAAGGCGCTTTCACGCGATATGCCTTCCCTCCGCCGGTATAATCCGGTTCAGGTTCAACGGGTTCGCGATACGCATCTCAGCCCAGACGGGCACCCCGAGGTTCACCCAACATGCCGCGCCGCGCCCCCGGTTGCAAGCGCCCTATTTCCCTTGACCCTGCGCCATGGGGCTTTAACTCTGTCGCTCAAGCAAAGGAGCCATCCCTATGAAGATGAACACACTTGGCCGCACCGATATCGACGTGAGCGCCATTTGCCTCGGCACCATGACCTGGGGCGTGAATTCGCAGAATGACGAGGCCGAAGCGCATCGCCAGCTCTCCCGCGCCGTCGAGGCGGGCGTGAATTTCATCGACACGGCGGAGATGTATCCCACCACCCCGCACAGCAAAGAGGGGCAAGGCTCGACCGAGAAATTTATTGGCACCTGGCTGAAAGATCAGAAACGCGAAGATCTGGTGGTCGCGACGAAAATCGCCGGCGAGGGCTCACGCTATATCCGCGACGGTGCGCCGATCAGCCCCGAAGCGATCGACGATGCGCTGCACACTTCGCTGAAAAGCCTGCAAACGGACTATGTCGATCTTTATCAGCTTCACTGGCCGAACCGCGGGTCCTACTGTTTCCGCCAGAACTGGGACTACACGCCCTCCAACCAGCCGCCAACCGCGCAGGTTGAGGACGAGATGCGCGCCATTCTCGAGTCGCTCAAGGGCTATGTGAAAGAGGGCAAGATCCGGCATATCGGCCTCTCGAACGAAACCGCTTGGGGGACGATGCGCTGGCTGCAACTGGCCAAGGAGCTGGACGCGCCGCGCATGGAGTCCATTCAAAACGAATATTCCCTGCTCGCAAGGCTTTACGACACCGATCTGGCCGAAATGACCGCGCATGAAGATGTCGGCCTTCTCGCCTATTCCCCGCTCGCGGCGGGCTTGCTCACGGGCAAATATGCCGGCGGCGCGATCCCCAAAGGCGCGCGGGCGGATGTCGGGAGCAAGACCCTTGGCGGACGCATGACCGACCGCGTCCACGACGCCGTTGCCGCCTATCAGGCCATCGCCGACAAACATGGGCTGGACCTGGTGCAGATGTCCCTCGCCTTCTGCATGCAGCGGCCCTTCGTGACCTCCACGATCATCGGCGCGACCTCGGGCGAGCAGCTTGAGACTTGCCTTGGCGCGGCGGATGTGACCCTCTCGGAGGAGGTTCTCGACGAGATCAACACGACCCATAAACAACATCCGATGCCCTACTGATGAACACATTTGGCCATATTTTCCGCGTCACCACCTGGGGCGAAAGCCACGGTCCCGCCCTTGGCTGCACCATCGACGGCTGTCCGCCGGGGGTGGATCTGAGCGAGGCGGACCTGCAAGGCTTCCTCGACAAACGCCGCCCCGGCACCTCGCGCCACACGACGCAGCGCAAGGAGGCCGATCAGGTCGAAATCCTGTCGGGTGTGTTTGAGGGCAAGACCACCGGCACACCGATCCAGCTCATGATCCGCAACACCGATCAGCGCTCGAAGGATTACGGCGATATTGCGGAGAAATTTCGTCCCGGCCATGCGGACATCACCTATCATCTGAAATACGGGCTACGCGATTATCGCGGCGGCGGTCGCTCCTCGGCGCGCGAAACCGCCGCGCGGGTGGCAGCGGGCGGCGTGGCGCGCAAGGTTCTGGCGCATCTCGTGCCGGGTTTGCAGGTGCGCGGCGCGATGGTGCAGATGGGCGATCTCAACGTGAACCGCGACAAATGGGACTGGGCGGCGCTCGATCTCGAAGACAACCATTTTTTCCTCCCCGATGGCAGCGCGCTCGACGAATGGGCCAGCTATCTCGACGGCATCCGCAAGGATCAGGACTCCGTCGGCGCGGTCTGCGAGATCGTTTGCTCGGGTGCCCCTGCGGGCCTCGGCGCCCCGGTCTACGCCAAGATCGACACGGATCTGGCCGCCGCGATGATGTCGATCAACGCGGTGAAAGGCGTTGAAATCGGAGAAGGTTTCGAGGCGGCGCGTCTGCGCGGCTCCGAGAACGCCGACGAGATTTTCTGGAAGGACGGCGCACCGCATTTCTCCTCCAACCATGCGGGCGGGATTTTGGGCGGCATCTCGACGGGGCAGGATCTCGTTGTCCGCTTCGCTGTCAAGCCGACCTCCTCGATCACCACGCCGCGCAAGACGATCAACATTCGCGGCGAGGAGAGCGAGATCATCACCAAGGGCCGCCACGACCCCTGCGTCGGCATCCGTGCCGTGCCGGTTGGCGAAGCGATGATGGCCTGCGTGGTGCTGGATCACCTGCTGCTCGACCGCGCGCAAACGGGCGGCAAACGCGGCTCCATCGGCTAAAGCGCCGGACCAGCGGCACCCATAGGCGCGCCGGACCACCTCCGGCGCGTTTTGACGTTTTCGCACAGACGCTTAGCGCGAAAACTTCGCGGCGAGCTCGACATGGGGCGTCCAGCGAAACTGGTCGATCACCGTCACCGGCCCCATGGTAAACCCGGCCTCGGTCAGCACCTTTGCGTCGCGCGCAAAACTGACCGGGCTACAGGAGATATAGGCGACCGTGCGCAGCCCGCTGGCCGCGATCTCGGCGATCTGCGCCGCCGCACCGGCACGCGGCGGATCGAGCAGGGCCGCGTCGTAAGGCTTGAGCTCCGAAGCAAAAAGCGGGTCTTTGAAGAGGTCGCGGGTTTCGGTTTTCAGCAGCGCCAAACCGCCCTTCTGCCGCCAACCTTGTTCCATCGCCTCCAGCATCGCCGCCTCACCTTCGAGCGCGAAGACTTCGGCCTGCTCCAGAAGCGGAAGCGTGAACGTCCCGCAACCTGCGAAAAATTCAACGATTTTCTTGGACCCGGCAAGGGCTGTGCGGGCGAAAGCTGTCAGCGCCGCCTGCCCCTCCATGGTCGCCTGCAAAAACGCGCCCGGCGGCGGGACCACGGCGCTTTGCCCAAACATCTGCACCGGCGGCGCGGCCTGCGCGATCAACTCATCGCCCCACACCAGCCGTGCGATCCCATGCCGCCCGGCGATCTCCGTCAGCGCAATGCGGACGTCGTCAGCCGGGTGCCCGCCGGTGGCAAGAATATCCAGCCCCTCGACGCTCTCGGTCACCGTAAAGCGCATCTCCGCTTTCCGGCTCGCGCCCGCGCGGGTCAACTCAGCCAGCGCGGCGCGGCTCTCAAACACCGCCGGACGCAGCACGGCGCATTCCGCCAAATCCACAATGTCGCCCGACCCGCCCGCGTGAAAGCCCACAATCGCGCCCGATTTCGTCCGCCGCGCCGAAAACACCGCCCGGCGGCGGCTCTGCGGCGGCGAGGTCAGCACCTGCGCGATCTCGCCCGTGAGTCCCTGCCCGGTCAGCGCCTCGCGGACGATCCCGGCCTTCCAATGTTCCAGAAACCCGTCCCCCGCGTGCTGCGTCGCACAGCCGCCGCAGCGTTTGAAATGGCGGCAAGCGGGTTTGATCCGCTCGGCCACCGGCGTCACGATTTTCGGCTGCGGGATCCGGCCCGCGACCACCTCGCCGTCGATCTCTTCACCGGGCAAGGTAAAGGGCGCGAAGAGGCCGTCGCGGGTCACGCCGTCGCCGAGATGGCCCAGTTTGTCCACATGGTAACTCATGCCCCCTCATGCGCAGTTTTGCGGGTTTGCACAAGGCACGACGCGCGCGGCGGGCAAGGTTGGCCCCGACAACCCGGCTTCGGCAGGACGGCCCCTTGGGGCCTCCGCCGGAGCCGCACCCCTCACCCTTTGCGAGCCGCGATCAGGTATTCGATATTACCATCCGACCCGGTGATCGGGCTCTCCGCCTCGCCCAAAATCTCCCAGCCAAGCTTGCGCAGCCAGTCCGCGATCCGCAGCCGCGCCGCTTCGCGTGCGGCATCATCCTTCACGATCCCGCCCTTGCCAACATGCTCCGGCCCGACCTCGAATTGCGGCTTGATGAGCGCCACGAGATGCGCGCCGGGTTTGGCAAGCGCCAGCGTCGGCGGCAGGGCTTTTTCCAGCGAAATGAAACTGACATCGCTTACAATCCAGTCGAGCGGCGGCAACAGCCCCTCCGGCATATGGCGTGCATTGACGCCCTCATGGAGATGGACACGCGGATCGGCGGCCAGCGCCTGGACCATCTGGCCATGGCCGACCTCCACCGCATGGACCGCCGCCGCGCCGCGTTCCAGCAACACTTCGGTAAACCCGCCGGTGCTCGCGCCAATATCGGCGGCGATGCCCGATGGCGTGAGCGCAAAGAGGTCCAGCGCATGAGCCAGCTTCAGCGCGGCGCGGGAGACGTAGGGGTTCGCGCCCTCGGCAATTGTGATCACATCGCTCTCAGCCACCTTGGTCGACGCTTTGCCGGGCGCGCCGTTGACGGCCACAAGCCCATCCGCAATCAGCGCCTGCGCCCGCGAGCGCGTTGGCGCCAGCCCGCGCGTCACCAGCGCCTTGTCGAGCCGGCTCACTCCGCTGCCTCCTCCGCGCCGATAAAGCCGCCCGATTGGCGCGACCAGAGGCGCGCATAAAGGCCATCCGCCGCCAGAAGCTCCTGATGGGTGCCGTTTTCGACCACATGGCCCGCATCCAACACGACGATCTTGTCCATCGCCGCGATGGTGGAGAGGCGGTGCGCGATGGCGATCACGGTCTTGCCCTCCATCAGCCCGTAAAGCGTCTCCTGAATGGCGGCCTCAACCTCGCTGTCGAGGGCGGAGGTCGCCTCATCCAGCACCAAAATCGGCGCGTCTTTCAGGATTACCCGCGCCAGCGCGATCCGCTGCCGCTGCCCGCCCGAAAGCTTCACACCACGCTCGCCAACATGGGCGTCATAGCCCTTGCGGCCCTTGGCATCCTCCAGATCGAGAATGAAATCATGGGCTTCGGCCTTTTTCGCCGCGGCGATGATGTCGTCCTCACTCGCCTCCGGCATCCCGTAGCGAATATTGTCGCGCACCGAACGGTGCAGCAACGAGGCATCCTGAGTGACCATACCGATTCTGCTTCGCAGACTCTCCTGGCTCACGCCGCGCACATCCTGCCCGTCAATCTCGACCGTGCCTTTTTCGGGATCGAAAAAGCGCAAGACGAGATTGACCAACGTCGATTTGCCCGCACCGGAGCGGCCCACGAGGCCCACTTTCTGCCCTGCCGGAATGTCGAGCGAGACATTGACGAGCCCGCCCTTCCCGGTCCCATAAGAATGACTGACGCCGTTCAGCGCGACCTCGCCGCCCTTCACACCAAGGGTCGGCGCGTCATCCGCGTCGCGCATGGTGATCGGCTGGGCGATGGTTTCCATGCCCTCCTGCACCACGCCAAGCGCTTGGAACAGCGCGGTTAAAGCCCACATGATCCAACCGGACATGGAGTTGAGCTGCAGGCACAGCGCCGTGGTCGCGGCCACCGTGCCAAGCCCCGTCTCGCCGATGGACCAGAGCCACACCGCCAGCCCGACCGCACCGACCACCAGCGCGCCGCCCAGAACGGTTAGCCATATATTCAGGAGGCTGATCAGCCGCATCTCGACCTGAAAGGTCTCGCGGGCGCGCTCGATCGCTTCCTTGGCATAGCCGACCTCATGGGCGGTATGGGCGAAGAGTTTCACGGTCTGGATGTTGGAATAGCTGTCCACGATCCGGCCCGAGACCTCGCTCCGCGCATCGGACGCATCTTTCGACGCCGCGCCGACCCGCGGGATCGCCCACCACATCAGCCCAGCATAGCCCGCAAACCACAGTAGGATCGGGACCATCAACCACGGGTCGATCCCGCCGAGCATGACCAGCGCGCCCGTGAAATACACGCCGACAAAGGCCAGCGCGTCGAGCATGTGGAACACCGCCTCGCCCGCATTCGGCCCGGTCATCAGGATACGGTTGGCGATCCGCCCCGCAAAATCATCCTGAAACCAGCCGACGGACTGGCGCAGCACCCGCCGATGCGAGCGCCAGCGCACCAGCGTCGCCACATTCGGCATCAGCGACTGGTGGATGAGAAAGGTGCTGATCCCGTGGCCAATGGGCCGGAGGAGAAGGATAAACGCCGCCATCCCGGCAAGCAGCCAGCCATGTTCGCGGAAAATCTGCTCCGGCGCGCTCCGCTCCAACACATCCACCACCGTGCCCGTGAAAGAAATCAGGATCAGCTCCGTCACCGCCGCAATCACCGCGAAGGTAAAAGCCCAGATCAGGATCGGGCGCAGCGGTTCGAGATATTGCCACAAGAACGGGAACAGCTTCCGGGGCGGGCTGTCCGGTTCCTCATAGGGCCGATAGGGATCGACGAGATTCTCGAAATAGCGAAACATGGGAGGCAATGTGACCCTCACACCGGGAAAAGCAACCCCGTGCATTGCACCCCCTCCCGCAAAGCGCCATAACGCGGCCAAAAGGAGACTCCATGACGCCCGAGATGCAGGACGAAAAAGCCCGCGCCAGCGCCTGGTTCGCGTCTTTGCGCGACCAGATTTGCGCCGCGTTTGAGGGTCTGGAGGACGCGCAGGATTTTGGTCCACATGCGGGCAAGCCCGCCGGCCGGTTCACGCGCAAGGAAACCTTCCGCAAATCCGAGGATGGCAGCGATGCGGGCGGCGGCGTCATGTCCGTCATGCGCGAGGGCCGCGTGTTCGAGAAGGTCGGCGTCAATATCTCCACCGTTTACGGCACGCTCGGCGCAGCGGCGCAAAGCAGTATGATGGCGCGCAAGGATCTGCCGGGGCTGGCCGACGATCCCCGGTTCTGGGCCGCCGGGATCTCCCTCGTCGCCCATATGCAAAGCCCCAAAACCCCCGCCGTTCATATGAACACTCGCATGTTCTGGACCCCCAAAGGCTGGTGGTTCGGCGGCGGCGCGGATCTCAACCCGATGATCGAGGACGCTGCCGACACCGCCAGTTTCCACGCCGCGCTGGAAGCCGCCTGCGACAGACACGATCCGGCCTATTACCCCCGCTTCAAAGCTTGGGCAGACGAGTATTTCATGATCCGCCATTGGGGCGAGCCGCGCGGTGTCGGTGGGATTTTCTACGACGATCTGTGCACCGGCGATTGGGAGGCCGATTTCGCCTTCACCCAGGATGTTGGCCGCGCGTTCCTCGACGCCTTCCTGCCCGTCACCGAGCGGCACCTGAAAGAACCGTGGACAGATGCCGACCGCGAAATCCAGCTTGTCAAACGCGGGCGCTACGCCGAATTTAACCTTGTCTACGACCGCGGCACGCAATTCGGCCTGCAAACCGGCCACAACCCGGAGGCGGTGCTGATGAGCCTGCCCCCGGTCGCGAAATGGCCCTAGGAGACGCGCATGGCGACCCAATATGACAGTCTGAACGAGACCTATATCAACTGGATCGCCAAACAGCATATTTTTTTCACCGCCACGGCCACCGCGGACAGCCGCGTCAATATGTCGCCGCGCGAGGCCAGCGCCTTTCGCGTGATCGGCCCGAACCGCGTCCTCTATCTCGACTATACCGGCAGCGGCAGCGAAACGGCGGCGCATCTCAAGGTGGATGGCCGCATGACCATCATGTTCTGCGCCTTCGACACCCCACCCCTGATCCTGCGCCTCTACGGCACCGCGCGCTCGCTCAACTGGGACGACCCGGCTTTTGAGACCGCCTTCGCCGAACATTTCCCAAACGCACAACGGATCGGCACCCGCCAGATCGTGACGCTCGACATTGATCTGGTGCAAAAATCCTGCGGCTACGGCGTCCCCTTCTTCGACTTCGCTGGCGAGCGCGACTTGCTGCGCACCCATATGGCCGGCAAAGGCGAGGACGGCGTCCGCAAATATTGGCGCGAAAAGAATGCGTTGAGTATCGACGGGCTACCGACGGGGATTGTCGAGCCGGAATGAAGGCGGCCGTGCAAAAAAGCCCGACCGCTTTTAAAGTTAAAGATCAGCGGCGCTTTCTGGCTGTGAACCCAAGACCCGCCACGCCCGCAATCAGCAAAAATGCACTTGCTGGAAGTGGCGTCGCAAAAGGCGGGTTGTAGAGAATGCGGCGATCATCCATCTCGATGGCCCAATAGTCATAAGCGACGTCAACAATTCTCAGGATCTCGCCACCACCCAAAGTGCGATTGGGACTTCCAACGCCATCGAAACACAAACCGGGACTTCCCGCGAAACCTCGCTCAGGCGTAAGGCTTATTCCGGTCCCAGTAAGACAACTTCTCTCAAAGTTACTCACATCAAGATGAGTTAGGACGCCCGCCGAAGTCGTCTCGGCGATCGCGCACTCATAAAAGACGCACCGCTCCTGCTCGAAACGATAAGATGTGCCATAGCGTCGCTGAACTTGCCCTTCCACATAGGCGCTCAACACAAAATCTTGCTGCCATGTTGGTGCATTTCGATCCATATCTTCCGCCAAAAGCGGAAGCCGCTTGCCGAAATCGCTTTCATCTATTGCAAACCGATAGTTGATGGCGCAACGTCCCGATTTTCCGAGATCAATCCAATCGTCCACCTCAAGACGATAACCACATTCGCCTTCACCCGTGACAGAATAATACTGCGTCGCCGCCTGCACGGTAACCGCGCTGACAACTAATGCTACCAAAGTCAGAATAAGCCGCATATGTTCCCTCCAAATCACCTCGCTCAATGTTAACATTATTTAGCGAAAAGTAAGTGATAGATTTGATTTCACGGAGTGTCCCATGCCCATCGACCCGATTTTCCTGCCGATAGCCCTCGCCCTTTTGGTGATCCTGACCATTTCGCGGGGTGTCCGCTCGGTGCCGCAGACCGAGGAATGGACCATCGAACGCTTTGGCAAATATCGCAAGACGCTGGAGCCGGGCCTGCATCTCATTGTGCCTTATATCGACAAGATCGGCGCGAAGATTAACATGCAGGAAAGCGTGCTGGACGTCGCTTCGCAGGATGTGATCACACGCGACAACGCTATGGTCGTCGTCGATGCGGTGCTGTTTTATCAGGTCGTTGACGCGGTGAAGGCGGCTTACGAGGTGCGCGGGTTGGAGCGGGGTCTTATTAATCTTGCGCAGACAAATATCCGTTCGGTGATCGGCTCGATGGATCTCGATGAGAGCCTCTCGAACCGTGATATAATCAACAACAAATTGCTTTCGGTGATCGACGATGCGGCGACGCCTTGGGGCGTGAAGGTGACGCGGATCGAGATCAAGGATCTCTCGCCGCCCGAAGATATTAACGATGCCATGACCCGCCAGATGAAGGCGGAGCGGGAGAAGCGCGCGGAGATTTTGCAGGCAGAAGGCGCCAAGCAAGCCGCTATTCTGCGGGCCGAGGGGATGCGCGAAAGCCAGATCCGCGAGGCCGAAGGGCGCCGCGAGGCCGCCTTCCTCGACGCCGAAGCGCGGGAGCGACAGGCCAAGGCCGAGGCGCAGGCGACCGAGGATGTGAGCCGCGCCATCGCCGCCGGGGACATCAACGCCATTAACTACTTCATCGCGCAGAAATACACCGAAGCGCTCAAGGATGTGGCCGCCAGTCCGAACGCGAAAACCGTGATGATCCCGCTTGAAGCGGCGTCGCTGATCGGCTCGCTGACCGGCATCGCGGATGTGACCAAGGCGATCAAGGAGCAGAACACATGAGCCCCGTGATCTGGGCCTTGATCGGCCTCGCGCTCCTCGGTGTCGAGATTTTCCTGCTCGGAAGCTTCTGGCTGATCGGTATGGGGATCGCGGCGCTTGGCGTGGCGATGCTCGGCGCGGTGCTGCCCCTCGGCCTCGGCGCGCAACTGGTGATTTTCGCAATCTTGGCAGTCATCGCGCAATTCGCAGTGAAGAAATGGCAGCGTGATCAGGGCGGGCCAGACGCGCCGAAAATCAACGACCGCGCCCGCGGGATGATCGGCCAGACGGGCACTGTGATCACAAATGATAAAATCGCCACCGAGGCGGGCCACTGGTCGGCCAAACGCAAGGACGGGCTGACCCTTCAGGCGGGCGCAAAGATGAAAATCGTCGGCGCGGAAAACGGGGTGCTGCTCGTCGAGCCGCTCCCCTGACGGCGGTTAATGATCGGTGACCATCCAGTAGACACCGACCAAGATCAAAGCCGCCATCGTTAGGTTAAACAGCCGCAAATGCAGCGGATTTTTCAGGATCCGCTGTAACCCCGCCCCAAAAATCGCCCATGTATGCGCAGAGCCGAGGCCGACAAGCACCGCGATCACCGACATGATCAGGGCACTCTGGATCGGGTCTTCGCGGGAGGCAAAAGTGCCGGTCAGGCCGACCGCCATGGCCCAGGCTTTCGGATTGATCCATTGAAAGCCCGCCGCTTGGAGAAAGGTGAAGGGCTTGCGGTCCACCTCGACATCGCCGCCGCGGCCGGAACTGCCGATTTTCCACGCGACCCAGATCAGCAGCGCCGCGCCAACCCAGCGCAGCACCTCGTAGAAGATCGGCGAGCGGTCGATTACCCCGCCAAGCCCGAGGGACACCACCAGCAGCATCGCCGCAAAGCCAAAGCCGACACCAATCGCATGGGGCTCCGTCCGGCGCAGGCCAAAGGTCGCGCCCGAGGAGGCCAGCATGGCGTTGTTCGGTCCCGGCGTCCACGCCCCCGCCGCATTGGCAAGCGCAAAGGCGATGATCTCTTCGCGTGTCATGGTGATATCCGTAAAAGTTGCGTTTGCAACAGTGGCATGGTTTCAACGCGGCCACAAGCGCTTGGTCGCGGCCCTGTCACAGGTCGTAGACCTGCGCCGCCAAGGGGGTCAATCCCCCGCAGGCGGCGCACGCCGGAGGCTTCGCAAAAGCGCGTCTTTTTGCGCAGTCATGCCACTCTCCAGCCACGCGGCTTCCAGCATCTTGAGCGCATCCCCGAGCGACTTGCCCTGATAGTCCGGCATCAGATCCGCCGCTTTCACCGGAAATTCCGCCGCCGCGCCGCGCGCAATTTCGCGATCCGTGTCGGGGTTGAGCGGCTCCATCAGGCAGGCCGCGCGGACAAGCGCGCCGTCCTTCGCGATCTCCGGGCCGTAGCGCCACGCGGCCTCCGCCGCGCCCATGCCCGCCGCGTCGATGATCTGCGTGATCTGTTTTTCCTCAGCATTTGAAAGCTTTAGCCGTGAACGATCCCCGCCTAACACCGCGAGACGGCGCGGCCATGCGGGTGGCAGATCCTCAATATGGACAAGAGGGGCCAGCGCCTGCGTTTGCGCCCCAAGCAGCAGATGCGCCAGCACGCCTGACGCCTCCATGCTCGCGACAATCGGCGCAGGGTCGGGCGCATCCAGCAGCTTGCGCATCTCCGCGCCGATCCGCTCCGCCGAGAGTTGGCCGAGCCCGTCCGCGAGCGCGGCGGACGCGGCCAGACCCTCAGGATCAATCGCCTCGCCATACCAAGCAGTGAAGCGGAAAAACCGCAGGATTCGCAGGTAATCCTCACGAATCCGCTCTTCCGCTGCGCCAATAAACCGCACCCGGCGGGCGGCGAGATCGTCGCGCCCCTGCCCCGTTGGATCATGCACCGCGCCGGTGCGGTCCATATAAAGCGCGTTCATGGTGAAATCGCGCCGCGCGGCGTCCTCCGCGATGCTGTCCGAAAACGCCACCACGGCGCGGCGGCCATCGGTCTCCACATCCCGGCGGAAGGTCGTGATTTCATAGGGCGTTTTGTCGATGAGCAGCGTCACCGTGCCATGGTCGATCCCGGTCGGCAGGGCGCGGATTCCGGCGGTCTCAGCGAGATCCATCACCGTTTCGGGGCGCGCATCGGTGGTGATGTCGAGATCGCTGCGCGGCGCACCAAGCAGCAGGTTCCGCACCGCGCCGCCGACGAGAAAGGCCTGATAACCCGCCTCTTCGAGCAGCGTCATCACCCGCGCCGCGCCGGTATCTCCCAAAAGCGGCTCAGACATGGGCGAGCCTTTGGGCGAGATTGTGCAGCATCCGCGCCGTCGCGCCCCAGATGTAATAGGGCCCGTAAGGCACCGTATAATAATAGCGCCGCCGCCCCTGCCAGCGCCGCCCTTCGATGTGGTAATTGTCGAGATTCATCAGGAAGCTGAACGGGACCGTGAACACCTCCTCCACCTCGCCCGGCTCCGGCACGGGCGTAAAGGGCGCGGTGATCCGGGCAAGCACCGGCGTGACCGCGAAGGCCGTGACCGTTTCATGCGGATCGAGATGGCAGATCACCTCCGCCGCGCCCTCGGGCAAGCCGATCTCCTCACGCGCTTCGCGCAGGGCCGTGGCGCTCAGGTCCGCATCACCGGGGTCTTGCTTGCCACCCGGAAACGCGATTTGCCCCGCATGTTGCTTGAGATGCGCCGAGCGGCGGGTCAGCAGCACCTCCGGCCCGTTCCGCCCGTCCTGTATCGCGACCAGCACCCCCGCCGGGCGCAAATCCCGCGCCGGGAACGCCATATTGTTGAGATCGCCATCGCTGGAGGGCAGCGGCGCATCGCGCAAGGCGCGAACCAACGGATCGAAATCGGGCAAACTCATGGCGCTATCCTTCGCCGCCCCGCCCCGATTTGCAAGGCGCAGATGCGAAAACGCCCCGGCAAAACCGGGGCGCTTGGCTTAGCTTTCCGCCTCGAACCCCACCGTTTTGGGGTCCAGCACGTAATGCGCACCGCAGAACTGGCAATCTGCCGTCACGTCACCTTCATCGGTGGTCATGTGGGCAATGTCCTTGGCCGAGTAGATCGACAGGGAATTGCGCACACGCTCCTCCGAACAGGTGCAGCCGAAATTCACCGGCTGGCGGTCATAGATGCGCGGCTGCTCCTCGTGGAAAAGACGCAGCAGCAGCTCCTCGGTCGGCACATGCGGGCCGATCAGCTCGGTCAACTCCACCGTTTCCATCAGCATGGTCGCGCGGTTCCAGTTCTCCGAATCCTGCCCTTGCAGCAGATCTTCGGGCTTCGGCATCCCGCTTTCATCCGCATCGCCCTGCGCGTGCAGCCCCGCTTTTGGCAGATGCTGAAGCATGATGCCGCCCGCGCGCCAGCCGGGCGCCTGCCCCTGCATATGGTTCTCGCCATAGCCGATGGCGAAGCGGCTCGGAAGCTGCTCGGACTGCGCGAAATAGGTCTCGGCACAATCGGCAAGCGAGGTGCCCACCAGCGGCGTAATCCCCTGATAAGGCTGCATATCCTCACCCTGATGGATCACGATGGCAAACATGCCCTTGCCCAGCATCTGGAACGGCTCGCGGTCGTCCAGCGCCTCTTCGTCGAAGCTCGCATAGGCCCGGATCGTCGCCGGCTCGCCCTCGGCGGCAGGCGCATAATAGTCGGTCGCGATCAGCCGGATCGGCCCGTCGCCCCGCACCTGCAGCGACAGCCGCCAGCGCAGTTTCACCGTCTGCCCGATCAGCGCGGTCAGCACCGCGGCTTCGGCCACCAGCGCCTGCACCGGCAGCGGATAGTTGTGCTGGTCGAGGATCGTCTGCAACGCCTCGTCGAGCCGCACCACCCGGCCCCGAATATCGGCACGGTCAAGCTGGAACGGCAGGATCATGTCATCCTGGCGCAGCGTTTTGGTCTCGGTCGAAGCGTCCATCATCTCACTGTCCTTTGTCTGGCAAGGGCGAGAGATAGGCGTTACGCTCGGCCCATTCAAGCGTGAGGACCCGATGCGCAGATTTGGCCGCCCCCGAAAGCCCGAGATCAGCTATGCCGAGCGGCCGGGGGTTTACGGGATCATCGCCTCGGGGGAGATGCTGCTGCTGACCCAGACCGACACGCTGCAATTGCCGGGCGGCGGGATCGATCCGGGCGAAAGCCCGCTCCGCGCGCTGCATCGGGAATGCTATGAGGAAACCGGCTGGAAGATCGCGCCGGTCCGGCGGCTCGGGGCCTATCAGCGTTATGCGTGGCTGCCCGAATACGGGTTCTACGCGCGCAAGATTTGCCAGATCTATATCTGCCGCCCGGTGCGCCGCCTCGGCCCAGCGACAGAGCCGGATCACATGCCGCTCTGGATGAGCGCCGCCAATGCGGTGGCCCATATCGACGTGAGCGGCGACGCGGTCTTTGTCGCCCGCGCCATCAGGGAGGGATGGATATGAAGAGACTGTTTACCGCCGCGCTGCTGCTGTCGGGCCTCGCGCTCGCCGGCTGCGCGAGCCTGAGCGAAGAGCAATGCGCCGCTGGCAATTGGGAAGAAATCGGCCGCCGCGACGGCGCGAATGGCCGGACAGCCAGCTATCTTGCGAACCACAGCAAAGCCTGCGCCGATCTCGGCATCCAGCCCGACGCCGCGCTATGGGAAGCGGGCCGCCAGCAAGGGCTGCAATATTACTGCACCCCCGAAAACGCCTATCGCGAAGCCCGTAACTTCTACCGCTCCGTCGCTGCCGTCTGTCCCGCCAGCCCAGCTTTGGAACGCGCCTATCGAGACGGCCTCGAATGGCGCCGCCTCGAGGATCGGATCGACGATGAAAAAGACGACATTCGAGACGCCTATCGCCACGCCCGCCGCGACGGCCGCGGCTTCCCCCAAGCCGCCGCAGCCCTCGCGCGGATGGATATTCAGCAGTATCGGATGCGGCAACGGATGATTGACGCGCGGTATTGAGGACGCGTTAGCGAAAGGGTGGCACGTCGCCGTAGAGCGCTTCGTCAAGATCGTCGAGCGCGTCTATGTCGCGGCCATAACCAAGCTTCAGCAAGGTTTCGGCTTCCGAATGGCGGGGATGGACGGCCTTCGAAAAAGGATCGGGCATATTCAGCGGCTGCGCGTATCCAAAGCCGTAGTCAATCGACGCCACCCCGCCGACATCCAAGGGGATGTCATGCCCGATATAGGTCCAGACATGGGCATCGCCGATAACAATAGTCGCCGAGTCCTCGCGGGCAGCGAAAAAGAGTTCGCGAACCGTCAGATCGCCGCCCACGATGATGAGACTGCCCCATTCCGTCACAAGGCGGTCGCAGGACAAATTCCCCGTGACGATGAGGATCATATTCCCATCGCCATGCTCCCAATTCAGATGAGACAGGCTGATCGGACCTTTGGTCTCAAGATCGCCCTCAATCAGATAACACCCGTAACCCTCGGGCAGCGGGTCTGCCGGATCATGATCTGCCGAGCGCAGCAAACAAGGCATATCCGAACTCGTCTCCCATGGCCGAAGATCAAACCGCGCGATGTGCCGCCCCAACTCGCCACCGAGCCCAACCGCACGTGTTTTGAATTCGCTGAAAGTTATGTTGGTTTGCATGGGCCAGTCCTTGTGATGTGTGAGGGGATAAGACGCCGCAAAGTATATCGGAGTGCCGCGCCTAAAGATCCACCTTCCCGCGCAGCTTCTTCACCTCGGCCCGCTGCGCTTTCGCCTCCATCCGCTTGCGCTTCTGGTTCTGGCTCACCCGCGTCTTGATCCGTTTCTTCGGCCTTTCCAGCGCCTTGCGGATCAGCGCGGCGAGTTTTTCGCGGGCGGCTTCGCGGTTCATGCCTTGGGTGCGATGCTCCTGCGCCGTGATGAGCAGCGCGCCGTCCTGCGTCCAGCGGCGGCCAGCGAGGCGTTTGAGGCGGGATTTCACATGCTGCGGCAGGTTCGGCGAGCGCGCGGCTTCGAACCGCAGCTCGACCGCCGTGTTCACCTTGTTCACATTCTGCCCGCCGGGACCGGAGGAGCGCACGAATTGCTCGGTCAACTCCCAGTCCTCTATGGCAATGTCGTCATTGATGCGCAGCATAGTCCTACCCTATCAAACTCAATGAAAAAAGGCACCGGATCGCCGATGCCTTTTCCGCAGAAGCCTGCGTTATCGCTGCCCGTCGGGCCTCATCATCGGGGGTTGCCCCTTAGATGGATCCCTTCGGGAGTTGACCGATATGCAAGCTGTTTCCACTAGACATCGGATCACCTCCTTTCGTTTCTTGCCCCTATATCTGGTAGCCTGACATAGTTTTGCAACAAGTCAAACAAATTTTACGGATCCGCGAAATTTATCGACAAGGAGGCGGAACGGCACGAGGGCCAGAAGGGCGAGGGTCATCTTCAGGAGCCAGTCTGCGGTGGCAAGCGACACCCAGAGCGGGGCAACCGGGCCGAAGCCGAGCAGCGGGATCTGTTCATTGGCCCAGGAGACATCGTTGCTCGGGTCGATGAAGGACAGCTGCGCCGAGAAGGCGACCGAGAAGAAGAGAAACGTGTCGAGGCAGGAGCCGACGAAGGAGGACGCCAGCGGCGCGCGCCACCATTGCCCTTCGCGCAGGCGGTCAAAGACAAGGATATCAGCCGTTTGCGCCAGCAAAAACGCCGTGCCCGAGGCGATGGCGATGCGCAGCGTGACGAGCGGGCCGAACTCGCCTTGAATTTGCGTGCCGATCAGCGAGCAGGCGATGCCGATGACAAAGCCCGCAAACACAACGCGGCGCGCCTGATCCGGCCCGTAAAGGCGGTTCATCAGGTCGGTGACGAGGAAGGCGAGCGGGTAGGTGAAGGCGCCCCAGGTCAGCCAGTCGCCAACGAGGAATTGCACACCGATATTGGCAGCGACAACGATGGCCGCCATGGCGAGGACGCCGTAAAGAGTTCCGGTTTTCATGATCACTCCGTATTTTTAAGGAAGGTCGCGGATAACTTCCAATGGGCGGCTGATAGGGCTTTGCGCCCGGCCCGTCAAGCGGTGAGAAGCGGGGATAATGCGGCGCGCAAGCCGTCGGGCTCGGTGAAAAGATGCGTTTGCCAACCGCGCGCTTTCGCGGCGGCGATGTTCTTTTCGCTGTCATCAGTGAAGAAAAGCTGTGAGCCTTTGAGACCAAGCGCGTCCTCAACATAGGCGAAAATCGCGGGGTCCGGTTTGATCATGCCGAGACTGCCCGAGATGAATTTCAAGTCGAAATGCTGGAGCGCGCCAAACCGCTTTTGCGCCGCGGCGAAGGTGTCCTTGCCGAAATTCGAGAGCGCATGGACGGGCACGCCCTTGGCTTTCAAATCATGCAGAATGGCTACGCTGCCTTCGATTTCCGGGCCCACCATCTCGTCCCAACGATCGCCCCACAGCATGATTTCGGCGGCATCGTCAGGGTGGTCCGCCGCCAGATCATGCAGAACCTCGCCCATATCCGCGCCCGCATCGACGCGCTCATTGGCGGCAAAAATCCCGGTACGGGCGTAAAACTCATGGCGATCCTCGCCCATGAGCGGCGCATAGACTCGGTCTGGCTGCCAGTCGATCAGCACGCGGCCAATGTCGAAAATGACCGCCTCAGGCGCCACTTAGTAGCACTCGACCGCTTGCACCGTGCCGTCCGCGCCGATCTCGAAATTGACGCGGGTGCCGTCGAAATCCTTGGCCACCTGATCGCCGGGATGGATCACGCGGTGCTGCAAATCCGCCGGGAGCGTGGTGTCCTCAATTGCAGATTCCGGCTGACCAATCAGCTCCACATAGGCCGAGGCCGTGCAGTGATCGGGCGCCGCATCCGGGCTGGCCACAGCGCTCAGCATCAGCCCGGAGAAAAGGGTCGCGCTTAGTAACACTTCACCTCCGTAATGGTGCCAGCCTCATTGACGAGGAAATTCACGCGGTTGACACGGTAATCCATCGTCACCGCGTCACCCGGGCGGATCACCCGGTAGCGCAGCGAGGACGGCAAATTTGTGATCACAGACTGATCCTGCCCCACCCAGCTTTGATAATTCGGCGCGAGGCAGGTCAGGCTGTCGCTCGGCGCATTGGGTGTCGCGGGCGATGTCGGGGCGGTCGGCACGGGCTGACAGGCGATCAGCGCGAGCGGAACGAGAAGAAGGGCAAAACGGGTCACAGGCCAGCCTCCAGAATGGCGTCGGCAAATTGGTCCGCCTTGTCGAGCGGCATGCCGGCGATGTTGATCCGGCTGTCGCCGGTCATGTAAATACCGTTGTTTTCGCACATGGTTTTCACCTGCGCCTCGGTCGCGCCGAGGCGGGAGAACATGCCATTTTGCGATTTGAGGAAGGCGAAACGGTCGGTTTTGGCCTTCTTCGCCAGCGCATCCGCAAGGGCGTCACGCTTGCCCTGCATCTCGATGCGCACGGCCTCAAGCTCATCCGCCCACTCTTTCGTCATGGCCTCATCGCCAAGAATGGTGCCGACGATCCGCGCACCATGATCGGGCGGGAAGCTGTAGGTCACGCGGTTGAGCGAATTCAGCGTCGCCTGCACATTCGGCACGGCATCCGCCTCGCTCGGGATCACGAAAAGCGCGCCCACACGTTCGCGGTAGAGGCCGAAATTCTTCGAGCAGCTTGCCGCGACCATCAGTTCCGGCAGCTCTTCGGCCAGCATCCGGGTCGCCCAAGCGTCGGCCTCAAGCCCCTCGCCAAAGCCGAGATACGCGAGATCGACCAGCACGGTCGCGCCCTTCTCTTTCATCAACGCAGCGATCTCTTTCCAGAGCGCCTTGTCCGGGTCGATGCCGGACGGGTTGTGACAGCAGCCATGGAGCAGGACGAGATCACCCTCCTGAACCCCTTGAAGATCCTCCAGCATCCCTTCGAAATTCGCCACCGCGCCATCGGCGTAGCGATAGGATTTGCGGGCCATCCCGAGGTGATCGAGGATCGCCGGGTGGTTCGGCCAGCCCGGCTCGGAAATCCAGACGGTGCCTTCGGGCCGCACCTTGCGGTAAAGCAGAAACGCCTGATGCAGCGCGCCCGTCCCGCCGACGCCCTGCACCGCCGCCATCCGGCGATCGGTCGCGCCAAAGACCAGCTTTTTCATGCCTTCGAGAAACTCGGCCACACCGGCAAGCGCGCCATATTTCTTGGTCGTCTCGATCTCATGGATCCGCGCTTCGGCGGCGCTCACAGCTTTCATGATCGGCGTGACGCCCTCAGCATTGCGATAGACGCCGACGCCGAGGTCAATCTTCTCGTCACGCGGATCATTCGCAAAGTCCTGCATGAGCTGGAGAATCTTGTCCGCCTTGGGCTCGGGCAATCCGTTAAACATTTCGCATTCTCTCCTTGGTCCGAATGGGCTGGAATCCAACGCTCTGATAGAGCGGCAAAGCACGGGGATGGTCAAGTGTGCAGGTGTTCACAGTAAGCTTTTTCGCCCCATTTTTATAGGCTGTCGCGACAGCGTGACGCAGAAATGTGCGCCCGATTTTGAGGCCGACCGCTTCGGGCACGAGGCCGAAATAAGCGAGATCGACCGTCTCCCCGCCCTCCAGCATGAAGAACCCATGCGGCCAGCCCTGTTTTTCAAGGGTAAAAAGCCTCACATCGTGGCGCGCGATCCAGGCCGCGGTGCCGTCCCGGTCGTCATGGCGGTCGGTCCACTGATAGGCCGCGCCAACCGCGTCATAGAGGCTGAAAAAATACCAGAGCGGGAAGTTCACCGCCTCTGTGATCACAAAACCGTCTGGCAAGGGCGGCGGCGCGTCGGGCGGCGCGGCCATCTCCAGATAGGTGATGGTGACGGCGGCCTCGGTCATCCCTTTTCGACAGGCAGGTCCTCAAAGGCACCCCACTCCGCCCAGGAGCCGTCGTAAAGCGACCAGTTCTTATGGCCGATTTCCTCCAGCGCGAGGCCGAGGATCGCCGCCGAAATGCCCGAGCCACAGCTTGTGACCACCGGCTTGCTCAGATCGACGCCGCCCGCCTCGAAGGCAGATTTCAGCGCCACGTCGTCTTTCATCGTGCCGTCTTCGGCGAGAAGCTGGCCAAACGGCACATTCTTCGCGCCGGGAATATGGCCCGCCCGCAGGCCCGGACGCGGCTCTTCCAACTCGCCCCGGAAGCGCTCGCCCGAGCGGGCATCGACGATTTGCGCATCCCCCAGCTTGGCGTGGGCCGAGACTTGCGTGACATCGCGCACCAGCCGCGCATCGCGGCGGGCAGTGAAATGGCGGTCGCGCAGGGCAGGCAGATCGTCGGTCAGCGGCCGGCCCTCGGCCTTCCATTTCGGCAAACCGCCATCCAGAACCGCCACATCGGTCTTGCCCATCAGCTTGAACAGCCACCAGACACGCGGCGCGGAGAAAATCCCCGTGCTGTCATAGATGATCACGCGATGCCCGTCGCCGATCCCCATGGCGCGCATCCGGGAGACAAATTTCTCCACCGGCGGGGCCATATGCGGCAGATGGGACTGCGCATCTGCGATTTCCTCGATGTCAAAGAACCGCGCTCCGGGGATATGCTCCGCCTCATATTCGGCGCGCGCATCGCGGCCCGCATCGGGCATATGCCAGCTTGCGTCGAAAATGCGGAGGTCCGGCGCGGACAAATGCGCCTCCAGCCAGTCCGTGGAAACCAGATTTTGCCGTGCCTCGCCGCTCATAGCTCTCTCCTTCGCTCGCCATAGCCCTAGTGAGCGCGGGATGAAATGGCAAGCAAGGACCGCCCGGAATGGGGTCTGAACCCGCGATTTTCGCGCGAATTCCGGGTCAGCTACGGATTCTTGTATGCGCGTTCAAGTTTTGACACGCGCATACAATATCAACCAGTCTGCTTGTCCTTGCGAAAGTCGTTGTCGGGATATTTCTCCACGAAATACATGCACATGCTCATGATATCGGGGAAATCCGAGTGCTTCGCGATCAGCGCCGAGCAGAAATCGAGCATGTTGAAGCGCCGCAGCGTGTAGGGCCGCCGTCCGCCGTGATAGTGGATCAGCCGCGCGTCGCTCAGGTCCGTGTGTTTATGGATCGTTTTCGGGATCGAGCGGTTCCAGTTGTCATCGAGGATCGTGTAGGGCAGATCCATCCGCGCCACGGCGGCCGCCAGCGCGATCTGGTCAAGCCATGGACGTTTGCGCTGCACCTGCATCCGGTGGTCGATCTCCAGCGCCGTGTCGAGCCATGTCTCGCCAAAACGCTGGCCCGTGGCGCTGACCTCCGGAAAGGTCACGACGCCCGCATTGAAATAGAAGCACTGCCCATTCCGCGCGTGGCGGGCGTGATGACCCGGCGCGATGCCAAAGTGATCACAAACCGGCCCCCATTGGCGCGGGTTGTTCGCCCAGACCGAAGCGAGCGCGTAGCGAGCCGAGAAATGGCCGGGGGTGACGAGCTCCGAGATGTGGAAGGGGCGCGGCGCGAGAATATCCGTGTCGAGGAACACGCCCATCTCGCCGTCCCGCTTGGCAGCGGCGGCGAGCATCTTGTTGCCCTGAAGATAAACGCCGTCGAAAATGTCATTCTCCGGCAGCGGGCGGATCTCGACGCCAGCCCGCTCATGCGCGGCAATCACCCGCGCGTCGATCTGCGGCAGGCGGTGGCCGGGCGCATAGGCGACGATCTCGACCCCCTCCGGGTCCATGAACTCCTTGAGCGAGGCGAGCAGCAGCACGGACTGCCACTCGATCTTGCCGAGGTCGATCATGTAAAACAGCGTTGTTTTCGCGGTCATATCAGCCTGTCTGGACGCTTCGGATCACGGCCATTCATAGCCGGAGCGTGGCGGCGTGTGCCAGTCCTTCAGCGCATCCGCCTCGGGCGCAGTCACTGTGATCTCCAGCGGATAACAAGCCGCGCTGTCGCTCGAATGCTCCGCCCCGCAATCGCCGCCGGGACAGGCGGAAAGGCCGATAAGCAGATCCATTTCCGCGAAAAACTCCAGATAATCGCCGGGCCGAACCGGGCTTGCCTTCATGAAATATTGCCCCGTGTCGCGGGTGAACCCGGTACACATGAAGACATTCAGCACATCATGGACATGCGGCTCCGCCTCGGCGGGCGAGACGCCGAGATGACCCGCGAGCGCGTTGGTCAGGTTGGAATGGCAACAATGGTGGTAAGGCTGGCCGGAGAGCAGATGGCCGGTATAGGGGTCGCAGCGGGTGCCGATCACGTCATGGACCGAGCCGCCATCCGCGTCGATCCCATACCAGCCGAGCGTGTCCTCAATGATCGTCGCGAGCGGGCGCAGCGACGGAAAGGACGACCAGAGCCGGTCGCCGGTGGAGAGATGCGTGCCATGGAGCGCGCGGGTTTTGCCCGAATAGAAACGTTCCTGAAGGTCCGTCACGTTCCAGACATTGAGATCGCCCACCTGCGGCCCCTCGACCGACGTGATGCGGAAAATATGGCCTGCGGGAACGGCAACGCAACGCGCCTCACGGGGTGGCACCGTGACTCGTGCGGTCTCCCGCCCGCTATCGCGCGCGTCGCGATAGAGCGCGAGGTTGGGCACGGGCAGATCGGCGGGGTCGTAGCAGATCACCGGCTTTGCCGCGCGGCGCGTTTCCGCATCCGGCGGCGCGGGATGATCTGGCGTCGCGACTGTCACAATAAGGCCCCCTAATAGATCGGAATCGTTAACGGATTATGCGCGAAGTCATCACGCCCCGGCAATCCAACTCTTTGCCAAATATAAAAAACACTAAGTTGTGAAGCTCCAGAATGTTACAATTTTATTGAATAAATTAACATTTCATTTACCAATTCAGCCGGGCTTTGCGCCCATCGACGAATCTGCCGCGTCTGGGGTGAGAAAATGGCTGCTGGTACAACTTTTTCTGTTATCTATCTTGGTAAACTCGATCCGATTGACCCGACCGAGGGTGAGCAATTGGAGAACAGATATCGCGCGGATGTCGACGCGGAGAATGCGGACGAGCTTGTCGGTATGGTTTTTGACGAACTGAGATCCGCAAGCACTCAGACATTCAGCGCTGGCGAATACGACAGTCGGGACACCAGTGGTTTCACGATCACCTATAACCAAGACAATACCTATCGGGGTGACGACACCTTTAATATCACGGATTCTCAAGGCAATACGACGGAGCATGTCTTTGACGCGACGGCCTATTATCGCGCCCAGATCACATATGGCGATGACACCACCGATAATGTGCAACTCGTGATTTTTCAGGACACGGAAGGCAATACTTGGATTGCTCCCCCAAACTCTCAATATTCACCAAATGCCGCCAAACTTGGCGCCGATCCTATCCAGCGCATTGAAATCACAGGCCTGATCAACAACCGATATCCCGGGCTGGCCGCGACACGAGAGCAAGTTGAGATCGTGACCGTGCCGTGCTTCACAGTGGGCACGATGATTGAAACGGATCGCGGCGCGGTGGCGGTCGAGCAGCTACGGGTGGGCGATCTGGTCCGCACCGCTGATCACGGGATGCAGCCTTTGCGGTGGATTGGGCAACGCAAGCTGACCGCGACGGAATTGGCAGCGGCACCCAAATTGCGACCTATCCGGATCGGCGCGGGTGCGCTTGGCGGTGGCCGGCCGGAGCGCGATCTTGTCGTCTCGCCGCAGCACCGCGTGCTGGTCCGCTCCAAGATCGCGCAACGCCTGTTTGACGCGAATGAGGTTTTGGTGGCCGCCAAGCAGCTTCTACCAAATGACGGGATCGATGTGGTCGAGGACGAGGCGGGCGTCACCTATGTGCATGTCATGTTCGACCAGCATGAGGTGATTTTCGCCAATGGCGCAGCAACGGAGTCGCTTTATGCAGGACCCGAAGCGCTGCGCGCGATTGATGCGGCGGGCGTGGACGAATTGCAGACGCTTTTCCCGGAACTGCGTTCTGGCGCGCGCCCTGCCCCGGCTCGGCATCTCGCTTCGGGCCGCAAGGCGCGCAAGCTGGCGATGCGGCATGCGCAGAACAACAAGCCGCTTTTGATGTAAGCGGCGCGGGCGGCCAAATTCACGCTTTCAAACTGCATAAAAACCGCGCAACCGCGCGCGAATTTTCCGCAGATCGCCGCGCGTGACGTAGCGGCATGCGACAAAGCGACGTGATCCCCTGCAAACGGCTTGACCGGCAAACAATCGCCGATAAGCTGAATTTGAGCTAAATTGGGGGTGTCTTGAAACCGCATGTAAATCCGGACGAACGGCATTTCGTCGAATTCGAGCATGTCCAGAAAAGCTATGATGGCGAAACTCTGGTCGTGAAAGATCTCAATCTCGACATCGCAAAGGGCGAGTTTCTGACCATGCTGGGGCCGTCGGGGTCCGGCAAAACCACCTGCCTGATGATGCTCGCGGGCTTCGAGACCGCCACCAATGGCGATATTCGTCTCGATGGGCAGAAGATCAACAACATCCCGCCGCACAAGCGCGGCATCGGCATGGTGTTTCAGAACTATGCGCTTTTCCCGCATATGTCGGTCGCCGAGAACCTGTCCTTCCCGCTGGAGCTGCGTAAGATCAGCAAGGCGGATCGTGAAGAGAAGGTGAAGGCGGCGCTCGACATGGTGCAGATGGGTGCCTTTGGCGGGCGGCGTCCGGCGCAGCTTTCGGGCGGGCAGCAGCAGCGGATCGCGCTGGCGCGGGCGCTGGTGTTCGAGCCGGAGCTGGTGCTGATGGACGAGCCGCTCGGCGCGCTCGACAAGCAGCTTCGCGAGCATATGCAGTTCGAGATCAAGCATATCGCGGATAATCTCGGCATTACGGTGGTCTACGTCACCCATGACCAGACCGAGGCGTTGACCATGTCGGACCGGGTCGCCGTGTTCGACGATGGCCGCATCCAGCAACTCGCCCCGCCGGACGAGCTATACGAGGCCCCGAAAAACAGCTTCGTGGCGCAGTTTATCGGGGAGAACAACACGCTGGAAGGCAAGGTCGAGACCATCGACGGCAATCGCTGCACGGTGCGGCTCGACAGTGGCGATCTCATCGACGCGGTGCCGATCAATGTGGATCAGGCGGGGCAGCGCACGCGGGTGTCGATCCGGCCCGAGCGGGTCGAGTTCAAGAAGGACCGGCTGCATCCCGATGCGCATCTCATCAAGGCCGAGGTGTTGGAGTTCATCTATATGGGCGATGTGTTCCGCACCCGCGTCCGCGTCGCCGGGAATGACGATTTCATCATCAAATGCCGGAACGCCCCGGATCAGCAGCGTCTTCAACCCGGCGAAGTGATCGAGATCGGCTGGCTGCCGGAGGATTGCCGGGCGCTGGACGCCTAAAGACATACGCGGCGGGCGACTGCCGCGCACGAGAAAGGGGACCGACCCATGCCCGGTGGACGGCCCCTCATCATCAAAATCGGGCGAACGACATGGAGAGTTGAATGAAACGCATGACAGTACTGGCCGCAAGCACCGCGCTGACCGCTTTGGGCGGTTTCGCGATTGCGCAGGAAATGGCCACCGACCTGACCTTTGTGTCCTGGGGCGGGGCCTACCAGAACAGCCAGCAAAAAGCCTATGTGGAGCCTTATATCGAGGCGAATCCGGACGTGTCCGTGACATGGGATGAAAGCTCGAACGAGGCCGTGGCGATGCTGCGCGCGCAGGACGAGGCCGGAAATATCACCTGGGATCTCGTCGATGTGGAAGGCCCGGACAGCCAGCGCCTCTGCGATGAGGGCCTCGCGATGGAGGTCGATTTCGAGGAAATGCTGGCCGAGGGCGATGATGGATCGTCGGTAGAGGATGATTTCGCCGATAGCGGCGCGCTCATCAATGACTGCTTCATCCCGCAGATCGTGTTCTCGACCACCTTTGGCTATCGCTCGGATGTGGCCGAATGGGAAGGCCGCGAGCCGGAGAGCCTGTGCGATATTTTCGATCTCGAAAACTTCCCCGGCAAGCGGGCGCTGGAGCAGCGGCCGAAGAAAAACCTCGAATGGGCGCTGCTCTGCGATGGCGTTGAGAAGGACGATCTTTACGACGTTCTCTCCACCGATGAGGGCGTCGAGCAGGCGCTGGCCAAGCTCGACACCATTAAGGATGAGGTGATCTGGTGGTCTGCGGGCGCGGAAACGCCGCAGCTTCTCGCCGATGGCGAAGTGGTGTTTGGCTCGACCTATAATGGCCGCCTTTTCTCGGTCATTGAGGAGCAGGACCAGCCGGTGAAAATGCTCTGGGACTGGCAGGTCTTTGACTATGACGGCTGGATCATCCCCGAGGGTCTGCCGGAGGATCGTCTGAACCGCGTGCTCGACTTCATTCGCTTTGCGACGGATACGCAACGTCTCGCGGATCAGGCGAAATATATCTCCTACGGCCCGGCGCGCGCGTCCTCGCAGCCGCTCGTCTCGACCCATGCGGATCTCGGCATCGAGATGGCTCCGCATATGCCGACCAACCCGGAGAACCAGAAGAACTACCTGGTCAACAATATCGAGTGGTGGGCGGACAATCAGGACGACGTGGAAACGCGTTTCCAGAACTGGCTCGCACAGTAACCTGAAACGGGGCCGGTCCGTCCGGCCCCTTTTTCGCAAGGACCATCGACATGCCCAAAGGCTACTGGATCGCCCATATCACCGTCACGGACCCGGATCTTTATCCCGAGTATATCAAGCTCGATAATCCGGTTATCGCCGAATATGGCGGCGTGTTTCTGGTGCGCGGCGGCCAATGCGAGGCCCCGGAAAGCCCGCAGCGCGACCGGCATGTCGTCATTGAATTCAAAGATTACGAGACCGCCCGCGCCTGTTATTATTCGGCAGGCTATCAAGAGGCGGCAAAGATCCGGCAACGGGCGGCGGAGAGCGATGTCATCATCGTCGAGGGGCACGCATGAGCGCGAGTGATCCGCTTCTCACCGTCGATGGCCGCCCGCTCAAGCAGAGCCTGAACCGCGCTTTGCGCCAGCAGAAGCTGCGAGCGCTGATGCTGGTCGCGCCGCTGCTGATTTTCATCATGCTGACCTTTGTGCTGCCGATTGCGGATATGCTGTTCCGTTCGGTCCAGAACCAGATCGTCAGCAACACCCTGCCTGAGGCGACGCGCAGTCTCGACGATTGGGATGCCACGAGCGGCGAAGCCCCGCCCGAGGCCGTCTATCGCGACCTCTATTTCGATCTTTTTCTGGCGTCGGAGGCCAAACAGCACACGCGGCTTGGCTCGCGGTTGAATTATGAAGAGTCGGGCATGTCCTCGCTCTTCCGCGGCTCCGGGCGCGGGCTCGATGATGTGGCCGAGCCCGCCGAGGAGATGCTGGTCGCGCAGAGTGAGGCATGGGAGGACGCGGCCTTCTGGTATGCGCTCATGACCGGCGAGCCCGAGGGCGACCGCGCCAGCGATGTGCTGAGCGAGGCGCGGGCGCGCTATGCGAATATGACCGGCGAAGGCGCGGGCGGTGATCTGGGCTTCGAGCCCGGCGCGGAGATTTCGGCGCTTCTGCCGCGCACCGCCAAGACCTATGCGGACTTCGCCGTCCTCACCGTCAAGGATGACGAGGATGTGGTGGCCGAGGAAGAGCCGTGGGAGTCGGTTTACGCGGCCCTCGCGCTCGATCTCCAGCTCAACGATGTGTCGCGCTATGACGGCCCCGGTGCGGCGGAGCTTCAGGCCGCGCAAGCGGCGGGTCTGCCGGTGGCGGATTTCAAGGCGGCCTTTCTCGAGATGGATGATGAATGGGGCGATCCGGACATCTGGGCGCTGATCCAGACCTATAGCCCCGCCTATACGCCCGGCTATTTCCTCAACGCGGTGGACCTGCAACTCACCCCCGACGGGATCGAACGCCGCCCGGACAATGAACGCATCTATCTTAAACTGTTCCTGCGCACGCTGGTCATGTCGCTGACGATCACCGCCTGCTGCATCCTGCTGGGCTATCCGGTGGCGTGGCTGCTCGCCAACCTGCCCGCGCGCAAGGCGAACCTGCTGATGATCCTCGTGCTTCTGCCCTTCTGGACCTCGCTTCTGGTCCGCACCTCCGCGTGGAAGGTGATGCTCCAGCAACAGGGTGTGATCAACGATGTGCTGGTCTGGCTCGGGATCGTCACCGAGGGCGGACGGCTCGTGATGATCAACAACCAACTCGGCACGATCATCGCGATGACACATATTCTGCTGCCCTTCATGATCCTGCCGCTCTACTCGGTCATGTCCACCATCCCGCCGACCTATCTCAGGGCCGCCAAATCCCTTGGCGCGACGAACTGGATCGCCTTCTGGCGCGTCTATTTCCCGCAAAGCGTGCCGGGGATCGGCGCGGGCTCGATCCTCGTGTTCATCCTCGCGATTGGCTATTACATCACGCCGGAGATCGTGGGCGGCACGTCGGGCGTGTTCATTTCCAACCGGATCGCTTTCCACATCTCCTCCTCGCTCAACTGGGGGCTGGCGGCGGCGCTCGGCTCGATCCTCTTGGTGGCGGTGTTGATCCTCTACTGGGCTTACGACCGGATCGTGGGCATCGACAATGTGAAGCTGGGGTGAGGTCATGATCCAACGCGCAATCACACAGCCCGTCAGCTTCGTCGCCCCCGTGGTCGCCGCCTTCGGCGCGCTGGCCGGGCTGTTCGTCGGCACGGCGCAAGGCTCCGGCCTCACGGGCGCGATCATCGGCGCACTCGTCTCCGCCGGGATGACGCTGTTTTTCATGAAGGTGTTTCCGCAAAAGCGCTCCGCCTTCTGGGGCACGGTGGCGGTCTTCACCCTGCTCGGCTTTCTCGGCGCGCAGCTCTCGGGGGCCATCGTTGGGGCGCTGTTCGGCGCGTTCTTCGCCTGGATCATCTTCTGGCTCGCCACCGGCACCTATCGCGACGCGCTCCCGCCCTATGCAACGGCGGGGCAGGTCCTCTGGCATTACACCTTCCTCGTGATCTGCGGGGCGATCTTCATCTCCCTGATCACGCCGATCCTTGTGGTGATGCCGCTCAGTTTCAACGCGCAGAACTTCTTTACCTTCACGCCGGAAATGCTGGCGCTGGACCCGGACGGCTATTCGCTCCGCCATTACCGCGACTTCTTTAACACCGCCGACTGGCAGAGCGCCCTGCGCAATTCGCTGACCATCGCGCCGGTGGCAACGCTGCTCGCCGTCGTGTTCGGCACCCTCGCCGCCATTGGCCTCAGCCAGCCGCATGTGCCGTTTCGCCGCGCGATCATGGCGATCCTGATCTCCCCGATGATCGTGCCGCTGATTATCTCGGCGGCCGGCATGTATTTCTTCTATTCGCGGATCGGGCTGCAGGGCACCTATCTCGGTGTTGTCCTCGCCCATGCGGCGCTCGGGATTCCCTTCGTGATCATCACCGTCACGGCCACCCTCGTCGGCTTCGACCGCTCGCTGACCCGCGCCGCCGCCAATATGGGCGCGGGCCCGGTCACGACCTTCTTCAAAGTGCAGATGCCGCTCATCATGCCGGGCGTGATCTCGGGGGCGCTCTTCGCCTTCATCACCAGCTTCGACGAGGTGGTGATCGTCCTCTTCGTCGGCTCGGCCCAGCAAAAGACACTGCCATGGCAAATGTTTATCGGCCTGCGCGAGCAGATCAGCCCGACCATCCTCGCCGTCGCCACACTCCTTGTTGCCATCTCCATCGCACTGCTGGCCACGCTGGAATTGCTGCGCCGCCGTTCCGAGCGCCTGCGCGGGCTTTCGCCAAGTTAACGTAACGTCAATAAAAGAAGGCCGTTGTGGCCGCTCGCAACTGCGAAAAAAGTGCGCAAGAAAGTTGCGTATCCATTTGACCTAGCGTCGCATCCTTGGCAACGTTGCGAAGACTTTGGCGGCGCGCCGCCATTTTGGGAGGAACGCAATTTATGATTATCCGCGCCATTGATGCGCTCAACGAGATCGTTGGCCGTATCATTTGCGTCGCCGCACTGATCTTTGCGGCGATCATCGTTTACGACGTCATCATGCGATACGTGCTCAACGAGCCGACTCGCTGGGCCTTTGACGTCAGCAAGCAGCTTTATGGCTTCTACTTCATCCTGCTCGGCGGCTATGCCCTCAAGCATCAGGCGCATGTGCGCGTCGATCTTCTGGTCGAGAAAATGAAGCCGGGCCTGCGCCGCATCGTCGATATTCTCGGCTATGTCATCTTTTTCCTGCCCTTCGCCTATGTGTTCACGCAGCGGACATGGGAATTCGCCATGACAAGCTGGGGCCAGAAAGAGACGACCTATGGCGCGATTGCCATGCCGGTCTATCCGCTCAAGATGGCGCTCTTCGTTGCGGCGGTTCTGCTGGCGCTTCAGGGGCTTGCCGAGGTGCTGAAGCTGATCTTCACCCCGGCTGACGAGCTTTACGATCCGGAGGTGCCCCATGGGACCTGAACTGGTCGCACTCTGCATGTTCGGCCTGCTTTTGCTGGGCCTCTTCATGGGTCACCCGCTGGCCTTCGTTCTCGGCGGCACTGCCATTTTGGGCGCCGTGATCGCGGGCAAGACCGCCGTTCTCGGCATCGTGGTCAACCGCATCTTCGGCGAGGTGCTGGACAATTACATCCTCATCGCCATCCCGCTCTTCGTGTTGATGGCGCAATTCCTGTCCAACTCAGGGGTGACGGATAAGATGTTCGAAAGCCTACGGCTTTTGATGTCGAACGTTCGTGGCGGCCTTGCGCTGGCGGTGGTGTTCATCTCCGTCCTACTCGCGGCAACAACCGGCATCATCGGCGCCTCCATCACCGTAATGGGTCTGATGGCCCTCCGCCCGATGCTGCAATATGGCTATGCGCCCTCGCTGACGACTGGTGTGATCGCGGCGTCGGGGTGCCTCGGCATCCTGATCCCGCCCTCGATCATGCTGATCCTGATGGCCAGCTATTCGCCGCTGTCGGTGGGTGAGCTCTTCGCGGGGTCCATGATCCCCGGCGTGATGCTCGGCTTCCTTTACGCGCTTTATGTCTGGATCATCTCGATGATCCGCCCGGACCTCGCGCCCGCGGTGGAGCCGGACGAAAAACTGCCCACGGGCCAGCTTCTGCGGATGCTCGCGATTGAAGCGGTGCCGCCGCTGGTGCTGATTCTCGGCATCCTCGGCACCCTACTCGCAGGGGTCGCAACCGCGACCGAAGCCAGTGCCATCGGCGCGTTCCTTGCTCTGTTGATCGTGATCTTCCGGGGCAAGTTCACATGGGAAAGCTTCTATGGCGCATTGACGGAGACCGCGAAAACCAGCGCGATGATCCTCTTCATCGTCGTTGGCGCAACGGCCTTTACCGGGGTGTTCAACATCACCGGCGGCCTGCGCGCGACGCAGGAGCTGATCCGCGCGCTCGACATGCAGCCCTGGATGCTGATTGCGGTGATGCTGTTCATCGTCTTCATCCTCGGCGCGTTCCTCGACTGGACCGGCATCGTGCTGCTCTCCTTCCCGATCTTCCTGCCGATCGTGCAGGAAATGGAGGGGATCAGCCTGCTCTGGTTCGTCGTGCTGATGGCGGTGGTGCTGCAAACCAGCTTCCTGACACCCCCATTCGGCTACGCCCTCTTCTATCTGAGGGCCATCGCGCCCCGAGAGGTGCGCACCGGACAAATCATTATGGGCGTGCTGCCATTCATCGCGCTCATTCTGCTGATGTGCTTCCTGGTCGCGGCATTCCCCGGCCTTGTCACATGGCTTCCAGAAACGCTCTACAACTAAGGGAGGAAGAGCAATGCTGAAGAAAACCACAATGATCGCGGGCCTGTCGGGCCTCGCCCTCAGCGCAACCACCGCGCTGGCGCAGGAACAGTGGACGATGACCACCACATGGTCGAGTGCGCTGGAGTTGATCGAAACCGACAAGCATTTCGTCGATCTGGCGAACAAGCTTGTGGGCGACGAAGTCACCATCGAGTTCTATGAGGGCGGCGCGCTCGTCCCGCCGGGCGAAGTGTTCGGCGCCGTGGAATCGAACACCGTACAGGCCGGCGCGGACTGGCCCGGCTACTGGGCGGGCCGTGACCCGGCGTTCTCCGCGCTGGCGACCACACCGTCGCTCTTCAACGCCGTCGATTACGTCAACTGGATCCAGCAATGGGGCGGTAAAGAGATCTATGAAGATATCTACGGCCAGTTCGGCATGGTCTATCTACCCTATGGCGTGACCAACAACGAATCCGGCTTCCACACCGCCGAGCCGATCCGCTCGCTCGAAGACCTTGCGGGCAAGCGTCTGCGGGTGTCGGGTCTGGAGCAGGGCCGCCTTCTCGAAAAACTCGGTGGCAGTCAGGTCTCCATGGCTGGCGGCGAAGTGTATCAGGCGCTTGAGCGCGGCGTGATCGACGGCGGCGAGTTCTCGACCCCCAATGTGGACTGGTCCGCAGGCTTCCAGCAGGTCTCCGATTACTGGGCGACCCCCGGCTGGCACCAGTCGGCGTCCGTCTTCGGCGTGATGATCAACCAGTCGGCTTGGGATGCGATCTCGCCGGAAGCGCAGGAAAAACTGCGGATTGCGGCGGATGCGACCATGCTCTGGTCCCTCGCCTTCACCGAGAAGCGCGCCACCGAAGCCTATGCGCAGTGGGACGAAGCGGTCGAAATCAACCGTTACGACGACGCGATGCTCGAGCAGGTGCAGCAGATGGCCAACGAGACCATCGTCGAAGTCTCCTGTGAGAACCCGTCCTCGGCCCGCGTCTATCTCTCCATGATGGAATATCTCAACGACTATTCCTCCTGGCGTGACGCCTCGGCCCCGTTCAACCTCGGCCGCACGCCGAACGGCCCGGATGTCGCAGCCATCCGCGAATGTGCGCCCGACGCTGAATAAGCCGCGACAGCCCGAAAAACGAAAAGACCGGCCTCGCGCCGGTCTTTTTTATTGCGGGATGCGAGGCGCTTTAGAAAAACGCCTGCAACCCCGTCTGCGCGCGCCCGAGGATCAGGGCGTGGACGTCATGGGTGCCTTCATAGGTGTTCACCGTTTCCAGATTCACCATGTGGCGGATCACCTTGAACTCTTCGGAGATGCCGTTGCCGCCATGCATGTCGCGGGCGAGACGGGCGATGTCGAGCGCCTTGCCGCAGTTGTTCCGCTTCATGAGCGAGACCAGCTCCGGCGCTGCTTGCCCTTCGTCCATCAAGCGGCCAAGGCGGAGCGAGCCTTGCAGGCCGAGGGTGATCTCCGTTTGCATATCGGCCAGTTTTTTCTGGAAAAGCTGCGTCTGCGCGAGCGGTTTGTTGAACTGTTTGCGGTCCAGCCCATATTGCCGCGCCGCGTGCCAGCAGGCTTCCGCCGCGCCCATGGCACCCCAACTGATGCCGTAGCGGGCGCGGTTGAGACAGCCGAACGGACCCTTGAGACCCTGCACGTTCGGCAAAAGCGCATCCTCGCCGACCTCGACATTGTTCATGACGATCTCGCCGGTGGTGGAAGCGCGGAGCGAGAGTTTGCCGCCGATTTTCGGAGCGGAGAGACCCTCCATCCCCTTCTCAAGCACGAAACCGCGAATCTTGCCGTCATGGGCTTCGGATTTCGCCCAGACGACGAAGACATCCGCGAAGGGCGAGTTGGAGATCCACATTTTCGAGCCGTTGAGGACATAACCACCCTCGGTCTTTTTCGCCGTGGTTTTCATGCCCGCGGGGTCGGACCCGGCGTCGGGCTCGGTCAGGCCGAAACAGCCGATGAACTCCCCCGAGGCGAGTTTCGGCAGATATTTCTGGCGCTGCTCCTCGGAGCCGTAAGCGTCAATCGGATACATTACCAAAGAGGATTGCACCGACATCATGGAGCGATAGCCACTGTCCACCCGCTCCACTTCCCGCGCAATCAGACCGTAAGTGACATAGTTGGAGCCAAGCCCGCCGAGATCTTCAGAGACGGTCACGCCGAGCAGCCCGGCCTCGCCCATCATCGGGAAGAGATCGGGATCGTCCTTTTCCTCGCGATAGGCATCGGTCACACGCGGCGCAAGCACGTCATTTGCGAAGGCACGGGCCGCATCGCGGAGCATCCGCTCATCTTCCGTGAGCTGCTGCTCCAGCAGCATCGGATCGCTCCATTCGAAACTTCCAAGCTCCGGCCCATGGCCGAGGGTATCCTTAGGCATCACTGTCTCCTTCTCCCAGTTGGCGGGAGGATAGCAGAGGAAAACCCCGAGGGCGACTGTTCCTAGCGGTCCGACAGCGCAATCATGAAGCGGGCGAAGAAGGCCTCCAGCGCATCCGTGTCCTCAAGGGGCAAAACCGCGGCGATATAGTGGTCGGGCCGGACCACGATGAGCGCGCCGGTTTCCCGGTCGATTCCCCGCAGATCGAAGATATCGGGGCCGTGTTTGAGGTCAGGGCAGAAGATTTTCTCGTAATCGGTGAGGCCCAACGCGCCCTTGGTGGGTTTCAGGAGCTGCGGCATCTGGTCGAGCGCCAGCGCGCGGTGGCTTTTCTGGAAGACCGCGCGGGTGTCGACCACCGCGTCCCGGTCCGCATCATTCGGCGTATAGCGGGGGAGCAGCCCCGTTTCCAGCGCCGAGCAAAGCTGCGCGACCGCACCGCCCGTTTGCCCGTCATCGCCCTTCGGCGCAAAGGCGACGAGCCGCCAGCGACCGTCCGCATTGAAGGCGTGACCAAGCTCCTGCCGCTTCGCATCCGCCAGCCGGATCACCGGCGCGGAGTGAAACCGCATCCCGACCTTGAGACCCTTGGCACGGTCCTGATGCGTGTCCTCGGCGACGATCAGGCCCGGATCATATTTCGCCTCAACCCCCGCCGTGTAGCGGCCATGTTTCTGGAAATATTGCTGGAATTTCTCGTTCGAGCCTTCCCCGGTGGCGCTGAACAGCTTCGCCATGTCACGGTCGAAATCAATCAGTTCCTGCGCCTTGGCGCGGCGCTCTTCGGAATAAGTGTCGAGCAGTTTCGGGTCCGCCTGCCCGCGCAGCACGGCGGCGAGCTTCCAGCCCAGATTGAACGTATCGGCCATGGAGACATTCATGCCCTGCCCCGCCTTCGGGCTATGGGTGTGACACGCGTCGCCGGCGATGAAAATACGCGGCTGGCGATCACGCGGGCCGTCGCCGAGATCATCGAAACTGTCGCAGACCCGCTGGCCGATCTCATAAGCCGAACACCACGCGACCTCTTTCACCTCGAAACTGTAAGGCGCGAGGACCTTTTGCACCCGCTCGGTCAGGGTCTCGGCAGTGACATTGCGGTCCGCCGCGCGCTCGTCGCCTTTTAGCTCATCCAGTTCCACATAGAGCCGCACCAGCGCCCCGCCTTCACGCGGGATGATCAGCACGCTGCCATGCTCGCCCGACTGGATCGCCGCTTTCAGGCGAATATCGGGAAAATTCGTGACGGGCAGCACATCCATCACGCCCCAAAGCTGGCGCGCCGCCTCGCCCTTGAGGCTATAGCCGAGCGATTTGCGCACAGCGCTCCGCGCGCCATCGCAGCCGACGACATATTTCGCATGGACGGTCTCGGTCTTTCCATCCTTGCCCTCCAGCGTCGCCGTCACCGGATAATCGCCCTCGCCGCGCGTCAATTCGGTGAGATCGAGATCATAATCCGGCATCAGGCGACGCGGCGATTTCGCCATGTAATCAAGGTAAAAATCATGCACCCGCGCTTGGCTGAGGATGATATGCGGCATCTCCGAGAGATCATCCTCGACATCCTGAATCCGGTCCGACCGGGTGATGCGGCCATCGCCCGACGGCTTCCAAAACGTCGTTTCATTGACCCAATAGCCCTCCTTCTTGACCAGATGCGCGAAGTCGAAGGCCTCGAACATCTCCATCGAACGGCAGGCGATCCCGTCCGCCTGCCCCATCTCCAGCGGGCCGGATTTTCGCTCGACAATGCGGGTGGTGATCTCGGGGAAACTCGCAAGCTGCGCCGCAAGGGTGAGCCCCGCCGGGCCGCAGCCAACGATCAGCACATCGACTTTATCGGTCGTTTTCCCCGCGTCCGGAGCGGGGGGTTTGAGATGCGGGTCGCCCGCGTGAAAGCCATCATAATGATATTGCATAGTATCCTCCCTGCCGCGCGATGCGGCGTCTTAATCTTTGAGCAGACGGGCCAGAAGCCGGTCGCAATCCTCGGCGCGCTCGGTGCCCTTGGCGGCCTCCGCCATGCGCAGCCAAATAGCGGCGAGAAAGAGCCGCGCAGAAGCTTCCGCGAAGCTATGGGCCAGTTCGGCGGGGCGCTCATGCGCTTCCACCTCGGCCCGCAAGCCGCGCCATGTGTCGAGTTTGGTTGCAATTTCAGGGGTCTCCCCGCCCAGATCCGCCACGAGCGCCGCGAAATCATCCGCGCCTTTGCCGCCGTCCAGCTTCAATCCACGGGTCGCGAGGGTCAGCGCATGGATGCCGTTCGCACCCTCATAGATCGACGTGATCCGCGCATCGCGCCAGACTTGGGACAGCCCATATTCTTCGAGATAACCATAGCCGCCAAGGACTTGCATCCCGAGATCCGCCGCCTTGATCCCTGCATCCGAGCCGAAATATTTGCAAAGCGACGTCAGGAATTCGACCAGCGCGGGCTGTTCGCCCCGCTCCAACGCCACCAGCGCGATATGGCACATGGCCCGCGCGCCTTGCGCGAGGATCTGCTGCTCATCGAGCATCCGCTGCACGTCGGGATGATCGGCAAGGACCGCCGGGCTGCCATCCGCCTTGCGCCCCTGTTTGCGCTCGGCCGCATAGGTTTTCGCAATATCATGGGCGCGTGCAGCATGCGCAACGCCCTGAAGCGCCACGTCGAGCCGGGCGTGGTTCATCATGGTAAACATCGCGGCGAGCCCGCCGCCTTCCTCGCCCATCAACTCCGCGGTCGCGCCTTCAAAAGCAAGCTGGCAGGTTGGCGAGGCGTGGAGCCCCATTTTCTCCTCGATCCGGGTCACGGAGACGCCGTTGCGCACGCCGTCGACCTCCGAAGGACAGACAAACAGCGACAGGCCCTTCACCCCATCTGCCTTGTCGCCGGTGCGGGCGAGGACGAGATGCAGGATCCCGTCCGACATGTCCTGATCGCCGCCGGAGATGAAAATCTTCTCCCCCGTCAGCGCCCAGCCATCGTCGGTTTGCTCGGCCTTGGTGCGGATGGTGCTGAGATCGGAGCCCGCTTGCGGCTCGGTCAGGCACATGGTCGAGAGCCATTCGCCGGAGGCGAGCTTCGGGATATAGGCCGCCTGCTGATCCTCGCTGCCGTAGTTGAGCAGGGTCGAGACCGCACCCGGCACAAGGCCTGTCACCATTTGCAACGCATGGTTCGCGCCGGAGAAAATTTCCGAAATGGCGGCGGCGGTGAGGTGGTCCATATCCTGCCCGCCAAAACGCTCCGGCGCGGTGAGACCTTGCCAGCCGCTTTCCGCAAGCTCTTGATAAGCTGTGCCAAACCCGTCCGGCATCCGCACCCGGCCATTCTCCAGACGGCAGCCCTCGCGGTCGCCCACCTCATTCAAGGGGGCCAGCGCCCCTTCGGCGAAACTGGCGAAATGCGACGTGATTTCCTGCGAGAGATCCGCGTCCCAATCGGGCAGATCCCCGGCCCCCGCAATCTCGCGGAGGCTGAAGAAAATATCGTCAACGGGGGCTTTGAACGGCGTCATATCGTCCTCACTCGCATTGGAAACTGTCGGCGGAGAGCGGATCGCCCGCCTGATACTTCGCGACTTGCGGCGACGAGCAGAGCGGGCGTTCGGCGCCCACGAGATCCGCCGGAAGCTCGTCATTGTCCGCCCGCGCCGTCGCGGTCGCGACCTCCGCCGGGGTGCCGTCCTCGACCCAAGCGACCAGCGGGGTCAGCAAGTCGAAGAGGTCAAGCGCCGGTCCACCATCGCAATGGTTCATCCCCGGCACCGGGAAAAACCGCGCGAAATTCGCCGCTTGCCCCTCATTGTTGAGGTTGAGCGCCTCATACCAGTCGGCGGTGTCGTTGACCGAGAACACGCCGTCCGACACGCCATGATAGACGATCATCTTGCCGCCCGCGTCGCGGAACTCCGCCAGCACCGGATTGTCCGACCCCGGCGGCGTCATCACCTCCATCGCGGACTCGGGGAATGCTTCGCTTGTGGCGGTGATCTGCTCTGCTTCGGCCTCAATGTCGAAGTTCAGCAGGAAGTCGAGCATCGCCTCGGGGGTGCCCTCCACCTCGGTCGGCGGGACGGTGAAGACCTGCGCCAGCGAAGACGCGCCTTGCGTTGCGATGATCGGCAGATTGTCCCAAGGGGCGACCGGGCTTTCGATCTTCCAGCTCCGCCAATCGCTGCCCTCGATGCCCGGATCCCAAGCCCAATCATTGTAAATCTCGCTGCCGCTCGCGTCTTTCGGGCCTTCGTGAAGAGCCTGAAGCGCCGCGATTTTCTCCTCGGGCAGACACATATTACTCTCGCTCTCACCGCAGGTCAGCGCGGTGATGTCGAACTGCATCTGGCAGCCTTGCCAGTCCGACACGAGGCCATCATCGAGACCGTCGAGCGCGTCACAGCGGCCCCGGATCGCGTCCGCAACGAGGCTCAATTCCTCCTGCGTAAACGCTGTGCGCAGATCGCCGGTCAGCGGCGCAAGGGTCTGCACATCATGGGCGTGCTGGACGGCGGCGCGCGGCAGGTTGAAGCCGGGCGCGCCGATCAGAAGGCCGTCAAACGCGTCCGGCAGGCGCGCGGCGGCGACCATCCCGTGCCGCCCGCCATTCGAGCAGCCGATGCCGTAAGTATAAGAAATCGGCTTCTCATAATAAGCCTCGACCATCTGGACCGCGACTGGCTGAAGCACCTCAACGGCCTTGTAACCATACATCTGCCGCGCCTCGAAATCGAACCCGAACGCCGCGCCACTGGCGAGCCCGCGATCCTCAAAATTCGCGCTATCGTGGCCCGCATCGCTGGAAATCACCGCAAATCCGCGCTCCAAGGCCGAGGTTTCGCCCGTCCCGGCCGCACGGCCGCCGGTGGCCGGAACCACGCGGCCATCATTGCCGCCGTTGAATTGATGCGCGAAATTGCCGTTCCACTCCTCGGGCAACGCCAGCTCAAACGAGAGCGCATAATCGCGGCCATCCGTCCCGGTCCGCTCGGCCATACGCCCGCGGATCTGGCATTGCGGGACGGGGCTTTCTTCGCCTGCGGGAACGGCGGTCACTTCCGTGAAGGTCACACCCTCAAGCCCTATGGCTTCGGGGGTGAGCCCGTCGCAGTCGAGGGCGAAAACGGGCGTGGCGACGGCCAGAACGGCGGTGCTGTAAAGAATGGCTTTCATGATCTTACTCTCCTGCTTTGCGCATGGATGTGCCACTGTCTGACAGCACAAATTGCATGAGGTCCTCGCCCACCACGAGCGGGCCGTCATAGGTTTCGCGTGTGCGGCGGACCAATTCCTCAACCGGCGGGTTGCCCATCATCACCATGTGAGAGTAAACCGCGAAATCCGGGTCTGCCTCGGTGAAAACACGCCCTACATCCTCAGGGCTGGTGTGATGGGCAAGGACGGGCGCAGTCGAAGGATGCTCCATCTGCTTTTCCGTCGCCATGCCGACCTCATGGATCACCAGATCTGTGTCGCGACCAAATTCGATGATGTTCGGCTCAAAGGTGGTATCGCCGCTGAACAGAACCGATTTGTCTTTATAATCGACGCGGTAGCCCACCGAATGCGTGATATTGTCGCCGTGATGGACCGGGAACACCGTCACCTTCACGCCGTTCTGGTCGAAAACCACGCCTTCCTCGGCTTCATGCGCCTCGATCTGGGTCGCCGCTTCCGGCACGTTCGAGTCAAGAATGCGAGTTTCGATATCCCATTGATGTGTCATCAGAAGACCATCCGCGATCTGCTGCGTACCAATCGGACCGTATAGCTGGAACGGCTCGGTCCGTCCGCCGATATAGGGCACTGTGATATAGCCCGTCATGAACACATCGGCGAGGCCGCTCACATGGTCCGAATGGAAATGCGTGAGGAAGGTCGCGTCGATCTGTCCAACCGTCAGCCCTGCCTCGCGAATGCGTAGAGTTGCACCACGTCCGGCGTCGATCAGCAGGTTCAGCCCGCCCGCCTGCACCAGATTGGCGGCGCTGTAGCGGTTCGAATTCAGAGCTGGTGTACCTGTCCCAAGCAACGTGACGACCATGTCGTCCGGGCCGGGTTCGTTCTGTGCGAGTGCCGGTGTCGCCAGCGCCGCAACGGCAAACCCAATGAGCAAAGTGGTATTTTTCATGTCATCCTCCCTCACTGACCGGCCGAAAGCATCGATAGACCGCCATCGGAGATCACGAATTGCATCATGTCCTCACCAATCACGAGCGGGCCGTCATAGGTTTCACGGGTTTTGGTGATCACCTCGGAGATCGGCGCGCCGCCAAGCAGCACCATGTGATTGTAGACGGCCATCTGCGGCGCAGCCGCTGCAAAGATCCGGCCCACATCAACTGGGTCCGTATGATGCGCCATGATCTTCTGGATCGCCTCGCGCTCCATCAGTTCCGCTGTTGCCATGCCGTTTTCATGAACCAGGAGATCTACGCCCTCGCTGGCGGTGACGATGTTCTCGTCATAGGTGGTGTCGCCGCTGAAGACGACCGAATGACCATTGTAATCCACGCGGTAGCCTACAGAGCTGGTGATGTTCTCGCCGTGATTGACCGGGAACATCGTGACCTGCACGCCGTTCTCATCGAAGATCACGCCCTCTTCGGCCTCATGGACATTCGCTTCGGGCGCGGCTTCAGGAACACCTTCATCAATGATCCGGGTCTCGGCGTCCCAGCGATGCGCGGATTTGATCCCGTCCATCAGCTCCTGCGTGCCAGTCGGGCCGTAAAGCTCGAAGGGCTCGGTGCGGCCCTTGAGCGTCGCGCCGACGATATAGCCGGTGGTGTAGATATCGGCGAGGCCGTTGACGTGGTCCGAATGGAGATGCGTCAGGAACACCGCATCCATCGTGCCGGGCGTCTCGCCAAGCTGTTGCAGACGGATGCTCGCGCCGCGCCCGGCGTCAAAGAGCAGGTTCAGCCCGCCCGCCTGCACCAGATTGGCCGCGCCGAACCGCATGAGGTTCAGCGTCGGCGTTCCGGTGCCCAGCAGGGTGACGCGCATGTCTTCGGAGACCTCAGCAGGTGGCGCGGCCTCCTCTTGCGCGGCGAGCGGCGTGGCGGCGAGAGCCATGGCAAGGGCGGTGAGAGTGTGTTTGATGGTCATGTCACGTCTCCCTCATTTTCTCACGCCCAAAAGGCGCATGGCGTTTTCCTTCAAAATCAGCGGGCGCACCTCGTCGCGGAATTCGGCCTTGTCGAAGGCGTCGAGCCATTTTTCCGGCGCGATCATCGGCCAGTCGGAGCCGAAGAGCATTTTCTTCTTCAGCATCGTGTTGGCGTATTGGACGAGAATTTTCGGGAAATATTTCGGCGACCAGCCGGAGAGGTCTATATAGACATTCGGCTTGTGCTGCGCGACAGCGAGCGCCTCTTCCTGCCACGGAAAGGACGGATGCGCCGCGATGATGTTCATGTCGGGGAAATCCACCGCCACATCGTCGAGATACATCGGATTGGAGAATTTCAGCCGCATCCCGTTGCCCGAGCGCATCCCCGAGCCGACGCCGGTTTGGCCGGTGTGAAAGAGCGCCACGCAGCCATGTTCGGCCAGCACCTCGTAGAACGGATACGCCATGCGGTCATTCGGGTAAAAGCCCTGCATGGTCGGGTGGAATTTGAACCCTTTCACCCCATGCTCCTCGATGAGCCGCCGCGCTTCGCGGACCGCCATTTTGCCCTTCCATGGGTCGATCGAGGCGAAAGGAATGAGCACGTCGTCATTCTCCTTCACCAGCTCCAACACCTCGTCGTTGGAGTAGCGTCGGTAGCCGGTCTCGCGCTCCGCATCGACCGGAAAGATCACGGCGGCGATGTTCATCTCGCGGTAATGGGCGGCGGTTTGCGGGATCGTCGGCGGATGCTGCCACGGCGCGCCGAAATAGCTCGCCATGGTGCTCTGCAGATCGTCATAGCCATCATCGGCATGACAGCCGCAGGGCTCCTCCGCATGGGTATGGATATCAATCGCGCGAACTTTGGAAAAATCAACCATATCAGCCTCCTTCAGACGCGGATCAGCGCCGGGTCTTCGTTGTCATAGAGCCGCTCCAGCAGGTCAGCCCGGCGGTTCAGGATCTTGTTGATGTTGAGCGAGCCCTTGTCGGTGATCTCCTGCCCTTCGACCGAGGGCGGCTCGGCAAGGATCAGCGCACGGGTGATGCGTTTGGCCGAACCGGTGACGCCCGCGTTCATCTCGCGTAGCTCGGCCTCGACCTTGGCCATCAGATGACCATCCGTGACCGCGCCCTCTGTGGTGTCGGTCTCGTCGTAGCTGCCGGGGATGGGGAAGACGAAGAGCCCCACCTCGCCCCGGTCATGGCCGCAGATCACGACGTCCTGTGCGAGGCCCTTGAGTTCTTTCAGCGCGCTCATCCGCAGATTGCCCGCCTGCACCCACGTGCCTGTGTTCAATTTGAAATCTTCCGAGACACGGCCATCGAAGACCAGCCCCTTCGACGGGTCCGCCTCATCGACAAAACGCACGGCGTCGCCGGTGATGAAATAGCCCTCCTCGTCAAAGGCGGCGGCGGTTTTGGTGTCGTCCTCGAAATAGCCGGGTGTGACATTCGGCCCCTTCACCCGGATCTCGCAGCGCATGTCCTCATCGGGGATCAGCTTCAGCTCGATCCCCGGCAACGGCACGCCGATCACGCCGGAGCGGCCAATCGGCTCATGCACCATCACCACGGCGGGCGCGGTTTCTGTGAGGCCCCAGCTTGAGGCCATCATCGGCAGTCCGCCGCCTTCCTCCATGCAGAACTGTTCCAGCTTGTCCCACACATCCTGCGGGAGCGAGGCGCCCGCGTAGAAAATCAGGTCGATCTCGCTGAAAAACGCCTTGCGCGCTTCGGGGTCTTTCTCCGCCGCATCGACCAGCATGGCAAAGCCAACCGGCACGTTGAAGGCGAGGCTGGAGGGCCGCATCAGGCGATTTTCGAGCGTGCGCGCGAAGCCCTTCCCGGTCGGTTTGCCGCCATCGACATTAAGCTGCCCGCCGCTGGAGAGCATCATGTTCACGTTGTGACTGCCGCCGAACACGTGGTTCCAGGGCAGCCAGTCGGTGATTTGCTGGCGTCGGGTGGAGAGGTAGGGCATCACGGCGGCCATCTGCGCCTGGTTGACGCACATCATCCGCTGGGTGGTCAGCACGCCTTTGGGTTCACTCGACGAGCCGGAGGTGAAGAGGATTTTGGCGAGCGTGTCCGGGCCGACCTCGGCATGGGCCTGATCGACGGCGTCATCCGGGGTCGCGTCGAGCAAGTCCGCAAAGTGGATCACATTCCGCGGCGCGCCCTCGGTGGCTGAGGCGATCACTTCGATGCCGTTCATCTCATCGAGCGCAATCGCTTTGCCGTAACGGGCCGCGTCATCGACGAAAGCGAGTTTCGGCTTCAGCTTGCCCAGCACATAGATCAGCCGGGGATGCGCCTCTTCGATCAGCGAATATTGCTCGGCGAGCGAGGACACCGGCATCCCGACATATTGCGCAGCGAGCGAGAGGATCAGGTGATCGACCCCATTGGCCGACAGGATCGCGATCCGGTCACCGGGCGCATAGCCGCGCTCTAAGAGACCCGCCGCAACGGCGCGGACCTTGGCGAGCAAATCAGCATAGGTAATGTCCCGCCACCCGTCGCCGTCCCGCTCCGCCAGCGCCACATTATCCGGCGTTTTCTCCGCCCAGTCATGCAGCCAAACGCCGGTGTTTTTGACATGCGGCTCCATTTCATAAGCGGAGCGCAGCAGGATGGTGCCGTCGTCCCGATCCTCGCGGATAACCTTATGCGGCACATATTCCGTCTTGGTGTTCTCACGGGCCCATGTGGTGTGATCTTGGCTCATCGCTTTCCTCCCAAAGCTGATGTCAGCGGAACACCGGCATGCGTTTTTCGAGGAAAGCGTTCAGTCCCTCCTCCGCATCCGGTGTGGTTTGCACGAGCGCGGCGGCGAGGCTCTCGGTGAAGAGGCCATCGGCGCGCGACATGTCATTGATGCGGGTCAGCGCCTGCACCATGAAATAGTTGGACATGGGGGCGTTTTCGGCGATTTTCTCGGCCAGCTCGCGAGCCTTGCCGAGCGCTTCACCTTCCCCAACGACGTAATGGGCGAGGCCGAGGGTCAGCCCCTCCTCCGCGCCATATTTGCGGCCCGTCAGCATCATCTCGACCATCCGGTCCGGCCCAAGGATGCGGCCCACGCGGACCGTCGCGCCGCCGCCGACAAAGATGCCGCGCCGTCCTTCGGGAAGCTGGAACATGACCGAAGGCTCGGCGATACGCACATGGGTGGCGGTCGCGAGTTCCAACCCGCCGCCGATCACCGCGCCGGTCATGGCGCTCACCGTGACTTTGCCGCCAAACTGGATCATGTCCATGACCCGATGCCAGTTGCGGGAGTGATGCACCCCTTCTTCGGCGGAGCGGTGGACATGCTCAGAGAGATCAAGCCCCGAGCAATAATGCCCGCCGCGCCCATGCAGGATCACGACGCGAACCTCAGCGGGAAGCCCGGCATAAAACGCTTCGATCTCCGCCATCAGCCCGTCGGACATGGCGTTGCGCTTGTCCTCCCGGATCAGCTCCAGCTCGGCGATGCGGCCCTCGATCTTGCCTTCGGTATAGGTGCCCATGTCTTGTTCTCCTTATTTCGGGGCCAGCCGTACGGCGCTGTCGATACGGATGACTTCGCCGTTCAGGATGGGGTTTTCGACGATCTGCTGGACGAGCATGGCGAACTCTTCGGGCTTGCCCATGCGGGACGGGAAGGGAAGCCCCGCCTCCAGCGATTGTTTGACATCTGCGGGCAAGCCGCTGCTCATCGCGGTCTCGAAAAGACCGGGCGCGATGGTCAAGACGCGGATGCCGAAACGTGCCAACTCGCGCGCGGCCGGCAGGGTCAGCGAGACGATGCCGCCTTTCGAGGCCGCATAGGCCGCCTGCCCGATCTGCCCGTCCTGATAGGCGACGGAGGCGGTGTTGATGATGACACCGCGCGCGCCGTCTTCATCGAGCGGGTCCAGCTTGGCGATCTCGCGCGCCGCGACGCTCAGGACGGTGAAACTGCCGAGCAGATTGACCTGAAGGGTCTTCGCAAAGGCGTCGATGGTCAGGCTTCCGTCGCGCGGCAGGATGCGCGCCGCCGTACCGATCCCGGCGCAGTTTACGATGATCCGGGGGGCGCTGCCGAGCACGTCCGCAACTTTCGCGAACGCCGCCTCAACCGCGCCTTGATCCGACACATCCGCCGCCACGGCGATCCCGCCAATCTCATCGGCGACGGCGCGCGCGGCCTCTTCGCTGCGATCCAGCACGGCGACCTTGGCCCCTTGCGCGGCGAGCGTGCGGGCCGTTGCGGCCCCAAGGCCGCTCCCGCCGCCGGTCACCAATGCGATTTGATCCGCAATTTTCATGGCAATCTCCTTGTTCAAAACAGCCCGAGAATCACGAGCATCAGCGCGACCAGCGCGAAATCGGCGATGAGGAAGGGGATGATCCCCGCGAAAATCTGCTCCAGCCGGACATAGTCCCGCGCGACCGAGTGGATGACGAAGACATTGAGCCCGACGGGCGGCGTGATCATCCCGATCTCCAGCAGCTTGGCGACGAGGACCCCGAACCAGACCATGTCGATCCCCTGCACGCCAACGAGCGGCAGAAAGAGCGGCAACGTCAGCAGGAGCGCGCCAATCGGTTCCAGAAACATGCCAAGGACGATGTAGATCAGCGCGATCACGAGCAGCAGGGCGAAGGCCCCGAGGCCGAGCGTGTCCACAAAGCCGCCGATCTGCATCGAGAGGCCCGACATGGCGACAAGGCGCGTGAAAAGGTTCGCTCCGATGGCGATGATGAAGAGCGAGCCGGAAGCCAGCAGCGTGTCCACAAGGCTTTCGCGGAAACCGTCCCAGCCGAGCGAGCGGCGAACGATGCCGATCACGAGAGCGACGAAGGCCCCGAAAGCGCCCGCTTCGGTGGCGGTGAAAAAGCCGGTGAAGAGGCCGCCGAACACCGCGACGATGAGGATCAGGACGGGCCAGATCTCCAGCGTCTTTTTCCAGCGGTCACCCATGGAGTGCGTCTCGGCGCGCGGGAGGCGCTCTGGGTTACGCCACCAGACGAAGAGGACGGCGAGGACGTAGAAGAGCAGCGAGGCGAGCCCGACGACGAGACCGCCGAGGAACAGCGCGTTGATCGAGGTTTCCGCCTGAATGCCGAAGAGAATGAGGATGATGGAGGGCGGGATGAGCGCGCCGATGGTGCCGCCCGCAGCAACGGAGCCGGTGGCGATGCGCAAGTCATAACCCGCGCGGTCCATCTCCGGCACGGCGATCCGGCCGATGGCGGCAGAGCAGGCGACCGAGGAGCCGGAGACCGCCGCGAAGCCGCTGGCCCCAGCCAGTGAGGCGATGGCGAGCCCGCCCGGCATCCAGCCCCACCAGACCCGCGCCGCCTCAAACAACCCGCGCGTCAGGCCGGAATGGTAGGCGATATAGCCCATGAGCAGAAACATTGGGATCGAGCTGAGCGTCCAACTCGCCGAGGTGGTGTAGGGGATGTTGGAGATCATGCTCATCGCCGGGCGGATGCCCGCGACCGCCCAGATGCCGACGAAAGAGACGGCGATCAGGCTGAAGGCAATCGGCACACGCAGGGCGATGAGGAACAGAAGCGCGGCGAGGGAGAGAAGGCCAATCGTGAGCGGATCCATTAGGCGGCCCCCTCATGGCTTTCGACCTGCTCCAGCGGGTCGTGGTCGGTGTCGGTAAAGGTGCCGGTGACGACTTCGATCAGCCGGATCACGATGACGACCAGCCCGAGCGCGAAGGAAAACGGCAGGATCCAGAAGCTCGGCCAAGTCGGGAAACGCACGGTGCCCGCTTCGATATAAGCGCCGGTCGCGGTCTTGCGCAGGGCTTCCTGGAACGAGCCATAGAGCATCAGCGAAAGGACCGCCGCGGCGATGGCAAAGCCGAGGAAGAACAGCACCATCTTGGCGCGCTCCGGCAGGGCGTCGGTGAAGATGGTGGCCTCGATATGGCGGCGCTCCAGCTCCGTCACCGCGAGCGGCAGGAAGCTGACCGCGACCATGTAATATTTACCGACGAGATCCGCCGTGGCCGGGAAACCTGCGCCCAGAAAGCTGCGCATGAACACATCGACGACGACCTGAAGCATCATCAACATCAGTACCAGGCCGCCAAGGGCCAGACTGAGCCGGGCAATAAGGGACTTGAGCTGCGCCATGGCAACCTCACTTTGGTTTGGGCTGGGAAGCGCCCTGCGCGCGGCAGGGCGCGGGCAGCTTACATGCCGTAGCTGTTGAAATCGATCTCGGACCAGATCTCTTCCTCGCGGATGCGGGCGACCTCTTCATAGGGCGTCTCGGCGTTGACCAGACCCTCCCATTTCTCGATCAGGGCCGCGTAACGGTCGATCTTGGTCTGCGCATCGGTCACGCCGCGTTCCTCAAGGATTGCCGCCGCACCGGCTAGGCGCTCTTCGTTGAAGGTTTCGATGGCGGAAGTGAGGTCTTCGGCGGGGGTGATGAAATTCATCCCCTCCATCGCCCGCGCTTCCTCGACCTGCTCATTGAAGCCGACAAGCCCCTTGGCCACACCATATTGCGCGGCGACGACCAGCGCCTTGCGCTCCTCGGCGCTCATCCGGTCCCAGAGCATCTTGCCTGCCGCGACGGTCGCGCCGGTAAAGTTGCCCTCGTCGATCTCGGTGACATTGCCGACCACATCGCCGAGACGGTTGGCGATGATCTCATGGGCGCTGCTGACCGTGCCGTCGATGACGCCCTGGCTTAGTCCCTCGAAAAGCTCGCTGGAGGACATCTGCACCGGTTCACCGCCGAGCGATTCAACAAGCGACGCATAGAAGGGCGATCCGGTCCGCAGTTTCATGCCCTGCATATCGGAGAGGCTCTCCACCGGCTCGGTCGACAGGATCTGGTAAAGCGGGGTCGCATCAGACGCGAGATAGACCTGACCGTTCTTGCTGAACTCGGCAAGGCACGGCTCGCAGGTCGCGATATATTCGGTCACGGCGGATGAAATGACGTTGTTGTTCGAGCCGAGCATGGACAGCTCCGCCACCAGCCCCGCCTCGGGATATTCGGCGACGAAATAGGGCATCAGCAAGGTGCCCATTTCCGTCACACCATCGCGGAGCGCGTTCGACATTTCATTCGGCGCAACGAGACCCGAGGGCGTGTCCTGCCCGTCCCAATTGCCATCCGTCAGCTCGCCCAGCTTTTCGAAGGTGACAGGAAACACTTCGGTCGCCAGCACATGGGCCGGGCCGAAACCGCTGGTGGCGCGGATCGTGTCGGCCTGCGCGGTGAGCGCGGTGGTGGTCAGCAATGCGGTGAGGGCCAGCGCCCCGTTCAGTTTGGTTGTCATTCTTTTCCTCCCAGAAAATGCCGCCTTTTCGCGGTCGTTCGTTGAAATCTATTTCGCCCCGGTCTGGAGCTTGTCGAGCAAGGCGATAAGTTGTGCCTGCTCGTCCACGGTCAGCCCGCCCGCAACCGCCTCTTCGGCGGCGCGCACATCCTTGGCCGCCTTGTCGCGCAGCCGCCGCCCCTTGAGCGTGGCCTTCAGCGCATAACGGCGACGATCCCGCTGCACCTTGGTGCGGGTGATGAGTTCCAGCGTTTCCAGATGGTCAATGATGACCACGAGGTTGGGCCGCTCCATCTGCAAGAGATCGGCAAGCTGCGACTGCACGATGCCGGGATTGTCCACGATGATCGACAGGCAGGAAAAGGACACGACCCGCAGGTTATAGGCGGCCAGCACCTGATGCGCGGCCGACTGAACCGGCAGATAGGCGCGGCGCAGACGGTAGCCGATCAACTCGCCCAGCACGTTCTCGCGGAATGGCGGTGCGTCGGTATCGATGGCTTCAGGCTTCTGCTCTGTCATCACGAATCTCCCTAACTTTGATCAAGCGTGTCAGCGGATTTGGATTCGGTCAATAATAATTATGATTCATATCTATTTTAGGAATGGAGCGATTGCTGTTGAAAATTCTGACGCTAGGTCAAAAATCTCGCAATCATTTGTTTACATGGTTTTTCTTGGACTTATATGCCGACGATGCACTCCGGCGAAAATCCGCCTCACGTAATAATATTTCTCGAAAATCGAGTGATTTTTGCCGCGTAGTGGCGCGCGTTAAAGCACCGAGCATCGCATGAATATATGTCTTTTAAGATATTTTGCGAAACGATTTGGGCGATGCGCATCTGTCGGATATGCTGACCCTTCATATTCGGGAGGACATCATGAATACGCTCACCACCCTCACCGTCAGCGCCCTGCTCATGGCGAGCGCCGCGCAGGCGGATACCCGCGTCATCATGCTCGGCACCGGCACACCTGTGCCGAATGCAGAGCGCGCGGGCGCAGGTCTCGCAGTCATCTATAATGGCGAGGCGTATCTGTTCGACGCGGGCCACGGCATGGTTCAGCGCGCGATCGAGGCCTATCAGACCATGGATGCGCCGGAACTCTATCCGCCCGCGATCAAGAATATCTTCATCACCCATCTGCATAGCGATCACACGATGGATTACTCCGAACTCGCGGCGACCTATTGGTGGCGGCGCGAGGAGGGGTTGAACGCTTACGGCCCGGCAGGTCTGCAAGCGATGACCGATGGCTATTACGCCATGCAGGATGTCGATATCTCGCTGCGCACCGGGGGCAATCAACCCGTGCGCGACCCGGAGATGTATAAGGTGAATGTCACCGAGATCGACGGCGAGGGCGTGGTTTTCGAGGATAACGACGTGACCGTGGAGGCGTTTGACGTGCCCCATGGCGATATTGACCCGGCATATGGCTACAAGATCACCACGCCTGACAAGACCATCGTGGTCTCCGGCGACACCGCCTTTAGCGAGAACCTGATCGAAAAGGCGCAAGGGGTCGATGTGCTGGTCCATGAGGTGATCAGCGAGGAAGGGTGGAGCGCGCTCGATGAGGGCTGGCAGGAATATCACCACACCTCGCACACGCTGACGAGCGAGGTCGCCGAGATTGCCAACCAGACACAGCCGGGCCTATTGGTGCTGAGCCATGTGCTGCATTACGGCGCGCCCATCGAGACGGCGTTGAGCGAGGTGCAGGCTGCCTATGACGGTGAGGTTGTGCTGGCCGAGGATCTTGACGAATTCTGATCGCCACTGCATCAGAAGTTACATCTGCAACCAATTGTCTCTGATCTGGAAACACAGTAGACACCGAATGTTAAGAGATTCCGTGTTTCGTCATCTGAAACAGGCCCTACACTCGCCGCTTCAATGAGTTCCCTTTTGAAAGGACTACGGATGACGTTTCTGGAACCTTACACGCCGCAGCTCCGTTCTGTGCTGCGGATCATGTCGGGCCTGCTGATCCTTCAGTATGGCACGACGAAAGTTCTCAATTTCCCGGTGAGCGGCATGAGCGAAGTGCCTCTGACCGCCCTGCCCGGCATTGCGGGGATTTTCGAGCTGGTCTGCGGCGCGCTGCTGGTGATCGGCCTTTTCTCCCGCGTCGCGGCGTTTCTGCTCAGCGGCCTGATGGCGGTGGCCTATTTCTACGCCCATGCGGGCCAGGGCTTCTTCCCGGTGCTGAATGGCGGCACGCTGGCGGCAACTTTCTGCTTCGTGTTCCTCTACCTCTCCGCCGCAGGCCCCGGCCCGTGGTCGGTGGATGCCAAGCGCAGCACCGCAGAGTAATTGGCGTTCAGATGCGCCTGTCCCGCGCATCTTTGTAACGAGTAGAAAAATGGCGCCCCGAGAGGCGCCATTTTTTTAAACGGTGAGGCTGAGGCCCTGCTGCGCGGCCGATTCTTCGGCCTTGTCGAGCAGGCGCTGCAAGGATGCGCCGCGGGCGAAATCGGGATCCGCCTCGCCCTCACCGCGGATCGCCGCGATAAAGCGATCATAGATGAGCGGCACCGGCGGGCAGTCGATCTCCTGCCATTTGGCGGTTTGCAGATCCGGCTCAAGACAGGCGCGCAGACGGCTCACCTGGTTCTCAAAGCTGACCTCAAGGCCGCCCTTTTCGCCATAAAGACGCAAGCGCAGATCGTTGAGGTGACCCGAGGCGAAGCGCGTCGCGCCGACCGTGCCGAGCCCGCCGCCTTCCAGCACCACCTGCATGGTCGCGGAATCGTTGGCGTCGAGCGTGTAATCGTCGATCTTCCCGCCCGGCGCTTTATCGAAGGTGGTCAGACGACAGGAAACCTCCCGCGCATCTTCCCCCGCGATGAAGGTCGCAAAGTCGAGAATGTGAATGCCGACATCGCCCAAAACGCCCTTGGACCCGTGCTGGGTGGAGAGCCGCCAGAGCCATTGGCTCTCGGTTTTCCAGTCGCCCCAAGCCGGCTGGGTGAGCCAGCTTTGCAGATAGGACGCCTCGAAATGCCGGACCGCGCCGATCTTGCCCGCCCGCACCATTTTCGCCGCTTCCTGAAGCGCCGCGACATTGCGATAGGACAGGTTGACCATATTGACCACACCGGCTTCCGACGCCGCCCGCGCCATCTCCTCGGCGTGATCGGCATTGGTCGCCAGCGGCTTTTCGCACAGGATATGCTTGCCCGCCTTCAGGATCGGCATGGTCGTCGGGTAATGCGCCGCGTCAGGCGTCACATTTGTCACCGCATCGAAGTCGCCCCATTCCAGCGCTTCATCAAGCGAGGTGAAGCGGTTCTCGATGTGATGCGCGTCGCAAAAGGCGGCAAGCTGCGGCGCGCGCGTATCGACGCCCGCCACCAGCTCGACGCCGGGGATCGCGGCAAAGCCTTTGGCATGGGTCTGCGCCATGCCGCCGGTGCCGAGGATGAGGATGCGAACCGGCTTCATTACCGATAACCCTCTTCGCCGTCCTGATGAAGACGCGGGCCGCGCTCTTCGATCTTTTCCGGCGCTTCATTCACCGGGACATTCGGCGCGTCGGTGGAATCCAGCAGACGCGCCGCCGGATTATACGCCCATTTCGCCGCGTTCAGCAGAACCCGCTGGACGTTTTCGTCATGATAGGTCGGGTAGGTCTCATGGCCGGGGCGGAAATAGAACACATTGCCCGCACCGCGCTTATAGGTCAGACCCGAGCGGAACACTTCGCCGCCCTGGAACCAGCTCACAAAGACGGTTTCCAGCGGCTCAGGCACACCGAAGGGCTCGCCATACATTTCCTCATATTCCAGCTCGAAACTGTCGCCGAGACCGGCGGCAATCGGGTGGTTGCGCGAGGTCAGCCAGAGACGTTCCCGCTCGCCCGCCTCACGCCAGGTGAGGTTGCAGGGGGTGCCCATCAGGCGTTTGAACGGTTTGGAGAAGTGGGCGGAGTGCAAAAACACCATCCCCATGCCGCTCCACACGGCTTCGCACACGCGCTCGCACACCTCGTCGGACACATCGCCATGCGCCTTGTGACCCCACCAGAAGAGGACATCGGTTTCGGCCAGTCGCTCGGCGGTCAGGCCATGCTCGGGCTCTTGCAGGGTCGCGGTGGTGGCCTCGATGCCGTCATCGGCATTCAGCGCGTCGGCGATGATCCCATGAATCCCATTGGGATAATTGTCGGCAACGATCTTGTTTTCCTGCTCGTGGACATTCTCGTTCCACACAGTGACACGAATAGTCATAGCGTTCTCTCAATATGAACCCGCAGGACAGAGCCTGCGGGCATTTTCAGGGGTTTCGTAGTGGGTTAACGGATCGGCTTTTCGTCCGCATCGAACCGATGCAGCTGCCCCTCGACCGGGCGCAGCGACACCTTGCTGCCGTATTCAATGGCCAGCTTTCCGGGCTGACGCACCACGACAGGCTCCTCTGCGCCGATCTCGACGAAAAGGAAATTGTCGGAGCCGAGGTCTTCCGCATGGACGACCTCACCTTCCCATTCGCCCGTGCCATCGGTGACGATCTCGATATGCTCGGGACGGACGCCAAGGGTGACACAGCCTTTCTCCTCGGCGAAACGGCCGGTGAGGAAGTTCATCTTGGGGCTGCCGATAAAGCCAGCCACAAAGACGGAATTGGGCGAGTCGTAGAGCTCGGCCGGGGTGCCGACCTGCTCCAGACGGCCATCGCGCAGCACCGCGATGCGGTCCGCCAGCGTCATCGCCTCGACCTGATCGTGAGTCACGTAGATCATGGTCACGTCCTCCATCGAGTGATGGAGCTTGGCGATTTCGAGACGTGTCGCCACACGCAGCGCCGCATCGAGGTTGGAGAGCGGCTCGTCGAAGAGGAACACGCGCGGGTCGCGGACAATCGCGCGGCCAATGGCCACACGCTGACGTTGACCGCCCGAAAGCTGGCGCGGCAGACGGTCGAGCAGATGGTCGATCTGCAACAGCTTCGCCGCATCGCGAACGCGCTTGTCCATCGTCGCCTTGTCGGATTTCGCGAGCTTCATCCCGAAGGCCATGTTGTCATAGACCTTCATATGCGGATAGAGCGCGTAGCTCTGGAACACCATGGCGATACCACGATCCGAGGGCACGAGGTCGTTGACCCGCTCGCCGTCGAACATCATGTCGCCCGAGGTGATTTCCTCCAGCCCCGAGATCAGACGGAGCAGGGTGGATTTGCCGCAGCCCGACGGGCCAACGAACACCATGAACTCGCCCTTTTTGATTTCGAGGTCGATCCCATGGATCACTTTCACCGCGCCGTAGGATTTGGTGACGTTTTTCAGTTCAATCTTGGCCATGTCTTTAGCCTTTCACACCGCCAGCGGTCAGGCCCGCCACGATCTTACGTTGGAAAATGAGGACGAGGATGATCAGAGGCACGGTCACAATGACCGAGGCCGCCATGATCGGACCCCACGGAATTTCTTGCGTCGAGGCACCCGAGAGGAGCGCAATCGCGACAGGCACGGTCCGCTGTGTCTCCGAGCTGGTAAAGGTCAGCGCGAAGAGGAACTCGTTCCACGCCCCGATGAAGGCCAGAAGGCCCGTCGTGACCAGTGCGGGCCACAGGAGCGGCAGAAACACCTTGGTGATGATATTCCACGGGGTCGCCCCGTCCACGATAGCGGCCTCTTCGATCTCCACAGGCAGATCGCGCATGAAGGTCGTCAGCACCCAAACCGTAAAGGGCAGCGTGAAGATCGTGTAGGACAGGATCATCGCCCAGGGGGTGTTGAAGATGCCAAGGAAGCGAACCAGCTCGAAGAGGCCCGCCAGCACCGCGATCTGCGGGAACATGGAGACGGCCAGAATGGTCATTAGCAAGAGCCCGCGTCCGCGAAACTTCACCCGCGCCAGCGCATAGGACGCGGTGACAGCGAGAAAGAGCGCGAAGGCCACGGTAAGCCCGGCAATAAAGACCGAGTTGACGATAGAGCGCGGGAAGTTGCTGCTCCCCAGCACAAATTTATAGTTCGCCAGATCAAAGACTTTTGGGAAGTAGTTGACCTGAAAGAGCGCCGTGCCGGTCGCGAAACTGGTCACGATGGCGTAGTAGAACGGGAACACCGCAAAGACGACGATCGCGAGCACCAGCGCATAAAACGCGATGTTTTTGACGAGTTTATTCTTCATCATTGGCGGTCTCCCGCAAGATCCACGCGACCCAACCAGATATAGAGGCTGACGAAAATCGCGATGATGGCGAAGAGCAGGGTCGATTGCGCGGCCCCATAGGCGAATTTGTCGAAGTCGATCATGTTCTCACGGCTGATCACCGACATGGTTTTCGTCGCCGATGAGTTGGGCGTGAGGACGTAGACGAGATCAAAGATGCGCAGGGCGTCCAGCATCCGGAAGATCACCGCGACCATGACGGCCGGTTTGATCATCGGAAGCGTCACCTTGAAGAACACTTTGACCGGGTGGATCCCGTCGATCTTGGCCGCTTCATACATATCGCGCGGCACCATCTGGAGGCCCGCGAGGATGAGAAGCGCCATGAAAGGCGTGGTTTTCCAGATATCTACGATCAGGATGGCGGTCATCGCCGTATCGACATTGGCCGTCCATGCAATTTTTTGATCGATCAAACCAAGGCTGAGCAGAATGTCGTTGATGATGCCGAACTGGTCGTTGAGCATCCAACCCCACATTTTCGCCGACACAATGGTCGGGATCGCCCAGGGGATGAGGATCGCGGCGCGCACGAAGCTGCGGCCTTTGAACTCCGCATTCATCACCAGCGCGACGATGAGGCCGAACATGGTCTCAAACAGCACGGAGACGACCGAGAAGCGGACCGTGTTCCACACGGCGTTCCACCAGTCGGGGTCGACCAGCGTGCCGCGATAAATGGTGCGGCCAGAAGACAGCTCGCGGACTTGGAGATAATTGTCGAAGCCGATGAATTCGGAGTCGTACAGATTGGAGAGTGTCGCATCGGTCAGAGAGAACCAGATGGTCCGCATCAGCGGCCATGCAGCGACAAGAAAGAGAGCGACAAGCATGGGCGCGAGGAACCAGAAAGCGGCTCTTTGCCTGCGCTGCTTGAGGCTAGGACCGGTCGCGCGGCCCAGCGTTTGATCAGTCATGGGAATGTATCCTCGTCATGGGCCATGGGGCCGATGGGGAGCGGGCGGGATCGCCCACTCCGGAGGTCGCGTCAGGTCAGCTTACCACTCGCCGCCTTTGAGGTCTTCGAGATCCAGTTCGAGGATTTCGAGATTCTCGGCAGCGGTGCCGGTGCCGGACAGGGTCTCATGCACAGCGGACCAGAAGAGCGAGGACACCTCGTTATATTTGTTCTGTGCCGGCGCGGAGGGACGCGGCACGGCTTGCGAAACCACTTCTTCCCAGTTCGGAACGATCGGCACCGCCTCGGCGATCTCTTCGTCCTGATAAAGCTCCGGCAGAGTCGGCAGATGCGAGTCGCGGATGGAGGACTCTTTCTGCCCGTCCAGGCTGGCCAGATACATCGCAAGGCTGATCGCCGCTTCCTGGTTCTCGGAATATTTGGACACAGCCACATTCCAGCCGCCCAAAGTCGCGGCGGAGCCATCACCGCCCGAAGGCAGCGGCGCCACGTCAAACACGCCTTTCACCGCGCTGTCATCCCCTTGGGAGAGCGAATAGGCATAGGGCCAGTTGCGCATGAAGACGGCATTGCCGGTCTGCCAGACGCCGCGGGCTTCTTCTTCCTGATAGGACAGAACGCCGCGCGGGCTGATCGTGCCAACCCAGCCAGCCGCCATTTCGAGCGCGGCCACGGCCTGCTCATTGTTCACGGTGATGTTGCCATCCGGGTCGATGATCTGCCCGCCGCCATAGGATTTGATCCATTCCAGAGCGTTACAGGTCAGGCCCTCATAGGCGTTGCCCTGCCAGACATAACCCCAGATATCCTCATTGCCTTCGGCGCGCTCGGCATCCTGAATTTCCTGCGCGGTCGCGGTCAGCTCTTCCCAGGTGGTCGGAACTTCCTTGCCGTGCTTTTCCAGCAGGTCGGTGCGGTAATAGAGGGCGGGCGCGTCGGTGTAGAGCGGCAGGGCGACCAGCTTGCCATCCACCGTCTGGCTCTCAATGACCGACGGGATGTGCTGGGCCGCCAGCTCTGCGGCCGGCTCGGACAGATCGACAAAGTGATCGGCAAGCTGCGGCGCCCAGATCACGTCGGTCTGATAAAGGTCAATGTCGCTCGTTCCGGCGGCCAGCCAAAGGCGGTATTGGCCGAACTGGTCGGAGCTCGATGCGGGCATCGGGACCATTTTCACGGTGTGGCCCGTCTCTTCTTCCCAAGGCTTCACGATTTCCTTGAAGCTCTCAACGGCGTTGCCCACAACGCCGCTCACATAGGAAAGCTCAACCGCAAAGGCGGCGCTCCCGCTGACAGCCGCAATCGCAGCCGCCGAAATACCAGATCTCAAAAGGGTCTTAATCATCTTTTCCTCCCATTATGGCCGCCTCTTGCAACGACCTTTTTTCAACATTTCGGCTCAAAGCGCTTTAGCGCCTTATTCTGTTATGCCGAAACGTTTCGGAAAAACTAGCGCAATTAACCATGATCAGTCAAGGATTCTTAATTCCCAATTTTAGCTATTGCGCGGTGCAGCGCAGGATCCGCGGGTAAAGAATTGATGCGGCCCGATAATTTGGAGATCCTTGAGATCCGCACCGCTGATCGCATCGGCAAGGCAGCCCGCAAGCGGTGTCCAGCTGTCATGAAGCGGTGCATCGGTGACGGTCAGCGCCGGGTAGAAAGCCGCCGTTTTCATGTCCCCCAGATGGTCATCATGAGCCACGACGGACACATCCTCCGGGATCGACAGACCAAGCGCCGCCAGCGCTTCATAGACCCCTTTCGCCACCCGAACATTGCCGCAGATAATCGCCGTAGGCGCTTGTTTTTCTGGTGTAAACAGCTCAACGGTCGAGACCATCCCATGCGCCTCCACCATCTCACCATTGAAGATGAGCGAGGGATCCGGCGCGATCCCGGCCTCCTCCAGCGCGCGAAAATAACCTCTGTCCCGCGCACCCACATAGGTCCGGCCCTCAACGCCATTCAGCAGCGCGATCCGGCGATGGCCAAGCGCGGCGAGATAGGCGGTCAGCTCGTAAAAAATCCCCTCATTATCAATGTCGAAAAAGGGGTGATGCGGCTCCGAACCGATTCGGCCATGCACGACAAACGGGATATCTTCGCCCGCTAAAAATTTTGCGCGGTCATCATCCTCATGCGGGTCCACAAGGACAAAACCATCCAGCGCGCCGTTGCCGATCAGCTTGCGATACACCGGAATCATCGGCTCGCCCGCTTGCGCGACATGCAGCACCATCTGCATCTCACGCCCGGCAAACTCGGTGGAAAGCCCTGCGACCACTTCCATGAAGAGGCCCGCAGAGTCGAAATCCTGCGACGGCGGCACCACCAGCCCAACCATGCCGGAGCGGCCGGAAACCAGTTTTCTTGCTGATAAATTAGGGCGATACTGAAGCGAGCGCGCAATATCCTTCACCCGCGCACGGGTCGCCGCGCTCACATCGGAATGGTCATTGAGCGCGCGACTGGTCTGCGTGACCGAGAGCCCCGCCCTCTTTGCAACATCCTTCAACGTGGCCATAAACGGCGCCCTCCACCAATCCGAAACGCTTCCGGTCTCTTGTAACCTTCTTTACACCACGGAACCGGATCGGCAAAGCGCGCCGTCTTTATACTGTCGCAACTGCGCGGATGCGCGCTCTCAGCCCCTCTCTGCAACGGCGCTGCGCCAGAAATCGGGATCGTCATAAAACGTCGGATCGGCCACCCCGGCGAGATCGAACGCCTCGCGCCGTTCAACGCAGGTCCCGCAGCGCCCGCAATGCTGCGCGCCGCCCTTGTAGCAGGACCAGGTCTCGGCAAAGGGCGTGCCGACGCGCGCGCCTTCGGTGACGATATCTGCCTTGGTGAGATGGACGAACGGCGTCTCCAGCGCGATATCCGCATAGCCATCGAGCGCCGCGTTCTGCATGGCGGCAAAGGCTTCGGTAAAGGCGGGGCGGCAGTCGGGATAGATGAAATGATCACCGCCATGCACCGCCGTCGCCACCGCATCCGCACCATTCGCCGCCGCCACGCCGTAAGCGATACTCAGCATGATCGCATTCCGGTTCGGCACGATGGTGAGTTTCATGTTGTCCTCGGCGTAATGCCCGTCAGGCACGTCGATCGCATCGGTCAGAGCGGAGCCACTGAGCGCCGCGCCGATCCCGCGCATGTCGATGATCTGATGGGGAACGCCAAGCCGCGTGCCACAAGCCGCGGCGAAATCCAGCTCCTTGCGATGCCGCTGGCCGTAATCAAACGAAATGAGCCCGAACAGATCGCCGCGCTCCGCGACGCTATGGGCGAGGGAAACGGAATCGAGTCCGCCAGAGCAGATGATGATCGTCTTCATGATATGTCCTTGTTTTGAGAACCGGGTAGGCTGCGACCGGTGATGAGAGGCTTATCTAGCGCGCGGTTTGGGCACAAGGGAAGCGGCAACGTCTCCGATTCCCAGAAGACCACCCAAACACTTTTGCCGCAGCGCAGCACGCAGAGTCAGCTTAAAAATTGCGCATAGCGGATAAAATGCGCATATTTTTTGCACATGCCGAAAAATCACCCCGCTTTTTCACCTCCTCCGTTTTGACAACATCGCCGCCGCCCTGCTGCTCTGAACCCGCAGGGCGCTTAGGGTTCCGTTGCCAGTGCTGGCAAGACTGGTCCGAGAAGCGCCACCGATGCGGCAAATTCCGCAGCGGCACACGGCGGGCCAAAATCCCGGGAGACACACCTGCGCAGGTTCGCCCGCGTCATGTCTATCTGTTCCGCCAGCGTGACGCAGACCCCTCCTCGGCGGGACGCTTGAATGGGGATTGCCATGATCAATACACATCTTCTCTCCGCCTCGGCGCTCTCGCTGACCCTTCTGTCCGGCGGTCTCGCACCGGCGCAGGCCCAGCAAACGGATTTCACCATCGGCTGGTCGATCTATGTCGGCTGGATGCCCTGGGGCTATATCGAAGAGAGCGGGATCATGGACAAATGGGCCGAGAAATACGGCATCACTGTCGAGATCGTGCAGATCAACGATTACGTTGAATCCATCAACCAATATACAGCGGGCCAACTCGATGGCGTGTCGGCAACGAATATGGACACGCTGTCGATCCCGGCGGGCGGCGGTGTGGACACGACCGCGCTCATCATCGGCGATTATTCCAATGGCAATGACGCGGTGATTTTGAAAGGTGAGGGCGGGATCGCGGATCTGGCGGGCAGGTCGGTTAATCTCGTTGAGCTGTCCGTCTCGCATTACCTGCTCGCCCGTGCGCTGGAAACGCAAGGGCTGGAGGAGCGTGATCTCGCAGGCGTGGTGAATACTGCCGATGCAGACATGATCGCGGCTTATGCGACCCGCGATATGGAAGCGCTGGTGACGTGGAACCCGCTGGTCTCCGAAATTCTCGGCGCAAACCCCGATGCAAACGCGGTGTTCGACAGCTCGGACATTCCCGGCGAAATTCTCGACCTCTTGATCGTCAACACGCAGACCCTCGCAGAAAGCCCTGACTTCGGAAAAGCCGTTGCGGGCGCGTGGTATGAGGCGATGAGCTTGATGGCGGCGGGCGATGAAGAGGCGCTGACCGCCATGGCCGAGGCCGCGGGCACCGATCTCGAAGGCTATCAGGCGCAGCTTGCGGCGACTGAGATGTTCTATGACCCCGCCGACGCGGTCGCACAGGCGGAGTCGGAAACGCTTCCCGGCACCATGACCGGCGTGGCCGAATTTCTCTTCGACAAAGGCATTTTGGGCGTTGGCGCGCCAAGCGCCGATTTCGTCGGGATCGAATATCCGGGCGGCGTGACCACGGGGGATGCAAACAACGTCACCCTGCGGTTCGATGCCACCTACATGCAGATGGCCGCGGATGGCGCGCTGTGATGCGGCGCGCCTCTGATCCCGTTACAAAAGAGAGGGGCCACCGATGCGTCTCATAAACCAAATCCCGTCGCGGCCCACGGCGGTGCTGCTCGCCACCCTGCCCTTCATCCTTGTGCTGGCGGCCTATGCCATCGGCTCAGATATCCGGCTGAGTGCCAACCCCGCGGACAAGCTCCTGCCTGCCCCCGCCACGATCACCGACACCGCCAAACGCCTCTTCACCGAGGCGGACCGGCGCAGCGGCGAGATCTTGCTCTGGCTGGATACATGGGCCAGCCTCACGCGGCTCGGGATCGGCGTGGCCATTTCGGCGGCGATCTCTCTCATCCTCGGCGTCATCATCGGGATGCTGCCTTACGCAAGGCGGACCCTCTCGGATTTTGTCGCCGTCCTCTCCATGGTGCCGCCGCTGGCGCTTTTGCCGATCCTCTTCATCGTGTTCGGCCTCGGCGAGACCTCCAAGATCGTGCTGATCGTCATCGGTATCACGCCGTTCATGACCCGCGACCTGTCGCAGCGGGTCATGGAAATCCCCCATGAGCAAATGGTGAAGGCGCAAACCCTCGGCGCATCCTCCGGCGTGATCGCGACCCGCGTTGTGCTGCCGCAGGTTCTGCCCCGGCTGATCTCCAACATCCGCCTCTCGCTCGGCTCGGCATGGCTGTTCCTGATCGCCGCCGAAGCCGTCGCCTCCGATGTGGGTCTCGGCTACCGCATCTTCCTCGTCCGCCGCTATTTGGCGATGGATGTGATCCTCACCTACGTCATCTGGATCACCCTGCTCGCTTTCCTCATCGACTGGGCTCTGAAAACCCTGTCACGCAAAAGTTTCCGCTGGATGGAGGCCACGCTATGAGCTTCGTGACTGTTCGCAATGTCTGGCAGTCCTACGGGACCCGACCGATCCTTGAGCGCGTCAATCTTGACGTGGACAAGGGTGAGTTCATCTCCATCGTCGGCGCGTCCGGTTGCGGGAAATCGACCTTCCTGCGGATGCTTCTGGCAGAAGAAACACCAAAGCGCGGCACCATCCGCATCGACGGCGGCGAGCCTGCCGTGGAGCCGGGGCTGGAGCGCGGCGTGGTCTTTCAGCGCTACTCCGTCTTTCCGCATCTCACCGTGCGCGACAATCTGATCGCGGGCGAAAGCTTCCGGTCCTTCTTCGGACGTCTGCGCGGCAAAGCGCTCCGCGAGGCGCAAGAGCGGGCGGATGTCATGCTGGGGCGGATCGGCCTCAACCATGTCGCGGATCAGTATCCGGCGGCGCTGTCCGGCGGGATGCAGCAGCGCCTCGCCATCGGGCAAGCCATGGCCGCCCGCCCGCGCATCCTCCTGCTCGACGAGCCCTTCGGCGCTCTCGACCCCGGCACGCGGCTGTCCATGCACGCATTCCTCATGGAATTGCGCGCGGAGACCGGGATGACCGTTTTCATGGTCACCCATGATCTCGAAGAGGGCTTCAAGCTCGGCGACCGGGTCCTCGTTTTCGATAAGCCCCGCTGGGATCCGCACGATCCCGGCGCTTACGGTGCAACCCTCACCTACGACATTGATGCCCGTCGGGGTGACGTTCCTTCTGAACTGATTGAAGAGGTAGAAGACCATGTTCACTGATATCAAAGCACGCTCGCGCTCCCACCATCCGCAGGACGCGCGTGCGCGTCTCGAGGCCCGCGAAAAGCGCGCCCATCACCCGGATCTGAGCAAACTCGCCGGATGGAAAGCGATGCAAAAAGAGGCCGACATTCCCGAAGGTCGTTGGGAAGAAGAACGTCGCTGGGCGCTCCGCATGGGCCTCACCGGGGCGGACAGCATTGACGACAAGTCGATCCCCACCTTCGCACGCGGCGAGCTGCCGCATTTCGCCGGGATCAATACCTTCCTCAAAGCGCCCTATGCCGAGGATGTCTTGGAAGTCTCCAATTACGACGCGACCGTGCTTGGCATTCCTTTCGATGGCGGCGCGACCTATCGCCCCGGCACCCGTTTCGGCCCGCAAGGTCTGCGCAAGATCTCGGCGCTCTACACCCCTTACAACTACGAAATGGGTGTTGATCTGCGCGAACAGATGACCCTTTGCGATGCGGGCGACGTGTTCACCATTCCCGCCAATATCGAGAAGACCTTCGATCAGATAAGCCGCGGCGTCAGCCATGTGTTTTCGACCGGCTCGCTTCCGATCATGATCGGGGGCGACCATTCTATCGGCTTTCCCTGCGTGCGCGGGATTGCTGAATGCACGTCGAAGAAAATCGGCATCGTCCATTTCGATCGCCATGCCGACATTCAGGAAAAGGACCTCGACGAGCGGATGCACACCACGCCGTGGTTCCACTCGACCAACCTGCCTAATGTGCCCGCCAAGAACCTTGTCCAGATCGGCATTGGCGGCTGGCAGGTCCCGCGCGAGGCGGTGAAAGTTGCCCGCGAGCGTGAGACCAACATCATCACCATGGGCGATATGGAAAAGATGGGCATCGACAAAACCATCGAAATGGCGCTCGAAATGGCGTGGGACGGCGTCGATATGGTCTATATGTCCTTCGATATCGACAGCATCGACTGCGGTTTTGTCCCTGGCACAGGCTGGCCGGAACCGGGCGGCTTCCTTCCGCGCGAAGCGCTGGCGCTGGCCTCCGGCGTCGCCGCCGAAGGCATTTGCGGGTTGGAGCTTGTCGAGGTCTCGCCCCCTTACGACACCTCCGACATCACCGCCCTGATGGGCACCCGCGTGATCGTCGATGTGCTTGGCTCGCTGGTCGCCAGCGGCAAACTCGGCGCGCATAAGCAATTCATCGACAAGCCGGTGAGCATTCCCCATGGCGAGTTTGAAGGAAAGCGGTGGTCCAATGCCACATGATCACGACCACGCGCATCACCACGACCATGACCACCTTCACGGGCCGGGCCACAATCACGCACATGGCGACCATCTGCACAGTCATATGCACGAGCATGATGACGCCGCCGACCTTCAGGTCCTCGCCGCGCAATTCATCGACGGCTTCGTGCAGGCGAGCGACAAGAGCAGCTATCTTAAGCTTGCGGGCGTGCCGTTTGAGCGTGCGTCGAAGGACGGGGCCAAGGCGCTCAAGCTCATTGATGTGGAGTTGAAAACCGAGTGGCAGGTCGGCACGGCCTCGCCCTCCTTCGGATCGCGCGATCTCAGCTACCTGCCGTTCCCCGGCGAGATGGTCCGCGAGCGCACCAATATGTCGCTGATTTATGTGTCGATGGACGAGAAATCCGTCCTCGATATCCGCGATTTTCTCATCCAACGCAAATCGGAGATCGAAAGATGAAACAGATATTTGCCACCGCCCTCGCTGCGCTCACCGCGACGCCGCTCCTGGCCCATGATGGCGTCCATATGCACCCCCATGGCGGCGAAACCATGCTGACACTTCTGGCGATCCTCGCCACCATCGGCGCCGTGGTTTACGTCGCCCGCCGCTGAGGCAGGCTAAGAAAAAGGGCCGTCCGCGGCCCTTTTATCGCAGGAGTCTCTTCTGAAATGCCGGGTCCGGAAATGCGCAGAGATCCGCGCGCCCAAAGAGACGATAGCGCCGCCGCGCAATCTTGTGATAGAGCCAGCGCCGCATCGGCTTCGGAAGAACCGCAAACACTGTTGCCAGCCGCCCCCAACCGCCCAAAACCTGCCCGACCCGCATGATCGCATCGACATCGCAATAGGCGCGACCCTTTTCCAGAAACAGCCAACTCGACGGCGCATCCGCGTCTATCCCGTAATACGCCGCGAGCGCCCGTCCCAGCGGCGACTGGATCGGGCATATGCGCATCTCGCCACTCTGGTCGAGACGATGGATCAGGCGCGCACCGCGGCTACAGATCCCGCATTCCCCATCCATCACGGCAACCGGCGCATGGTCGTCAAAGGACGGCACCGAAGGGTCATCACGGTAGGAATAAGGCGTCATGGTTTCCGTCGCACCTTCTCATAAGGGACACGCGCCCGGTGCATTATCGCTCCGCTTTACCCCGCAACCGCAGCCTTGTCCATTTCCGCCTTGGGCGACCCGCCGCCCCAACAGAGCCATGAAAATAAGGCGCTGGTGATGGACAAATCGGCGGCAATATCTCTAATGGGGTCGGGCAAAGAAAGGACCGCTCGTGGGGACACCCAAACTTACCACCGCCAGCCTCATCATCGCGATGATCTGCCTGCTGCCCATGGTCGCGGCGGCTCTGGCGGCGCTTGGCAGTGATCTGGCGACGTGGCGCGATGTGCTGGCTTCGGTGCTGCCGCGCTACACGCGCACGACGCTGGCGCTGGTGGCCGTGGTCTCCGCGGCGACCATCGTGATCGGGAGCCTCACCGCATGGCTGGTCACGGTTTACCGCTTTCCGGGGCGGGCGATTTTGGAAATCTTCCTCGCCCTGCCGCTCGCCTTCCCGTCCTTCGTCCTCGCCTATGCCTACACGGATTTGCTCGATTTCCCCGGTCCTGTGCAAACGCTCCTGCGTGATCTGACGGGTTGGACCGTCCGCGACTACTGGTTCCCCGAAGTGCGCAGTTTCGGCGGCGCGGCGGCGATGCTGAGTTTCGTCCTCTACCCCTACGTCTACCTGCTCGCCCGCGCCTCGTTCCGCCAGCAATCGGCAGCGGCCTATATGGTCGCGCGGACCTTGGGCCAGACACCGACCGGCGCGTTTCTCCGCGTGGCGCTTCCCATGGCCCGACCGGCCATTGCGGGCGGGGCGCTGCTGGTGGTGATGGAGACCATCGCGGATTTCGGCACCGTCGCCTTCTTCAATGTGCAAACCTTTTCGACTGGCATCTATCAAGCGTGGTTCTCCCTCGGGGATCGCGGGGCGGCGGCGCAGCTTTCGCTGGTTCTTCTGCTCTTTGCGTTGCTCGTTGCGGGGCTGGAGCGCGCGCAGCGCGGACGGGCGCGGATGGCCGCGCAAGGCCAGCGGTTCGGCGATATGGACAAGGTCGAATTGCACGGTCTCAAAGCCTGGGGCGCGACGGCGCTCTGCACCCTACCCGTGCTGACGGGTTTCGTCATCCCCCTTATCATGCTTGGCGTAATGGCGGACCGCTCGCGGCAATCGCTCTTCTCCAGCCGCTATCTCGAACTTATCCAGAACTCGCTCAGTGTGGCGGCCATCGCGGCGGTGCTGACCGTTCTTGGCGCCATGATGATCGCCCTTCGCAGCCGGATACAAACGGATCGTCTCTCCCGCGGCGTCACCCTGATCGCAGGCCTTGGCTACGCCGTGCCGGGCGCGGTGATCGCCGTGGGCCTGCTCGTCCCCTTCGCCGCCCTCGACAACCTCATCGATCGCTTCATGGAAGCACGGTTCGGGATCGACACGGGGCTGCTCATTACCGGCTCCATTTGGCTGCTGGTGCTGGCCTATATGACCCGCTTCATGGCCGCCGCGCTTAACGCTTTTGAAAGCGGTCTGATGACCGTGCCGCCGAGTTTCGACGCGGTTGGCCGCTCACTCGGGCGCAGTTGGGGGGAGGTCGTGCGCGCGGTGCATCTGCCGATGACGCGCACCAGCATCGTGACCGCGCTGATCATCGTCTACGTCGATGTGATGAAAGAATTGCCCGCGACGCTCATTCTCCACCCGTTCGACTTCCAGACCCTCGCCGTGCAGGCGCATCGTCTTGCGGCGGATGAACGTCTCGCGGAAGCCGCCCTGCCCTCGCTGGTTCTCGTCGGCTTCGGGCTGATCCCGGTCGCGCTGTTGTGCCGGACCATCGGGCAGGAAGGCGCACGGGCGAGCAAAACATTCGCCCGCGCGCTTCGCACACAGTAAGGCTTAGTTCCAGCCGACCTCGTTAAAGATCTGCTGCGCCGCCTTGATATTGGCGCTGTAGGCCGAGGTTTGCGTGTCGCTGTCCGGTTTGAAATCGCCGAGACGCTCGGTGCCGGTGTCCGCGTCGACGCCCTCAACCGCCGGATATTCGTGGTTCTGGTCCGCGATATGCTGCTGCGCCCAATCCGTGGTGAAGAATTCCAGAAGCTGCGTGGCTTCCTCCGGGTTCGGCGCGCCGGTGACAAGCGACGCCGTCGCGAGGTTCACATGCGCGCCGCGATCTTCCTGGTTCGGCCAGACCCAGCCGAGGCTGTCCACCGCATCGCTTACGCCATCCACCTCTTCATCGAAGGCCCGCAGGAAGTAGTAGTGATTGGCCACGGCTACATCACATTCGCCCGAGATGACACCACGAAGCTGATCCGTGTCGCCCCCCTCCGGCGGACGCGCCATATTCGCAACGATCCCTTCAGCCCATTCCCGCGCACCGTCTTCGCCAAGCTGCTCGATCATAGCGGCGAGCAGCGACTGGTTGTAAACATTGCTCGACGAGCGGATGCAGATTTTGCCTTCCCACTCCGGATCGGCCAGCGCCTCATAGGTCTGCGGCGGGTTCTCCACGCGGTCCTTGGCGTAGAAAATGATCCGCGCGCGCTGCGAAAGACCAAACCACAGCCCATCGGGGTGACGCAGATGCGCCGGGATCTTCTCGGCAATCACTTCGGACTCCAGCGGTGCAAGGATGCCCGCCTCTTCTGCCCGCGCCATCCGGCCCGCATCGACCGCGAGGAACACATCGGCGGGGCTGTTCTCGCCCTCCGCAGCGATCCGCGCGATCATCTCGTCCGCGTCGCCTTCGATGCGATTGACGGCGATCCCGGTCTCTTCGGTGAATTTCTCGTAAAGCGCATCGTCGCTGTCATAATGACGGCTCGAATAGACATTCACTTCCTGCGCGGTCGCGGCGCTGGCCAGAAGCGCCAGAAAAGCGGTGGTGGATGTCAGGGTGCGTTGCATGAGCATGTCCTCTCTTTGCAGTTTTAAGCTTCAACTTTGATAAGGTGGTTATCCCACGCGCGTTTCGCGTGGGAGCTTCCAGGGCTGAGACGGTCTTTGAGGGTCCAAAAACCGCCCGTGCCATCCGAAGCGACGAAGCCCTGATTGGCTGTTGCGAGCCCGCAAATATCGGCCCGCAAGTGGCGCGTCAAAAACGTTCCATTCGCATCGAAAACATGGACCCGCCCGCCACGCGGCGAGCTGATCGCAATCTCTTGTCCATCGCCGCTCCAGGCGATGCTGCCCGCATAGCCCTCCATGGCGATCTGCTCAGCTAGGTCGGCCTCCGCCAGCACGGGCGCAGCGCCGCGTTTATGCAGACCGAGGAGCGGCACCGGGGTCGCCGTATCCCCTTGCCATTGCATCGCAAAGGCAACCTGACCCTGCGGTCCGCGCGCGAGGTGGCGGATGGAATTTTGGTGAAGATCCGGCTCCAGCGTAACCGTCTCCAAAGTCTTACCGTCGGCAGTCAGGTAGGTGAGGTTCGGCGCCATCGTGTCGAGATTGAGCTTGTCGCGCCCCTGATCGGGATGGGTGCGAAGGCCGCCATTCGCCACCGCCAGCACGTCGCCCTCAAGCGCAAGCAGATCATGCGGGCCAACCCCGCCGGACGCGATTTCACCAAACCGCCGATAGCCCTCACGCCGCGCCCAAAGGCCGATCCGCCCTTCGCCGGTCGCATAGTCATTCTCGGTCGTGCAAAGCAAATCGCCGCCCGCGATGAAGCTGCCATGGCCGTAAAAATGGCGCCCTTCCGGGGCTTCCAGCCGATGCGCCACTCGCCCTGTTGCGCAATTGATGACCAGCGCAAACGTCCCCGGACGGCGCGCGAAAGCGACCGCCTCCGGCGCTTTGGGATGCACCACCGCCGCGTGGCCGCGATCGGGGAGCGGAATTTTGAAGAGGTCCGCGCCGTCCTTGGTCAGCCCGTAGAGCGAGAACGCCCCATCCGCATCCCGTGCGGCGCCAAGATAGGCGGGGCTTTTGGCGTCGGCCCAGCTCAGCGCGGGCAGCGTCGAAGCAGCAAAGAGCGTGGCGAGGAAGGCGCGGCGTGTCGTCATGTCAGTCTCCATCCGCCGAGTTGAATCCCGCTGTCACGCCAAGCGCGCCGCCGATCTCGCCCGCCACATCGGTGCGGATCGTCTGCACCCGCTGCTGGACGATCTCCAGTTTGAGCCGCGCGGACGGATCGTCGATATCCGAAAAATCGGCGCTGTCCACGCGGTCCAGCGCCTCGAACGCCTCGTCAAACGCCGCTTCGGTGATCGGAATCGGCGCATCCGCGAGGCCGCGCGCCATTGACCGCTGCGCCTCCAGCGCCAGTTGCACATTGCGTTTCGAGCGCTCGGACCGCCGCGCTTCCGCCCGCTCCGGGCGCGGCCGGTCAAACGTGCCAAGCGGGCGGCCAAGCTGTTGATCTGCGGTGAATTCCAGCGAGGTCATCAGCGCGGTATAAAGCGCCTGCGTGGCTTCCTTCTCGCTTAGATACACCTCGTTCTCCGGCGCGCCTGCCGTCCGCAGCGTCTCGGCAAAACCGTCCCGCCACTCCGCGTCAATCGCGCTGGCCATCCGCGCGAGATCCACCGCGATGGCCCGCGCCAGCGCGCAGGCGTAATCGCCATCCGCATAGTCGGGCGCGTCCTCGCCATAGAGCAGACGCTCCAGCGCAAAGAGCCCGCGTCCCGCGACGGAGACTTCGGCGAACTCTTCAGGCGCGTCCACCACCGGATCCTCCGCCGCCAGCAAATCCGCCACCGTCCGCTGCACCATGCCCCGCGTGTCCGGCCAGAAGGCAATCGCGAGTTTGCGGCCATTCTGCTCCAGCGGCCCGAGCGTCAGGATGCTAACGGCGGGCCAAGCATCGAAGGCCTCCTGATAGGCGGGCCGCAGCGCTTCGGCGGTGCAGTCCGCGCGTGCCGCATCCGCCAGCGCTTCCGAGGCTTCGGCAAATTGCGCGGTTGCAGGCAAGATCACCTCATCAATCGCGCGGTCCACATCGGCCAAGGCAGGTGCAGCGGCGAGAAGGGCGGGCAAAAAATAACGCATCAGAGGCTCTCCAGATAACGGATCAGGGCGTCGCGGTCGGCTTTGGGCATCTCGGTGACGCGGGTTTTCGCGGGCTCCGCCTCGCCGCCATGCCAGAGGATGGCCTCCAAGAGCGAGCGCGCGCGCCCGTCATGGAGGAACTGCGTGTGGCCGTTGACCTGCTCGGTCAACCCGATTCCCCAGAGCGGCGCGGTGCGCCATTCGCGGCCGTTCGCACGGCCCTCGGGGCGGTTGTCGGCAAGGCCCTCGCCCATGTCATGCAGGAGCAGATCGCTCATGGGCCAGATAAGCTGGAAACTCTGCTCGGACTGATCCTCCAGCCTATGCGTCACGAATTTCGGCGTGTGGCAGGAGGTGCAACCGGTCTCGTAAAACACCTCTTTGCCGCGCAAGACCTGCGGATCGTCCACATCGCGGCGGGCCGGGACGGCGAGATTACGGCTGTAAAAGGTCACGAGATCAAGGCCCTCGGCGTCGATCTCCGTCACGCGCAGATCCCCATCCCCATGCGGACCTTCGCGGCAGGCCGCTTCCGCTTCGGTGCATTCACCTGCGGGGTCCGTGAAGATCGGCGAGGAAATCCCGATATCGCCGGAAAATGCCGAAGCCGATTGCTCGCGGATCGTCGGCACCCCGGCTTTCCAACCGAAGCGGCCCAGCATCGGGCGCTCGAATTCGAAGGACCACACCCATTGCGCGCGGCCCGAAATGCCGTCGCCATCCGCATCCTCGGGGTCCGCATTCGCCAGAATATCGGCCGCCGGGATCGCTTCGAGCAAGCCGAGCCCAATCATCGGCGGCGCGACACGCGGCGAAAGCATCACATCGTCGCCAAGCGGGCCATAGCCGGGACTTTCCGCGCTATAGGTCGGCTTGCGCAAAGAGACCGTATCGCCCTCTGAAAGCGGCACCTCGATCTCCTCATAGGTGATCGCGAGCTGCGCCTCGGCGGGGTGGCCCTGCACCGCCTTGTCCTGAATTTGCCCGCCGTAAACCGGATGCGGCCGCGTGCGGGTCTCCGCCTCCGGGTCAAGCGAGAGCAAGAACGCCTCGATCTCCGACATCTCCGTCTCCGCATCGGCACTCACCGAAATGCGCAGGAACATCGAGGTCGCATCATCCTCCGGGCCTTCCGGCGGGTGGCCGCGCCCGTCTTTCAGATGGCATCGCTGGCAGGAGCGCGCGTTGAAGAGCGGCCCCAGCCCGTCCGACGCCTTGGTCGACGAGGGCGACGACACCCAGAGTTTTTTGAAGAGCCCATTGCCGACCTTGAAATCCAGCTCGCGCTCGAAAGAAATGTTGCCCGACGCCATGGAAAACGCATCCGCATCGCTGCGCGCCCGCACTGTCGCGCCGCCGCCGGGATTGCTCTCGAACGGTTCTGCGGCGGAGAAATCCGTGGTGAGCGCGGTCACGGTCGCGATCCTTTCGCTTTCCTCAGCGGTGCGCGGGACGGTATTCAGGAACGGCGCAAGATGCGCCTCCGTCACCGCCTCTTCGGCCAGCAAAGCGGGCGCAGCGAGCAGTGCCACGCCGATTGCCAAGCCGCATGTCTGCCGCGTCATACCGCTCCTCATCACGCCGGATGACAGGCGACCCGAAGGCCGCCCCTCAGATTACTGGAACACCGCGTCCGGGTTATCGAGACTGTCCGAGCCTTCGAACCCGATCTCTTCGACGCCAAGCGCCGCCACCGCGCGCTCGATGGAGCGTGTCTGCGTGACGAGCGCATCGACGGCGCTCATGATCAACGCCTCGCCCGCCTCATTGCCGCGCGCGAGCATCATGTCATAGCTCATGCCCGCTTCCGCTGCGGCCTTGATTTGGCCAAGTTCCACCATGGTCTGGTTGAGATCCGCACGCAGGGCCGCATCGACCTCCGCATCCGCTTCGGCAACGAGATCCGACAGGCTTGGGCCCGACACGGTCGAGCCGTCCACGCGGACATATTCGCCGTTATAGACGTTATACACGCCCTGCCCGTCATAATAATGGCTGTTATGGGTGTTGTCCGAGAAGCAATCATGCTCCTCCTCGGGGTCGTTCAGCATGACACCGAGCTTCATCCGCTCGCCCGCCTGCTCGCCATAGGAAAGCGAGCCCATGCCCGTGAAGATCGCCTGGATCCCGGCATCCTCATCGGACAGCAGCGTCGTGCGCGCTTCGCCCTCGGCACCCCATTGCGAAGCCATCCATTCCAGATCGGTCACGAGCAGATCCGTCGCCGCCTTGAGATAGGCGCCGCGGCGGTCGCAATTTCCGCCGGTGCAGTCGTCCCCTTGCGCGTAATCCGTCCAAGGCCGCGACCCCGCACCCGCTTCGGTGCCGTTCCGATCCTGGCCCCAAAGCAGAAACTCAATCGCGTGATAGCCCGTCGCCACATTCGCCTCGACCGCATCCGCTTCCTGAAGCGTCTCTTCGAGAAGGGCGGGCGTGATCTCGCTGGCGTCGATCTCTTCGCCGGACAGCGTAAAGGTCGGATTCGCCACCACATTCAATGCCGCATACTGGTTCTCATCGGTCGGGCCGCCATAGCCGTCATCGACATAATCAATCAGCCCCTCATCGAGCGGCCAGGCATTCACCTTGCCCTCCCAATCATCGACGATGGCATTGCCGAAACGATAGGCCTCGGTCTGCTGATAGGGCACCCGCGCTTCGATCCATGCCGCTTTTGCTTCGGCCAGCGCCTCGGCGGACGGTGTCTCGATCAGCGTATTCACCGCCGTTTGCAGCTCCTGCGCCTTGGTGAGACTGTCGCTATATCCGGCCTCGGCAATATCCGCATAAGTGCCGATCACCTCGGCTTTTTCCACGGCAAAGGCCGGGAGCGCGGTCAGTGCCAGAATGGCGGTCATGGTCTGTCGCATGGTCTATCCTTCTCATTTTTGACAGGGCGCGCGACCCTCGGGCGCGTGAGGCGCTTGCGGTCCGTCTCCCTGCATGGGCTGATCGCGTGCCTGCGCCCAACCCAGTGAACGCCCGGATGGTTGACCGAAACAATCAGGTAAGTCAATGGAGCGCGGAACCATCGAGTGAATTTCATCCCTTCCGGCCGCGCACCCCTACCGTTTTGCCCGCTCGAAAACGAAATAGGCGTCCTTCGGCGGGAGCAGCGTCACTTTTCCGCCCGGCTCCATGGGCCGCAGATCACGGTTGCGCGCCCGCAAGGACGTCCCGCCAATCATCATACTGACAAAGGTTTCGTTACCTAGAAATCGCATATGGCGAATCTCTGCGGCGACACCTCGATCCGCCCCGTTTGGCGCGACATTCAGGTGATGCGGGCGGATCACCACCTCCGCATGGGCCCCTTCGGCAAGGCCGCGCGCGTCGAAAGCGCCAAGCTTCGTCTCGACTCGCCCATCGACGACCTGCCCTTCCAAAACGTTGATATCGCTGAAAAATGCCGCCGCTTCTTTGTCGACTGGCGCGTTATAGAGCTCATCCGGACTGCCCTCCTGCACGATCCGCCCGGCCCGCATCAGCGCGATCGTGTCGGCCACATCCATCGCCTCCTCCGGCTCATGGGTGACCATCACAACCGAGGTGCCCTCCTCACGCAGGATCGACAGGGTTTCGCTCCGAATATCCTCGCGCAGCCGCTGATCGAGCCCCGAAAACGGCTCGTCGAGCAACATGATCCGCGGCCGCGGCGCAAGCGCCCGCGCCAGCGCGATCCGCTGCTGCTCCCCGCCCGACAGCTCATGCGGAAACCGCGCCTCATAGCCCGACATATTCACCCGCGCGAGCACTTCGGCCACCCGTGCGGGCGTCTCCTTGCTCCGCCGCGGCAGCCCGAAAGCGACATTCTGCGCGATGGTTTTATGCGGAAAGAGCGCGAAATCCTGAAAGAGCAACCCGACACCGCGCCGCTCCGGCGGCACGATGCTCTTGCCATCCACCAGCGCGACACCATCGGCGAACACCTGACCGCTATCAGGCCGCTCCACCCCCGCAATCATCCGCAGCGTCGTCGACTTCCCGCAGCCCGACGGCCCCAACAAACAGGTCACCTGCCCGGCTGCAAGGCGAAAGGAGACATCCTCCACCGCAGACTGCCCGGCGATATGGCGAGTCAAATTGCGAACATCGAGCCGCCAGTCGCTGGAAGTCATGACACCTTGCCTTACTAAAAGAGTAGGTTATTGATTATCAGCGCGCTCCCGGCGGCGCAAGCAAGTGGCGAGGTCCGCTCATACAAAAAAGCTCCCTCAGCGGGGAGCGTTTTCGATAGCCTTTTTGCCAAGCGACATAAGCGGGCAATTCAGGTGAACTTTCATATCATGTGATGCTATATTTCATGGCCACTGCGACAAGAACATCTACCTCAAACGACATGCGCCTCCACCTCAACTCTTGTAGAAACGCATTCCTGTAGCCGCTTTAAAGTGGAGGACACACCCATACAAATATCGAAATAATTCTCGCATAAAATATGCGAAGAATTACTTACCTTACTTGAAACAAAATATCCAGCTATAGGAAGTCGGTAGCGACGGCCTGCCCTTCTGAAAACCTAGATGGCACCGTCTTTGGCGGCGTAAGTTAATGATGCCCTGACCCGCATCATCGCAAACTTAGTCGAAGTGGATTACTCTGATGCGTTTCATATCGACCTTCAGATGGTGAAGGTGAGGACTATGGAGATCGCGGAGACAGTCAATATAGTCACAAATGACGATTTCGGCCTTAGCTCGCTACGGTATTTCGGCATTCGCGCAATGCGCGAGATACACTGGCGATGCTAGCTGTGTAGCGTGCGATTGATGCAAAATCGCCGAAAAGTTACAAGCATCCCAAGAACATTGTGTCCGACGATCATTCTCGCATTGCTTTACTTGCACGAGAAACACCTTGGGAACCGCGCGTCCCAGCGAGGCAAGGCATCGGCTGTGTTTCGAATTGTCCTTGGGGCTATCGCGCTGGTTAGAGGGTCCGACAGACCGATTCACAGCTTCGGGAAGGATCAGCCGCTCAATCAGTTAAGACTGCGCTGTCTAACTAATCTGATGAAATTTTGAAGCAGACCCAGAGCACCGTCAATGACCAGCTCAGACATGCAATAACGCTCGCTCTAAAAAGAACTCCGCATGAGCCACCCAAACGCTGGATAACCTTTTGAACGCCCCAATATAACGATCCTAGAAACATTTACGAACCACGGTTAACATCAGTGGCGAAAACTCCGTTAGATTAACGCTTCTTTCAGAACAATTATCGCCGCATTGGTCTATTGCTGTGATCCCGCCGAAGTCACCTGAATGAGAGCCGCGGCAGGACCATTTATCTTATTCCCCTATCAGTTCAGGGTCATCGGTTGCCCCGTCGCGTGCAGGATATTTCCGGTCACGTAATCCGAGTCCTCGCTGGCCAGAAACATCAAAGTCGGCATGATATCTTCCACTTCACCGACGCGGTTCAGGACATTTTTAGACCTCGCAGCACGCATGGTCGCCTTGACATCCTCGGGTTGTGCGTCTGCCATCGGTGTCCAGGCCGCAGGAGAGATCGCATTTACATTAATGCCATATTCCATAAGTTCCAGCGCCCAACTCAATGTAAACGCTGCAACACCAAGCTTTGCCGCTGCATAATTGCTGTCACCGGCACGACCGCGCAGGGCAACGCGGCTGACGACATTGATAATCTTGCCGCTACCGCGTGGTTTCATCGACTCGCGCACTGCCGCGCGCGAAACATAGAAAACGGCATCAAGATTCACGTCCATCACCCGGCGGTAATCATGGTCTGACATCTCAAACATCTTCCCATGCGCCGAAATACCTGCGTTATTGTAAAGAATGTCAACTTGGCCGAATTCTTCCATTGCCGCTTTGACAAGCGCCTCGCCGGCTTCCGGGGTTCCCATGGCGTCGCCGTTGGCGAGCGCAGCGCCACCTGCAGCGACAATCGCCTCTGCGGCGTCTTGCGCAGCAGCGATATTGACATCGTTGATGACAACTTTTGCACCCTCGCGGGCGAAGGCTTCAGCAGCAGCGCGGCCAATTCCAACGCCTCCACCCGTTACGATAGCGACTTTTCCATTCAGCTTTCCTGACATTGTCTCTTCCTCTTCATTTCGAATTTGTTGATCACGCGTCAGCGGGCGAACGCCAGCTGGTTTCCGCCATCGACACTGAGAATATTGCCGGTCATCTTGATCGAACGATCCGAAGCGAAGAAAGCGACGGCATCTGCGACGTCCTCCGGCAGAATAGATTGCTTCAGCAATGTGCGATTGCGATAATATTCTTCAAGTTGATCGGGCTCGACCCCATAGGCCGCTGCCCTTTCCGCGCGCCAAGGGCCGTCCCAAATTGCAGAGCCGCGAATTACGGCCTCGGTGCTGACAGTGTTGGCCCTGACACCAACTGCGGCCCCCTCAAGCGCGACGCAGCGCGCGAGATTCACCTCAGCCGCCTTGGCTGCGCAATAGGCCGAGGCATTGACCGATGCCGTCAGTCCGTTCTTGGAACCGATAAAGACGATGTTGCCGCCGGTCCCCTGTGCCGTAAAAAAGCGCAGTGCCTCGCGGGATACCAGAAAATATCCCTTACCGAGGATGTCCATGCAACGATCCCAGTCGTCAACGGCCGTTTCTGTCAATGGGGCGGCAAAGGCAATGCCTGCATTTGATACCACGATGTTGATCTGACCGAAATTCTGACGACCTTCGGCAAAAGCTCGGGCGACAGAGTCCTCATCCACAACATTCAGTTCGGTATGGAAAACCTTGTCTTCGCCGAATTCGGCCGCGAGCGCCTCGGTAGCGCTGGCAAGCGTATCGCGATTGATATCGGTCATGATAACCCGCCCACCATCACGAAGCAGACGCGCGGCAATCGCCTTGCCGATACCTCCCGCAGCGCCCGTGACTAGGGCAACCGCCCCTTTCAGGTCGTCAGGGCTGTCATTTTTACTCACGTGCTACACTCCTTGCTCTGTTCCAAGTCAACATCTGTCCGGGCAGGTTAATCAGCTGGTGGCGTCGCGCGCATTTCGCCACCGACGCATTGGTTGTGACGCGGAAGATCCGTCCAGAAGATCATAACCTTCTCGGCAGCCAAGCCGGTGTGTTTGGATACGGATTCCGTAATGTCGCGAGAAATCGCCGCTTTCTGTTCGTGCGTGCGACCTTCGCTGATGTCGATACGAATAATGGGCATTGTCTTTCTCCTTATGATTCTTATTGGCCGTGAACTGTGGCAGCTGTCCGTGCCACCGCGTCAGCGGGGTCGGGCTGCGAATAGACGTTGCGGCCAACAGCCACGCCTCTCGCTCCGGATGACATGGCGCCACCCAAAAAGGTCAGAAACTCGTCAAAAGTATCGGTTTTCGCACCGCCCATCATGACGACAGGCGAGGCGCTGGCTTCGACGACCTCGGAAAAGCTTTCTGGGCTCCCGGTATATTCCACTTTAACGATATCTGCGCCAACTTCAGAGGCGATGCGCGCCATCAGGGCAACGTTTTCAGTACTGTTGTATTGCGCTGGATCAACTGCGTCTCCGCGCGCGAGCGGCTCACAGACCACCGGCAGTTGGCAGCGACGCGCCTCTTCGCAAATCTGGCCGAGCAGTTCCAGCTCTTCTGCATCACGGTTCGGATCCTTCCAACCAAGGAAGGTGTAGAGATGATAGGCATCGGCACCAAGACGAAGGGCCTCTTCCACTGAGGCAATAGGCGACATGCGATGCGCCGCGCCTCCGCCGCCGAAACGATCCGCGGCACGCCAGGTCGCCGTATATCCCGCGGACATGATGATCGCCGGACCACCGCGACCAGAGATGATGTCGAGATTGGCACGCAAGCCGCCAGGTGTCACCATGACCGCATCACAGTTGCCTCCAACCGCACCCTTAACGACCTTTCGGACTTCGTTATTATTCTGCATTCCAGCAACCGGCCCGAAATACATTGCATTGCTGAGCGCAATAATAACCGACTTGCCACTTTCCTTGTTGAAAAGGCGATCCAACCGCATTTGAAGACCAGTCATATGCTTTCCTTTATCTTGATTTCATCTGTCGTGAGGTTCCTCGGGATGGTTATTCGAGAAGCCGGGCAAAAAGTGTGTTCTCAGGATCGACGGCTGACTTCAGCCTTGCATGCAGCCTACCCTGATCGCTGTTCTGATAGCGTTTTGCGCGAACGGCGCCGATGCCATGGTGATGCGAAAGGGTTCCGCCATGCTCAGCAACGGTCGCGATGACGTCCTCCCAAATCTGAGCCCAATCGGCGAGAACGGCTTCGTCGGTTTCGTTTTCAACCCAGAAGATCGCGTAAAGGCAGGCACCGGTCTGATAGGCGTGCGAGAAATGCGCGAAGAATTCGGTTGTGCGTTTTCCGACCTTTTCTTCAAGGACCTCGACACAACGCGCGGCAGTGCTCCATGGCAGGGAAAGCTCTACGGTATCGAACATTTTGCCGGTTTCGCTGTTGCGATCCTCCATCATGGTCTCGACCTGATAGCGCCGCACATACCAGTTGGCAGCGACGTCTTCATTCAGCAACCAACCGCCGCATTGCCGTATAATCTGTTCAGCCGCCGATTGCAGGGGGCCAAGCGCCTGCGCCGGAGCGGACATCGTGAAATTCAGCAGCGCAAAGGGTTCCTGACCCGGTGCCACGACATGCGCCGTTTCAGCAATGTTATAAGAGCGAAGCAATGCTACCGGAAAACCGCCCTGGACAAGCTGTCGCTGTGCTTCAATTGCACCGCTGAAATCGTTAAAACCCGCAGCCATCTGTACTGTCGGCAATTGCCTGAAGACGGCAAGGGTAACTTTGGTGACGATGGCCAGAGACCCCTCGGTTCCGATGAGGGTTCGGATCGGATCCAGACCACCTGACGGCCGGGGGCTTGAATTGATGCTGACAATCTCACCGGTTGGAAGCACTGCCTCAATCCCGGTCACGACATCCTCAATTCCGCCGTAAAGCGTTGATAAGCCGCCCGCAGCACGTGTGTTGACCCACCCGCCGACGGTTGACATATACAGCGATTGCGGCGTCTGCCCAAGCTCGAAGCCCCGTTTCAGGAGATACTGCTGGAGGTCGCCGCCATTCACACCAGCACCGACCGTCACCCGGCAATCGGTCGGGTCGAATGCCTCGATATCTGTCATTCGTTCGGTGGAGCAGTAAATTCCGGGCGAACCATCAAAGCAGCCAACGACGCTTGATCCCAAACCAAACGCTGCGATTTTGATGCCGTGCTTGCGGGCTTCGGCGAAGACAGTCGCGACGGCAGATGCATCTTGCGGGTAGCAGACAACTGCTTTTGACGCCTCATCTGCCTGACTGCTTTCTTTAAACCGGCGAGGCCAATGATCTCCCCGCGGGCCGTTTGTGGCACAGAACTCGGCATCGATACCGGCCTGTTTGAGCGCTCCGATAATTGCCTGGCAGGTCTCTGCTTCCATATTGGTCTGGGTCACTGTTTATCTCCGTTCTTTTCTCACCACGCGGCAAATCTCTTTAGACTATGGCGTGATCGACTTATCCCCTGAGGTTAATGTAACTAGTTGTTATATCGACTTTTTTACTTTCTCCGAACACTTCGACATTCCTGATTTCGGCGAAATGGCTTCACGCTTTGCGCCGAACCGCGACGTTCAAAAGTACGGCAAGAAGAATAACGAGCCCGCGCACCACGCTTTGCAGATACGGATTCATCCCAAGCAGAACGAGACCGTTGGAAAGTACCGCAATGAAGAGCACCCCGATCAACGTACCCGTTACATTACCGCTTCCGCCAGAAAGGCTGGCGCCTCCCACAACCACCGCAGCAATGACATCGAATTCGAAGCCCTCTGCGGCATTCGCGTTGCCAGACGAAAGGCGCGCATCAATCAGTAGCCCGACAAGCGCCGCAAATAGTCCCGTGGCTGCAAGTGCGAGTATTTTGATGCGCGAGACCGCGATCCCGACTAGCCGGGCCGATGCCTCATTCCCGCCTACAGCATAAACGCTGCGACCGAAGGCCGTGTATTTCGCTATGTAGAAATATCCCAGGAAAACAACTGCGGCGAAATAAACCGGCACCGGCACGCCCAGCCAGTCGCCGCCAAGAAGCACTCTATAGCTGCTGTCCTGGATAAAGACGGCGTGGCCATTGCTGCTCCAGATCGCCAAGCCGCGCAGTGCTCCCCAAAGTGCAAGCGTCGTCACGAAAGACGGGACATTGAAATAGCTGCGCATGGCCCCCACAAACGCGCCCGAAAGAAAGCCGACGAGCAAGATGAGAATGAACGCCAATGTCATGCCAACACCCGCTTGTGTGACAAGCAAGGCGAAGCTAACGCCTGCAAATGCAGCCAGCGGGCCGGAACTGATATCAATTTCGCCTGAGATCAGAACAAATGTCATGGGGATGGCGACAATCGCCACCAATGCGGCATTCCGCAGGATATTGAGCATGTTGTTCGCAGAGGTGAAGTTCGGCGCGATGACCGAAAAGACGAGCACCAGTATGATAAGCACGCCGAGAAGGCCAAAATCCCCAAGCCTTGATCTGGATATGGTGTTCATTGCAGCTTGCCTCCGTTAAAATTCAAAATGTCAGCGTCTACTGGCGCAAAAGCTGCGCAGTAACGGCTTCCAGACTTGTTTGATGCGTTGGCACCGAGACGGCTTCCCGCTCTCGGCCAACAAGGACCAGTCGATCGCAAACCTCGAACAGTTCTTCGAACTCCGAAGCAACCATCAGCACCGCGATGCCCTGTTCCGCGAGATCTCGGATCACCTCAAGAATTTGCATCCTCGCGTGAATGTCGACACCGCGAGAAGGCTCATCGAGTAAAAAGAGCCGCATATTGCCGCGTTTGATCCAACGGCCAAGCACAACCTTCTGCTGATTGCCGCCTGACAGATTCTCTATGGATTCTGACAGGTCAGAGATCTTTACGGACATTCGCTCAACAATATTCTGCGACGTCTTGCGTACATTTCGCCATTGAATATGTCCGAACAAAGACCGGCTGGAAAAATTTGGAAGCTCCAGATTTTCCATAACTGAGAACTGGCCAACGAAACCGTCCACCTTGCGCTCCTCTGGAACCAGGTAGACACCGCGTCTAATCATCTCGTTCAGCTGCGGCTTTTCAATATTCTCGCCATAAAGTTCATAGGTGTCGTAGGTACATGGCTCCACACCAACAAGTGCGCGGAGAAATTCAGACCGGCCTGCGCCCAGAAGCCCAGCAATGCCCACGATTTCGCCGGACCGGACATCCAGATCCAGGTTTTCGATACGTCCGGGAACTGAAAAATTTCGTAGCGACAATGCAACATCCGCGTCACTGAAGTCCCGGATGGATTTTGCAGTGTCCTCGCGCTGCTGCTCTGCGGCCTCACCCAGCATAAGCTGCGCGACTTTTTCCACCGAAATATCGGCAGAGTTCGCCTTGGTGATCAAGTCGCCGTCACGCAACACCATCACGGTGGTCGCGATTTCCTTCACTTCTCCCAGCCGGTGGGTAACGAACGCGACCGCTAGCCCTCTCTGGGCAATAGCGTGAATGCGGCGACTCATGATTTCCACTTCCTGACCAGAAAGCGTCGAAAACGGCTCGTCCAAGAGAAGAATTTTGGGCCTTTGCACCAAGGCGCGGGCGGTCTCCACAATCTGGCGCTCGGCGACCGAAAGCGACGAGACCAATGCGCGGACGTCGATCTGTTCTTCGTCCAATTCCGCAAGGATCGACTTTGCGGTCCTGTTCATCTCACTGTGGTCAATCCGACCGGCAAAGCATTGTGTTTTGGGCCAGCGGCCGAGCACAATGTTTTCTGCAACGGTGAGCGACTCGATGACGGAAAGCTCCTGGTGAACGGTGACGACACCAGCATCAAGCGCGTCCGAGGGCGTTTTGAAGTTCGCGGGTTCAGTACCCAGCATCATCTCGCCCTCATCAGGCTGAATGACACCCGACAGGATCTTGATAAGCGTCGACTTGCCCGAACCGTTTTTGCCGACGATGGCCGCCACTTCACCGGGGTGAAGCTCAACTGAAACATTGTTCAATGCCACAAGCTTGCCGTACCGCTTTGTTGCGTTGTGCAGGCTGATCAGGCTGGTTTCGTGTGTGTTTGTCATCTTTTCTACCCGCTCTGAAAATTGGCGGCGCACTGATTGGCAAGACCTTGTCTAGCGCGCCGCCTTCGGGAGGAAATTATTCCTGACCGTTCGCCTGCATCCATTCGGCCAACGCATCAGTATCTTCGGTCGTGTAGACCGTTGCAGGTACAACCGTGAGATCAGGCGACCCCTCAGCACCGTTGATGACCTCGAAGGCACGCGTCGCAGATTCCCTGCCAATGTCTACGGGGCTTTGCGCAATGGCCGCCTTGAGAATCGACCCTTCACGCAGGAACTCAACCATCTGCGGGATCAGGTCGCTTCCGAAAACGACGGTGTCGCCGGATTTTCCGCTGTATTCCACCGCAAGCATTGCACCCACGGAGCCGCCCTCAGCCGCAGCCCACATCATGTTGATATCCGGGTTGGATGTCAGCATGTCCTGAGCAACCGCGGTCGCTTCATCTGCAACCCAGGATTCCTGATCGGACAGGATCTCGTACTCCCCTCCTTCGGCAATAGCCTCAAGGAAACCACGCTTGCGATCCTGACACGCCTCGAAACGATCGCAATTCAAAATCCCAAGCTTAGGGGAGATCTCGTTGTCGGCTGCATATTGTGCCGCAACTTTACCGAGCTCATAACCGAAGGCATATTGGTCGGTCGTAAAGAACCCGCTGACCAGGCGCTCCCGATCCGCATCATTGATGCAAGTATTGTAGCAGATCACCGGAATGCCCGCGTCGACCATTCGCTCTACTGCGCCGACAGATGCATCCGCCGATGTCGGCGATATAATAACAGCGCCGACACCCGCACTTATAACCGTGTCAGCAAACTCGGATTCAGGAACCGGATTGTCGTTCGAAACGCTCTCCATGATCGTGCCACCGCCTTGCTCGGCGACGACATCCTTGACCCCTTCACCAACCTTAACGAAAAAGCCAAGCGAATTCATATAGAAGACGCCAAGCGACTCCCCTTCAGCGTAAGCCGCGCCCGCCATCATGCTGGCAGCGACGGACAAAGCGATACAGCTTGTGCGGAATTTGTAAGTTTTCATATTTTATCCTCCCATTTCCTGATGTCGCTTTGGTTGCGATGCTCCTCATGGCGGATTCTCCGACCGCAGGAGGGGCTCGCAGTGCGATTCTTCAGTTTCAATATTCAATACACTGATTATTGATATATGCAAGCAATTTTTTCCGCAAAGATGCTCTGCCGATGACTCACACGCACCTCAACACCTTGACCAAAGATTGAAGTTTTCCTAAATTTTCAAACCATCCCAATACTCGGATAACTGTAATCAGAGGGAGAGCCAGGCTGGAGCATCAGGCCGGACATATGCGAGGCAATCGAAGTCTCGCCCTTATGCAGGTTCTTGCGGGCCGGCTGCTGAATGCAAAGGTGGGTGACCGGTTTGAACGGCTTTCCGATATGCAACGCGAATTTCGCATGGGGGCGGGGACCATACAGACCGCCATCAAGCATATTGAAGATGCAGGTGGTGCATCCTTTCGCCGCTCTGGACATCAAGGAAGTTTCATCGAAACCCTGAACACGAGACAGCTTTGGAATATGTCCGGTCGCGCGCCGCTCATAGGCGCGTTTCCATCCTTCTCAGCGCCGGAGATGCGCGACGTGCGGGCAAGCCTGCGCTTGAAGTTTGGAAATGCAGGCATTCCCATGATTACTTCCGAACAGGCAGGCTCGGCGTCACGAATCCGCGCGGTTCTGGATGGTGATGCTGATTTTGCAGTTGTCTCAAAGGGCGCCGAACGACTGATCAGCGACGATGCTGCATCTGATCTCAAGACAATTAATTTCGAGGATGGCAGTTATTATCGCCCCGGATCGGTCGTGGTGCTCTTTAGAAAATCTGAGAAGGCGAGTACGGCAGAACGCCCGCGCCGCATTGCCGTCGATCCGACCTCCAGCGACCACTATCAGATGTCCATCGCAGAATTCGGGCCAATTGATCGATCTGAAAGGTTCGAGTGTAATTACCTGGAAATTCCCAGACAGATCCTGTCGGGAACTGTAGATGTCGCAATTTGGCATCAAGTTGACTCTTTGATTCCCTTTGATCTTGTCGGTCTTGGCTTTGCACCCCTGCGCAAGCCGGCAACACTGGATTTGCTTCTCACCTATTCCAGGATGATGCTGGTGACCCGCGCAGAGGATCGTTTTATCGGGCGCATTGCAGCTGAAAACATCAGGCAGGAGTGATGTCGAAAGGATTAATTGACACGCACAGCTTTCTAACTACATTATTCAATAATCAGATTATTGATGGAGGGGAGCCATGAATTATGTGATCGGGGTGGATTCGTCCACATCGGGCGTTAAGGCTGTCGTTTTTGATCAGGATGGACATCAGATCGCGATAGGACGCGCTAGCCTGACAATGAACGAGCCGAAACCGGGCTGGCATGAACAGGATTGTAGGGACTGGGTCTCAGGACTTTACACGGCACTTGATGATTTGAAGTCACAGATCGACCTTTCGGAGATGAAGGCGATCGCGGTGACCTGCCAGCGCGAAACCGTGGTGCTTCTTGACGAGAATGACGAGCCTGTCCGACCGGCTATCGTCTGGATGGATACGCGAGCGACAGAACAGGTAGAGCGCTTGGGAAGCGAAAAAGTTCACGCTATCACAGGCAAGCCTCCGGCGACGGTAAATGGCCTTTATAAGCTTATATGGCTTTATGAAAATGAGCCTGAATCCATCCGCCGTGCAAAGACCGTCTATGATGTAAGCGGATATCTTATGCACAAGCTCACCGGCATTCGCGCCACATGTTTCGCAACCGCCGATACGCTCAGTCTTGTCGATCTGAACAGCGAAGACTATGCGGAAGAGGTCATCTCTCTGGCGGGCCTCACCAAGGATCACTTCCCTCCATTTGTGCAAACCGGTGAAACCGTCGGGCAAATCACAGATGAAGTCGCGCGCAAGACGGGTCTGCCTCAGGGATTGCCGGTCATTTCAACCGTCGGCGATGGTCAGGCCGCTGGTGTCGGCGCAAATGTGACAGGGGGAGACCTTGCCTATTTGTCGCTTGGCACCGGTATCGCGCTTGGAGCAGCCGCAACCAATTACAGCTACAGCCCGGCCTACCGCACTTTGGTCGGCTACGCGCCGGGCACGTATTATCTTGAATGCTTGGTGGCCAACGGGTCCTATCTGATCAGTTGGTTCATCCGTAAATTCGAAATTGAAGGCGATAAGGAAACAGGAGAATCCGCCGAAGCCCGCCTTGAAGCGATGGCAAGAAAGGTCCCACCCGGCTCAGACGGACTGTTCTGTGTTCCATACTTCAACGGCTGTATGACGCCTCACTGGGATGGTGATTCCCGGGGGGCCTTTATCGGGTGGCGAGGTTCGCACGGTCAGGCCGAGATGTATCGCGCGATACTTGAGGGCATTTCCTTTGACATCAATCTCTGCCTTAACGGCGTAAACGACGCCAGAGGCAAGCCTATTGAAGGCTTGATCGTCATGGGCGGCGGAGCAAACAGTTCCCTGTGGTGCCAGCTCCTCGCCGATCTGACCGGATGTTATGTTCAGGTCTGTGAGCAGGACGAGGTGACCGCGCTTGGGGCAGCGATTCATGCTGCGGCGGGCATCGGCCTTTGCGGGACGTCATCCATAACCGAAACCGCGGACAGGATGACCCGCCTTGGCAAGCGCTTTGATCCAGATGCACAAATCCATGACCGTTACAGACGGCATTTCACCATCTATGAAACACTCTATGAGCGGCTATCCCAGACATACAAGTCCATAGCCGATCTCGCCCACTGAAGCCACGGACTGGAGGCGCAGATATGCCCTACGCCTCTTTGAACCCGCGTTTATAAGCTGGCTTTATTCAAAGTTTGGTTCTCTCGTGACCGGAGTTCACCCCATGAGCTTCGGGATGCGCAGAACCAGGTGTTTTCCGAGAAAAAGAGACAAACTTCGTGTCATCTTTCATTGTCGAAAATGGTGAGCCCGACAGGATTCGAACCTGTGACCCACTGATTAAAAGTCAGTTGCTCTACCAACTGAGCTACGGGCCCAACGCGGCGGAACCTAGGGCCGGGGCTGCGGAGGGTCAAGCCGAAAGTAAGCAATGGGACTCGATTTTTTTGCCGGGGGTGGTTATCTTCTCTCCTTCCCTGTAAATGCGGGGCTTTCGGAAAGGCTTGAGCCATGGGCAACCCCAGTGCTGCGCCTGTGACATTTCGCAAAATGCACGGGCTGGGCAATGACTTCGTGATTCTCGATTTGCGCGCGGGCGGCGCTCTGCCCGGCGCGGATCTTGTTGCGCGGATGGGGGACCGGCATCGGGGAATCGGTTTCGATCAATTGGCGGCGATTGAGGACGACGCGGAGGCCACGGCGCGGATCACTTTTTTCAACAGCGATGGCAGCCGGGCGGGCGCGTGCGGAAATGCGTCGCGTTGCCTTGCGATGATCCTGCTGAATGAGAGTGGCGCCGAGACGGGCGCGCTCAAGACGGATCGCGGGCTGCTGCCGATTGCCCGCTCGGGTGAGAATTTTACGGTCAATATGGGCCTGCCGCAGCAGGCGTGGGACGAGATCCCTCTGGCGCGCGATGTGGACCCGATGGCGCTACCGCTGGACGGATCACCCTCGGCGGTTGGCATGGGCAATCCACATTGTGTGTTTGTCGTCGAGGATGCGGAGGCGGCGGATCTGCCCACCCTTGGCCCGCGTTTCGAGCATGACCCACTCTTCCCGGAGCGCACCAATGTCGAGTTTATCTCGCTGATCGGCCCGGACCATCTGCGGATGCGAGTCTGGGAGCGCGGCGGGATGATCACGCAGGCTTGCGGCTCGGGCGCTTGCGCGGCGGCGGTGATCGCGGCGGAGCGCGGGCTGACCGGGCGCACGGTCCGCATCACGCTCGATGGCGGCGATCTGGAGATCGACTGGCGAACCGACGGCGTCTGGATGACCGGCCCAGCGACCCATGTGTTCGACGGGGTCTGGTCATGAGCGCGCCGCAATTCCATACCTTTGGCTGCCGCCTCAACGCTTACGAGACCGAGGCGATGAAGGAACTCGCCGCCGAGGCCGGGCTGGCCGGCGCGGAGGTCATCAACACCTGCGCCGTGACTGCCGAGGCCGTGCGCAAAGCCAAGCAGGATATTCGCCGCATTCGCCGTGAGAAGCCGGGCGCGAAAATCATTGTGACCGGCTGCGCGGCGCAGACCGAGCCGGAGACCTTCCGCGAAATGGACGAGGTTGATCTCGTCCTCGGCAACTTGGAAAAAATGCGCGCCGAAAGCTGGCAGAGTATCGCCAAGGGGCCGGATTTCATTGGCGAAAGCGAGAAAGTGCGCGTCGATGACATCATGTCGGCGACCGATACGGCGGGCCACCTGATCGACGGGTTCGGCACCCGCGCCCGCGCCTTTGTGCAGGTTCAAAACGGCTGCGATCACCGCTGCACCTTCTGCATTATTCCTTATGGCCGCGGCAATTCACGCTCGGTCGCGGCAGGTGTGGTGGTCGAGCAGATCAAGCGTTTGGTGGATCGCGGTTATCAGGAGGTCGTGCTCACCGGCGTCGATATGACGAGCTGGGGCGCGGATCTGCCCGGCCAGCCGCAGCTTGGCGATCTGGTGATGCGCATCCTCAAACTCGTGCCGGACCTGCCGCGCCTCAGAATCTCCTCCATCGACTCGATTGAGGCAGATGAACGCCTGATGGAAGCGATCGCGACGGAGCCGCGCCTGATGCCACATCTGCATCTCTCGCTTCAGGCGGGCGATGACATGATCCTCAAGCGCATGAAACGCCGCCATTTGCGCGACGATGCGATTGCCTTTTGCGAAGAGGCGCGGCGGCTGCGGCCCGATATGGTCTTCGGCGCGGATATCATCGCGGGCTTTCCGACCGAGACCGAAGAGATGTTCGCCAACTCGCTGAAACTGGTGGAGGAATGTGACCTCACCTGGCTGCATGTCTTCCCCTACTCGCCCCGCCAAGGCACCCCCGCCGCGCGGATGCCGCAAGTGCCGCGCGCGATTGGCAAGGAGCGGGCCGGACGGCTGCGCGCGCTTGGCGAGGCGCAAGTTGAAAAGCACCTCGCCGCGCAGATCGGCGCGCGCCATCAGATCCTCACCGAGAATCCGCAAATGGGCCGCACCAAGGGCTTTGCCGAGGTGATGCTGGACACTCCGCAAGAGGTCGGCACCCTTTGCGATGTTGTGATAAACGGGCAACATGGCGGGAGACTTACCGCTGCGTGAAACATTGCGGGCAGCGATAAGGGCGCTTATCTTCCTCCCCAAGCATAGAGGAGCCCGCATGATGAGACTTTACTGGTCCCCCGCATCCCCTTTCGCACGTCTGGCCTGGGTGGCCTGTCTCGAAGCTGGCCAAGAAGACAAGGTCGAGCGGGTCTCCGTGATGGGGCATCCGACCGATATTGGCAATTTGCCGATCAACCAGAACCCCATTGGGAAAATCCCGGCGCTGGAGCGCTATGACGGGCCGAGCCTTTATGACAGCCGGGTCATCTGCCAGTATTTCGACGAGATTTCAGGCGGAAAGCTCTATCCCACCGGTCCGCGGCGATTTGACGCGCTGACTTTGGAGGCCACGGCCCATGGGATGCTCGACGCAGGCGTTTTGCGCGTTTATGAGCATCGTTCACGTCCCGAAGCCTATCAGTGGGAGGGCTGGCGTGAAGCGCAATGGGACAAGGTCGCGCGCGGCTTTGATGCGCTTGAGGAACGGTGGATGGGTGTGCTGAATGGCCCGGTCACGATGGGAAGCCTCGCCGTCGCCATCACCTGCGACTGGATGGATTTCCGCCATAATGACAAGGACTGGCGGACCGGCCATGCGCAACTCGCGACATGGCATGAGAAGATGAAACTGCGCGGGACCCTGCGCGACACGATGCCGGTGGCGGCATGAACGAGATGACGGAAACACGCGAACTCAACGATCAGGTCTGGGTGGAAGGCCGCACCGAGGACATCGCCGATGGTGGTGCGCCGAAGGGTGGCAAGGACTTCGCCCATATTGAGAAACTCGCCAACTGGCTCGACACGAAATACTCCATCGGCGGGTTCAAATTCGGGTGGGACGGGATCATCGGCCTCTTGCCGGTCGTGGGCGACACGGCCTCGCTCGGCCTCTCCGGGATGCTGATCTTCGAGGGCGCGCGGCTTGGCGCTCGCAAGCGGGTTCTGGGCCGCATGGCGTTCCATACCGGTGTGGATTACGTGATCGGCCTCGTGCCTTTCGCGGGCGATCTTCTGGATTTCGCCAACCGCTCGAATGCCCGCAACGCGCGGATTTTGCATGAGGAACTGCTCGCGCAGCAGAAAAAACGGAGCACCACATGAGCGACCTGAAATCCCGTCTCTCCGATCCTGCATTGCTGGCTACCAAATCGTTTTTGGCGGGCGAATGGGTCGATGCCGATGACGGCGCGACCTTCGATGTGACCAACCCGGCAACCGGCGAAGTGCTCGCCACCCTGCCCAATCTGGGCCGGGACGAGACCAAGCGCGCCATTGCCGAAGCGGTGAAGGCGCAGAAAGCATGGGCGGCGGAGACGGCCAAGACCCGCGCGGATTTGCTCAAGGAAATGTATCGCCAGATGATGGCGGCGCAGGAGGATCTCGGCATCATCCTCACCGCCGAAATGGGCAAGCCACTGAGCGAAGCGAAGGGCGAGATCGGCTACGGTGCGTCCTTCCTCGAATGGTTCGCCGAGGAGGCGCCGCGCGTTTACGGCGAGACCATCCCCGGCCACCAACCCGACAAACGCTTGAGCGTGATCCGCCAGCCGGTCGGCGTCGTCGGCGCGATCACCCCATGGAATTTCCCGAACGCAATGATTACGCGCAAAATGGCCCCGGCCCTCGCGGTTGGCTGCGCCTTCCTGTCGAAACCGGCAGGCGAGACCCCGCTCTCGGCCCTCGCCATCGCCGTGATCGCCGAACGCGCCGGGATGCCGAAGGGGCTGTTCTCGGTCATCACCTCGTCGCGCTCCTCCGATATCGGCAAGGAGTTCAGCGAGAACCCGGATGTGCGCAAACTCACCTTCACCGGCTCGACCGAGGTGGGCCGCATCCTGATGGGGCAATGCGCCGACCAGATCAAAAAAATCTCGCTGGAGCTTGGCGGCAACGCGCCCTTCATCGTGTTTGACGACGCCGATCTCGACGCGGCGGTTGAGGGCGCGATTGCGTGTAAGTTCCGCAACAATGGCCAGACCTGCGTCTGCGCCAACCGGATTTACGTGCAGGCGGGTGTCTATGATGCCTTCGCCGAAAAACTGCAAAAAGCCGTGGAAAAGCTGCGTGTTGGCAACGGCATGGAGGACAGCGATCTTGGCCCGCTCATCACCGAAAAGGCGGTGGAGAAGGTCGAGGAGCATATCGCCGATGCCACGTCCAAAGGCGGCGACATCCTCACCGGCGGCCAGCGGCATGAACTCGGCGGCAGCTTCTTCGAGCCGACCATCGTGACCGGCGCGACCCGCGAGATGCAATTCGCGACCGAGGAAACCTTCGGCCCGCTCGCCCCGCTCTTCAAATTCGAGACGGAAGAGGAGGCCATCGACGCGGCCAATGACACGATCTACGGCCTCGCCAGCTATTTTTACGCCAATGACATCAGCCGCGTGACGCGGGTGCAGGAGGCGCTGGAATATGGCATCGTCGGCGTGAATACCGGGATCATCTCGACCCCCGTGGCCCCATTTGGCGGGGTGAAACAGTCCGGCCTTGGCCGCGAAGGCTCGCGCCACGGGATCGAGGATTATCTGGAAATGAAATATATCTGCCTGTCGGTGAAAGATGCCTAAAGCCACCTCCGGGCCAGCAAAAGGGATCGAACTCAACAACCTGATCTGCTGCCCGACCTGCGATCTGATCTATGAGGAGCGGCATTTGCCGCCCGATGAACGTGCGCGCTGTCACCGCTGCCACACGGTGCTGATCTCGGCGACGCGCAACACGATCGACCGGATGATCGCCTCGTCCTTCGGCATCGCGATCCTGATGATCGCCGCCGTGACCATGCCCTTCTTGCGCCTCTCGGCCAGCGGGGTGAACAACAGCGCCTCCATCATTGACGCGATCGACGTGTTTGTCGGCGGGGCCATGACCCCGCTCGCGCTGATCGTGGCGGGGCAGATCATCGTGCTGCCGGTGCTGCGCGCGGTGCTGCTCTGCTATGTGCTGGTCCCGATGCGGCTCTCGCGCCCGCTCCTGCCTTACGCCGCGCGCGCCTTCCATCAGGCCGAGAAACTCAAACCGTGGTCGATGGCCGAGATCTTCATCATCGGCGTGGCCGTCGCCCTCGTGAAAGTGGCGGGCCTTGCGCATGTGGAAATCGGACCGGCCTTCTGGGCCTTCTGCGGCATGGTCCTCATGGTGGTCATGTCCGACAGTATTTTAAGCAAGTGGACGATATGGGAAATGCTCGAGAAATATCAGGCCGACTGACGGCCCGGGAAGCTGGCCTGATCGGATGCTTGAATTGCAACAAGGTCATGACCGGCGACTCCGAATTTTGCCCGCGCTGCGGCAACAAGGTGGAATCGCGCCATGACCGCGCGTTCCAGCGCCTTTGGGCATGGTGGTTCGCCGGGCTGATCATGTATATCCCCGCCAATCTCTACCCCATGCTCATCATGCACCAGCTTGGCCGCGATTCCGGCGCGACCATTGTCGAGGGCGTGATCGAGTTCTGGCATTACGGCGACTACGCCATCGCCGCCATTATCGGCATCGCCTCCGTCGCGGTGCCCGTCGGCAAGTTCATCGTCATCGCGATCCTTGCCCTCTCCGTCCAGCGTGGCTGGGACATGCGCCATGAGGGACGGCTCAAGATTTATCACATCGTCGAATATATCGGCCGCTGGTCGATGATCGACGTGTTTGTCGTTGCGATTACGGCCGCGCTGGTCCAATTTGGCGCATTGGTGAACGCAAGCCCCGGAATCGCCGCGATCTTTTTCGCCCTCTCCGTTATCTTTACGATGTTGTCCGCACAGGCCTTCGACTCCCGCACCATGTGGGATGCAGAATGGGAAAAGAATACATGAGCACGCCCCAAGAGACGCCCGAGACCCAAAGCACCGCCACCGATGATCTGGTGATCGAGAACAAGCGCAGCCGCTGGCGCGGCAATATCTCCATGGTCTGGCTGGTGCCGATTTTGGCCCTGCTGATCTCGCTCGGCATCGCGTGGTCGAATTACCGCAACCAGGGGCCGATCATCGAGATCGCTTTTTCCAACGCCTCCGGTGTGGCCGCGGGCGAAACCGTGCTGCGCTTCCGCGATGTGGAGGTCGGCGTGGTCGAGGACATCCGGTTCAGCGACGACATCAGCCAGGTGATCCTGCAAGTCCGCGTCGATCAGGAAGTCGATGAGTATATCGACCAGGACGCGCAGTTCTGGGTGGTCCGCCCGACGATCTCGGCCTCCGGCGTCTCCGGCCTCGATACGGTGCTGTCGGGCGTCTATCTCGCCGGGAGCTGGGACACCGAGCGCGGCGAGCGCACCTATTCCTTCCAAGGGCTTGAAAAAGCACCGCTCACCCCGCCGGACCAGTCCGGGATGCGGGTCCGCCTGCGCACACCCACGGGCGGCTCCGTCACCACCGGCTCGCCCATCATGTTCAAGGGGATTCAGGTCGGGACGGTTGAGGATGTGGACCTTGAAGAGACCACCGATCAGGTTCTCATCACCGGCTTCATCGACGCGCCCTATGACGAGCGCATCACCTCCGTCACCCGTTTCTGGAACTCCAGCGGCTTCGATCTGAACATCGGCGCCTCGGGGGCGGAACTCGAAGTCGGCTCGCTCATGACGCTGTTTCAGGGCGGCATTTCGTTTGACACCTTCGTCTCCGGCGGCGAGCCCGTCGATCCTGAGCGCATCTTCACCCTCTACGAAGAGCAGCAGGACGCCCGCGACTCCATCTTTTCCCGCGAGCAGGGCAACCGCGTCTCGCTTCAGGTGATTTTCGACGGCACGCTTCAGGGCCTCGAAGTCGGCGCGCCGGTCTCCTATCGCGGCCTGAAAGTCGGCGAGGTTGAGAACATCTCGGCTCGCGTCCGTCAGGTGGAGGGCGAGCAGAACGCCGTCCTTCTCTACACCGAAATCAGCGTCGCGGCGGGCCGCATCGGCCTTCCCGCAAGCAGTGAGGATGAGGCGATTTACGAATTCCTCGCCGAACAGGTCCGCAACGGCCTGCGCGCGCAGCTGGCCAGCGCCAACATGTTCACCGGCTCGCTTCAGGTGAATCTCGTGGAGGACGCCGACGCGGTGCCCGCCGGTCTCGACATGTTGGGTGAGCCTTACCCACAAATGCCGTCGATCCCGGCGGACCCGAACGAGCTGACCACTTCGGCGCAGGGTCTGATGGGCCGCATCAACAACCTGCCGGTCGAAGAACTTCTCGACAGCGCGATCACGCTAATGAACTCGCTGACCGACATCGCCCGCCGCGAGGAAACGCAAGCGGTGCCGGGTGAGGTTCTCGCCCTCATCACCGATATGCGCACCCTTGTGGACGGCGATGTGGTGCAGTCCGTGCCGGGCGATGTGGCCGCCTCCATGGCCAGCCTGCGCTCCATTCTCGAAGAGATCGAGCAAAGCGAAGCCGCCGCCAAGCTGACCCAGGCCCTTGACAGCGCCGCCGGCGCGGCCCTGGCCATCGAGGACAGCGCCGAAGGTCTGCCCGCGATTGTCGAGCAGATGGAGCAGCTTGTCGCCAAGGCCAACGGCCTGCCGCTGGAGGATCTCATCACCTCGACCACCACGCTCGTCGATGATTTCGACGCGCTTCTGGCCGCCGATGGTGTGGATGATCTGCCGCGTGCGCTGGAGCAGAGCCTCAACGAGGTCCGCCTCGTGGCCGCCGAGCTGCGGGAAGGCGGCGCGGTTGAAAACCTCAACAGCACCCTTGCTGCGGCGGAGAACACCATGCAGAGCGCCGAGGTGGCCGCGGATGAAATCGCCGCCGTCGCGCGCGATCTGCCTGCCCTCGCCGATCAGTTCAGCGCCCTTGCGACGCGAGCCGATCAAACCCTTGCAACGCTTCAGGATCGCGGACAGCTGAACCGCGAGACGGTTGACACCCTGCGTGAGATCAGGGAAGCCTCAAGGGCAGTCAATGCGCTCGTCACCGCGATCCAGCGCAACCCCAACTCGCTGATTTTTGGACGGTAAACCATGCGTAAACTGACAGCTCTCCTGCTTTTCCCCCTGATGTCCGGCTGTGCCATGATCCTTGGCGAGAACAATCACCTGATGCCCGAGACGCCCGCCCAAAGCCGCCTTCCTGTGGCCGCGCGCGGGATCGAGGTCGCGACGGTCGATCTGCCGCTCTATGCCGCGGATGCCGAAATGGCGGTCGCGAACGACTCCGGCGTCGTCTCGATGTCCTCGCGCAATATCTGGGCCGATGAGCCGCCGCGCGCGATCACCCAGCGGCTCGCCAGCCAGTTGTCGCAGCGTGTGAGCGCCGCCGTGGCCGCCGAGCCCTGGCCGATGCTCTCGCGCCCCGATCTGCGGATTTCGGTGAAGGTGGACAAACTCGTCGGCGATGACGACTCGCTCATGTTCTCCGGCCAGTATTTCGTCACGGCGGCGAATACCGGCACCTATGAGGGCGCCTATAACTTCTCCTACGACATTCCCTACCCGAACCCGCAGGGCAATGTGTATCAGAACATCGCCGCCGCTCAGGGCGCGGCCCTCTCCGATCTCGCCGATGACATGGCGCAGGATCTCTCCATGATCCCGGCCGGCAGCGTCGTCAGCAGCGGCCCGGCCCCGCTCTTCTGATCCGGGCCCAATCTACACTTCGAAAACCCGCCACCCGCCGGTGCGCGGGTTTTCCTTTACGCCGCTTGCAATCTAAAATGATAATGATTATCAATTTCGCCATGAGATTGCTGAAACTTCCTTCAATTGCCCTGCTCACCGCCCTCGCCCTTCCGGCGCAGGCCGAGAAGATCAAGGCCGTGACCACCTTCACCGTCATCGCCGACATGGCGCAAAACGTGGCGGGCGATGCGGCGGAGGTCGTCTCGATCACCAAACCGGGCGCGGAGGTGCATTACTATCAGCCCACCCCCGGCGATCTCCTGCGCGCCGTGGATGCCGACGTCATCCTGCGCAACGGCATGAATCTAGAGACGTGGTTTGAGCGCTTCCTGCGCAATATCGGCGAGAAACCCTCCTTCACCCTGACCGACGGGATCGCGCCGATTTCCATCACCTCCGGCCCCTATGATGGCAACCCAAACCCTCATGCGTGGATGTCCGCCTCTGACGCGCTCGTCTATGTCGACAATATCCGCGACGCGTTTTCCGAGGTGGACCCCGCCAATGCGGAAACCTACGCCGCCAATGCCGCCGCTTATAAAACGGAGATCGAAGGCGTCGTCGCGGGTTACCGTGAGACCATCGCCGCCCTGCCCGAAAATCATCGCTGGCTGGTGACCTCCGAAGGGGCCTTCTCCTATCTTGCGCGCGACTTGGGGCTGAATGAGCTCTATCTCTGGCCCATCAACGCCGATGCGCAAGGCTCGCCCAGTCAGGTCCGCGCGGTGATCGACGGGGTGCGGGAGCATGACATCCCGGTGGTGTTCTCCGAATCCACGGTCCCGCCTGATCCTGCCGAGCAGATCGCCCGCGAGACCGATGCGCGCTATGGCGGTGTGCTTTACGTCGACAGCCTGTCCGAGCCAGACGGCCCCGTCCCGACCTATCTCGACCTTCTCAAAACCACCGCTGGCCGGATCGTCACCGCCCTGGAGGCCCCATGAACGGATTGATCGCCCAAGATGTGACCGTCATCTACCCCAATGGCCACACCGCCATCCATGATGTGAGTTTCGAAGCCCCCGGCGGCACGATCTCCGCTCTTGTCGGCGTGAATGGCGCGGGCAAATCGACGCTGTTCAAGGCCGTGATGGGCTTCGTCCCGCTTGCTCGGGGCAGCGTGATGATCGACGGCAAAGCGGTGAAAACCGTCCAGCGGGAGGGCGCGATTGCCTATGTCCCGCAATCCGAAGATGTGGACTGGTCTTTCCCGGTGCTGGTCGAAGACGTCGTGATGATGGGCCGCTACGGCCATATGGGCCCGCTCCGCCGCGCCAAAGCCGCCGATCATGAGGCGGTCACGGCGGCGCTCACCCGCGTCAACATGCTGGACTACCGCAAACGGCAAATCGGCGAGCTGTCCGGCGGGCAGAAAAAGCGCGTGTTCCTCGCCCGCGCGCTGGCACAGCACGCCAAACTAATCCTGCTCGACGAGCCCTTCACCGGCGTTGATGTGAAAACCGAGGACCAGATCATCGCGCTCCTCAAATCGCTCCGCGATGAGGGCCATGTCATGCTGGTCTCGACCCACAATCTCGGCTCAGTCCCCCGATTTTGCGACCGGACCGTGCTGATCAACCGCACGGTCCTCGCCGCCGGGCCGACCTCGGAGGTCTTCACCCGCGAGAACCTCGAAGAAGCGTTCGGCGGCGTGCTGCGCAGCCACGCCGTGGGCCGCCGCACGATCCTTTCCGATGATGAGCGCCCCTTCGTTGCCGAACATGCCGAGGACGAAGATGCTTGAGCCCTTCGCCTATCAATATATGTGGAACGCGATGTGGGTCTCGGCCCTCGTTGGCGGCGTCTGCGCGTTCCTGTCGGCCTATCTCATGCTCAAGGGCTGGTCGCTGATCGGCGATGCGCTCTCCCACGCCATCGTGCCGGGGGTGGCCGGGGCCTATATGCTCGGCCTGCCCTTCTCCATCGGCGCGTTCCTCGCGGGCGGTCTCGGGGCGGGCGCGATGCTCTTTCTCAACGCCCGCACCAAACTCCGCGAAGACACGGTGATCGGCCTCATCTTCACCGGCTTCTTCGGCCTCGGCCTCTTCATGGTCTCGATCAACCCGCTCTCGGTGAATATCCAGACCATCACCATGGGCAATATCCTCGCCATCTCGCCGGGGGACACGCTCCAACTCGCCATCATCGGCATCGTCTCCATCGCCATTCTGGCGCTGAAATGGCGCGATCTGATGGTGGTGTTTTTCGACGAGGCCCATGCCCGCTCCATCGGCCTCAAACCCGATCTGATGAAGGTGCTGTTCTTTACCCTGCTCTCCGCCTCCACGGTCGCCGCGCTGCAAACCGTTGGCGCGTTCCTCGTGATCGCGATGGTCGTGACCCCCGGCGCAACCGCCTATCTGCTGACGGACCGCTTTCCCCGCCTCATCATCCTCTCGGTCGCCATCGGCGCAGGATGCAGCTTCTTCGGGGCCTATCTCTCCTATTTCCTCGACGGCGCGACCGGCGGGATCATCGTCTGCCTGTTGACCCTGACCTTCCTGGTCGCCTTCGTCTTTGCCCCCAAACACGGGATTCTCGCCGCCAAGGCGCGGGCACGGGAGGCGCTCAATGGATAATCTGCTGCTCCCGTTCCAACTGCCCTTCATGCAGAACGCGATGCTGATCCTGCTGATCCTATCGGTGCCGATGGCCATCCTGTCCTGCTTTCTTGTCCTCAAAGGCTGGGCGCTCATGGGCGACGCGATCTCCCATGCCGTGCTGCCCGGTGTGGTGCTGGCCTACTGGATCGGCCTGCCCATCGGCCTCGGCGCCTTCGCGGCCGGCATGTTCTGCGCCGTCGCCACGGGCTATCTCGGCGAGAATAGCCGGGTGAAACAGGACACCGTCATGGGCGTCGTCTTCGCCGGGATGTTCGGCCTCGGCACGGTGATGTATGTGGCCCGCCCCACCTCGGTCCATCTCGACCATATCCTTTTCGGCGACATGCTCGGCATCTGGTGGCCCGATATCTGGACGACCCTTGCCGTCAGCCTGCCGATCACGATTTTCCTCATCCTCAAGGGCCGCGACCTGATGCTCCACGCTTTCGACCCCGTGCAGGCCGAAGCGCTCGGCCTTCCGGTCACATGGCTCCATTACGGACTGCTCGCCGCCATTTCCCTCGCCGTGGTCGCCGCGCTCAAAGCCGTCGGCATCATCCTCGCCATCGGCCTTCTGATCGCGCCGGGCGCCATCGCCTTCCTGATCACCCGCCGCTTCGTCGCCATGCAGCTCGTCGCCGTGGCGGTCACACTCATCAGCGGATTCCTCGGCACCTATATGAGCCTCTGGATCGACAGCGCCCCCGCCCCGACCATCATTCTCGTGCTGACCCTCTTCTTTATCGCGGCTTTCCTCTGGTCCGCCCGCCGCAACGCCGCTGCCTCGCGGCAGGCCCGCCAACCCGCATAATGCCTATATATTAACCATCAACCCATTATCTGCATAAATTATATGCAGATAAATCGAGACCCGCGCCGTCGCGCCCGCCCTCGCCTTGTCTTCGCACCTGCAAAATCGCCTCCTGCTCCCGTATTCAGCCAATGGGAGGCGACATGCATAAACGACTCGCAACCGCCCTGATCCTCACGCCCGGCCTCGCGTCGGCGCAAGTGACGGATGAGACGGGCTTTATCTTCAACTCGCTGCTGTTTCTGATCGGCGGCTTTCTCGTGTTCTGGATGGCGGCAGGCTTCTGTATGCTCGAAGCCGGGCTGGTGCGGTCCAAAAACGTGACCATGCAGCTCATCAAGAACATCTCGCTCTTTTCCATCTCCGCCATATGCTACTGGATGATCGGCTATATGCTGATGTATCCGGGCGATGCGTGGATGATGAACGGCGTGATCGGCAGCGTCGGCACGGCGATTCTCGAACCGGTCGGCGCGGGCACCGATGACATTGGCGACATCACCTACGCCTCCGTCGGCTCGGATTTCTTCTTCCAACTGATGTTCTGCGCGACCACCGCCTCCATCGTCTCCGGCACGCTGGCCGAGCGCATCAAACTCCTGCCTTTCCTGATCTTCGTCGTCGTGCTGACCGCGCTGATCTACCCGATTCAGGCCAGCTGGAAATGGGGAGGCGGCTTCCTCGAAACCATGGGCTTTGCCGATTTCGCAGGCTCGACCATCGTCCACTCCGTCGGTGGCTGGGCGGCCCTGACCGGCGCGCTCATCCTCGGCCCGCGCATCGGCAAATACCGCAGCGGCCGCACCCAGCCCATGCCCGGCTCCAACCTGACACTGGCCACGCTCGGCACCTTTATCCTCTGGATGGGCTGGTTCGGCTTTAACGGCGCATCGCAACTCGCGATGAACACGCCGGGCGATGTGGCCGACATCTCGCGCATCTTCGCCAACACCAATATGGCCGCCGCCGCCGGCGCGCTCTCGGTGCTGCTCCTGACCCTGTCGCTCTACGGCAAACCGGACCTGACCATGGTTCTCAACGGCGCGCTGGCCGGCCTCGTCGCGATCACCGGCGAGCCGCTGACCCCGACCCTCGGCCAGGCGCTCATCATTGGCGCGATCGGCGGCGGGATCGTCTATCTCACCGTGCCGCTGTTGGATCGCCTTCAGATCGACGATGTGGTCGGCGCGATCCCCGTCCATCTCTGCGCCGGGATCTTCGGCACGCTGGTCGTCGCCTGGACCAACCCTGATGCGAGTGTGATCACGCAGATCAAAGGCATCGCCATCGTCGGGGCCTTCGTGGTCCTCACCTCCGGCGCGGTCTGGATGCTGCTGAAAGGCCTCATGGGCCTTCGCGTCAGCGCCGAAGAGGAAATCACCGGCCTCGATGTCGCAGAGCTTGGCATGGAAGCCTACCCGGATTTCGTCAAACACTGACGTCTGATGTGGTGAGAGAAACAGCGGCGCCTCGGTGCCGCTGTTTGCGTTTAAGCCCCGGTGCCGCCTTGGAACTCTCCCCCGGCCACATACGTTGGTTGGGCAGACGCAGACACCATGGAAAGGATATGACATGGCCGACGACAAGACCCCCAATCCCGATCCGGCAGAGCAGAACGCCTTCTTCCCCTCCCCCTATTCGCTGACCCAATATACCAGCCCGAAAACGGATTATGACGGCGGCGACTACCCGCAGATCTATACGGGCGACAAGAAGGTCCTCGCGATCCTGACCGACGAGCGTTACGTGCTCATGCAAAACGGCACGATGTTTTCCTCGGGCAACCACCCGGTCGAAACGCTCCTCCCGATGCTCCATATCGACAAGGCCGGTTTCGATATCGACATCGTCACGCTCTCCGGCAATCCCGCGAAATTCGAGATGTGGGCGATGCCCCGCGAGGACGAATCCGTGAAGGCGGTTTACGAGAAATATCTGCCGCAAATCAAAGAGCCAAAAGCGCTGGCCGACGTCCTGGAGTCTGGCCTCGATGACTACGCCGCGGTCCTGATCCCCGGCGGCCATGGCGCGCTCAACGCCATCCCGGACAGTCTCGATGTGAAGAAAGCCCTCAACTGGGCGCTGGAGAATGACCGCTTCATCATCTCGCTGTGCCACGGCCCCGCGGGCCTGCTCGCCGCCGCCGTCGATGAAGCACCGGAGGATTATCCGTTCAAGGACTATGAAATCTGCGTCTTCCCCGACAGCCTCGACAGCGGCGCCAATCTCGATATCGGCTACATGCCCGGCCCGCTCCCGTGGCTCCTCGGAGAGCGCCTCTCCAATCTCGGCGTCAAAATCCTGAACGACGATATCACCGGCATGGTCCACCGCGACCGCAAACTCCTCACCGGCGACAGTCCCCTCGCCTCCAACGCCCTCGGCCACCTCGCCGCCGAAGCGTTGCTGGACGCGTATAGCTGATAGCGACCCTCCCGCCGCTGATCGCGGCGGGTGGTTTTCAGGGTTAAAATGCAGTGGGCTTTTTTTCGGGTTTAAACGCGGAGTCGGTTTTTCGAGATTAAACGCGGCGAGCCGTTATTCGGGATTAAAATAGCTCACCAAGAAATTTGTTGATCTCAAATGATATGCATCCGACGAGCCACTCGCGTCAGAACTTTTCCGGTGTAAAATAGCTTACGAAGAGATCCATTTTTACCCCTTTCGGGTCTCTTGGCTAGGCGGTCAAGACCACTGTTGAAGTTGAAACGGCTATGGCCCGGTCAACTTTCCCCTAATCTAACCCAAGCCTTTCACCAAACCGAACGCAAAATTTTGGGCTCGCACAACGCGCTTAGGCCGTCATAAACTCAAGCAATCCGCGTTGCCCCAATCTGCGGCTTTGGCGCGCCGGTCATCAATTCCGCAAGCGTCGCCGCGTCGACAATCGGCAGCAGCGCCTCGCCTTGACCCACCTCAACGCCAAGCTCTCGAAGCACTTCGGCCTGCGCGACTGTCTCGACTTCCTGCGCGACGCAGCGCAGCCCGAGAATGTTCCCGAAGGCCGTCGCCGCGCGGACCATCTGACGGTCGGCTTCGCTCTCGACGAGACTGCTCCCGACCTGCGACGCCAGTTTGATCTCATCGAAGGCGACACGCTTAAAAATCCCGACTGCGCTGTGGGTGGAGATATGCCCCCCAAGCGCGAGCCCGAAGCCGAAATCCTTGATCGCATCGAGCGTTAGATCATGCTCCGCCGTCCCGCGCCCGATCAGCGCATCTTGCGTGATCTCGATGGTCAGTTGCGACGCATCGGGCCAGTCCGCGTTGAAATTCCGAAGCTTTTCCACAAGCGGCTGCGGCGTTTTCATCTCGATATCGAACAACTGAAACGACACCGGGACCCGCAAACCCGCCGCCGCCCAAACGTTCAGATCCGCGAGCAGCATATCAAAAGCCTGCTGAGACACCCCTGTCGCAAGCCCGCGTTCGGCCACAATCGCCGCAAAATCCTCGCGCGGACGCAGGATGCCCGACGGATCGCGCCAGAAAATCCGCACTTCGGCCCCGATGACCTGCCGCGTTTGCAGGTTGATCCGGGGCAGATAGCGCAGGCAGAATTGCCGGTTCTGAAGCGCGAGACGCAGATCGCTCGCCATGCGCTCGGCTTCCATCAGTTCATTGCCGAGGCTGGGATCGTAGATGAGATAGCGACCGCGCGCCGTCGCCTTGGCTTTTGAGAGCGCGAGATCGGCGCGCACCAGCGGATCAATGAGCGGATCGCCATCGCCCGGCGTCAATCTGGCGACGCCGATGGTGGTGCCGGAATGGATCCGCCGCCCGTCAATATCCATTGTGCGGCGGGCCGACAGGATCATTTGCTCGCTGAGGCGGATGATTGTTTCGTCATCCAGCGCGCCATTATAGACCGCCGCGAACTCATCTCCCGCAAGCCGGCTGACGAGCCGCGCCTCCCGAAAACAGCCCGCGAGCCGCGTGCCCATGATCCGCAGCGCTTCATCCCCCGCCGCGTGGCCATAGCCGTCATTGATGGATTTGAAGAGGTCGAGATCGAGCACGAAGATCGTCATCGACTCGCCATGCTCCATCATGCCCTGCACCGTCGCGATGTAGGATTTGCGGTTCGGCAGGCCCGTGATCTCGTCGGTAAAGGCCAGTTCCAGACTGCGCGCCTGCGCCCGCGCCATCAGGGTCACCGCCCGTTTGCGCCGCGCGAGCGCCACGTCATGCTGTCGCCCGCGGATGTTGAGATGGAGCCCGAGCGGCACGATCACGAAGACAAGGCTCGCCGCATAGAGGATCAGCGCCACGGATTCGGAGCCGTCATGCAGATAAGCCGCAAGGGTTATGGTCGCGGTAAACATCACGATGGTGGTGATGAGGGCGAGCAGGAAGCGGTTAAAGAGGAAGGTCGCCCCGGTGATCATGGTAAAACTCATCGCCACAATGACGAGTTGGGCCTTGTGGCCCATGAAGAGAAACACCGTGATCGTGAGGATGCACCAATGCGCCGTGACGATGGCCGTCAGCGCCACCGCGTAGCGCACCATGCGCCGTTTCACGCGCCTTGTGGGCCGCCGCGATGGCCAGAATTTCACCTTCAAAAGCTGGAGATAACAGAGCATCGCACTCACGCCCCAAACCAGCGTGAAGGCCAGCGGCAAATCGCTTCGGATCACCAGAATGGAAAAGATGACATCCTTGATGCCAATCAGTGTATAAAGGAGGCGAAGCGAGAAGATTTCGCCGATATCGGCATAGGACGGGCGGCGCTGGAATTCGCGCAGGAGTCGACGAATCGTTTGCCGGGCGGTTGCCGCAAACGATTTAGAAGCAACACAGTCAGTCTCGCGGCGCTTTTCCATCATGCACGGAGATAGCGCCCAAGGTTTAACAAAGCGTTTCGCTTGACTCGCCCGTCCCTGCGCCCCAAATAACCTTCAAAGAAAGGCCGATGCGATGTTTATTCAAACTGAGTCCACTCCGAACCCCGCGACGCTGAAATTCCTTCCGGGTCAAGACGTTCTGTCCACCGGGACGGCGGATTTCCCGAGCAAGGAGAGCGCATCCACCTCGCCGCTCGCGCAGCGTATTTTCGCTTCGGCGGATGTGACGGGCGTGTTTCTCGGCCCGGATTTCGTGACCGTGACCAAGGGTGACGCAGCGGAATGGGCGCATATCAAGCCCGCGATCCTTGGCGCGATCATGGAGCATTTCCAGTCCGGCGCGCCGGTGATGGAAGGCGAGAGCGGCACGGTCGATCATGCTGAACACACTGGCCCGGACAAGGAAATTGTCGATCAGATCAAGGACTTACTCGACACGCGCGTCCGCCCTGCCGTCGCGCAAGATGGCGGCGACATCACCTTCCACGGTTTCGAGCGCGGCGTTGTCTATCTGCATATGCAAGGCGCCTGCGCGGGCTGCCCATCCTCGACCATGACGCTGAAAATGGGGATCGAAAATCTCCTGCGCCACTACATTCCCGAGGTTGCCGAGGTCCGGCCCGTTGGCGTCTGACCCGCTGATCCTCGCCTTCGACACATCGGCCGCGCATTGCGCGGTCGCTTTGCTTTGCGGGGAGGCGGTTCTCGCGGAGCGCCGCGCCGAGATGCAAAAAGGGCAGGCCGAAGCGCTGATGCCGATGATTGAAGACGCGCTCCAAGGCCATGATTTAAAAGACCTGACAGCGATTGGCGTCGGGATCGGCCCCGGCAATTTCACCGGCACGCGCATCGCGGTCGCGACGGCGCGCGGTCTGGCGCTGGCGCTCGATATTCCGGCGATCGGCGTGACCAGTTTCGAAGCGCTGGCCCATGACGCGCCGCCGCCCTGCGCGGTGTCGCTCGATGCGCGTGGCGGATTTGTTTATGCACAGGTTTTTGGGGAAACGGCCTGGGGTCCGGAGTTGATGACTCTGGAGGACCTTCGTGCGTGTGATCTTCCGGACACGCATCTCGGCGCGGCAGCTCCGGCCCTTGCGGGCGGCGAGATGGGGACGGCCTTCCCGGACCCGGTCGCCATCGCCAAGATCGCCCAAACCCGGCTCAACCAACCCCATATCCCGCCCGCGCCGCTCTATCTGCGCCCGCCTGACGCGGCGCTTCCCTCTGAGCCGCCGCCGACCATTCTGCCCGCATGACCCCGGAAAGAATGGCAAAAATCCACGCGGCCTGTTTCACCAAACACCCGCGCCCGTGGTCCGCGGCGGAAATCGCGAGGCTGCTCGATCAAATCGGTGTCGAAGCGCTCCATGCTCCCAACGGCTTTGCGATCACACGGAAAATTGCGGATGAGGCGGAGCTGCTGACCATCGCCGTCGCCCCCGAGGCGCAGCGTCAGGGGATCGCTCGGCGGCTCCTCAACCAAGCCCATCAGACCCTCGCGGCCCAAGACGTCGCGCAGATCTTCCTCGAAGTCGCGGAGGACAACGCCCCTGCTCACGCGCTCTACACGGGCTGCGGCTATCGCGAGACCGGCCGGCGCCGCGATTATTACGGCGCTGGAAACAGTGCGCTGATCCTCATGCGCCCGCTCTCCCCTGACGGCGCGTAACCCCTTGCCCCCTTGACCAAACCCGGCAATTTCGCCTTTATAAATGGGTGGAAGGTCAGGCTTTTTGCCATGGCCCATAAATTAGGCGGCGCGAAGCCGCGAGAACGGGGACGATTATGAAGATTCTTTCTCTTATGGCGACAGTTGCGACTGTCGGTCTGGCCAGCACCGCATTTGCGCAAGACGCAGCGGAGCCGGCGCTGATTTTCGATATGGGCGGTAAGTTCGACAAAAGCTTCAACGAAGCGGCCTATATGGGCGCTGAGCGCTACAAGGAAGAGACCGGCCAGTCTTACCGCGAATTCGAGATGCAGTCCGAAGCGCAGCGTGAGCAGGCCCTCCGCCGCTTTGCTCAGGCTGGCAACAACCCGATCGTCGTGACCGGCTTCTCCTTTGCCGAGCCGCTGAGCGCGATTGCCCCGGAATTCCCGGACACCAATTTCGTCATTATCGACGCGGAAGTCGATCAGCCGAATGTCCGTTCGGTGGTGTTCTCCGAGCATGAGGGCTCCTTCCTCGTCGGCCTTCTGGCGGCGATGAAGTCGGAAAGCGGCAAGGTCGGCTTTGTCGGCGGCATGGACATCCCGCTGATCCGGAAATTCGCCTGCGGCTATGTCGAGGGTGTAAAATACGCCAATCCCGATGCGGAGATCTTCCAGAACATGACCGGCACCACCCCGGCGGCGTGGAACGACCCGGTGAAAGGCACCGAGCTTGCGACCTCGCAGATCGAGCGCGGCGCGGATGTGATCTATCACGCAGCGGGCGGCACGGGTCGCGGCGTTCTGCAAGCGGCAAATGATGCGGGTGTTTTCGGGATCGGCGTCGACTCCAACCAGAACGCACTCTATCCCGGCCATGTGCTGACCTCGATGGTCAAGCGCGTCGATGTGGCGGTTCAGGAAGCCTTCCAGGATGGCGCTGATGGCGGCGAGTTCGAAACCGGCACAGTGGTGCTTGGCCTCGCCGAGAACGGCGTCGATTACGCGCTCGATGACAACAACACCGATCTCATCACCGAAGAAATGAAAGCCGCTGCGGAAGAGGCCCGCGAAGGCATCGTCTCGGGTGAGATCGAGGTCCACAACTATTACGACGACGACAGCTGCCCGGTTTCGTAATGGCAGCGGATATGCAGCAGGGGGCCGGGACATCGGCCCCCCTCGCCCTTGAACTTAAAGGTATTTCCAAGAGCTTTGGCCCGGTCAAAGCCAATCAGGATATTGATTTGCAGGTCCGCAAAGGGACCATCCACGGCATCGTTGGCGAGAACGGGGCCGGGAAATCGACGCTCATGTCGATCATTTATGGATTTTACAGCGCCGATAAGGGCGACATTCGGATCAACGGCCAAAAGGTCGAAATCAAGAATTCCGACGACGCCATCGCTCATGGCATCGGCATGGTGCACCAGCATTTCATGCTCGTGCAGCCGTTTACCGTTTTGGAAAACATCATTCTGGGCGCGGAGGACGGGCGGATGCTGCGGCCTTCGCTCGCCAAGGCGCGCGACCGGCTGAAAGAGCTGGCTGAGGAATATGAGCTGCGTGTCGATCCCGATGCGACCGTCGGCGATCTCTCCGTCGGGATGCAGCAGCGGGTCGAGATCCTCAAGGCGCTCTACCGCGAGGCCGATATTCTCATCCTCGACGAGCCGACCGGGGTGCTGACCCCGACCGAGGCCGACCACCTCTTCCGCATACTTGAAGGGCTGAAGAATGAGGGCAAGACCATCATTCTCATCACCCACAAGCTGCGCGAGATCATGGCCGCGACCGATACCGTCTCCGTCATGCGGCGCGGCGAGATGACCGCGACCGTCGAGACCGCCTCCACCTCGCCCGCCGAACTGGCGGAGCTGATGGTGGGCCGCGAAGTGCTGTTGCGGGTGGACAAGGCGCCCGCCCAGCCGGGCGAAGTCGTCCTTTCGGTCGACAAGCTGCGCTGCGTCAACTCGGCAGGGGTCGAGAAGCTGCGCGGCATTTCCTTCGATCTGCGCAAGGGCGAAATCCTTGGCGTGGCCGGGGTTGCCGGGAACGGGCAGTCGGAACTGCTCGAAATCCTTGCGGGCATCCGTGAAGCCGCGGGCGGCACGATCAATTTCGAGGGGCAAACCCTTGATCTGACAAACATCTACAACGCCGATGACCGCCGCAAGGTCGGCATCAACCACGTCCCGGAGGACCGTCACCGGCGCGGCATGATCATGCCTTTCTCCGCGTGGGAGAACGCCAGTTTCGGCTATCACGATCACCCCGACTACCAAACCGGGCCGGGCCTGCTCGACATTGGCAAGATGAAACGGGTCGCCGAGCAGCGGATGGAGAATTTCGACGTCCGCCCCCGCGACATCAATCTCAAATCGGCCAATTTCTCGGGCGGCAACCAGCAAAAGCTCGTCATCGCCCGAGAGATCGAGCAGAACCCCGATCTCCTGCTCGTCGGCCAGCCGACTCGCGGCGTCGATATCGGCGCGATCGAATTTATCCACAAGGAGATCATCAAGCTGCGGGACGAGGGCAAGGCGATCCTGCTGGTCTCGGTCGAGCTTGAAGAAATTCTCGGCCTGTCGGACCGCATCATGGTGATGTTCGACGGCCGCATCTCCGGCATTGTCGATGCCGCGACCACCGATGAGGGCGAGCTTGGCCTCCTCATGGCCGGGATCGACGACGACCAACCGAATGAGGCGCACGCATGAGTTCCGTTCTGCCCCGTTGGGCCGATGTCATCCTGATCCCGCTCCTGTCGGTCATCATCGCCTTCACCGTTGCCGGTCTGGTGGTGCTGATCATCGGCGAAAGCCCGTGGGAAGCCGTGAAAATCATGATCCAGGGCTCCCTCGGTTCCGATTACGGGATCGGCTACACCCTTTATTTCGCAACGAATTTCATCTTTACGGGTCTTTGCGTCGCCATCGCCTTCCACGCCTCGCTTTTCAATATCGGCGGCGAGGGTCAGGCGGCGATTGGCGGGCTCGGCGTGGCGCTGATCGGCCTCACGCTCGACCAGACAAGCTGGCTCATCACCCTACCGCTCACCATCATCGCCTCCGGCGCAGCGGGCGCGGCATGGGCCGCGATCCCGGCCTATCTGCAAGCCAAACGCGGCAGCCATATTGTGATCACAACAATCATGTTTAACTTCATCGCCGCCGCGCTGATGGTCTATCTGCTGAACGATGTTATCAAAGCCCCCGGCAGCCAGTCGCCGGAAACCCGCCGTTTCGCCGAAGGCGCACAGCTTCCACGCATGGACGAAATGGCCGCATGGTTCGGTATCTCTATCTCCCGCTCGCCGCTGAACATCTCGTTCTTCGTGGCGCTGCTGGCCTCGCTTTTCACATGGCTCTTCATCTGGCGGACCAAAACCGGCTATGCGCTCCGCGCCTTCGGCCAGTCCGAACCCGCCGCGCTTTATGCCGGGATCAACCCGATCCGCATCACCATGATCGCCATGCTGCTCTCGGGCGCGATGGCCGGGATGATGGCGCTCAACACCGTGATGGGCGACCAGCAACGCCTCCTCGCCGACCATGTGCAGGGCGCGGGCTTCGTCGGTATCGCCGTGGCCCTGATGGGCCGCTCGCATCCGGTCGGGGTGATCCTCGCCGCGATCCTCTTCGGCATCCTCTACCAAGGCGGCGCGGAGCTGTCCTTCATGATGCCCTCCATCCCCAGTCAGATGATCCTCGTGATTCAGGCCCTCGTGATCCTCTTCGCGGGCGCGCTGGAAAACATGGTCCGCTTCCCGTTGGAGCGCCTGTTCATCATGTTTGGCCTCAACAAGAGGGTCGAGTGATGGATATGCTTCTCCCCTATCTCGCAGGTTTCGGCGCGGCCTACGCCATTCTGCTGGTCGCAGTGCTGTCGCCCGGCCCGGCGGTGGCGTTGATCCTCGGCGTGTCCATGTCGCAGGGCCGCCAAGCCGCGCTTGTCTGTAGCCTCGGCGTGGCCTCAGGCGCGCTCCTGCTCGCCGTCGCCACCAATCTCGGCCTCGGCGCGCTACTCACACAGGTCGCTTGGGCCGCCGTCGCCGTCAAAATCGCGGGCGCAAGCTATCTCGCATGGCTCAGCCTGAAATCCTGGCAAAAGGCGCTGACCCCGCCCGCCGTCACCCCGGCAACCGTCGCCCATCACAGCCTGCCGAAAAACTGGCTCATGGGCTTCTTGATGCAGATCACCAACCCGAAAGCCATCGTGTTCTGGCTTGCGATCTCATCGGTCGGCGCGATTACCGGCGCTCCTGCGCCCGTGGCGGGGCTTTTCTTCCTCGGCGCTTTCGCCATGTCGCTCGCCGGGCATGGGGCCTATGCCATCCTGCTCTCGTCCTCCCCGATGCGCGCCGCCTACAACCGCGCGCGCCGCTGGATCGAAGCCGCCCTCGGCACCTTCATGGCCTATATGGCCGTTCGCATGGCAACGGAGCGCGTCTGATGGATTACGCAAGCCTTCTGCAACTCGCCGACTCCACGATCCGCCTCGCGACGCCGCTGCTGATCGTCTGTCTCGCGGGCCTCTTCTCCGAACGGGCCGGGATCTTCGACATCGGCCTTGAGGGCAAGATGCTGGCCGGGGCCTTCATGGCCGCCGCCGTCGCCTATGTCTCGGGCAATGCGTGGCTGGGCCTGCTCGCCGGAATGGGCGCGTCGCTCTTCCTCGGGCTGATCCACGGCCTCGCCTCGATCACCTTCCGCGGGCAACAGATCATCTCCGGCGTGGCGGTCAACTTCCTCGCCTCGGGCCTCACGGTCTTTATCGGGCAAAACTGGTTCCGGCAGGGCGGTCAAACACCGCAAGTCACCTCGGGCCGCTTTTCCACGATCACCCTGCCCTTCGCCAACGCGCTGAGCGATGTGCCCGTGATCGGCCCGCTCTATCAGCAAGTGATCTCCGGCCATTCGATCCTCGTCTATGCCGCCTTCCTGCTCCCGGCGATCAGCTGGTGGGTCCTCTTCCGCACCCGCTTCGGCCTGCGCCTGCGCGCGGTTGGCGAGAACCCCGGTGCGGTCGATACCGCAGGCGTCTCCGTGACCCGCCTGCGCTATTCCTCCGTTATCATCTGCGGCCTGCTCTGCGGCATCGCGGGGGCGTATCTGTCGACCTCCATGGGCGCGGGTTTCGTCCGCGAGATGACCGCGGGCAAAGGCTATATCGCCCTCGCGGCCCTCATCTTCGCCAAATGGCGGCCCTGGCCCGCCCTTTTCGCCTGCCTGCTCTTTGGCCTGCTGGAAGCCATCGGCATCCGCTATCAGGACCTCAATATCGGCGGCGTCCGCGTCCCGGTGCAGTTCATGCAGGCCCTGCCCTATATCCTGACCGTCATCATCCTCGCGGGCTTCGTCGGCAAGGCGATCCCCCCGAAAGCGGGCGGTCGTCCCTATGTGAAGGAGCGGTAAATGCGCGGGTCCGATCTACGCGATTTCGTTCAGGAACAGACCGGCAAGGAGCCGGTGCGCGTCGGCCTCGTCCTCGGCTCCGGCCTTGGCGGGCTGGCGGACCGGGTCGAGGGGCTGGCGATTGACTATGCCGACCTGCCCGGCTTCCCCCATGCGGGCGTCTCCGGCCACAACCCCAAGCTGGTGATCGGCACGCTCGAAGGCGTCCGCGTCGCCATCTTCGGCGGAAGGGCGCATTATTATGAAAGCGGCAAGCCCGATGTGATGCGCGCCCCGCTGGAGCTGCTGCAATCGCTCGGCGCGGAAAGCCTGCTGCTGACCAACTCCGCCGGATCGCTCCGCGAGGATCTGCCGCCGGGCAATATCATGGCGCTGTCCGATCACATCTCGCTCTTCGGGCAGAACCCGCTAATCGGCGAGAAAACCGACAAACGCTTCGTCAACATGACCGAGCCTTATGACCCGGACATCCGCGCCGCGCTCCATGCGGCGGCGGAGGCGGAAGACGTCACATGCGGGGATGGCGTTTACGCATGGTGCACCGGCCCGTCCTTTGAAAGCCCGGCGGAAATCCGGATGCTCAAAACCCTCGGCGCGGATGCGGTCGGCATGTCCACCGTGCCCGAAGCGATCCTTGCACGGTTCCTCGGCCTGAAGGTCGTCGCGGTTTCTGTGATCACAAATATGGGCGCGGGCATGGCCGCCGAAAATATCAGCCACGAACAGACCAAGGAAATGGCGCCCATCGGGGCGGCGAAACTCGAAAAAGTCATCCGCCGCTGGCTGCGCGACATGGCCTAGGCCTTCCCGCAGCGCAGCATTTGCGGTTAACCTTATCGCAAGCCTCGCGGGTTACACCGCCCCAATTGCCGGAGCGCCATGCCAATTTACCTGCCCATAGCTGAAATCTCGGTGGATCTCTTCGTGATCCTCGGTCTCGGCGCGGTTGTGGGGGTGATGTCCGGCATGTTCGGCGTCGGCGGCGGGTTTATCCTGACGCCGCTCCTCTTCTTTATCGGTGTGCCGCCCGCCGTGGCGGTCGCGAGCCAGACAAATCAGGTCGTCGCCAACTCCTTCTCCGGCGTGCTTGCGCATCTCAGGCGCGGCGCGGTGGACCTCAAAATGGGCACCGTCCTGCTCATCGGCGGCCTGATCGGCTCCTTCTTGGGCGTCCGCCTCTTCTCCTATCTCGAACGCATCGGCCAGATCGACCTCTGGGTCAGCCTCGGCTATGTGCTGCTACTCGGCATTATCGGCACGATGATGTTTGTCGAGAGCCTCAAAGCCGTGCGCAATATCGGCAAGGCGCATAAGAAACCGAAGCGAAAACGGGGCTGGGTCCATGCCGTCCCGTATAAAATGCGCTTCCGCCGCTCGCAGCTCTATATCTCCCCGATCCCGCCCGCGCTGATCGGCGCCGCCATCGGCTTTATCGCCGCCATGCTCGGCGTCGGCGGCGGGTTCATCATGCTCCCCGCAATGATCTATATCCTCGGGATGCCCACCAATGTCGTGATCGGCACCTCGCTCTTCCAGATCCTCTTCGTGACCGGCTTCACCACGGTCCTCCACGCGACCAGCACGCAAACGGTCGATGTGGTCCTCGCCATGCTGCTCATCATCGGCGGGGTGATCGGCACGCAAATCGGCGCGCGGCTCTCGGGCATCCTGCGGCCCGAATATCTGCGCCTGATGCTCGCCGTTCTGGTGCTTGGCATGGGCCTCAAACTCTTCGCCGATCTGGTGCTGACCCCGTCCGAAATGTTTGAACTGACGCGGGTCTCGCCATGATCCGCCTGCTGCTCTTCCTCGCACTCGCCCTCCCCGCCTTCGCCCAGCCGAGCCGCCAGACGCAAAGCAATATCGTGGTCGGCCTCAGTCAGGAGGACGTGTCCATCACCACGGATTTCTCCGGCTCGCAGATCTATGTGTTCGGCGCCGTGCGCAATATCGAGGGCGAGGGCAATCTCGATGTGGTCGTGACCGTGCAAGGCCCCTCAACCCCCGTGATCGTCCGCCGCAAGGAACGCAATTGGGGCATCTGGATGAACGGGCAAGCGGTCGAGGTGGACCAGGCCCCCAGCTTCTATGCCGTCGCCGCGACCGAGCCGATTGGCGATCTGCTCACCAATACCGACGATCTGCGCTACCGGATCTCGCTCAAAAACGCGATCCGCATGATCGGCGCGCCGCTCCATGTCGATGATATGCGCGTCTTTACCGACGCCGTGCGCGATGTGCGGACCCGCCAGGGCACCTACCGCGAACTCGATACGCCGGTCGTCCTGCGCGAGCAAACCCTGTTCGACACGGCGATCGACCTGCCCGCCAATCTCATCGAGGGCGATTTCACCGTGCGGATTTTCCTGCTGCAAAATGGCCGGGTGATCGCCAATCACGCCGAGGATCTGCCGGTGCGCAAGGTCGGGCTGGAGCGCACGCTCTACAACCTCGCCAACGAGCGGCCCTTGCTTTACGGGTTGCTCGCCATCGCGCTGGCGCTGGCGGCGGGTTGGACCGCCTCCGAAGTGTTCCGCTGGATCAGACGGTAAGAGGGTAGATCACTCCGCCGGCTCTTCCTCCGGCGTCTCCGCACCCGCTTCGCCGCTTGCCTCCGGGACGAAATCCGGCGAGAAACTCGCCAGATAAGCGATCATCGCGTCCCGCTCTTCCTGCTCCCGCAGCCCGACAAAGACCATCTTCGTGCCCTCCACCAGATCCCGCGGCTTTTCGAGATAGGCGTTCAGCAGATCCGGCGTCCACACCGGGTTTTCCTCCGCAAAGGCCAGCATCCCCGGCGAATAGCCCGGACTATCGGCAAACGCCTCACTCGCCGCCACCGGCCCGCCGACCATCCCATTCAGCGCCGGACCCGAACGCTTCTGCGCATCCTCACCCACCATGTGACAGGCGCGGCATTTGCGAAACTGCGCCTCGCCCTCCTCGATCAGCGCGGGATCGCTGAAATCCTGCGCAAAGCTCGGGATGGCGAGAAGGCTCAGCGCGGTGGCCGCGCGGGTAAGAGAGGCGAGGTTCATGGGGCGACTCCTTTGAGGCTCAGGACAGCCGGGCAGCGTGCCAGGCGATATGATCCTTGGCGAAACTTGAAATAAAATCATAGGAGTGGTCGTAACCCGGTTGCAAGCGCACGACTCCGGGCATTTTAACTTTCGCCATCGCCGCACTCAGCGCCCAGGGCCGCAGAAGATCGTAAAACTGGTCCGCCGTGCCCTGATCGACGAGCAAATCGCCCGTCCACGCCCCGCTTTCAATAAGATGTGAGGCATCGTGGTCCTTATGGTCCTCCGCCTTGCCGCCGAGATAGCCGGTCAATTGCTTCTGCCCCCACTCGGACTCCGTCGGGTTCGCAATCGGCGCGAAGGCCGAGACGGTTGCGTAAAGCTCCGGGTGGCGACAGGCCAGCGTGATCGCCCCATGCCCGCCCATGGAATGCCCGAAAATGCCGTGATTGGTGAAGGCAAACTCCTTGTCCATCAGCTTGCGCAACTCCTTGGTGATATAGCTTTCCATCTGGAAATGCGCGGCCCATGGGGCCTCCGTCGCGTCCACATAAAAGCCCGCGCCCTGCCCCATATCGTAAGCCTCATCATTGGCGACGTTCTCACCGCGCGGGCTGGTGTCGGGGTAGATCACCGCCAGCCCGGCCTCGGCGGCATGGTCCTGAAACCCCGCCTTGGTGAAGGCGTTCTCATGGGTGCAGGTCAGCCCCGAGAGATACCACAAAAGCGGCACCGGCCCGGTTTCAGCGGCGGGCGGCAGGTACAGCCCGAAGGTCATCTCGCTGCCGAGCATCTTCGACTGATGCGTCATCACAAGATTGCGGCCACCCGCGCGGCGGTTTTCGGATTTGATCTCAAGACCCATCGGTCCCTCCATTCAGCTTGCGGAACATGACCAGCGCATCGACATAGCCATGGTCAGGATGATCGAACGCTTCGGGCAGGCGGCAGAGCGTTTCAAACCCCGCCCGCTCCCAAAGCCGGATCGCGCCCTGATTGGTGGACACGACAAAGTTGAATTGCATGGCGCGAAACCCGTCCGCCGTCGCGCCCTCCAGAACCGCATCCAGCAGCCCTTGCGCCACGCCCTTGCCGCGCGCGGCGGGCGCGGTGGCAAAGCTGGCATTGGCCACATGCGCGCCGCCGCCAGGACGGTTCGCGCCATAATGGGCGGTGCCAAGAACCGCGCCGTCCTCCTCCGCGATCAGCACGGTCCAGCCGTCGCACCAGTCCGCCAAAGCGGCGTCGCGCGAAATATCGCGGGGGATGCAATAGGTCGCCCCCTCACGGTAAACCGGCTCCAGAACAGACCAAAGGGCGTCCCCATCGGACGCCCTATACGCGCGGATCGAGACCATTAATACTCGACCACCGCCCGGATCGACTTGCCCTCATGCATCAGATCAAAACCGTGATTGATCTCGTCGAGCTTGAGTTTATGGGTGATCATCGGATCGATCTCGATCTTCCCTTCCATATACCAATCGACGATTTTCGGCACATCGGTCCGCCCGCGCGCGCCGCCAAAGGCCGTGCCGCGCCAGCTTCGGCCGGTCACAAGCTGGAAGGGCCGCGTCGAGATTTCCGCCCCCGCCGGTGCCACGCCGATGATGATCGACTGACCCCAGCCCTTATGGGCACATTCCAGCGCATCGCGCATCACCTTCACATTGCCCGTCGCATCAAAGGTGTAATCCGCGCCGCCTTTGGTGAGGTTCACCAGATAGGGCACCAGATCGCCCTCGACCTCCTTGGGGTTCACGAAATCGGTCATGCCGAAATGCTCCGCCATCTCGCGCTTGGAGTCGTTGAGATCCACCCCGACGATCTGCCGCGCGCCCGCAAGGCGCAGCCCCTGAATGACATTGAGCCCGATCCCGCCAAGGCCGAACACCACCGCGCGCGAGCCGATCTCGACCCCGGCGGTATAGATCACCGCGCCGATCCCCGTGGTCACGCCGCAGCCGATGTAACAGACCTTGTCAAACGGCGCGTCCTCACGGATTTTCGCGACCGCGATTTCCGGCAACACCGTGTAATTCGAGAAGGTCGAGCAGCCCATATAGTGATGGATCGGATCGCCATCGAGCGTCGTGAACCGGCTCGTCCCGTCGGGCATCAAGCCCTTGCCCTGCGTCTCGCGGATCGACTGGCAGAGATTGGTTTTGGGATGAAGGCAATACTCACACTCGCGGCATTCCGGCGTGTAGAGCGGGATCACGTGATCGCCTTTCTTGAGGCTCGTCACCCCTTCGCCGACTTCCACCACAACGCCCGCGCCTTCATGGCCGAGGATCGCCGGGAACAGCCCCTCGGGATCGTCGCCCGAGAGGGTGAAGGCATCCGTATGGCACAGCCCGGTGGCCTTGACCTCGATCATCACCTCCCCGGCTTTGGGGCCGTCGAGATTGACGTCAATCACCTCAAGCGGTTTGCCAGCTTCAAAAGCGACGGCTGCACGGGTTCTCATGGGCTTTCTCCCTCTGCTTGCCCCGGCCTGCGCCGGATGGCTTGGAAATTTGCGACCGCCCTTTGGGCGGGCCATGAAAACCATTGCCTAGGACGCAAGGCCCATGCAACCCTGACGGAAGCGCTGCCGCAAATTTTGCATAAAAATGCCGCATAGAGAGAGCAGCCAAGCAAGGGAGGCCCGCGTGACGCAGATCCCCAGCGAGGAGGACATCACCGCCATCTGCGCCGGTCATGCCGACGCGCCCGATGCCTTGCTCGAAATTTTCCACGACATCCAGCTTCAGTTCGGCGCGGTGCGCGAGGCGGATCTGCATGTCATCGCCCAGCGGCTCAACCGCAGCCGGGCGGAGATTTACGGCGTTCTGAGCTTTTATCACGATTACCGCCGCGAACCCGCGGGGCCGGTGGTGGTGAAACTTTGCCGCGCCGAAGCCTGCCAGTCCGTCGGAGCGCTGGCGCTGATCGAAGAGATCTGCGCCGCGCGCGGTGCGGCGCTTGGAGAGACCGCGAACGGCGTGACACTGGAGCCGGTCTATTGCCTCGGCAATTGCGCCCTTGGCCCGGCGGCGCTGGTCAATGACCGGCTGATCGGGCGGCTCACCCCCGCGCGGCTCGACGCGGCGATTGCGGAGGCGCAGGCATGATTATCTGGGTGCCCAGCGACTCCGCCGCCCGCTCGGTCGGGGCCGACGCCGTCGCCGCCGCCCTCGCCAAGGCCGCGCCGGATGCCACGATCCGCCGCAACGGCACGCGCGGGATGCTCTGGCTGGAGCCGCTGGTCGAGGTGGAAACGCCCGAAGGCCGCGTCGCTTACGGTCCCGTCACGCCCGAGGATGTGCCGGGGCTAGTGGACGCGATCCAATCGGGCGGCGACCACCCCCTCGCCCATGGCCTCACCGACAAGATGGACTGGATGACCCGCCAGGAACGGCTCACCTTCGCCCGCGTCGGGCTGATCGACCCGCTGGATCTCGACGCCTACGCCGCCCATGGCGGGCTCGCGGGCCTCAAGGCAGCACTCCAGACGGACCCCGCCGAGATCTGCGCCACCCTCAAAACCTCCGGCCTGCGCGGGCGCGGCGGCGCGGGCTTTCCGGCGGGCATCAAATGGGACACCGTCCGCCAGCAACCCGGCGCCGAGAAATACATCGCCTGCAACGCCGATGAGGGCGACAGCGGCACCTTCGCCGACCGCATGGTGATGGAGGGCGACCCGTTCATGCTGCTCGAAGGCATGGCCATCGCGGGCCTCGCCACGGGGGCGGAAACCGGCTTCCTCTACATCCGCTCGGAATACCCGGACGCGATTGCCCGCATGAACGAAGCCGTCGCGATCATGGAGAACGAGGAATGGCTCGGCGCGGATATCGCCAAGACGGGCCGCCCCTTCCGCGTGAAAATCCGCACCGGCGCGGGCGCCTATATCTGCGGCGAGGAGAGCGCCATGCTCAACTCCATCGAGGGCAAACGCGGCACCGTACGCGCCAAACCCCCGATCCCGGCCATCGCGGGCCTTTTCGGCGCGCCCACCGTGGTCAACAACGTGCTGACCCTCGCCACCGTTCCGCTGATCCTCGCCAAGGGCGCGGACGCCTACGCCAGCTACGGCCTCGGCCAATCCACCGGCACACAGCCCTTCCAACTCGCCGGAAACATCAAACGCGGCGGGCTGATCGAGAAAGCCTTCGGCGTCTCCCTGCGCGAGCTGATCGAGGATTTCGGCGGCGGCACCCTCTCGGGCCGCCCCTTCCGCGCGGCCCAGCTTGGCGGCCCGCTCGGGGCCTATGTCTCCGCCGCCATGCTGGACCTTCCCATGAGCTATGAGACTTTGGCCGCAAACTCTGCTATGCTTGGCCATGGCGGCATCACCGTTTTCGATGACACGGTCGACATGGCCGAAATGGCCCGCTTCGCGTTCGAATTCTGTGAAATCGAGAGCTGCGGGAAATGCACGCCCTGTCGGGTGGGGGCAACGCGCGGCCGAGAGACCGTCGAAAAGATCATCCAAGGGGGTGATGTCGCTCGCAATATCGCCCTCGTGGAGGATTTGTGCGAGGTGATGACAGATGGTTCACTCTGCGCCATGGGCGGGCTGACCCCGATGCCGGTGCGCTCGGCCATCCGCCTGTTCCCCGAGGATTTTGAGACCGCAGGAGGCCAGCCATGACCTATCAGCGCCAGCCCGATCTCGGCACCCCGGCCCGCAAGGGCGCGGAGGTGTCGCTCATCATTGACGGCCAAAGCGTCACCGTGCCCGAAGGCACGTCCATCATGCGCGCCGCGGCGATGATCGAGCGGGACATCCCCAAACTCTGCGCCTCCGATATGATGGAAAGCTGGGGCTCCTGCCGCATGTGTCTGGTAGAGATCGAGGGCGTCAAAGGCACCCCCTCAAGCTGCACCACCCCGGTCCGCGAGGGCATGGTCGTCCGCACCCAGACCCAGCGGCTGGAGCGTCTGCGCAAGGGGGTGATGGAGCTCTATATCTCCGACCACCCGCTCGACTGCCTCACCTGTTCGGCCAATGGCGATTGCAATTTGCAGGATGTGGCCGGGCAAGTGGGCCTCCGCGAAGTCCGCTACGGCATGGAGGGCGAGAACCATTTCGACGTGGAGAGCAAAGCCGCGCCGGACCTCTCCAACCCCTATTTCCAATATGACCCGAGCAAATGCATTGTCTGCTCGCTCTGCGTGCGCGCCTGCGAGGAGGTCCAGGGCACCTTCGCGCTCACCATCGAAGGGCGCGGGTTCGACAGCCGCGTCTCCGCCGGCACCGGGGCCGATGATTTCTTTGGCTCGGAATGCGTCTCCTGCGGGGCCTGCGTCCAGGCCTGCCCGACCGCCACACTGATGGAAAAATCCGTCGTGGATCACGGCATCCCGCGCCGCACGGTCGAGACCACCTGCGCTTATTGCGGCGTCGGCTGTTCCTTCCGCGCCGAAATGCAGGGCGAGGAGGTCATCCGCATGGTGCCCTCGAAAACCGGCGGCGCGAATGAGGGGCATAGCTGCGTCAAAGGCCGTTTCGCCTTCGGCTATGCCACCCATAAGGACCGCCAGACGGAGCCGATGATCCGCGAGGCAATCACCGATCCTTGGCGCAAGGTCAGTTGGGACGAGGCCATCGCCTTCGCCGCCGACCGGTTCAAGGCGATCCAAAACCAGCATGGCCGCGCCTCCATCGGCGGCATCACGTCGAGCCGCTGCACCAATGAAGAAGTGTTCGTTGTCCAGAAGATGATCCGCGCCGCCTTCGGCAACAACAATGTCGATACCTGCGCGCGGGTTTGCCATTCGCCGACCGGCTATGGCCTCTCGCAAACCTTCGGCACCTCCGCCGGGACGCAGGATTTCAAATCCGTCGATCAATGTGACGTGATGCTGCTCATCGGCGCGAACCCGACGGACGCGCATCCCGTCTTTGGCAGCCGCATGAAAAAGCGGCTCCGGCAGGGCGCGCAGATCATCGTGGCGGACCCGCGCCGCATTGATCTCGTCAAATCCCCCCATATCGAGGCGGCCCATCACCTCCAGCTCAAACCCGGCGCGAATGTGGCGCTGATGAATGCGCTCGCCCATGTTGTCGTGACCGAGGGGCTGGTCGATGAAGCCTTCGTCGCCGAACGCTGCGAGGCGAAAAGTTTCACTCTCTGGCGGGACTTCATCGCCGATCCGCGCCACGCCCCCGAGGCGGTTGAGGAGGCCACCGGCGTCGGCGCCGAGCATATCCGCCTCGCCGCCCGCACCTATGCCAAGGCGGGCAACGCCGCGATCTATTACGGCCTCGGCGTCACCGAACATAGCCAAGGCTCGACCATGGTGATGGCGATGGCCAACCTTGCCATGGCCACCGGCAATATCGGGCGCGAAGGCGTCGGCGTGAACCCGCTGCGCGGCCAGAACAATGTCCAAGGCTCCTGCGATATGGGCAGCTTCCCGCATGAGTTCTCCGGCTACCGCCATGTCGGCCTTGATGATGTGCGCAGCCTGTTTGAGACCGATTGGGGCGTGCCGCTCGACCCCGAGCCGGGCCTCCGCATCCCCAACATGTTCGACGCCGCCCTCGACGGCTCCTATCGCGGCCTTTTCGTGCAGGGCGAGGACATCGCCCAGTCCGACCCCAACACCGCCCATGTGCAAGCGGCGCTGGAGGCGCTGGATTGCCTCGTCGTCATGGACCTGTTCCTCAATGAGACCGCCGCCTTCGCCCATGTCTTCCTGCCCGGCACGTCCTTCCTCGAAAAAGACGGGACCTTCACCAATGCCGAGCGCCGCATCAACCGCGTGCGCCCGGTCATGGCGGAGAAATCCGGCCTCAGCGAATGGGAAGCCGTCTGCCGCCTTTCCCGCGCCATGGGCTACGACATGCACTATGCCAGCGCCTCCGAGATCATGGACGAGATCGCCCGCCTCACCCCGACCTTTGCGGGCGTCAGCTTCGACCGGCTCGACCGCGAAACCCTGCAATGGCCCGTCAACGACGCGCACCCGGACGGCGCGCCGATCATGCATGTGGACGGCTTCGTGCGCGGTGAGGGCCAGTTCATGCTGACCGAATTCGTCCCGACGCCGGAGCGGACCACGCGCTTCTACCCGCTGATCCTGACTACGGGCCGCATCCTCAGCCAGTATAATGTCGGGCAGCAAACCCGCCGCACCGAGAACAGCCAATGGCACGAAACCGACGAGCTGGAGATCCATCCCTTCGACGCCGAAGAACGCGGGATCGCCACCGGCGACATGGTCTCCATCGGCAGCCGCATCGGCACCACGACGCTCCGCGCGCGGGTCTCGGACCGGATGCCGCAAGGCGTGGTCTACACGACCTTCCACCACCCCCTGTCCGGTGCGAATGTGATCACAACCGAGAATTCCGACTGGGCCACCAACTGTCCCGAATATAAGGTGACCGCCGTGCAAGTGACGCGCTCCAACCAGCCCTCGGACTGGCAGACCAGGCGCGAAGAAATGGAAGAGACCCATTACGGGATCGACCTTCCGGCGGCGGAGTGATGCTCGACAAGTCCGACAAATCGATTCATTCACCCTATGCCAGGGGTCGGGTTTTAACCGCGGAGGGCGGAAACATACCGACCGGTTGGTATGTTTCCGAGGAAATGCCGGTCGCGATCTTAACGAACGGGCAACGCTTCGCGGTGATGATGGCGACCCCGGCGGACCTTGAGGACTTCGCCCTCGGCTTCGCGCTGTCCGAAGGCTTGGTGCCTTCCGCGGAGGTTCTGACGGATGTGAAAATCGCCGAAGCGGCGGATGGTTGGCTGGTCAATCTGAAGGCCGACCCGGAGATTTTCACCGCCGCCGAAGACCGCCGCCGCCGCATCGCGGGCCGGTCGGGCTGCGGGATCTGCGGGGCGCAAAGTCTCGACGCAGCGGTGCGGCCCGCGCGGGCTGTGACCGGCGCCCGGCCCACAGTTGCCGCCATCCTGCGCAGTTTCGACGCGCTGCGCGAGGCGCAGGAGATGAAGGCTCTCAACCATTCCGTCCACGGCGCGGCGCTGTGCAACGGCTCGGGCGAGGTCCGGCTGATCCGGGAGGATATTGGCCGCCATAACGCCCTCGACAAACTCATCGGCGGGGCCCTGCGCGCGGGCGGGCCGAAGCCCGGCGATTTCGTGACCCTGTCGAGCCGGGTGAGCGTCGAGATGGTGCAGAAAGCCGCAACCCTCGGCACCCCGCTTCTGGCCGCGATCTCCCCGCCTAGCGCGCTGGCGCTACGGCTGGCTGCGGATGCAGGGCTGGCCATCGCCGCACGGGCCAAGGGCGATGTGATGCTGTTCGATCCCGCCCAGTTCGGAGCCGCTGATGAAGCCTGACCACCTTGTCACCATGGCCAACCAGATCGCGGATTTCTTCGCCGCTTATCCCGAAACGGAGGCGGTTGACGGGGTCGCAGGCCATATCGAGAAATTCTGGGACCCCCGGATGCGGGCCGCGATGGCGGCGCATCTCGATGCGGGCGGCGACGGGCTGACCCCGCTGGCGCGGCAAGGGGCGGAGAAGCTGCTGGCGCAGGCCAAGTGAGCGCCCGCGCCGCCGCTGCGCTGGCGTGGATTGTTTCCGAAATCGAGGCGGCGGGCCTCCCCTATCAAATCGTCGGCGGCCTCGCGGCGCGCGCCTATGGGGCGACGCGGGCTTTGCATGACATTGATCTTTATGTGCCTTTCGAGGGCGACCGCGACTTTATCGACAGCATCGCGCCGAGCATCATCTGGGGGCCGGAGACGCTGGTCGAAGGCCCATGGTCGCTAACTTATGTTAAGCTCGATCATGCAGGCCAACGGATCGAGATTGGCAGCCCGGACCGCCTCGCCCTTCGAGACGGACGGACCGGCGCTTGGATGCCGCAAGAGATTGATTTCGCAAGTTCCGTGCGGCGGGAGGTTTTGGGCCAAACCGTCTGGGTCATGCCGCGCGCGGCGCTGATCGCTTACAAGACGATCCTGCACCGGGACGTGGATCTGGACGATATCGCCGAGATCTCACGACCCTAGAGGGGGCCGCAGCCCCCTCCTCAATAATCCCGCTCGTAATAGATGCCGATGGTGCCTTCGCTCTCGTTATCGACGGAGATGCGGCCTCGGATATGCTCGGTGATATCCACGCTGACGCCGGCCTCGGTGGTCCCGGCGGAGTTGGTCTCGATGGTGGTGTAGACATCATCGGAGAGATATTTGCCGGCCTGCACCGCGGTTTCGCCATCCTCGTCGGTTTTCACGTCGAGATTGTCGAAGCCGATGGTCTCGCGGATCTCGCTCATCACGCCGCCATCGCCGCCGCCGGTCAGTTCCGACACCGCCGCCGCCAGCTGGGCAAGCTGGAAGGCCGACAGCTCGGAGATCGAGCGGTCGAAGATCACGCGGGCCAGCACCTCGTCCTCGGGCAGTTCCGGGGTACTCTGGAAGGTCAGATCGAGATCATTGACCGGACCAGCGACGATCACCTGCGCGGTCACATCGCTGCTCTGGGTGAGCGCGACGAGGCGCAGACGCGGGGTCAGCGTGCCGTTGAGGGTCAGGGTTCCTTCGTCGAGGTCGATCCGCTGGCCGAGCAGGTTGAGGCGACCGCGATTGAGTTCGAACTGGCCGATCGGGGCGGGATCGCCCACGGTGCCTTCGATCTGGACGCTGCCGCCAAGCTCGCTGTCGAGGCCGCGTCCGCGCACAAACACACGCTCGGGGGCGGAAATCTCGATATCGAGCCGCAGATCATCGGTCGGGCTGGCCTGCTGGCTGCGCTGGCGCTCGCGGATCGCGGCGCGGGCGAGCGTGGCTTCCACGGCGGGCGGCGCGTTCACATGCTCGACCCCGAGACGCAGACCGGCGGAGCCGCCAAAGCCCTGCGGGATCGAGATTTCGGTTTCGCTCAAATCGATCCGGCCCGAGACGAGGCCCGCGCCATAGATCGGCCCGTCGATGGAGAGATCGCCGTTGAAGCGGGTCGCGACGATATCGCCATCGGTATAGCGGATGCCGCGCATGGTGATGTCGATATCCGCCGGGAAGGGCGCGGCGATGCCCATCGTGCCGGAGGCGTTGATCGTGCCGCCGCGCGCCAGTTCCGCCGAGAGGCTGTTGAGGTTGAGCGTGTCGCCCGCCAGCGCCGCATCGAGCGCGATGTTCTCGACGCGGATGTTGAGGCCCGCATCCACATAGGTCGCGCCGCTGGTGGAGATGGTGCCGGAGAGTTGTGGGTTGGAGAGCGCGCCGCTCGCCGCAATGTCGAGATTGACGACGCCGTCGGCGCGGGCGTTGCGGCTGGCCAGGGTCTGGTCGAGCAGATCGAGGGGCAGCGCGCCTTGGGCGTTCACGTTCATCGCGCCGCCGTTGAAGGGGACGGAGCCCTGGGCGTTGAGGGTCAGCCCGGCGGGGCCGTTCACCTGAAGCCCGGTGACGTTGAGCGCCTGCCCGCGATATTCGCCGGTGAGCGCTGCCGAGAGGCCATTCGCGCCGAAACTGTCAAGCGGGGCCGCGCCGATGCCGGAGCCATCGAGATCGAAGCTGACCGCCGGATCGGTGAGCGAGCCGGTGACTTGCCCCGTCCCAGTGACGCTGCCGCGCAGGTTTTGCCCGTCGACAAAACGGTTGGCGAAGGCGAGCGGGAAGGCGTCGAGATTGATCGAAAGGTTGACCGGCCCGCCGCTGAGCGAGGTGGTGCCGTTCACGCGGGCGGAGACGCCGTCATCGGTGTTGAGCGCAGCGTTGAGGGCCAGCTGATCCGTGCCGGTCATCTCGCCGCTGGCGTCGATATCGATGGGCGGCACGCCGGCATTGGCGATCGGCGCGGCGGTCAGGTCGCGGCCCGTCACGTCGAAATCGACATTGGGCTGGGTTCGCGAGCCGGTGATGGTCGCATTGCCGTTGACGATGCCGCCCGCGTTGAGATTGGGCACGACGGCGTTGGCGATATCGAGCGGGACATTGGCGAGATTGGCGCGCAGGTTGAGCTGCTCGCCCGCCTCGCCGCTGACCTCGACCCGCCCGCCATTCACGTCGAGCGCGATGTCGCCAAGGGTGACATCCTGCCCGCGCAGTTGGATTTCTGCGGGGTTGAGGAGGCGTGCGGAGGCGTTGTTTTGATTGAGCTGCGCCGTGTCGAGCGCGAGATCCATGCCGCCTTCGACCTGCGTGACCGCACCCGCTGCGTCGATGGTCGCGCCATTGCCGAGCCGGGTGTTCACGTTGAAATCGGTGGTGTCGCCATTGGTGGTCGCCGAGCCTTCAACGATATCGACCGAGGTTTCGCCGAAGCTGATGTTGCCGCCCGAGAGATCCGCATTGATCTGCGGCGCGGCGAGGGCGTTGGCGATGGTCGCGTCGAGGGTGATGTTGCCGATGCGGATATTGCCCTGCTCGATACCGTTGAGATCGCCATCGACGGCCACATCCTGCTCGCCATTTTCAGCCGAGAACTGCACATCGAGATCGACGGACCCGGCGGCTTCCATCAGCGCCAGCGCGGCGGCGTCGGAAATATCCGGCGAGATGATCTGGACGCCGCCCTCGAAGAGACCAGATTCGACATTCTGCACCACATCGCCGACGAGCTCGGTCGCGCCGATGGCGAGATCGAGACCGCTGATCTGGCGCTGTTCTTCGCCAATATCGACGGAGCCAGCCAGCGTGATCGGCGCATCGCCAAGCTCGCCGCCGCCCGAGAGATCGCCGCGCAGGCCCGCATCGTCGTTCACGCCGGCGAATTCGAAATAGATATCCTGCGCGTCGCGGCCCTGAAGTTGGCCGTTCGGGATATCGCCGCGGGCGGTGAGATTGGTCGTGCCGTCCCGGCCCTCGGCGGTCGCCGTGAGGTTGAGCGCGCCGGAGGCGTTTTCGGACAGCACTCCGAGATCGCGGATCAGTGCGTCGAGCGAAATGTCGTTGCGGTTCGAGTTGGCAACGCCGGAGAGATTGGCCTGCAACTGACCGTTGTTGACTTCCACATCGCGGAAGAGGAGCCCCGCCTCGTCACGGATCGCGCGGCCATCGAGCGCGGTCTCGCCCGCGAGCATGGCGTTGGCCTGCTCCTGCCCGACCTGAAGGTCTTGCATGAGGCCGGTAATGTCGAAATCGAATTTGCCCGAAGTCAGGCCATAGCTGCCCTCAAGGGTCAGGTTGCCGCCGCCCGCGAGATCACGGTTGGCGAGGCCCGCGAGCGGGGTCAGGTCCGGCAAATCGGCCTCGATGGTGCCGTCGAAGGTGAAATCGTCGATCAGGCCCTGAAGCCCGATCTCGCCCACTTCGCCGCTGATTTGCGCGGTTTGTAACTCGACCGGCTGGCCCGCAGGGAGCCGCGCCTGAATGTTGAGATCGAGCGCATCGCCAAGGGCGCGCGCCGTGTCCGCATCCTCCGCATCGAGACCGCGCAGCCCGCCGGTGATGCCAACCGTCACGAGACGATTTTCCGCATCATCAAGGGCTTGCGCCTCGCCGCCCAGATCAATGTCGAGCGCTTCGGCGGAAATCTCGTCGAATTGCAGCGCCTCGGCGGTGATGGAGCCATCCCATGCGTCGGACCCTTCCAAGCCATAGCGAATGTCGATATTGGCCTGCCGCAGCGACGCCTCGGTCTCGCCCGCCGGGAGCGGCACATCCTCGGTGCCATCGCCAAGCTGACCTTGCAGATCGAGACGGCGCAGGAAGCCGCCCTGAAGCGTTTCAAGCTGGCCGGAGAGGGACAGCGCATTGGTTTCAACGGCAAGCTCGCTGAGTTCAACCGCGCCTTCGCCTTTGTTGACGCCCTGCACCTTCACCGTGCTTTCGCCCTCAAGGAAGGGGCGGTAGCGCTCCGGCACGACGCGGGCCATCTGGCCGCGCAGATCCGCGCCGAAACCGAGACCCTGCTCACCCTGACGCATGGCGACCGTGCCAACGACGAGGTCTTCGCTGTCGGTCTCCAGGTCGATATTCACGTCGAGATTGTCGAGTTTGCCCTCGCCCTGCACCTCAAGCGAAATTTCCGGCTGCCCTTCGATGTTGAGCAAGGAGGAGACGAGACCGCCCGGCGGCTCATAGGTCGAAATGTCGATCAGTGTGTCGCGGCTGTTGCTGTCGAACTGCGCCGTCACGCTGATATTGCCGCCATTGTCGCCGTTGTCGAGGCGCTCCAGATTCATGGTCGCGTCAATCGCCGCGTCGTCAAAGGTCATCCCGCCCGTGACGGAGGCGGCGAACGCCTCACCGACGACCGGCTCGCCCACCTCGACGCGCTGAATATCGAGCTCACCCAGATTGAGCGAGACCGGCAGATCGGGGAGCGTGAAGGGCTTGGCTTCCGTCTCGACCTGATCGCCGCCCTGCCCCGGCAAGCGCGGGATCTCGATGCTTTCGGCGGCGAGGCGGTTGATGTTCACGCGGCCGCGCAGGAGCGCGAGGCGGTTCCAGTCCAGCTCGGCGTTGCGGATGGTCAGCCACGGGCCGTCCTCATCGGCAAAGCTGATTTCGCCGACGCGGGCATTGCTCGACAGCGCGCCATCGACGCCCGAAATGCTGACGGTCATGTTTTCGCTCGACAGCCGCTGTTCAAGCTGGCGGACGATGAAGCCGTTTTCATCCTCGTCGCCATCTTGTTGCGCGGAGAGCGGCAGCACGAGCGCGGTGGACAGGAGAAGGCCGGTAAGAAGGGTTTTGCGTGTCATCAAAATGCCTGCCCGAGACCGATATAGACCCCGAAGTTTTCGTCTGCTTTGTCTTTGTCAAGCGGGACCGCCACATCGACGCGGATCGGGCCGAGCCCGGTCTGGCGGCGTATGCCGAGGCCCGCGCCAAAGAGCATGTCGCCCGAGAAGTCCGGCGTGGTTTCATCGGTGACGAGACCGCCATCAACGAAGGCGACCGCGCCCCAGTTATCGGTGATATCGGCGCGGAATTCGACCGAGGTTTCGACCAGCGAGAGACCGCCTTCGACAATGTCGTCGCCGTCTTCATCCTGTCCGGTGACGATGCCGATCTGCTTGTATTCATAGCCGCGCACGGAGCCGCCGCCGCCGGCGTAGAAGGTCAGGCTGTTTGGCGCTTCATCGAGATCGGTGTTCAGGAGCGAGCCGACCTTGACCCGGCCTGCCAGCACGAAACGATTATCGGTGCCAAAGCCTTTGTAATAGCGGCCTTCCAGCGTCGGGCGGAGGGGGAAGTTCTCGTATTCGGCCTCGTAATAGGCGTCAAACGTGCCGCGCAGATAGAAGCCGGAACGCGGGTCCGTTTCGCTGTCGCGGCGGTCCCATTCGATGGCGCTTTCGGCGCCGAACAGGAGGAATTCCTGCGTCCCGGTCGCGTCCACCACTTCGGATTTCTCGACCACGGCGAAGAGGCTGCCGGAGGTGTATTTGTCGTAGATATAGTTGAAGCCCGTCCGCGCGCTGACGCTTTCGTCGCGGTAAGTCTCGAACACTTCCTGTTCGGCAAAGACGGAGGAGACGAAATCGAGATCCGGGTCGAACAGGCCCGGCATGGTGTAGGTGACGCCGACCGAGTAGTCGATATCGTTTACATCATCGATGTCGCTGATGTCTTCGCTGGAGCCGATGCGGCTGACCGAGGCGTCGAAGCGCAGGCGCTCGGCGCGGCCAAAGAGGTTGCGGTGATACCAGTAGCTTTCAAGGCTCACCCCGTCGAGCGAGGACAGCTCTGCCCCGAAGGAAATGCGGCGCAGCGGTTTTTCCTCCACTTCGATATGGATCGGATAGCTGCCATCGGGGTTGATGCTCTCCGGCTCCTCGAAGCGCAGCATGCGGAACACGTCGAGCCGCCCGATGCGCTCTTCGGCTTCCTCGATCACATCGGGGTCGAACTCCTGACCCTCGGGGATATCGGCCATATAGACGGTATAATTCGGGTCCATCCGCTCCGTGCCGGCGATGCTGGTGCGGCCAAAATTGGCGCGTGAACCCGGCTCGACCGGAACATACACATCAAGCTGCTGGCGGTCGTGATCGGCCACGGCGTCGGGGGCATATGCGGTGGCTTTGGGATAGCCAAGCTGGCGCCAAAGCCGCGTCGTTGCGCGGGCGGCGCGGTCCACCACACCGGCGCGGGCGGGCTCCCCGGTCTCAAACCCGACATCCTCGGGCGAGGTGCCGATGTCATCCTCGGTCTTAATGTAGCCGGTATAGCGGTTGCCAATCTCGGCGCGGCCAAACTCGAATTCCGGCCCGGCGCTCACCGTGATTTCCACCGGCACGGGATTCGGCAAAGGCGCGTCCAACTCGATTTCTGAGGCTTCCTGACCATTAATTTTAATAGAGACGACAGGGCCATAGCGGGCCTCGTCATACATCGCGCCGATAATATTGCGGTAATCGCCCCGTGCTTTCGCGATAACCCCGGCGGAGCCAGAGGCCGGATCGTCGCGGTCTTCCCAAAGCGCCGAGGCCGATTCCGTGATGTCCTTGGCCGTGTCGTCATCGGCGGTGATCGTGACCTCGTAATTATGCGGGTCGATCACATCGACCTCGCCTTCATCTTCGTCTCCCCACAAATGAATTCCAAAGAGTTCAAAGGCTTGTGCTTTTTGCGGGGTCATCAAAAGCGCCGGAACGCTGCTCATGAGAAGGAAGACGGCCGAGCGGATCACGGGGGAAAAACTCCTTTGAGGCATGTGCTCACCAAATCGGATCGGTGAAGGTAGCGCAAGTAAACTTCAGTGCTTAAACGCTTAACTAAGCAAAGCGTTGCATAAAAATCTCCGCATCACTCTCATTTTGTTCCCCTTGCGAGCGCCCAAATTTTGGGCAACCTTTCTGACATGAATAACTCTATCAGGGAGTAAGAAGAAAAATGTTGAAAACAATCGCAACCGTTTCGGCCATCGCATTGATGGCGAGCCAGGCCCATGCCGTGACCTATATGCGCGGCAACGATGGCGACCCGGAGACACTGGATCACCACAAGACCTCCACCGTCGCCGAGGGCCACATCATGCGCGACCTCTTTGAAGGTCTCGTCATCAAGGACGCGAATAACGAACTCGCACCCGGCGTCGCAGAAAGCTGGGAAGAGAGCGAAGACGGCACGGTTTATACCTTTACCATCCGCGAGGATGCAAAATGGTCGAATGGCGATCCGGTGACCGCTAATGATTTCGTCTTTGCCTTCCGCCGCCTGCAAGACCCGGCGACAGCTGCGTCTTATGCGACCATTCAATATGCCATCAAAAACGCAGAGGCCGTGAACACGGGCGAAATGCCGGTTGAAGAGCTTGGCATCCGCGCTGTGGACGATAAGACCCTCGAAATCACGCTGGAACAGCCGACCCCTTATTTCATTGAGCTGCTGACTCACCAGACCGGTCTGCCGATGCACCCGGCCAGCGTCGAAGCCGGTGACTTCACCCAAGCGGGCAACATGGTCTCGAACGGCGCGTATACGCTGCAAGAGGTCGCGCTGAACGAGCGCATCGTTCTGCAAAAGAACCCGGAATTCCACGATGCCGAGAATGTCGCTATCGACGAAGTGCAGTATATCCCCTTCGAAGACCGCGCGACCTGTGTGCGCCGTTGGGAAGCGGGCGAGATCCATTCCTGCTCCGACCTTCCGGCGGAAGATCTTGAGCGCCTGAAGGCCGAGCATGGCGATGCCGTGCGCCTGCCCCCGTATCTCGGCACCTATTACTATGACATCAACACCGAGCGTTTTGACGATGTGAATGTCCGTCAGGCGCTGAACATGGTGATCGACCGCGAATTCCTCGCCAATGAAATCTGGCAGGGCTCGATGGCGCCGGCATATGGCTACATCCCGCCGGGGATCGGCAACTATGAGGTCGAAGCGCCGACCTATGAGTGGTCCGAGGACTCGCTTCTCGACCGTGAGGACGCCGCCATCGCGCTGATGGAAGAGGCGGGCTATTCCGACGACAACCGCCTTGAGATCGAACTCAGCTACAACACCTCGGAGAACCACAAGGCGACCGCCACCGCGATTGCCGAGATGTGGGCCCCGATCTATGTGGATGTGACCTACAACGTCCGCGACGCGTCGGCGCATTATGCCCATCTTCGCGACACCAGCGATTATGATGTCGTCCGCGCAGGCTGGATCGGCGACTATTCCGACCCGCAGAACTTCCTGTTCCTGCTGGAGCAAGGCAATGACGGCTTCAACTACGCCAACTATGCCAATGATGAGTATGACGCGCTGATGGAGGAGGCCGCCGCCGAGCAGGATCTCGTGGCGCGCGCCGAAATCATGAAGCAAGCCGAGGAAATCGTTCTGCGCGATGTCCCGCGGATTCCGCTGCTGTGGTACAGCTCGCACGGCCTCGTGTCGCCGAAACTGCAAGGCTGGGTCGATAACATCGACGACAACCACCCGACGCGCTTCCTCTCGATCGCAGAGTAAACCCGCAACCGCGCCGTCCCCTTGTTTCGGGGGCGGTGCCCTTTTGGGGGTTTGAACCATGCTCTCCTATGTTTTGCGGCGCCTGTTGAGCGCTATTCCCACCCTGTTTTTGATCATTACCGCCACGTTTTTCCTGATGCGGATCGCCCCGGGCGGCCCCTTCGACGGCGAGCGCCCACTGGAGCCGACCGTGATGGCGAATATCAACGCCACCTTTGGCCTCGATAAGCCGCTCCATGAGCAATATCTCATGTATCTGGGCAATCTCGCGAAAGGCGATCTTGGCCCGAGCTTTGTCTATCGCGACCTGCGTGTGCAGGATATTCTGGGCAACGGCCTGCCCGTCTCCATCCAGCTTGGCCTGACCGCCCTCGCGGTCGCCCTCGTGATCGGTGCCACCCTCGGCTCCATCGCCGCCGTGCGCCAGAACAGCTGGATCGACTATGCCGTGATCGCCACCGCGACCTTCGGCATCACCATCCCGAATTTCGTCGTCGCGCCCGTGCTGGCGCTGGTCTTTGGCGTGATGCTCGGCTGGCTGCCCGCGGGCGGCTGGGAGAACTGGTCGCTGGAGCATATGATCCTACCGGTCATCACCCTGGCCCTGCCGCAGATCGCCGTGATCGCCCGCCTCGTGCGCGGCGCGATGATCGAGGCGCTGCGCTCGGACCATGTCCGCACCGCCCGCGCTTACGGCCTCGGCCGCTGGTCGGTGATCGTCACGCATAGTTTGCGTGCGGCGATCCTGCCGGTTGTGTCTTATCTCGGCCCGGCGGCGGCGGCGCTGCTCACCGGCTCCATCGTCGTCGAGCAGATTTTCGGCATCCCCGGCATTGGCCGCTACTTCGTGCAAGGCGCGCTGAACCGCGACTATACCCTCGTTATGGGCACCGTCGTGATCGTCGCCGTCTTTGTCGTCCTCTTCAATCTTATCGTCGATCTCGTCTACGCGGCGCTCGACCCACGGGTGCGTTATGAGTGATATTTCCCAACTCCCCCATGATCCGCTGACCCCGCTCGATCCGGGGCAGGAGCAACTTCCCGACACCGAAAGCCGGTCGCTCTGGCAAACCGCCCTGATGCGGCTGAAAAAGAACCGCGCGGCGATGGTCGCGATCTTCACGCTGCTTTTGCTGACTCTGGCGGGGATTTTCGGGCCGATGGTGGTGCCCAACCACTATGCGCAGGTTTTCCCGGAATATGTGAAAACGCCGGCGAGTCTGGAGGCGTATCCGCGCGCCGATGAGATCGTCCCGGCCGCCGAGGACGCGCTCCGCCGCGCCCGGATGGAGCTGGGCGAGATCACCGTCGAGGGCGGCAAGGTCACGATTCCCGTCACCTCCGCCCGCGAGATCGACCCTCGCTATGCGCGCTATCTTGAACGGGCGAACGACTTTTCGAACGCCGAATTCACCGAGATCGCGAGCGACGGGCTGAGTGGCACCCTGACCGCAGATGTGGCGCAGAATTACTTCTTCTTCGGCACCGATGCGAATGGCCGGGATCTTCTCTCCCGCACCCTGATCGCGCTGCGCGTCTCGCTCATCATCGGGGCGCTGGCCACCGCCGTCGCGCTGGTGATCGGCGTGACCTATGGCTCCATCGCGGGCTTTGTCGGCGGGCGTGTGGACAACGTGATGATGCGGTTTGTGGATATCCTCTATTCGCTGCCCTTCATCTTCTTCGTGATCCTGCTGGTGGTGTTCTTTGGCCGCAATCTCGCGCTGATGTTCGTCGCGGTCGGCTGCGTCGAATGGCTGGACATGGCGCGGATCGTGCGGGGGCAAACCATCTCGCTCCGCCGCCGCGAATTCGTGCAGGCCGCCGAGGCGCTTGGCGTCCGCTCCCGCGGCATTCTGCGCCGCCATATCGTGCCGAACACGCTCGGGCCGGTCATCATCTACATGACCCTGCTGATCCCGAAAGTGATCCTGCTGGAGAGTTTCCTGTCCTTCCTCGGTCTCGGGGTGCAGGAGCCGCTGACCTCGCTCGGCGTGCTGATCTCCGAAGGGGCCCGCAATATGCGCGGCGCGCCCTATATGCTGATCTTCCCGGCCGCCACGCTGACCGTTCTGCTCTTTGCGCTGAACTTCATTGGCGATGGCCTGCGCGACGCGCTTGATCCGAAGGACCGTTGATATGACTGACCAACCCGTATTCGACGCAACCGACGTTCATGTGCGTTTCGACACCCCCGATGGCGAAGTTCACGCGGTCAAAGGCATCTCGATCAATGTGATGCCCGGCGAGCGCGTGGCCGTGGTGGGCGAGTCCGGCTCGGGCAAGAGCCAGACGATGATGGCCGCCATGGGGCTTCTAGCCGTCAACGGCAAAGCCACCGGCTCGATCAAATATCGCGGCGAGGAACTTCTCGGCGCGTCCAAGGACAAGCTCAACCGCATTCGCGGTGCCAAGATCACCATGATCTTTCAGGAGCCGATGACCTCGCTTGATCCGCTCTACACGATCGGCGCGCAGTTGATCGAGGTGCTGAAAAAACATGGCGGCTACAAGGGCCGCGCGGCGGAGGCGCGGGCGCTGGAGCTTTTGCAGCTCGTCCATATCCCCCAACCGGAGCGCAAGCTGAAGGCCTATCCGCATGAGATGTCCGGCGGGCAGCGCCAGCGCGTAATGATCGCGATGGCGCTCGCCAATGACCCGGATTTGCTGATCGCGGACGAGCCGACCACCGCGCTCGACGTGACCATTCAGGCGGAAATCCTGATGCTCCTGCGCGAATTGCAGGACAAGATCGGCATGTCGATCCTCTTCATCACGCACGACCTGACCATCGTCGAAGCCTTCGCCGACCGGGTCTATGTGATGCAGGGCGGCAATCTGGTGGAACACGGCACCGCCGCGCAGATTTTCGGCAATCCGGAGACGGACTACACAAAAATGCTGCTCGCTGCCGAGCCGGAGGGCCGCAAAGCCGCGCCGCAAGAGGGGGCCGAAACCCTGCTCACCGGCGATGATGTCTGCGTGACCTTCGGCGATGCGGGCGGGCTCTTCTCGAAAGGCTGGGAACTCAAGGCGGTTGACCACATCTCGCTGGCGCTGAAACGCGGCCAGACCATCGGGGTTGTGGGCGAATCCGGCTCGGGCAAATCCACCCTCGGGCGGGCGCTGCTCAGGCTCAACAAATCCGAAGGGCGGATCGCCTATCGCGGGCAACTGCTGTCGGATCTCGATGTCGCCGAAATGCGGCCCTTCCGCGAAGACCTGCAAATGGTGTTCCAGGACCCTTACGGCTCGCTCAGCCCGCGCATGAATGTCGGGCAGATCATCACCGAGGGCCTGCTGGTCCACCAGCCGGAACTGTCCTCCAAGGAGCGCGACAAGATCGCTGGCGATATTCTGGAGGAGGTCGGGCTGACCCGCGCCATGCGCAACCGCTTCCCCCATGAATTCTCCGGCGGGCAGCGCCAGCGGATCGCCATCGCGCGGGCGCTGGTCCTCAAACCCGATGTGATCGTCCTCGACGAGCCGACCTCGGCGCTCGACCGCTCCGTCCAGAAACAGGTGATCGAGCTCTTGCGCCAACTCCAGCGCGACTACGATCTCTCCTATATCTTCATCAGCCACGATCTCGCGGTCGTCCGGGCGCTCTCGGACTACGTGATGGTGATGAAACAGGGCAAGGTCGTGGAGGAAGGCCCCGTCGATCAGATCTTCGACGCGCCGCAAACCGAGTATACCCGCGAGTTGATGCGTGCGGCCTTCTCGCTCTCGGACATCCTCAAGGAAGCCTCGTAACCACCCCCTGCCCGCCACATGCGCGGGCAGGTTTTCCACAGGGCCGATCTGGTCCTTTATGCGCGCCATACCTATATTATGGGTATGGCGCTCTTTTTATTGATCCTTCTGACCCTCGCCCTCATCGCCATCGCCCTGCCGCGCCTGCGGCTTGCGGCGGCGGGTCTCGCGATCCTCATGGCGGGCGGGCTCGGCACCTATCTTCTCACCGATGGCGGGCCGGATGACAGCACCCTCAGCGTCGAGGATCTGCGCATCACCGACATGGCCCTTGGCGAGCGCCCCGGCGGACGGATGCTCTCGATGCGGGTGCATAATGACGGCGCGGTGCCGCTCGAAAGCGTGACCATGCGCCTCCAGATGCTCGACTGCCCCACAACCACCGAAAGCGACGCCTGCGAGATCATCGGCGAAGGCCGCGGCTCGGCCTATGTCACGGTGCCCCCCGGCCAACTCCGCGAAATGAACATCCCCTTCGCCCTGCCCGGCGACACCCCCGCACAGGGGAACCTCCTGTGGCGGGCCGAACCGGATCGGATCCGGGCGGGGCAGCGGTAGGGCTGGCGTGGTCGCGCGCCGTTCTGAGGCCGCGGTTGCTCCTCATCACACCCGCTGAACCCTATTTTCAATTAGACCTCAGCTAATTAGGTCTCCTCAGGTCATTTGTGAGGTCCCTACTGCGCGGTCAAATCGACATTCGGCGAGGTCTTTCTCATCAACAAACATATACATCGCACCGTCACCCCATGTTGGCATGAGCCGCGATAGGTATGTCTCGGCATTTATTGTCAGCACATGTCGCCAGCGTTCTCTTGCACGGGCTATTTGGTCGTCATTGTCCGGCCCCGGTCCAGTAGCAATCATTTCGACGTCGCCGTGCATATCTTGTTGAAGCGGGACCTCCCAGCCACCAAGTTGGTCGCCCCCGCCATCCGCAAACTCGAATCTCTCGTCTGCCAGTCGGTGGTAGAAAGCTTGATCTCGTCGCGGATTCACCGTCCACCCTGAAATAGGCGAGAGCGGCTCTGCTTCTATATCCGCGTCCCAAGGTTCCACCATCGGGGTTCCAAAGTCTGAAACACCAAGTTGCCATGCCTCGCGGAGAAGGGCCGGTGTTTCATGCCGCCTCAGCCCGCTCGCATCGCTCCAAAGCAAGGTGATGCCTCCATGCGGCGATTGCGGGCCATACCAATCTGCAAATGAATCATTAAAAGCCCAAAGCATACCCCGATCTGGCAGCGCAGGATCGAAACCTTGTTCGTGCGCCATAGCTTCGAGGTCGACTTGCGCAAGAAAAGCCATCGGAAAGGGTTTTCCGAGAAGGTCGATTGCAAAGTCTACGAAGACTTCCTGCTCCGGTAAAACGATAGAGTCCCTCAGTAGCTGCGCATAGCGCTCGCAATCTGCAAGAGGCGGCCTTACGGGCCAAGCAAGTTCAGGCGGTAAATCTGGTTCGCCGCCCACCTTCGATGTGCGAACTGGCAAACCGACGTCGGGAGCGGGATCGCTGTGCCTTAACCAAATCGTTGGACGCGCAGTTTCAATCAAAAGGCGCGATGACGAGGCATCAAGTCCGAGCGTACGGCAGGCGTGATTGATCGCGTCAATATTAGAAAAGAAAGTCATTTAGATCCTTTTGTCAGCGAGCCTTACTTGGGTCGTTTTCGTCGGCCTTTATGTCACGTTAGCTGTTCTGCAAACCCGGTACGAGAGGTGATCTCATCCAAAGGTAAAGCCGCACACATGCGGTTCGAAAGATCAATAAAGCTGTGCACAAAAGTCGATCTCACCCAAAATAGCAAAGCGACCACACCTAAGAATTCACCAAGACTATTTTGATGATCTAGCGGAGATCACGAGTGCCGGTATTGTCTAAACCCCTTCCCGTCAAAATTTCTCTCTCTCCGCTTTCCTTCCGCGCGCCAGTGTGGTTTCACTCATGCGCAAGGAGACCACTATGACGCATCGCCTGACCGACACTTTCGCCCGTTGCCGCGCCGAGGATCGCGCGGCGCTTGTCACCTTTACCATGGCGGGCGATCCGGACGCCGAGACCGCGCTCAATGTGCTGAAAGCCCTGCCCGAAGCGGGGGCGGATATTGTCGAGTTCGGGATGCCCTTCACCGATCCGGTGGCCGATGGTCCGTCGGTGCAGCGTGCGGGGATCCGCGCATTGAAAAACCAGGTTCCGTTGGGGCAGACGCTCGACATGGTGGGCCGGTTCCGGGCGGAGAATGACAGCACGCCCATTATTCTGATGGGCTATTTCAACCCGATTTACGCCTATGGCGTGGAGAAATTCTGCACCGAGGCGGCGACGGCGGGCGTGGACGGGCTGATCGTCGTGGATGTTCCGGCGGAGATGGATGCCGAGATCGCCCCGCAGGCGCAGATCGCAGGTCTCGATCTCATCCGCCTTGTGACGCCGACCACCGATGACAAGCGGCTCGGCAAGGTTCTGCAAAACACCTCGGGCTTTCTCTATTATGTCTCGATCAAGGGGACGACCGGCGCGGCGACCGCGAATTTCGCCGCTGTGAAAGAGGCGTTGACCCCGATCCGCGCGAAAACGGATCTGCCGATTGCCGTGGGTTTCGGGATCAAGACCGCCAAGGACACCGAAGAGGTCGGGCGGTTCGCCGATGCGGTGGTCGCGGGCTCCGTGATTGTCGATGCGCTGGAGGCGAGTCTTGCCGAGGGCGCGGCGACGGATCAGACGGTCAAGGCGGTCACCGATGTGGTGAAAGAGCTGCGCAGCGGCATTGATCGCGGCGGCAAGGCGCGGCAGCAGCCGGTGCAGCGTGAAGGTGCCTTTGGGCGGTTCCTGCGCGGGATCGGGTTGCGGCGCTGACCGCCGCACCCTGTTTTTCAAGGCTCAGTAAACGCCGAGCAGCTTCAGAATCAGGACGACCACGACAACGAGGCCGACCAGATAGATAATGCTGTTCATCTTCTCTCCTTTAAGTGACGGGCACGTAACATGCCCTCACCGACAGGGTGAATCGGCTATCTGATTGTTTCAAGACAATTTTATGTTTGGAGGCTGAAAAACCTCCAAACGGTGCTTTGGGGACTCAGAGCGGTCCTTCATTGAAATGCGCGCCGGCGCAGCCGGTCATTTCCATCCCGCCGACCGTGACGCTCGCGGTGAAAGGATAGCTGCGGTCGGCCATCGTATCGTCACAGCGCTGGTCCGTGACGTCGAGGGTGAAGGCGCTGGCGGCAAACTGCCAGCCCGTATCTGTGCGGCTCACACTCGCCGTCGGGACAACCACATCCTCGAAATCGGGTCGGGCCAGCGTCATGCTGCGCCCTTCCACCGAGACCGACCAGAACGGTTCATTCCCGCCCGCGCGGAACGGGATCAGGGTGCAGCTATCCTCGCCGTCATCCAATTGCAGGATCGCCTCATTGCCCTTCATGTGGAAACCATAACCCTCCCCCGCATAGCGCGACCCGCTGGCCGCTGGGATCTGATCCAGCGTCTTGCGGCCCTCTGAATCGTCGATATAGGCCACGCCCTCCCCGGCAATCACGCCATAATCCTGCCCGGCGCAGCTATAGGTGAGCGGCACGATGGTCACGGAGGGCTCCTCCTCAGCGGCGGGCTGACAGGCGGCCACAAGGCCGACGAGCGGGGCAAGCATCAAAATCTTTTTCATGAATAGGGTCTCCTTACGCCATGACGCGCGCCGGGCAGCTTGCACCTTGTCCTCACTCGGGGCAGTCTCCCCCGCGAAAGAAGGAGACGGCCATGAAACTTGCAACCTGGAACATCAACTCGGTGCGTCTGCGCGAAGCGCTGGTTCTCGATATGCTCAAAGAGGATGCGCCCGATGTGCTGTGCTTGCAAGAAACCAAATCGCCGGTGGAGAAAATCCCTTTGGAGGGCTTCGCGGAACTCGGCTATTCCCACTGGGTCGCGGCCGGGCAAAAGGGCTATAACGGCGTGATGATCCTGTCGAAAATCCCGCTGGCGCCGCTGGAGGACGGAAGCGTGCCGCCGATCTGCCGCGAGTCCCATGCCCGCCATATCGGCGCGCGGCTGGAGAACGGGATCACCCTTCATAACGTCTACATCCCCGCAGGCGGCGACGAGCCGGACCCCGAGAAAAACGCCAAATTCGCCCATAAACTCGATTTTCTTGACCGGATGAAAACCTGGTTCGCAGGCCAGCGCCCGGAAAAATCCATCATCGTCGGCGATTTCAATATCGCGCCGCGCGAGGATGACGTCTGGTCCCACAAACAGCTGCTCAAAGTGGTCAGCCACACGCCGATCGAGGTCGAGGCCATGACCGCGATGCAGGACGCCGGCGGCTGGGTCGACATCACCCGCAAACACATCCCCGAAGGCCAACTCTACAGCTGGTGGTCCTACCGCGCCCGCGACTGGGACGCCGCCGACAAAGGCCGCCGCCTCGACCACATCTGGGCCAGCGGCGATCTGGAAAGCGCGTCCCGCTCAAGCTGGATCAAACGGGAATGGAGAGGAGCTGAGAAACCGTCGGATCATGTGCCGGTTTTCGCGGAATTTGAGGTGTAAGGGGGAATTGAGAGAGCACAGATAACTACTACACTCTCCTAGCTCGGCTTTTTAGCAATCGTAGGCGTCTGCCTGCACGACCGCAGACTCCATTGAACTGCTCGATGATGAGACGACAAATGCATTGCCACCCATTTCCGATACCGAATTGCGAAGCTGATTATAGGCGCTCGTCGTATCCATCGCTTCGGTCATGCCAAACATACCGGAGCCAGTGACACCTCCGAGAAATTGACAGCTTTCGGCAGCGTTCAATGAAATCTGCCGAACATTGGAAGCTTCGCTCGACAAATCCGTACTACAGGCGGCCATAGCCAAAACTAAAGATAGGGTACTAACGAAGCGCATCTGTGTCTCCATGTTGGAATTAAACTCCTCAACCTAATCACAAACTGCACATTATGAAAATTTTAATTTGAGAAAATTATGCCTAGCTATTGGAGTTTGGTGTCGCCTTCAGGTTTTAATGGCAAGGAGCATCAAAAGCCCCCAACTCTCTTGAGAGTCTCGGTCTTCCCAAAAATAATCTGAACCGAATTCGCGCTTAACACAAACGCCCCCTCACAAAAATGTCATCCCCCACCACACGCCCGCTTGCAACCTTCTCTCCCCCTCACGCGTAAAGGTTAACGAGGCTGCGGGTGCGGGGCTTCGAGAACAAACCTGATCTGGAGGAAAAAATGAAAAAGCATCTTGCAATGGGCGCAGCAGTTTTGGCGCTGTCAACGACGTCGGTTTGGGCGCAGGACTGGTCGGGGTTCTATCTCGGCGCGGGTGTCGGCAATCTTGAGGTCGAAACCGATGTGGATATCGAAGAAGATGACACCGCATTCGGCCTTCATGCCGGTTACCGCTATGACGGCGGCCGTTGGGTTGTGGGCGGCGAAATCGAGCATGACTGGACGGATATCGAGCTTGTCCCCGATGCGATCACCGTGGATCGGGTGCTGCGCCTGAAGGCCAGCGCGGGCTATGAGTTCGGCAATGTCCTTGCCTATGTCGTCGGCGGCGCGGCGAATGTCGATGTGGATGGTTTGGGCGACGAGTGGGGCGAGTTCTACGGCCTCGGCGCGTCCTATGCCTTCACCCCGAAAGCCAGCGTCGGCGTGGAACTTCTGGAGCATAATTTCGAGGACATCGGCGGCTCGGGCATCGACGCGGATGCGTGGAGCACCAGCCTGCGCACCTCCTGGCGGTTCTGAGGCCTGAGGCGTAAACCCCGCTGGGATTTAAGGAGCGCGGCGCAACACCGCGCTCCTTTCGCTTACTGCGCCTCCGCGCCTTCGCTGTCCGCCGTGCCCTCGGCAGCTTCGCTGTCAGCCGCGTCCTCCTCAGCGGTCTCTTCTGCAGGCGCCTCTTCCGCCGGAGCCTCCTCACCCGCCGCCAAAAACGCCGCGATCTGCGGGGCCGCCTGAAGCATATTCACCACCCCGTCGAGATGCCCGCGCGTGCCTTGCAGCTCGACCACCTGAACCGGGGTGCCATCGGATTTGATGATCGCCGCCGTCTCGCGCACCGCATCGCCGGGGAAGACGAGATCCTCGTTGGAGTGGATCAGCATCACCGGCACGTCGATATCGAGCAGCCCCTCGAACACATTCTCCCCGCCGCCCGCAACGAATTGCTGGTTGGCCTTCACGAGATAGAGGAAATGGTTCGCGTCGGACGCCCCTGCCCGCGCCGCGCCCGCCGCGTTGAGGGTGGAGACGACCGCGTATTCATTGTCAAAACTCGCCCCCGGATCGGCGCTCTCATCCGCCCAATTGCGGCCAAAAGCGGCGTTCGACCATTCCGGCGACTGCGCATGGAGCGTCACGATCTTGAGCGCCTGCGCCAGCCCCGCATTCGGGGCCTCGCCATCGTAATAATCGCCGCCATTCCAGTTCGGATCGAGACGGATCGGCGCGGCCCAGATGTCGAGCCAGGCGATCAGATCCGCATCCGCATAGCCGGAGGAAATGACCGGAATGGCGCGCTCCAGAAGGTCTGGGTAACTCGCCGCCCATTCATAGGTTTGCAAGCCGCCCATGGAGGCGCCCATGACCGCGTGCCATTTTTCGATGCCGAGCTGCTCCATCAGCCCTTTTTGCGTGTCCACAAAATCGCCGATGGTCATGATCGGGAAATCCATGCCGTAGGGCTCACCGGTCTCGGGGTTGATGCTCGCCGGGCCGGTTGTGATCACATTGGGATCATTGGCCGCGAGATTGACGGGCGTGTCGACCGAGACGACGAAATATGTATCCGTATCAATCGCTTTGCCGGAGCCGATGATCGCATCCCAATAGCCCGGCGCGGCGTCGTCCTCGCTGTATTTGCCCGCCGCATGAGAATTGCCGGAGAAATAATGCGGGATCAGAATCGCATTGTCCTTCGCATCATTCAGCTCGCCATAAGTCTCATAGCCGAGTCGCATCTCCGGCACCGTCTCGCCGCCGCGCGTTTGGTAGTTCTCGATAGTGAATTCCTGTTTCTCGACAAGCCCGTCAAAGGCCAGAGCCGGGCTGGCGAGCAGCAGGCTGAGCAGAATGGATCGCATGGTGTTCCTCCCTTGTGGTGTCCCGAGTGAACCCATCCCGCCGCGCGCTGTCTAGTCTTTTGACACCGCAGGAAAACCGGGTAGCGTGGGAGCAAGGAGGCCCGCCATGATCGAGACCCGCCGGAGAGGCTATATCTTAACCATCATCCTCAACGCGCCCGAGCGCCACAACGCGCTCAGCGTGGAGGACATGGAAACGCTGCATTCCGCGCTGAACGCCGCAGGGGACGCGCGGGCGATTGTGATCACAGGGACGGGCCGCAGTTTTTGCGCCGGTGTGTCGCTGGGGGAGGTCAGCGGGAAGGACATGAACGCCAACCCGCTCGGCGCGCTTTGCGACCGGCTGTCCCGCCAGCCGCAGCCGGTGATTTGTGCGCTGAATGGCGGGGTCTATGGCGGCGGCGTGGAACTGGCGCTCGCCTGCGATTTTCGGATCGGGGCGGAGGGGATGAAGATGTTCGTGCCGCCCGCCCGGCTGGGGATACATTACCAACCGGTCGGTATGTCCAGAGTGATTGCGCAACTCGGATTGCAGATGGCGCGGCGGATCTTTTTGAAGGCGGAGACCTTCACCGACGAGGCGCTCCTCGACATCGGATTTCTCGATGCGCTGGTCCCGGCCGAGGCGCTGGAGGACCGCGCATTTGAGGAAGCCGAAGCGCTGGCGACCCTCGCGCCGATGGCTGTGCAGGGGATGAAAATCACGCTCAACGAGATTGCGGAAAACCGGCTGGATGCGGATGCGGCGCGCGGGCGGATCGCGGCGGCCTTTGCGTCGAGCGACCATGCCGAGGGCCTCGCCGCGCAAAAGGAAAAGCGCCCGCCAAAATTCATCGGGCGCTAAGGAAAAAGCCGGGCGCTATGGCCCGGCTTCATCTCTCGTTAACGGCGCTCTTCGAGCTCGATGTTGAATTTCACCGGCTCGATGGCGACCCCGGCATTCAGCTCATTCAGGATCACCGTGGTTTTCTGACCCTTGCCATCGGTCACGACCCACTGACGCAATTCGGCCGGGTCGGTGAACACCATCTCGATGGTGCCGCGCTCAGGGAAGCGCGGGTCCTGCGCCACCACATGGGTCGCGGTACCGTCGAAAAACGCCTGTTTCACAACGCCCGGACTGGTCAGGTTGGTGTTGGTCGAGAGCAGGATGTTCAGCGGCGTCTGGCTCAGCGGATAGCGCTGCGGCCCCCGGTTCGACTTGCCGTCAAACACCGCCACGTTGATCCCGTCGGCCAGCACCTTGTTGCCGCCGCCCGCATATTCAAAGCGGATCTTGCCAGGGCGCTGCATCCAGAAATTCCCCTGCGAAAGGCTCCCGCCCGGATTTTTCTGCACGAAACTGCCCGAAGCGGTGCGGAACTGGTTCAGATACTGGTTAATCTGAGCGATCGAAAGCTCCCCCGCCGAGGCTGGCAATGCCGGCGTCAGGAGGGGCAGGGCCGCAAGGCCCGCAAGAAGTGTGCGTCTGTTCATAAGGCTAATATAGGCGCTCCAAACGAGTCGTCACCCCAACTGATGATAACGGCCTATAAAGAAAGGGTGAAAGGACGGTGAGGATAGGGCAGAAAGTGGATTATGTAAGATCGAGATAACGGAGCCTTATGATGAATGATCTATTTGCACAACTCAAGGACAGTGCCCGTAGCTTCGTCATCGACAATCTGCCCTATAACCGAAGAAATCCCGCCTTAAGGACACAACTTTCACACATGTCCACGCATGAATTGCTCGTGACTTGGAATAATTGGGAATGGCGGCTGATAGCTAAAAGACCGAGAGAGGTCGTCGTTTCTCCAGAGTTTCGATCCAATCGCGTTCTCAAAGAAAGAGCGCGCGATATCATCTCGGTTGTACGAGACATTGAGTTAGGAAATGACCTTACGAAATATCTAAGTCGTGGTGTGAGGCATGGATATGTAGATGTCAGCCGCAAGAAAACGCATCAGAGACGCGACTTAGATTTAATGTTGAATGACTGGGGCGTTCATCATCTTCATATATCAACTGTGGTTCAAGACGATGGATTTGTTGAAAGAAGCGACGACATTATCTTCGCCATCTTCCGCCGCGATCACGTATTTCTTATTGATATCATGACACACAAAGATTGGGCTAAAGAGCACATTATGCGCGTCATTGTGCGAAACTGGCCTGAGATGGATTTTGTAAGAAAATTGAAGGGCGTGGTTGGCCTCAGCCGCTCAATTTCGGACGAAGAGCGACTCGCTCTCAGGAAAGTTCAGGCGAATACTCCAACTGAGATAGACGGGAAGGTTTACGCAGCTTCTGAAGGCATGGTCACATCAGGGCACAGTTTACGTCAGTCCCTGAGAGCTCATGATATGATCGAAAGCTATCAAGACTTCGCAAAACAATACGCATATGCGCCCGATGAGATCATAGACAATGTGAGAAAGCATGGTGTCGTTTGGCCCAACGCGCCAATCTTTCGTGCCGAGCTTGGACCAAACGCGTTCGGCGTCGTTGAGACGAAAACTCAAACGTTTTTCAATCTAGAACGGTAGCCTAACACCGCTCTAGATTTTTTTCGGTATCGAAGGTCAGTTCACCCCGCCCCGCTCTGGCACCAGAATCTCCCGTTTGCCGACGTGGTTCGCCGCTGAAACCACACCGTTTTCCTCCATTTGCTCCACGAGGCGGGCGGCTTTGTTGTAGCCGATGCCCAGTTTGCGCTGGATGTAGGAGGTGGAGCATTTGCGGTCCTGCAGGACGATTTGGACGGCCTGGTCGTATTGCGCGTCTTCGCCGTCGGTATTGCCGCCGAGGCCGAGGACGAGGTCGATGTCGCTGGCGGCGTCGTCATCGGGGCCGTCGAGGACGCCCGCCTCATACTCCGGCGCGCCTTTGGCCTTGAGATCATTGACGACTTTCTCGACTTCGGCATCGGACACGAACGGCCCGTGGACACGGGTGACGCGTCCACCGGAGGCCATGTAGAGCATGTCGCCCTGCCCCAGAAGTTGCTCGGCGCCCATTTCGCCAAGGATCGTGCGGCTGTCGATTTTCGACGTGACCTGGAAGGAAATTCGGGTCGGGAAGTTGGCCTTGATCGTCCCTGTAATCACATCGACCGAGGGGCGCTGCGTAGCCATGATGAGGTGGATGCCCGAGGCCCGCGCCATTTGTGCAAGGCGTTGAATACAAGCTTCGATTTCCTTGCCCGCGACCATCATGAGGTCGGCCATCTCGTCCACGATGACGACGATATAGGGCATCGCCTCGGGGGTGGTTTCCTCGGTCTCGAAGACGGGCTCGCCGGTGTCGTCGTCAAAGCCGGTCTGGATCGTGCGGGTGAAGTTTTCGCCCTTGGCAAGCGCTTCTTTCACGCGGGCGTTGTAGCCGTCGATATTGCGCACGCCCATGCGGGACATTTTGCGGTAGCGTTCCTCCATCTCCGCGACGGTCCATTTGAGGGCGACGACGGCCTTTTTCGGGTCCGTCACAACAGGGGAGAGGAGGTGCGGGATGCCGTCATAGACGGACAATTCCAGCATTTTCGGGTCGATCATGATCAGGCGGCATTCTTCCGGCGAGAGGCGGTAGAGCAGCGACAGGATCATGGTGTTGATGGCCACGGATTTGCCCGAGCCGGTGGTCCCGGCGATCAGCAGGTGTGGCATTTTCGCGAGGTTGGCGACGATGGGGGCGCCGCCGATATCCTTGCCGAGCGCCAGCGGGAGCGCGGCGCGCGGGTCTTCGAATTCGCGGGAATTGAAGATTTCGCGCAGGAGGACCATTTCGCGGTCGTCATTCGGAAGCTCGATCCCGATGACATTGCGGCCCGGCACGGTGGACACACGCGCGGTCACGGCGGACATGGAGCGGGCGATGTCGTCCGAGAGGCCGATCACGCGGGAGGCTTTGAGGCCGGGGGCGGGTTCGAGTTCGTAAAGGGTCACAACCGGGCCGGGGTGAGCCGAGCCGATATCGCCTTTGACGCCGTAATCATCGAGGACGCCTTCGAGGGCGCGGGCCTGCGATTCCAGTTCATCATCCGAGCGATGCGTGCGCTGGACGGTCGCCGGGTCACGCAGAAGCTCCTGATCGGGCAGCTCAAACGCGCCGTCGCGCACGGGTTTCGGCGCGGCGGGACGCGCGGGCGCCGACGGGCGCGGCGCGGGTGCAGTGTGGCGGTCGGGGGCCGGGGCGCTTGGCACTTCGGCGGCAGGGGTTGGCGTGACGGGCGCGGCCTCCGGGCGCTGCGGCGCACCCGAGCCCATCAGATCCTCGGTGGTGTCGCGCAGACGGCTGAACATGCCGCCCGATGCGGGCTGTGTCTGCGCCGGGGACGCTTCGGTATTGCCGGAGAGGCGCGAGAGGAAACCGGGCTTGGACGGGGCCGGTTCCGGCGCGCGCGCGGGCTGTGTGTCCGCTTTCGCGGCGCGCCCTTCGGCCATCGCGGCTTTGCGCTCGCGGGCGAGTTCCGCCGCTTTGCCGCCTGCAAGGCCGAGCATGTCCGCGATCCCGGCATAGAGCCATACGGCCCCCTCCCAGATCACGCTCCAGATGCTGCGGAGTTCGCGGCGGGTAAAGCCAAGCGCGTAGAGGCTGACGAGCGCCAAAGCGCCCGCGAGCAGCACCGCGACGACGCGCAGGCCGCCCATCGGGGGTAGCGGCAGCATGGTCACGAGCGGCGTCAGCAGCCAGTCGCCAAAGACGCCGCCAAGGCCGAAGTTATGCGGCCAGTCGGCGTGGATTTCATGGGTCGAGGCGTAGATTGAGGCCAGCGTCCACATCAGCGGGACGGTGATCAGCCGCGAGACGATGCGCTCCTCGCCCCGGTGGATGACGAGGCGGACGCCCCAGACGGCGAGCGCAATCGGCAGGGCGAGCGTGCCATAGCCGGTGAAGAACATGAACGGACCCGCCAGCGCCGCGCCGAGGCGGCCGAAGGTGTTCTGCGCCGGGTTGCTCGACGAGGAGAGGAAGCCGGGATCGTCCGCATGGTAGCTGGTGAAGATCAGCCAGAGGATCACGGCAAAGACGATCATGCCGATGCCGATCAACTCGGTGCCGCGCTGACGCAGCGCCTCCTCGTGATGCTCCTCGATGAGGCGGATCCGGTTCGGTTTCTTCTTTTTCGCGCTGGCCTTGGGTTTGGCGGCGCGGCGCTGTTTTTTCACGGCCATCATATCCCCGTCATCCTCGGTTTGTCAGTTCAGTTCGGATCGCGGTCAGACCGCGCGTAATTTCATCTTCTTCCGCCACGAGCGCGACGCGGATATAGCGCGCGCCGGGATCGGTGCCGCCGCTCTCGCGCGACAGATACGCGCCCGGCAGGACGCGCACACCGTGGTTTTTCCAGAGCCGGAGGGCGAAGTCTTCCCCGTCCCCCACATCGAGCCAGAGGAAAAATCCCGCTTCGGGGCTGGTATAGCCAGGCAGATTGCCCAGAATCTCGTCCGCAATCTCGTATTTGCCGACATAGCGGGCGCGGTTCTCGGTCACATGCTCCTCATCGGCCCAAAGCCGCGCCGCCGCCATTTGCAGCGGCAGCGGGAGCGGCGCGCCGCCGTAAGAGCGCAGCTTGCGGATCGCGGCGACGGATTTGACGCCGCCCGCCACGAAGCCCGACCGCAGACCTGGCGCGCTGGAGCGTTTGGAGAGCGAGTGGAAAATCAGCACGCGCTCAGGGTCCGCGCCGATTTGCGCCGCGGTTTCGAGCGCGCCCCGTGGCGGCTCCCCGCGGTAAATCTCGGAGTAGCATTCATCGGCAAAGAGCCGGAAATCATGCGCATCGGCCAGGGCGATCAGGTCGCGCCAATAGGTCCCCGTCGCAATCGCGCCCTGCGGGTTCGACGGCGCGCAGAGATAGGCGATGGCGGCGCGGTCGAGGATCTCTTTTGGCAAGGCGCTGTAATCCGGCAGGAACCCAGTTTCCGCCGTGGCGGGGACATAGACCGGCTCGGCCCCCGCTGCGAGGGTCGCCGCCGCGTAGCATTGATAAAACGGATTGGGGAGCAACACCGCCGGGCGCTGGCCGTTCTTCTGCTCCGGGCAAAGCGCGAGGCAAGCGTTGAACAGCCCCTCCCGCGTGCCGTTGAGCGCCATGATCCCCTCATGCGGAATATCGACACCATACCGCCATTTGAGCCAACCCTCTATGGCCGCAAGCAGTTCCGGCGCGCCGTCATTGGGGGGGTATTTGTTGAACCCATCGGCATGGCGATTGATCTCGTCGATCACGAAGGCCGGGAACGGATGTTTCGGCTCGCCAATCGACATATGCAGAACATCCCCACCCGGTTCATGCGGGTCGAGCAGAGCGCGCAGGCGTGGAAAGGCGTAATCCGGTAGGTCGGAAAACCGCTCAGGAAACTGCATCTTGGCCTCATAACGGGGCCTTTGCGGCCCTCTATGCGCATGATTCTAGCGATTTTAGAGGAGTCCGTCTAGTCAGACGGCAAGATTATATCGCGAAAAGGGATGGCCGCGCCTTTTGCCGTCGCGGCGATTACGGCCGCACCAGCTTTTCCATCGCCGCGCCGAGGCGCAGGAGTTGGGCGTCGCTGCCTGCCGGGCCGAGGAGCATGAGGCCGCAGGCTTTGCTGTCCGTCGGCAGCGTCAGCCCCGCCCCGCCCCAGAGATTGCCGATGCGGGTGTGGCTGAGGCAGCGCAGATTGACGGTTTTGAAGAACTCCTCGTCCTCCAGATCCGCGATTTTCGGCGGCAGGATCGGCGCGGTTGGCAGTAGGAGCCCGTCCGTTCCTGCGAGGCGGCGGGTGAGTTTGCGGCGTAGCTCAGTGAGGGTTTTCCAGTCCTCGTTGAACTCCTGAAGGGTCACATCCTTGCCGCCCCGGAAGCGCTTGAGCACCGGCGGGGCCATCAGGCAGGGCATCGCCTCGATCACCTCGCCCCATTGCGCATAGGCCTCGCCCGCGAAGAGGACGCGGGACATGGTGAGCATCAGGTCGATCTCGGGGAGCGTGTCCCGGCTCACCTTCGCGCCTGCGGATTTGAGCCGCTCGACGGCGGTTTCAAAGGCTTGGGCGATGGTGGGGTCGAGATCGCGCATTCCGGCTTCGGGGATCACGAAATGGCGGCCCTTGAGCGCCGCGCCCGCGAGATCCACGGGACCGCCACCGAGGGCGGTGTAGAGCAGCGCGGCGTCCTCGACCGAATGAGTGAGCGGGCCGACCGTGTCGAAACTTTTGCAGAGCGGCACCGCGCCGTCGGTGCTGATCCGGCCATGGGAGGTTTTGAGGCCGACGAGGTCATTCCACGCCGCAGGCACCCGGACGGACCCGCCGGTATCGCTGCCGATCCCCGCCGCCGCCAGCCCCATGGCCACGGAGACCGCCGCGCCGGAGCTGGACCCGCCCGGCACGCAGCCCGGCATGATCGCGTTTTGCGGGGTGCCGGTGATGGTGTTGAGGCCGAGGCCGGAGAAGGCCAGCTCGGTCATATGCGTCTTGCCGAGGCAGACCGCGCCATCTGCCGAGAGTTTCGCCAGAACCGCCGCATCCTTGCCTGGCACGCGGCCGCTGAGGAGCGCCGATCCGGCCTCCGTCGGGCGGTTGGCCATGTCGAAAAGGTCTTTCCAACTCAGCGGGATCCCGTCGAGCGGACCTTTGCGCGCCTCGTTCCGCGCCCTTTTGCGCGCGGCCATCGCCTCGGCAAAGGCGCGGCCCGGCGTCACACGAATATAGCCGGAGGTTTCTGCGGGCAGGCCCTCGATCTTGTCCAGAAGCTGTTCGGTGAGCGTCACCGGGTCGATATCGCCCGAGGCGATCTGGCGGGACAGGGTCGCAAGGCTCTGCGGCATTTTGGTCATGGGCACCTCCGCCGCGAAGTCTTGCAATGCAATCCTCTGTCCGTCCAGCTTTTTCCCCGAACATGCGCTTAACCATGCGCGGTTTTGCTGGACCTGATCCGGCGGCAGGTGTAGCCAAATGGGTATGGACAGCACTCTTCTCATCGTTGGCGGCGGTCTTTCGGGACCGGCCATGGCGCTCGCCGCGGCGGCGGGCAGATTGACCTCTCATGTGATCGACGCAGCCCCGGCGGCAACGCGCGCGGACCGGGATTTCGACGGGCGCGCCTATGCGATTTCGGCGGGCAGTCAGAAGATGCTCGCCGCGCTTGGCCTTTGGGACGCGCTGGAGCCGCACGCGCAGCCGATCCTCGACATCAAGGTGAGCGATGGCAAGCCGGGCGGCGGCGTTGCGCCGCTGACGCTGCATTTCGATCACAATGAGCTTGATGGCGGGCCGATGGGATGGCTGGTGGAAGGTCGCCATATCCGCGCGGTCCTGCGCGCCGCCTGTGAGGCCGAAGCGCGGATCACGCTCATGGATGAGACGCGCGTCACGGCGCAGCGGACGACGCCGGTGGCGGAGGTGGATCTCTCGAGCGGCGAGACCCTGCGCGGGCAACTGATTATCGGCGCGGATGGCCGGATGAGCGGGACGGCGACGCGCGCCGGGATCACGCGGCGCGGGCATGAGTATGGGCAAACCGGCCTCGTCTGCGCGCTGGCGCATGAGAAGCCGCATCAGGGCGTGGCGCATCAGATGTTCCTGCCCGAAGGCCCGCTGGCGATCCTGCCGCTCACCGAGAACCGCTCGTCGATCGTGTGGAGTTGCCGCGCGGATCATGCCGAGGCGGTGAACGGGCTGGACGATGCCAATTATCTCGCGCATCTGCGCCCGCGTTTCGGGGATTTTCTGGGGGAGATCACGCTGGCCGGGAAACGCTTTTCTTATCCGCTGAGTCTGAGCATCGCCCGCGACTTTACCGCGCCGCGTCTGGCGCTGATCGCCGATGCGGCCCATGGGGTGCATCCGCTGGCCGGTCAGGGCCTTAATCTCGGGTTTCGCGATATCGCGGCGCTCGCCGAAGTGCTGACCGATGCGGCGCGGCGCGGTGAGGATATCGGGGCGGCGACGGCGCTTGACCGCTATGCAAGCTGGCGGCGGGCCGACACGGCGCAATTGGTTTTGGCGACGGAAAGCATCAACCGGCTCTTTTCCAACGACAATGCGCTGCTACGCGCCGCGCGGGTGGTAGGACTTGGCGCGGTCAATGCGATCCCGCCGCTGCGGCGCGGCTTCATGCGCGAGGCCGCAGGGCTCACGGGGGATCTGCCGCGCCTGATGACCGGCGCACCGCTTTAAACTTTCAGGTTTTAATCTTAATCCGGGTATTAACCTTAACCCGGAAATTAACCTTAACCGTAGAGCCGGATCGGGCGACGGCGCTCAGTTTGGCTTGCGGACAAAGGGAAGGCGAAATCCGCCTCGGGCTGATCGCTGAGCGCGACGATGTTGACCGTATTTCGCCCGCGACCCTTGGCGCAGTAGAGCGCCTTGTCGGCCACGCGGAAGCAGACATTGAAGCTGCTCGGAATGTCCATATAGACGACGCCGATGGATGTGGTCGCAGTCAGGGTTTCTTCATCCTCGCCCGACGGGATGTGCAAATTCGCGATGTTGGAGCGCAGGCGCTCGGCGATGATCGCGGTCTGCTCCTGATCGATATCGGTGAGCAGAACGGCGAATTCCTCGCCCCCTACCCGGCCGATAATGTCGTTGCGACGGACGCAGAATTTCATCGCATCGGCAATGGCGACCAGAACCTTGTCGCCCACATCATGGCCGTAACGGTCGTTGATGGATTTGAAATAATCGGCATCGAGCAGCATGAGGGCGCAGTTGCCATCGGACTCATCCACCACCCGCGTCGCCTCAGAGACGAAACCGGCGCGGTTGTTGATATTGGTGAGGAAATCCGTGTGGCTGGCGCGCTGCAGGCGCAGATTGGCCTCCCGCAGCGAGGTGCCGACGCGCATTTCCATCATGCTGCCGGGGATGATGATCGACATCGCGACCACGGCGACGATGGCGGGCAAACGCCAGCCCACTTCTGCGGTGATCTGGGGAACGACGAGATAGCCGGCCATTTCGGCCATCAGAACGGCGATGGATGTTTCTGTTACGGACACCAGTGCCAGGGCGATGAAAAATCCCCACCTTGGATTGTCTGATATCAGTCTCAGAAGGTATTCGGTCATCCTACGCCCTCACGCTCCTAAAGAGCGTGACAATAATTCATTAACAAAAAGTAACCATCACTCCGTGGCGCGGAGCGTTAAGTCACGGCTAACAATGGTTACTATATAAGCGACACATTGGAAAACGAGAAGAATCTTCCGCGGAATTTAATTTTAATCCTACGTAACGAAATTTCCGCTTGTTGCGGAAGCCCTTTCTTCGCATTAAGGCAGCCGGAAAAAGGGAGAGCATTGTGGCCGGAAAATCCATCCTGACGCTGACCTGTGACGACCAGCCGGGCATTGTTTCGGCGGTCTCCGAAGGGCTGTTTCGCCATGGCGGAAACATTCTCGAAAGCGCGCAGTTTTTTGGCGAAGAGCATGATAAGGGTCCGGAAACAGGGCGATTTTTCATGCGGGTGGTGTTCTCTCATCCCGAGGCGTTGGACCCCGATACCCTGCGCGCCACTATCAATGAGCGCCTGCCTGTGAAGGATGCCAGCATCCAGATTATCGACGCGGAGTATCGGCCGAAAATTCTCATCATGGTGAGCCGCGTGGACCACTGTTACGAGGATCTTCTCTATCGCGTGAAGATCGGCACGCTCAAGGCGGATGTTGTCGGAATCGTGTCGAATCACGACCGCTGGGCCGAAGATGCGGCGCGCCGTGGAATTCCGTTCCACCACCTTCCCGTCACACCGGAGACCAAGAAAGAGCAGGAAGCCGCGCTCGATAAAATCATCGAAGAGAGCGGCGCAGATCTCGTTATTCTTGCGCGTTACATGCAGGTGCTGACGGATGCGTTCTCCAACCGGCATTTCGGGCGGATCATCAACATTCACCACAGCTTCCTGCCCGCCTTCAAAGGCGCGCATCCTTACCGCCAGGCGTGGCAACGCGGCGTGAAGCTGATCGGCGCGACGGCGCATTATGTAACGCCCGATCTTGATGAGGGGCCGATTATCGTGCAGGATGCGGAGCCCGTGACCCATGTGATGGGCGAGGCGGACTACGTCGCCACGGGCCGCGATATCGAGTCGCGCGTGCTGGCGCGGGCCGTGCGGGCGCATCTGGAGCAGCGGGTGTTCCTCCATGGCAGCCGGACGGTCGTTTTTGCCTGACCCTAGGTGACGGGTGTTTTCGCGTAACCCAAGGTTAATGCCTTGAGTCGCTGATCGGGATATGCAAGCCATACGCCAAGGGCCGGAAATCGCCGGTCTTTTCGTCTGGAGACCCCGATGCAGCGCAATTCGCCCCTTGCTGGCATACTCGTCGCCCTCTGCGGCTTCGCCGTGTTTGCGACCCATGACGCGATCATCAAGCATCTCGGGGCGAGCTATTCGGTTTTCCAGATCATCTTCTTCGCGGGCCTCTTCGCGCTCATCCCGATGACCTTCATCATGGGGGCGGACCGGCGCGAGGACACGTTCCGGCCCAACAACCCGCTTTGGGTCGCCGGACGCGTGGTCAGCGGCCTCATCGCCATGGCGAGCGCCTTTTACGCTTTCTCCGTCCTGCCGATGACGGAGGTCTATGCGATCCTCTTTACCACGCCGCTGCTGGTGACGGCGCTCTCGGTGCCGATCCTGGGCGAGACCGTCGGCAAATGGCGCTGGATGGCGGTGGTGATGGGCCTGATCGGGGTGGTTGTGGTGCTGCGTCCGGGCAGTTCGGACCTCACGTTTGGCCATGCCACCGCGCTGATCGGGGCGCTCGCCAATGCATTCAGCGCGCTGATTACCAGGAAGATCGGGCCGCAAGAGCGCCCGGTGGTGATGGTGCTGTTCCCCATGCTCGGCACGCTGATTGTCATGGCCTGCCTGCAACCCGCCGTGTATCAGCCCCCGACCCTCACCGCGCTGGCGTTGATGGCGGTGGTGGGGCTTTTCTCCGTGACAGGTCAGCTCGCGTCGGTCTTTGCCTATAGCCGCGCGCCCGCCGCGATGATCGCGCCGCTGCAATACAGCCAGATCATTTGGGCAACCATCTTTGGCTTGCTCTTTTTTGACGAAACACCGGACAAATGGGTGGCCATCGGCACGGCGATCATTATCGCGAGCGGCCTCTTTGCCCTCTTCCGCGAGCGGGTTGGCATCAGCCGGGTGAAGCCGGTGAGCCAGAGCCGCAATATGCGGAGTTTCTCCGGCCCGGCTTTCTTCCGCTATAACCGCGACAAGTAACGTCTAGCTGCGATCCGTATCGCTGCGGGCGCGCTCGGCGTCTTCCTCCACCACCGAAGGGTCTTCGGCGGAGAGGAAATTGCCGACATGCTCCAGCCCCGGAATGTGATCACAGAGCACCCGGATCACCACGAGCAGCGGCACAGCCATAACCATGCCCATGACCGACCAGAGCCACGCCCAGAAGGCGACGGCGACGAAGACCACAACCGTGTTGAGCCGCAGGCGGCGGGAGACGAAATAGGGCGTGATCAGCTGGCCCTCGACGGCGGTGAGGGTCAGATAGGTCAGCATCACGCCGAAGATCGGGGCCCAGCCGGGGAAGGTCACGAGGGCGATGAACCCCGCGAAGGCGACCCCGGCGATGGCGCCGAGATAGGGGATGAAGTTGAAGAGGAACGCCACGGCGGCGAAGAGCAGCGGCGAGGGCATCCCCCACCACCACATCGCAAGGCCGACGCAGACACCGAGCGCGAAGTTGATAAGTGTGATCGTGCCGAGATAGCTGCCGAGCGAGGTTTCGATCTCGCGGACCACCGCATAGGCGCGGCGCTTGTCGCGCAGGGTCGAGAAGCTGGCGATGATCTTGCGGTAGAAGAGATCCCCCGCCGCGATCAGGAAGAAGAGCAGGACAAGCATAAAGACCGCCTGCCCCATGATGCCGGGCGCGGTGCCGGTGAAGGTCTCGATCAGGCCCTCGCCGGATTCCGCCTGAATGGTTTCCTCGCCGCCATTGGTCGCCTCTTCGATCTGCTCCGCCGTGCGCTGGATCTCCTCGAAGGAGCCGCGCATGTCCGCGAACCGGCGCTCGATCTGCTCCACCATGGTTGGCACATCGTCGATGAGATCGGCAATCGGCACGGAGAGCGCGCCGAAAAGCCCCATCAAGGCGCCCATAAAGGCCACTGTGATCACAGCCGCCGAAATCCCGCTCGGGATGCCGCGCCGGCTCATGAAACGGCGCACCGGGGTAAAGACGAGGGAGAGCAGGAGGGCCATCGTCACCGGGATCATGAAGGCAGCCGCGTATGCGAAGCTGCCCAGAAGCATGATGGTGAAGATGCCCACAACGGGCCAACTGGCGAGAGGGCGACGGCGCGGCGGGTCTTGCACCTCGACCTCGGGCGGGGTTGAACTGGTCATGAAGCCTCTTGAAGCGTCAGAAGGGTTTGAAATAGCTACTTTTCGCGACCTTAACGTAAATGTCCGGAAGCGTCCCGTAAAATCCTATTGATCTAGTATAATGTTATAGCATAACAGTTGCGCCGTAAATGGAGATGTTCATGAAGTTTTTTGCCTGTCTCGCGGCGCTGAGTCTCGCTGCACCTGCCCTCGCCGCTCCCAAGGTTGTGACCGATATTGCGCCGGTGCATGGGCTGGTGTCGCAGGTGATGGAGGGGGTCAGGACGCCGGAGTTGTTGCTGCCGCCCGGCACTTCGCCCCATGGTTTTGCGCTGCGCCCGTCTCAGGCGGCGGCGCTTCAGGCGGCGGATGCGGTGATCTGGATCGGGCCGAACCTGTCGCCCTGGCTTGATGAGGCGATGGAGAGCCTGAACACTGACGCGTCCATCGCGCTCGCCGATGCGCCCGGAACGGTGCATCTGCCCGCCCGCCACAACGCGGCCTTTGGTGGGGCGCATGATCACGGCCATGACCATGATGACGAGGTGCATGATGCGCATCACGGCGATGATCCGCATCTCTGGCTCGACCCGGAAAACGCGATGGGTTGGGTGGATGTGATCGCCGCGGCCTTGGCGGAGGCGGACCCGGAGAATGCCGAAGCTTACCAAGCGAATGCAGCGGAAGCGCAGGCGGATTTGCGCGCGCTGTCAGATCAGATCACGGCGGACCTGACCCCGCTCCATGGCGCGTCTTTCATCGTGTTTCATGATGCTTATCAATATTTTGAGCAGCATTTCGACATGCCCGCCCTCGGCGCCATCGCCATGAGCGACGGTCAGCGCCCGAGCGCGCGGCAGATCGCGTCGCTCCGCGAGCGCGTGCGGGAGGCTGGGGCCGTTTGCGTCTTCCAGGAGCCGCAGCACAATCCCGGACTGGTCGAAACCGTGGTGGAGGGCACCGGGGCGAAGATCGGCACGCTCGACCCTATCGGCGCGGATCACGAGCCGGGGCCGGAGTTCTACGCTGCCCTTCTGACCGGGCTGGCCAAAGGGTTCACGGACTGCCTGAGCGCCGATTAACTGCGCACCAGAAACACCGAACACGGCGCATGGCTGGCGATATAACCGCCATTGGAGGAGAAGAAAAACTCCAGAAAACCGGGGACATGGCTCGCCATCACCACCAAATCGCAGTCCGATTTGCGGATATAGTCGAGCAGGTCGCGATCCAGATCCGCGCGCAGATCATGAGACGCAACGATTGCGGCTTCCGCCGGGTGGCCGTGCTTGCGCCCTTCCTCCTCGGCCAGCGCGTCGAGCGCCGAACGGTATTCCTCCAGATTATGCGCCACACGGCTCGGCGTGGTGCCGGTCACGCCCACATAGGTCACTTTCGCGCCATTATGCTTGGCCAGACGCGCCGCGACGTCGAGCGCATCCTGAAGGCTGTCGCGATGTGACAGATCGACCGGGACGACGATGGATTGATACATTTTCTCCCCCTTTCAGCGTCCAGAAGAGGTGAGGACTTGCCTCTCCCTCCTGTATATATAAAGCAAACTGACAGGGTTTTTGGGGCTTAGCGAAAGTTTTAAGAAGAAAAGCGCCGCTTGCGCCGCCACCAGCGACACCCTAGCTAACGAAGGACAGACGGAGAGACACATGGCCAACCATCTTTACAGGGGCGATTTGCCCGACGGGCTCGACCTTGGATCGAGTGTCGCGATTGATTGTGAGACCATGGGCCTCCATCCGCACCGCGACCGGCTCTGTGTCGTCCAGCTTTCCAATGGCGATGGCGACGCGCATCTGGTGCAGATCGCGAAAGGCCAGACCTCCGCGCCCAATCTCGAAAAGCTGCTGACGGACCCGAATGTGCTGAAGCTGTTCCATTTCGGGCGCTTCGATATTGCGGTGATGTATCACACCTTTGGCGCGCTGGCAGCGCCGGTCTATTGCACCAAGATCGCGTCGAAACTGGTGCGCACCTATACGGATCGGCATGGGCTGAAATATCTCTTGGGTGAGTTGGTGGGTGTCGATATTTCCAAGCAGCAACAGTCGAGTGACTGGGGTGCAGAGGAGCTGACCACCGCGCAGATGGATTACGCCGCTTCGGACGTGCTGTATCTGCACCGCCTGAAAGACGAGCTTGACCAGCGGCTTGCCCGCGAGGGCCGCGATGAGCTGGCCCAGAAATGTTTCGACTTCCTGCCCACCCGCGCCCGGCTCGATCTCGCTGGCTGGCCCGAGGTGGATATTTTCGCGCATTGATCATGTCGGGGATCGGGCACAGCAAACTGGTGGCGATGGCCAAGCGGATCCTTCCGCTGATCGCTCTCGGCTTGCTGGCGACCCTGTTCTTGATGCGCGGCGAGCGGGAGTTGGAGAATGAACTGACCTTCTCCGACGAGGAGGTCGAGGCCGCGGGCGACGGCATAGCCATCACCGGCCCGTCCATCTCGGGCGAGTCGCAGGACGGAGTTCTCTTCGATTTCCGCGCCTCCGAAGTCCGGCCCGGCGGCACGAGCGATGTGAGCCAGACCGGCATGTCGTCCGGGGACAGCGCGACGGTGAGCAATTTCATCGGCACGCTCGATCAGCCGGGCGGTCAGGGCCTGCGCATGGAAGCGATCGCGGCGGAACTGGCCGAGGGCGGCACCATCGTGCGGCTGCCCCAAAGTGTGAATATCTCCACGACGGACGGGTTTGATCTCAACGCGGACACCGCGATTGCCAATGCCAATGAGGGCTCCGTCTCGCTCTCCGGCACCGTCGAGGCGGCGGGTCCGATGGGCCGCATCCGCGCCGATAATGCCGAGATCAAACATGACGGCACATCCATGACTGTGACCTTTCGCGACCGTGTGCGTCTCGTCTATGATCCTGCAAAACCCGGAGTCGAATAATGCGCCTGTCCGCCCCTTTCCTTGTGAGTCTCGCCCTGCCGCTCGCCGCTCTGGCGCAAGGCGCGGCCTTTAGCGGGCTGCAATTCGAAAGCTCCGATCCCATTGAAATCACAGCCGATCAGCTCACGGTCGATCAGGCGACCGGCGAAGCGGCGTTTGAGGGCAATGTCATCGCGGCGCAAGGGCCGCTGCGTCTTGGCGCGGGCCGTCTGAGCGCGAATTATGACGGCGAGGAAGTGCGCGAGATCACGGCGACGGGTCAGGTGACACTCACCAATGGCGAGTTGGCGGCGGAGGCCGCGCAAGCGGTCTACAATGTGCCGGGTGCGGAGGTCGTGATGACCGGCGACGTGCTGGTCACGCAGCAAGGCAACGCACTGGCGGGCGAGCGGCTGGTGATTGATCTGGAACGCGGCACCGCGCAGATGGATGGCCGGGTCCGCTCCGTGCTGACACCAAACCAATGAGCCTTGATGCCCATACCGGCGCGGGCGGGCTGCGGGTGCGGCACCTCTCGAAAGGCTACCGCAAAAAGCCGGTCCTGCGCGATGTCTCGCTGGAGTTAAGCCGGGGCGAAGTGGTCGCGCTGCTCGGGCCGAACGGCGCGGGCAAAACCACCTGTTTCTATGCGGTTGCCGGGCTTGTTCCGGCGGATTCCGGCGAGGTCATGATCGACGGCGAGGATGCGACGCATCTGCCCATGTATCGCCGCGCCGGTCTCGGGCTTGGCTATCTGCCGCAGGAGGCCAGCATCTTTCGCGGCCTCTCGGTGGAGGACAATATCCGCGCCGTTCTGGAGCTTCACGAACCGAACCCGGCCAAGCGCCGCGCGCGTCTCGAAGAGCTGCTTGGCGAGTTTTCCCTAACCCATCTGCGCCGCGCGCCCGCTATCGCGCTATCGGGCGGGGAGCGCCGCCGCGCGGAGATCGCGCGCTGCCTCGCCGCCGATCCGCGCTACGTTTTGCTCGATGAGCCCTTCGCCGGGGTGGACCCGATTGCGGTCGGCGATATTCGCGCGTTGGTGGCCCAACTCAAGACCCGCGATATTGGCGTTTTGATCACCGATCACAATGTCCGCGAGACCCTCTCCATCGTTGATCGCGCTTACATTTTGCATGACGGCGCGGTGCTGATGAGCGGCACGCCGGATGAGGTGATCGGCCATGATCAGGTGCGCCGAGTCTATCTCGGCGACAGCTTCCATATCTGAACAGGACTCTTGCCTGAATGCTTGGCGCCGTCATATGCTGATGGGAGGGAGGCTTCTATCACAATGATTAATTTGACGTTTCATTAACAAATTCAATGAACCGTAGGGAGCAGGCCCGATATACCAAAAGAGCCCCAGACACAGAAAAAGGAGGCCCCATAAAATGCGCATTCAGGTCAGTGGAAAACAACTCGACACGGGCGAAGCCCTTCAAACGCATGTCGAAGATCGTCTTCTCGAAACGTTGGACAAATATTCCCAGCGTCCCACGGAAGCCGTTGTGACCTTCTCGAAAGATGCCCATGAGTTGGTCTGCGATTCTTCGGTCCATCTCTCTTCGGGACTGACTGTGCAGGCCAAGGGCCGCGCCAATGAGATCTATGAAAGTTTCGAGGAAGCCCTTGAACGCATGGACAAACAGATGCGCCGCCACCGCCGGCGCCTGAAGGACCATAACAAGACGCGGAAATCTCCGGTTGAAGTTGAGGGCGCATCGTCCTATGTCCTCGCTGCCTATCCAGATGACTCGGATCTCGAGGGCGCCGTCAACGGTGACGACACCCTTCAGCCGATGATCGTCGCCGAGATGGAAACCAAGGTGAAAACGCTGAGCGTTGGCGAAGCGGTCATGGAGATGGAGCTTTCGGCGGCCCCGATGTTGGTCTTCCGCAACAGTTCACATGGCGGGGTAAATGTGATTTATACCCGCGACGACGGAAATATCGGCTGGATCGACCCAAGAAAGCTGGGATGATCGCCGCATTGAGATGAGCAGGGGCCGCCTTCGCGGCCCGGAAAGGACTTCATGGAAATGTCCAAAATCCTGGCGTCACAAGCTGTGGTGCCAGGCCTGAACGTATCCAGCAAGAAACGGCTGTTTCTCGAAATTGCTGAGCTCGCAGAGCGTATCTATGGCCTTGACGAAAAGAAGGTTTTCGAGGCCCTGAAAGCGCGCGAAGAGCTTGGCCCGACGGGGATGGGGCGCGGTGTTGCGATCCCTCATGCGCGTCTTGATGAGCTTGACGAGGTGGTGGGGATTTTCATCACGCTCGAAAAGGCTGTCGATTTCGATGCGGTTGACCGCAAGCCCGTGACCTTGGTCTTTGTCCTGCTCGCCCCGACCGAATCGGGTGCGGAACATCTCAAGGCGCTCGCCCGCGTCTCGCGCCTTCTGCGCGACGAAAATATGTGCAAGAAGCTGCGCGCCAATGACGACGCGTCGACGCTTTATGCGGTTTTGACGGAGCAGGAGAAAAGCAAGGCTGCTTGATCCGCTCCCGCAGACATGAAAAAGCCGCGCCCGATCTTTGGCGCGGCTTTTTATATTTTATGGCACAGGTTTAGAGAAGCGCCTTGCCGTCTTCCCAAAGCGTCGCACTCGGGCGGGTCTCGCCGACCGCGAGGCTGCGCCTGTTGAGCAGCACCGGCGTCATGTAATCCTTGATCCGCGGATCCTCGGCCTCGGCCACCCCCAGACGGGTGAGCAGAGTCGCAATCGCTGCTTCCGCACCGCGCAAATTGCCGTCCGCAACCTTGAGCGCGACGCCGATGCCGAGATCCGGGATCGCCGCCGTGTAGACGCCCTCCGCGCCGAATTTCACCGCCGCGCGGCCGCCCGTCGCCTCCATCATCCGCGTGTCCGATGCGGTTTCGCCCCGCACCATCACCGGGTTCTCCCGCATTGCGTCGATGAGCCGGGTCGCCGCCTTCGCCCGTGTCTCGCCCAGCCCCTGCGGCGCGGCCATTTTCGCCATCGCCTTGGCCAGACCCGCGACCGAAATCGCGAAGGTCGGCGCAGAGCAGCCGTCGATCCCCATGGCTTTCGCGTCCTCGCCGGACATCTCTTCCAGCGCCGCAAGCACCTGTTTTTGCAGGGGATGCGACGGGTCGATATAGTCGTCGAGGCTCGCGCCCATATGTTTGCTCGCCGTCAGATAGCCCATATGCTTGCCCGAACAGGTGTTGTGCATCTGGCAGGCCGGACCGCCATCGCAAAGGATCGCGTGACGCGCCGCCTCGTCGAACGGGACTTGCGGGCCGCAGCGCAGATCGTCGTCGCCGAGACCAAGCGCCGCGAGCCATTCGCTGACCATCGTCGTATGCTCTTTCGCCCCGTCATGGGACGCGCAAGCGAGCGCCAGTTGCGCGGGCGTAAGACCCATGGCATCCGCCGCGCCGCTTTCCACCAGCGGCAGTTGGTGAAGCATCTTGGCCGAGGAGCGCGGATAGATGATATGGCCCGGATCACCCCAGCTTGCGACCACCTCGCCATCCGGCTTTGCGACCACCGCCCAGCCATCATGTTGCGACTCCAGAAGATCGCCGCGCCAGATTTCCGCCAGCGTCACCGCACCTTGTGCCATAGCCTGCTCCTTTTGATCTCTCGTCATCCATGTCCCGCATGCACATTTCCGTCAAGGGGGCTGGAAAAATCCTCCCGGATTAGGCTAAAGTATCTGTCGAGCAGGTGCCAAGCGCGCCAGTGGAAACCCCGGGATAACGGGGCCTGAACAAAACGAGGCGAAATGCAGATGAAATCTTTTGTGAAATCCACCGTAATTGCGCTTGGCCTGATGACGCCTGCGCTGGCCATGGCTGCAAGTGAGGAGCATGGCGACTGGATGATGTATGCCGAGGACGGGCTGTGCTGGGCCGTCTCCATGCCGACCACCTGGAAAGCCGAGCGCGGCGGTCAGACGGTCGATGCAAGCCGCGGCGAGATCCGCCTGATGGTCACCTTCCGCCCGTCGGACAATGTGAAGGGCGAAGTCAGCTACAATGTCGGCTACCCGCTCCGTCAGGACAGCGAAGTCACCGCGACGATCGGCAGCACCGATGTGAAACTCTACACCGATGGCGAATGGGCATGGCCCTACAGCCCGTCGGAGGACACCAAGCTGGTGTCGGCGCTGAAGCGCGGCTCTTCGGCCAGCTTCATCGGCACCTCCTCGCGCGGGACCCAAACCACCGACACGATTTCGCTGAACGGCTCGATGGCTGCGATCAACGCGGCGGAAGAGGCCTGCTACTAAGGCGCTCTGGCCAAAGCACCGCAAAATTGCTATATGATGCAGAACCCGCCCGTAAAACGGCGGGTTTTGATATTGGATGACCCCATGGATAGAGACATGACCGCCACCGCGCCGATTACGCAGGATCTCGTGACCATTCCCCGCAAGGACGCGGAGGGATTGCCGAATCTGATTGGGCTGAGCCGTGCGGCTCTTGGCGATGCGCTGCGCGAGATTGGCATCCCGGAGAAGCAGGTGAAGATGCGCACCGGGCAGATCTGGTCCTGGGTCTATTTCCACGGGGTGAAAAGCTTTGACGAGATGACCAATCTCTCCAAGGCCATTCGCGCCGATCTCGCCGAACGCTATGCGCTCCGCCGCCCGGAGATCGTGACCCGGCAAATCTCCGAGGATGGCACGCGCAAATATCTGCTGCGTATCGCCGGCGGGCATGAGGTCGAGACGGTCTATATCCCGGAATCGGATCGCGGCACGCTTTGCATTTCCAGCCAGGTCGGCTGCACGCTGAATTGCTCCTTCTGCCACACCGGGACGCAGCGGCTCGTGCGTAACCTCACCGTGGACGAGATCGTCGGCCAGATCATGGTGGCCCGCGAGGATCTGGGGGACTGGGCGACCGGCCCCGAAGAGCGCCGCAAGATTTCGAACGTGGTTCTGATGGGCATGGGCGAGCCGCTCTACAACACCGACAATGTCCGCGACGCGATGAAGATCGCGATGGATGGCGAGGGCATTTCGCTGTCGCGCCGCCGCATCACCCTTTCGACCAGCGGGATCGTTCCGGAGATCGCCCGTGTGGGGGAGGAAATCGGCTGTCTGCTCGCGATCTCCTTCCACGCGACCACCGATGAGGTGCGCGACAAGCTGGTGCCGATCAACAAGAAATATAATATCGAGACGCTGCTTCAGGCCTGCCGCGATTATCCGACCCTGTCGAATTCCGAGCGGATCACCTTTGAATATGTGATGCTGAAAGGCGTCAATGACAGCGACGCGGATGCGCGCCGTCTGGTCAAGCTGATCTCCGGCATTCCCGCCAAGATCAACCTGATCCCCTTCAATCCATGGCCGGGCGCGCCCTATGAGCGCTCCGATGATGACCGGATCGAGACCTTCGCCAATATCGTGAATCGCGCGGGTTACGCCTCGCCCGTGCGCACGCCGCGCGGCGAGGACATCATGGCCGCTTGCGGTCAGCTCAAGAGCGCCACGGAGAAACAGCGCAAGTCTGCCCTGAAAAAAGCGCCCGCTTAAGAGGATAGAAAGCCTCTCTCTGTTTTGCTATAAATACGGCAAAACAAGCCGGAACCGGCGCATTAAAAATGAGGCAGCTATGCGTGTATATTCACTTGTCGCGGCAGGTTTGCTCATGCTTCTCGCCGCTTGCGGTGGTGGCAAGAACGAGCAGTCCTTCCCGCAAAATCCCTATTTCTCTCCTAAAGCGCTCCCCTATTCGGGGCCCGAGGTCGATCATGTCATCATCATGAAGGGCTCGCGCAAAATGTTTTTGATGAGCGGCGCGACGACGCTCGGCACCTATGCGATTGACTTGGGCTTCGCGCCGGATGGCGACAAGGTCTATGAGGGCGACGGGAAAACCCCCGAGGGCCGCTTCTTCGTGGATCGCAAGAACCCCAACAGCACCTTCTATCTCTCCATCGGCATCAACTATCCGCAGCCCGAGGACATCGCGATTGCCAAGGCGATGGGGAAAAGTCCGGGCGGCGATATTTTCATCCATGGCGGCCCGCGCCCCGGCATCGACGATGACGGACCGGACTGGACGGCGGGCTGTATTTCCATCTCCGACGCGGAGATTTCGCAAATCTACAACATGGTCCCGATCGGCACCCCGGTCACGATCCTTCCCGACTAAAAGGAGGCGGCCTGCGCGCCGCTTTTTTCATGAGCGCCAAACACATCCCGATCAACGCCGCCAACGCGCCGCAAAGCGCGGGCGGCTATGCGCAAGCGGTTCTGACGGAGAATGCGCAACGCATCCTGCATATCAGCGGGCAGATTCCGGTCGATTTGGAGGGCAACACCCCGCCCGATTTCGCAGATCAAGCCCGGCTCGCCTGGGCCAATGTGATCGCACAATTGGAGGCGGCGGAGATGGGTCTCACCAATCTCGTCTCGCACCGAACCTATCTGGCGGACCGCCGCTATCGCGAGGCGAACAGCGCCGTGCGGCAAGAGGTGCTTGGCGACCATCAGGCTGCGCTGACGGTGATTATCGCGGATATCTATGATCCGGCATGGCTTCTCGAAATCGAGGCCGTCGCCATCGCATGAAAAAAGGCGCCGCGAAGGGCGCCTTTCTTGCCTGTAAACCGCTGGCTTAGTTGACAACGGTCTCAATCGGCTGCGGGTCCATGCTCTCGGTCGAGAAGGTGCCATCCGGCCCCTGCACGGTCGAAGCGATCAGACGCTGACGCGAGTCGCCCAGAAGCTGCACCCACCAGAGCTTGCCATCCGGGTCCTGCACATAAGCGAGGCCCAAATCGGTTGCGGACGGGTCGACCATCGCTTGGCGCGTGTTCTCTTCAGATACCCAAGTTTTCATGACCTGGAACTCGCCCTCGTAGGCTTCGGCGATGTTTTCCTGCACAACGCGCGCAGTGTAACCGGCACGGTTCGCACGCTGCTGCGGCGACGCCCCGTCAGAACCGAAATGCCAGGCGCGCTTTTGCACGGACATATCGCGCGCATGGGTCAGCGCGGCAGCGTTCAGGCTCGCATTGAGCTGAAGCGGCGACAGACCGCTTTGCGCCCGCAGCGCGTTCACGGCGTCGAGGTGACGGTATTGAATATCGGCTTCGGAGCCCGCCGGAATTTGCGAACCATTAAACCCAAGACCTTGTCCCGGCTGGACAGGCGCAGCGGTCGGTCCCGTGCTGCAGGCAGCAAGCGCGGCTGCGGCAACCCCGGCAAGAATAATTTTTTTGAACATCAGTGTCCCTTTCGCTTTTCGCTGCTTATGCTTTATCTGGAGTTAGGAATACATTCAAACCCTTGTGAGCGGTCGTCACACAGGCCTTTGCAAAATCCTAACACCCTATTATATATTGCGACAAACATTTTTGAGGGCATGTTATGACCAAAAAGACACCACTGCTGAACCGTCGTGCATTTACAACTTCGGCCCTGACCATCGGTGCCACCGGCCTGATCGCGCCCAAAGCGTTCGCTCAGGTGCGTTCGGCCGTCACTGGCCAGACCACGGCAGATCTTGAGAATCGCCCGATGGCGGATGGTGGCACCAGCGGCCACAACATCTCGAATTTCCGCTCGCGGAACTGGCGGGATCACTATGACAGCCTCGGCGTCGGCGTGATCGTTGAGGACACGCAAGCCCGCGCCCTGCACTTCTGGAGCGGTGATGGCCAGACCTATCGCGTATACCCGACCTCTGTTCCGATGACAGAGGATCTGACCAAGCGCGGCCGCACCGAGATCGTGCGTAAGAAAGTCGGGCCGGACTGGGCGCCCACCCCGTCGATGATCAAGCGCGATCCGTCCCTGCCCCGTTATGTCGGTCCGGGCGATCCGCTGAACCCGCTCGGCACCCATGCGATGTATCTGAGCTGGACCTACTACCTGATCCACGGCACGCAGGACACGCGCAAAATCGGGCGCCGCGCCTCTTCGGGCTGCTTCGGCCTCTATAACGAGCACATCCAGGAGCTGTTCGGCATGGCGCAAGTCGGCACCAAGGTGCATGTGATTTAAGCAAATATCACATCTGCGCAAGAATTTACGGGGCGAGATAGAGATATCTTGCCCCGTTTTTCGTTTTGACGGAAAATACCGCCCGCAGGCTAATTAAGGCGCGGCGGGGAGAAGCCTGTCCCACTCACAATCGTGCCATGAGGAGAGCAAAATGAAAAAGCTTACAGCCATGACGGCTGCGCTCGCATTGAGCGCGTCTGTTGCGACTGCCGGCCAGCTGAGTGGCCCGGCGGCAGACGCAAACGTCGTCTACACCCCGGAAGTGCAGGAACCCTACGGCCAGAGCGGCTCGAACTGGACAAGCTGGCTCGTGCCGGTTGGTGCGGTTCTGCTGGTTGGCGCACTGGTCGCTGCAGCTTCGGACTAAACTAAACTATTTCATGCGACACTAAAGCGCGGCTTCGGTCGCGCTTTTTCATTGAAAAACGCGAATCATTCGATGTGTGATTCGACATAAATCAGTCCGATGAGCGGATATGTCGCGAAGTTACGTTACGTCACTTTTACGTACCGTCACGTTTTTAACGCTGCGATTTGGCCCCAATCACCGTGGCCGCCCATTGTCGGAAACACGCATCAGGATCACGGCACCCAACGTTTTAAGCACTTTCTCGCCAAAACGCGGAAAACACCAAAATGTTACAAAAGACATATTACAAAGGATGAATCGGTTCCATTCCGCGTTCGAAACGCGCAAATCTTTTGCTGGATAAAGAAAAAACTGCTATGTGAAGTAGATCACATTAGCGAATTCTTAACGTGGCTATTTTTGAGGCATCCTGAGGGACGTCTTCAGGACAATTCTCGGTGGATTTTAATCAGTTCTTAAGTTATGGTCCTCGGGTAGCACCGCCTCAATCTGGGGCTACTTCGAAATTAATTCGGGTGAGAGATACACTATGAAACATATGAACAAGTTCGCTGCTGGTGCAGCAGCTGCCGTTGCGCTCAGCGTGGCAGCACAAGCTTCGGCGGCAGTTTATGCAACCAACGTGGAAGCTGTGGATCTCGGTTATGTCACCGACGCAACCCGCACCGACGCAAACAACGCGCTCGGCGCACCGGACGACAAGTTCCTGTCGCTCGGCGTTGCGAAAAACGGCATGGCGAACGGCGCTGTTGTGCTGAGCTTCGACAACCAGATGTTCGACACGGGCACCGTGTACGAAGTGACTTTCAACTGTAACGATGTTGGTGCCGATGGTTGTGCCGACTATTCCGAGCATGCGAACGTCTATTTCGGCAACGATCCGTTCGAGTGGGATGGTACCGCAGGGACCCTGGGTGATTACCTCGCAAATAACTTCAGCCTCGCTGGCGTGGTCGGCAATGCTGATGCACAGGGCGGCGTGAGCGTCACCCGCATCGACGGTCCGTTCAAGTATATCGGCATCGTGAACAACACGATCGGTGGCGATGCTTACTTCGGCCCGAATGCAGATGGCTTCGACGTGAACGCTGTCAGCATCTCGCCGGTTCCGGTTCCGGCAGCGCTTCCGCTGCTCGGCCTCGGCATCCTCGGCCTTGGCATGGTGTCGCGCCGTCGTCGCGACGCGTAAGCGATAGCCAATCCATAAAGAAAGCCCCGCATTATGCGGGGCTTTTTTCTTGAACGGATGACAGCAAAAGAAAAGGGCCTTCCGCGGAAGGCCCTTTTTTCATGTCTCGCGGTTCAAATCAGAACGCGCCGTGGCAATGCTTGAACTTCTTGCCGGACCCGCAGGGGCAAGGATCGTTGCGTGACGGATCGCCCCAAGTCGCCGGATCGTTCTCGTCAAACCCATTGTCCTGCGCTTCGGGCGCGCCCTCAGTGGCTTCCGCCGCCTGCACCGTCTGCTTCTGTTGCTCGGCCTGACGCTGGATCTGCTCCATCATGCGGCGCTGCTCTTCCGGCGTCATGAGCTGCACGCGGGCGAGGCTCTGCGTGACTTCACCGCGCAGACGGCTCAGCAGGTTCTCGAAGAGCCCGAAGGCTTCCGACTTGTATTCATTCAACGGATCGCGCTGCGCATAGCCGCGGAAGCCCACGACTGAGCGCAGGTGATCGAGCGTCAGCAAATGCTCACGCCAGTTCTTGTCGATGGTCTGGAGGAGAAGCTGCTTCTCTACCGCTTTCATCGTCTCCTCGCCATAGCGCTCCGTCTTGTCGCCCATCAGCTTCTCGCCCGCTTCGGCGATCCGCTCGGCGATCACGTCCTGATCCACGCCCTCTTCATCGGCCCAGGCCTGAATCGGCAGATCGAGGTTCAGCTTGTCGCGTACGGCCTCGGAGAGGCCGACCGTATCCCACTGGTCGGGATAGGATTTCGGCGGCATATATTCATCGACCAGATCGTCCACGACCTCTTCGCGCATATCCGTCACGATCTCAGAGACATCCTCGGCCTCCATGATCTCCCGGCGCTGCTCGAAGATCGCTTTCCGCTGATCATTCATCACGTCGTCATATTTCAGAAGCTGTTTCCGAATGTCGAAGTTCCGGCCTTCGACCTTCGCCTGTGCGCGCTCCAGCGCCTTGTTGACCCATGGGTGCGTGATCGCTTCGCCCTCTTCCATGCCAAGCTTTTTCAGCATGGTATCGAGACGGTCCGACCCGAAGATCCGCATCAGATCATCTTCCAGCGACAGGAAGAAGGAGGAGCGGCCCGGATCGCCCTGACGGCCCGAGCGGCCGCGCAGCTGGTTGTCGATCCGGCGGCTTTCATGGCGCTCGGTCGCGAGAACAAAGAGGCCGCCCGCATCGAGCGCCTTCTTCTTCTCATCCGCGACCTCATCCTTGATCCGCTGGCGCGCTTCGGCGGCGGCCTCATTGGAGTGACCCTCTTCGAGCCCGGCCAATGCCGCGTTGATCTGCGCATCGACGTTGCCACCAAGCTGAATATCGGTCCCGCGGCCCGCCATGTTGGTCGCGATGGTCACCGCGCCCGGCTTCCCCGCATCGGCGACGATCCCGGCTTCCTGCTCATGGAACCGCGCGTTCAAAACGTTATGCGGCACGCCCGCCGCTTTCAGCAGTTCCGAGAGATATTCCGACTTCTCAATGCTGGTCGTCCCGACGAGCACCGGCTGGCCGGTTTCATGCGCCTGTTTGATCTCTTCGACAATCGCGTCGTATTTTTCCTTGGCGGTGCGATAGATGCGGTCGTCCTCGTCAAGCCGCGCAATCGGCTTGTTGGTCGGCACTTCGACGACGCCAAGCTTGTAGATTTCCTGAAACTCGTCCGCCTCGGTCATGGCCGTCCCGGTCATCCCGGCCAGCTTGTCATAGAGGCGGAAATAGTTCTGATAGGTGACGGAGGCGAGCGTGATGTTCTCCGGCTTGATCTCGACGCCTTCTTTCGCCTCGATCGCCTGATGAAGACCGTCGGAGAGACGGCGGCCCGTCATCATCCGTCCCGTAAATTCGTCAATCAGCATCACTTCGCCGTCTTTGACGATGTAATCCTTCTCCCGCTTGAAGAGAGCATGTGCGCGCAGCGCCTGCCCGACATGGTGGACCAGCGTTGCGCTTTCGGGATCATAAAGCGACGCCTCCATATCCAGAAGGCCCGTCGAGTGGAGCCGCTGCTCCATGAACTCGTTGCCCTCGTCGGTCAGGGTCGCGGAGCGCTGTTTCTCGTCAATGGTATAGTGAACCTCGGGCTCGAGCTCCGGCACCAGCTTGTCGATGGTGACGTAAAGCTCGCTCTTGTCCTCCGACGGGCCGGAGATAATCAGCGGCGTCCGCGCCTCGTCCACGAGGATACTGTCCACCTCATCGACAATCGCGAAATAATGGTCGCGCTGGACCATCTGATCGAGCGACGCCTTCATATTGTCGCGCAGATAGTCGAAGCCCAGCTCGTTATTCGTCGCATAGGTAATGTCGCAGGCATAGGCGTCTTTCTTGGCCTGCTCATTCATGCCCGGCACGGCAACGCCGACGGTCATGCCGAGGAAATTATAGACCTTCGCCATCCACTCCGCGTCACGCTTGGCGAGATAATCGTTCACCGTCACCACATGCACGCCGCGACCCGTCAGAGCGTTGAGATAGACCGGCATGGTGCCCATCAGGGTCTTGCCCTCACCGGTTTTCATCTCGGCAATGTTACCTTGGTGAAGAACGATCCCGCCCATGAGCTGCACATCGAAGGGCCGCATCCCCAAGGTCCGCTTGGCCGCTTCACGCACCACGGCGAAGGCTTCGGGGAGCAGATTGTCGAGCGTTTCGCCATTTTCCAGACGCTCGCGGAATTCCGCCGTCTTGGCGCTTAATGCCGCATCATCGAGGGCGGAAATCTCTTCCTCAAGTCCGTTGATTGTCGCGACGAGCGGGCGGAAGCCCTTGATAATGCGGTCATTCGGTGTGCCGAACACCTTTTTCGCGATGGATCCGAAACCAAGCATAACAGCTCCGTGTGTGTTGCGCTGCGGCCTTGCCTGACCCCAAAGCAATATCTAGGTGAGGGAGCAGGCGGGCCAAAACGGCCCGAGCCGGTTGGCGCTTAGTTAAGCGGCAGCCCCCTGACTGTCAACGGCGGCAGGCCCTTCGCGGCCTTCGTCAAATAAGGAGGACTTATGCCCCTGATGCGAACCACGGCCATTGCGGCCATCCTTGCCCTGCCCCTTGCTCTTTATGCACAGGACGCGGCGGAAAACGCGGACACCAGCGCGGGCGACACCGCCGCCGAGGCGCAGCAGACCAACACCGACGGCGCAACGCCTGAGTCGGCGGTTGGCGCGGAAGCCGCAGACGAGGTTGCCACTGAGGATGCCGCCGAAAGCGACAGCGATGTGACCAGCGACGAAGCTTCCGGTGCAGGCAATGGCGAGGCGACAGCCGAAGCCGCTGAGGGTGAAGCTGCCGAAGGCGAAGCCGCAGCGGAAGAAGCCCCGAATTATGACGACGCTGACGCCAGCACCGTGGTTGCCGAAGTGGGCGACACCTCGATCACCCTTGGCCACATGATCGCCCTGCGCGACCGTCTGCCCGCCCAGCTTCAGCAGCTTCCGCCGGAAACCCTCTTCCGCGCGATCAAGGAGCAGCTCATCGAGCAGGCGCTGATGGCACAAGCCGCGCCGGAATCGAATGACCAGCTTGCCGAAATCGTGGTGCAGAACATCACCAACGAGCTTGGCGCGACCGCCTACATGACGCAGATCATCGAAGAAAACGTGACGGATGAAGCCATCCAGCAGCGTTACGAGGAAGAGATCGGCGCGATGGAGCCGCAGACCGAGTGGAAAGCGGCGCACATCCTCGTGGATGATGAAGAGACCATCAACAAGGTCGTCGAAGAGCTGGAAGGCGGCGCGGAATTTGCCGATCTCGCAGCGGAATATTCCAAGGACGGCTCCGCCCAGAATGGCGGCGATCTTGGCTGGTTCGGTGCTGGCCAGATGGTCGCCCCGTTTGAGGAGGCCGTGGCCGCTCTTGAAACGGGCGCAGTCTCCGATCCGTTCGAGACCCAGTTCGGCTGGCATATCGTGACGCTGGAAGAGACCCGCGAGCGCGAAGCCCCGAGCCTCGATCAGGTGCGCGGCACCATTCAGGCCGAGCTTGAGCAGGAAGCCATCGCCAATGCTGTGACCGAGCTGCGCGAGAATGGCGATGTGACCGAGGCCGATGTGAATATCGACCCGGCTCTCATCAACGACAGCGATCTGATCGGCGAGTAATCCCGCGCGATCTCTGCCTTGGCCGCCGCGATCCACACCGGGTCGCGGCGGCTTTTTCATGCGCAGCTTTTTGGCCGCCGGGCGCGCGGCTCTCTCGCCAAGCCAAAAAAATCGGCGTAAAGGAGGCGATAGACAAGACCGGAGGCCCTGATGACCCGCACCGCTGATGACATTCGCGCCGAAATCGCCGCTTTGGAGGCGGAACTGGCCACGCTTCCGAAAACGCCCGTCGTCGCGCCGCTGGCGGTTCCTTTCCCGGATCTGCCGGAAATTGAGGGCGTGCGCTTCGCCGCAGGGTCCGCAGGCGTGAAATATAAAAACCGCACCGATGTCATGATCGCAGAACTGGCCGAAGGCAGCGTGGTTGCGGGCACCTTCACCCGCTCGGCCACGCGCTCGGCCCCTGTGCGCGATTGTCAGGCGAAGATGAGCGACAGCACCGCGCCCGCCCTGATCGTCGTGAATTCCGGCAATTCCAACGCCTTCACCGGCGGCAAGGGCGAGCGTTCGGTCGCCGAGATCTGCGCCGCCGCCAGCGCCGCTACGGGGATCGACGCCGCCCGCATCTTCACCGCTTCCACCGGCGTGATCGGCGAGCCCCTGCCCCATGACCGGATCACCGCCATTCTGGGCGATCTCGCGGGGGAGCTTGCGCCCGGCAATGCCGAAGCTGCCGCCCGCGCCATCATGACCACGGACACCTTCCCAAAGGGCGCGGTCGCCAAGGCCGGAGACGTGACAATCGCAGGCTTTGCCAAAGGCTCCGGGATGATTGCGCCCGATATGGCGACGATGCTCGTCTATATCTTCACCGACGCGAAAATCGCGCAGCCGCTCCTGCAAAAGCTGGTCAGCGAGATTTGTGATCGCAGCTTCAACGCGATCACCGTGGACAGCGACACCTCGACCTCGGACACGCTTCTCGTCGCCGCCACCAACCGCACCGGCGCGGAGGTCACCGAAGGCGCGGCGCTGGCGGCGTTTGGCAAAGCGCTGGAGGAGGTGATGCTCAACCTTGCTCATCAGGTCGTCCGCGACGGCGAAGGCGCAACGAAATTCGTGGCCGTCAATGTCACCGGCGCGGCGAGCGATGCAGATGCGCGCACCATCGCCCTCGCCATCGCCAATTCGCCGCTGGTGAAAACCGCGATTGCGGGAGAGGACCCGAACTGGGGTCGCGTTGTCATGGCCGTCGGCAAATCGGGCGCGGAGGCGGATCGTGACCGGCTGACCATCCATTTCGGCGATGTGCTGGTGGCCGAAAACGGCGAGGTCTCGCCCGATTACCGCGAGGAACAGGGCGCGGAGTATATGAAGGGCGAAGAGCTCGACATCACCGTCGATCTCGGCCTCGGCGCGGGCCGCTACACCGCGTGGACCTGCGATCTCACCCATGGCTACATCACCATCAACGCGGATTACCGGTCGTGAAAACCGTCCTTGTCTCCGCTGTCGCGCTGATCGACCCCGATGGGCGTGTGCTGCTGGCGCAGCGGCCTGAGGGGAAAAGCCTCGCCGGGATGTGGGAATTCCCTGGCGGCAAGATCGAGCCGGGCGAGACGCCGGAGGCGGCGCTGATCCGCGAATTGCATGAGGAACTGGGGATCGACACCTGGGCAAGCTGCCTCGCCCCGCTCACATTCGCCAGCCACAGCTATGAGAGCTTCCATCTGCTGATGCCGCTTTTTGCCTGCCGCAAATGGAACGGCATCCCGCAGCCGAAGGAGGGCCAGACCCTCGCCTGGGTCCGCCCGAATGAGATGAAATCCTACCCGATGCCGCCCGCAGACCTTCCGCTGATCCCGATTCTCCGCGACTGGCTCTGATTTTCCTGATTTGTGATCACAAGAAAATACCTGTGATCACAAATCGGGACCCAAAACCATTTTTTTGCACCTGCACAAGGCAATGCCCTTGTAAGGCGGCAAGTTTTGGTCCTAAAGTCACCAAAATGCCAGCGTCCGGGGCCGTTTCCGGGCTTGCGAGCCATTACAGAGAGGGAGACACACATGGCTGATGTCAACCGGGGCAAACGCCCGCTTTCACCCTTTATGATTGGGCCCTATTACCGGCCGCAACTGACCTCCATGACCTCGATTGTCCACCGGATTACCGGCTGCGCGCTCGGGCTGGCCGGGATTCTCGTCGTCTGGTGGTTCGTCGCCCTCGCGATCGGGCCGGATGCCTATGCCACGGCGAATTGGTGGCTGACCAGCTATGTCGGCGATCTGATCTTCTTCGGCGCGCTTTGGGCGATCCTCTATCACATGCTCAACGGCATTCGGCACCTCGTCTGGGACACGGGCCGCGGGCTGGAAGTCCAGACCGCCGAGAAGCTCGGCGTCATCGTGATCGGCCTGTCGCTGGTCTTCACCATCATTCTAGCCTTCGCGCTTTAAGGGAGACAGCTATGGGATTCCAAACAGATAAAGCGCGTGTTGACGGTCTTGGCTCGGCCCATGAAGGCGCCGGCCACTGGTGGGTCCAGCGTGTGACCGCCGTGGCGCTTGTGCCGCTGTCGCTCCTCTTCCTGTGCAGCTTTGGCAGCACGCTTGGCGAGGATTTCTCGGTCGCCCGCGCCACATTCGACAATCTCTGGAACGCGATTGTCGCGATCCTCTTTTTCGGCATCGCAGCCTACCACCTCAAAATGGGCGTTCAGGAAGTGTTGATGGATTACGTGTCCAACAAAAGCACGCTGGTCGTCTCGCTGCTGGCCAACACCCTGATTTGCGGTCTGCTGGGCGCGACTGCGATCCTGTCCGTTATTCTTATCGCGCTCGGCTGACCCGGAGGATTTGATGGCTTACGAATTTATCGACCACGAATATGACGTTGTCGTCGTCGGTGCGGGTGGCTCCGGGCTGCGCGCAACGCTTGGCATGGCCGAGCAAGGGCTGAAAACGGCCTGTATCACCAAGGTGTTCCCGACCCGCTCGCACACGGTGGCGGCGCAGGGCGGCATTGCGGCGTCCCTGTCCAATATGGGCCCAGACAACTGGCAATGGCATATGTACGACACCATCAAGGGGTCGGACTGGCTCGGCGATATGGACGCGATGGAATATCTCGCGCAGGAAGCCCCGAAAGCGGTGTATGAGCTGGAGCATTACGGCGTTCCGTTCAGCCGGACCGAGGAAGGCAAGATCTATCAGCGCCCCTTCGGCGGCCACACCACGGAATTTGGCGAAGGCCCGCCCGTGCAGCGCACCTGCGCCGCGGCGGACCGGACCGGCCACGCGATCCTGCACACGCTTTACGGCCAGTCGCTGAAGGAAAAGGCAGAGTTCTTCGTCGAATATTTCGCGATTGATCTCATCATGACCGAGGACAATGTTTGTCAGGGCGTTGTGGCGTGGAAGCTGGACGACGGCACCATGCACCGCTTCTCGGCCAAGATGGTCGTGCTGGCGACGGGCGGTTATGGCCGCGCCTATTTCTCCGCGACCTCAGCCCATACCTGCACCGGCGATGGCGGCGGAATGGTCGCGCGTCAGGGTCTGCCGCTTCAGGATATGGAGTTCGTGCAGTTCCACCCGACCGGCATTTATGGCGCGGGATGTCTCATCACCGAAGGCGCGCGCGGCGAAGGTGGGTATCTGACCAACTCCGATGGCGAGCGTTTCATGGAGCGGTATGCGCCGACCTATAAGGACCTCGCCTCCCGCGATGTGGTGTCGCGCTGCATGACCATGGAAATTCGCGAAGGCCGCGGCGTCGGCGCGAATAAGGACCATATCTTCCTGCATCTCGACCACCTGCCGCCCGAAGCGCTGCATGAGCGTCTGCCGGGGATCTCGGAAAGCGCGAAGATTTTCGCAGGCGTCGATGTGACCAAGGAGCCGATCCCGGTTCTCCCGACCGTGCATTACAACATGGGCGGCATCCCGACGAATTACTGGGGCGAGGTACTGAACCCGACCGCAGAGAACCCCGATGCGATTGCGCCCGGCCTGATGGCCGTGGGTGAGGCTGGCTGTGCCTCCGTGCATGGCGCGAACCGCCTTGGCTCCAACTCGCTCATTGACCTCGTGGTCTTTGGCCGCGCGGCCGCGATCAAGGCGGGGCAGGTCGTTGATCCGAATGAGAAAAACCGTCCGCTCAACGAGAAATCCGTTGATGCCGCGATGGAGCGTTTCGACCGTCTGCGCTACGCCGATGGCGGCAATACGACCGCGGATGTCCGCCTCGATATGCAAAAAGCTATGCAGACCGACGCGGCCGTGTTCCGCACCGACAAGACGCTCGCCGAGGGTGTCGAGAAGGTGAAGGACATCGCGGGCAAGATGGACGATCTGCATGTCACCGACCGCTCGCTGATCTGGAACAGCGATCTGATGGAGACGCTGGAGCTGACCAACCTGATGCCGAACGCACTCGCGACCATCGTCGCCGCCGAGGCCCGCAAGGAAAGCCGCGGCGCCCATGCCCATGAGGATTACCCGGATCGCGACGACAAGGAATGGCGCAAGCACAGCCTCGCCTATGTCGACGGCCCGGATGTGCGGCTCGACTATCGTCCGGTCCATCTCGATCCGCTGACGGATGAGGAAAAGGGCGGCATCCCGGTCGCGAAGATCCAGCCGAAGAAACGGGTTTACTGATGCGCGCGCTGTTTGTCATCGGCTCCCTGGCGCTTGCTGCTTTTGCACAGCAAGCCGCTGCGGACGAGCCGGTGACAGACGGCGCAGCGGGCCCTCTCCCGGTGTTCGAAACGGCGGAAGCCGCATGGGCCGCACAGGAAGACGCCGCCATCGCGCGCGGCGAAACCGCCGAAGATGCGGCGCGCTTTAGCTGCCTGATGAAGTTTCTCTCCGATGAAGAGTTCGTCGCCTTCCGCAGCCTGGTCGCGACAAAATCGGGCGAAGAGGTCAACCAAGCGGCTGTCACCACTGCCGAAAACGCAACGGAAAGCGCGGCGATCACCGCCTGCATCCCGGAGCGCGTGGCACAAATAGAGGCGAGAAACTGATGCGTAAACTTCTTCTTATTGGAGTTCTTGGCCTCGCGGCCTGTGCGGAGCAAACCCAGTCCGGGATAAGCGACGCGGACTCCCGCGCCCTTGGTGGTGAGCTCATTGCACAGAACCCCGAATTGCTGCGCTCCCCCGTGATCCTTACCGCGCTTGAAAATCAGGGACTGGCCGAAGGGGATAGCGTCGAAAAAGTGGCCACGATCTCCTGCACCATGGCCAATCTGACCGATGAAGAGGTCCGCATCCTCGCCGCAGAAGCCGACTCGGCCAGCGGCGAGATCACCGGCGAAGCCGTCGCCGCCATGCTCCCCGCGATGTTCCGCGCCGAAACGCAAGCCTGCATCCCCGGCAAAATGCGCGAGATCGAGGCCCGGATCTGATGATGCGTAGCTTTGCCCTTATCGCCATTCTCACGCTCTCGGCTTGTTCCGGGGCGACGATGATGGACAGCCTCGGGATCGAGGGGTCTGATCTGCGGATGACCGAGACCGAACTCGCGCAGATGGAAACCGAGATGCTCGAAGAGGGCGATCCGCCCGTGATCGCCGCCATGACAAGCTGCATGTTCCGCCATGCGAGTGACGAAGAACTGCGCAGCGTCGCCGATGTGGCGTTCAGCGCGGGTCCGGTCGCCGACGCGAAGGCGGATGCGGTGATCGAAGGCATTATGGCCCGGCCCGAGACGCAGGCTTGCGTCGCCGAGCGCACGACGGCCCTGACCGCGCAGGTGGCATCATGATCCGTTTTCTCCTCATTCCCGCGCTCGTTGCGGGCTGCACGGCGATCTCGCCGAACCCGCCGCCCGGTGTCTCGCAAGCGGTGCATGACCAATGCCGCGATCAGGCGCAGCGCGCGGCGATCCGTCCGCAAGCGGCGGTTGGCATTGCCGTGGGCCGCAAGGTGCGCCCCAGCACGGCGGTCGGCATCGTCAATGATATGGACCGCGGGCAGGACGCCTATCTGCGCTGTATCCGCAACGCCGGAACGCCCGCCATCAACGCCCCTATCGTGCTCACCGAGACAGAGCGCGCCGCATGGTCAACCCTATCCCCAGCAGAGCAACAAGCCGCCGCCGCGCATATCCGCGCAGGCGGGACGCTTGAAAGCTATCTCAAATCGCGAGGTGCATAATGGTACAATTTCGTCTGCCGAAGAACTCCCGCATCGTGGTTGGCAAAAGTTGGCCGAAGCCCGAAGGCGCAACAAATCTGCGCGCATTCAAGATCTACCGGTTCGACCCGGACAGCGGTGAAAACCCGCGTCTCGACACCTATTGGCTCGACATGGATGATTGCGGGCCGATGGTTCTCGACGCGCTCATCAAGATCAAGAACGAGATCGACCCGACGCTGACCTTCCGCCGCTCCTGCCGTGAGGGCATCTGCGGTTCCTGTGCGATGAATATCGACGGGATCAACACGCTGGCCTGTATCTACGGCCTCGACGAGGTGTCGGGCGATGTGAAGATCTACCCGCTGCCGCATATGCCGGTGGTGAAGGATCTGATCCCGGACCTGACGCATTTCTACGCGCAGCACGCCTCGGTGAACCCCTATCTGATCACCGAGACGCCGACCCCGGCGAAGGAATGGCGTCAGTCCATCGAGGATCGCGAGAAGCTCGACGGTCTTTATGAATGCGTGATGTGCGCCTGCTGCTCCACCTCCTGCCCGAGCTATTGGTGGAATGGCGACCGCTATCTCGGCCCGGCCGCGCTGCTCCATGCTTACCGCTGGATCATCGACAGCCGCGACGAGGCGACCGGCGCACGGCTCGACAATCTTGAAGATCCGTTCAAGCTCTATCGCTGCCACACCATCATGAATTGCGCAAAAACCTGCCCGAAGGGTCTCAACCCTGCCAAGGCGATTGCCGAGATCAAGAAGCAGATGGTAGAACGGGTCTTGTGATCCGAGCCTTCTTTTTAAGTCTGTTGTTCGCATCGCCCGCATTTGCGGGCGCTGTGCTTTTTCTGGGTCCGGACGTCTCTGCGCGGCTGCGTGTGCTGCCGGGAGACGCCGCGTCCGAGACCGCGAACCTGCGCCTTGTCACCGTCACCGGCACCTATTCCAGTGGCGACCGGTACGGGATCGAGGGGCTGGCCATCCATCAGGGCGAGATCGTCTCGGCCCGCTATCAGGGATGGGACGGGATCATGACCATTCAGGATGGCCAGTTGCAAATTTTCAACCGCCGCGCGGTGTCTGTTGGTGATGCACGGTTCGATCTGACCAAGGGTGCGGAGCGCAAAGCGTTCATCGAGGCGGCGAAGGGCGGCAATCTGTCGGTGCTTCAGGGGCATCTGCTGATCACGGACGGGCGGCTTGATGTGAAGGACGCCGAGGGCCAGCCCCGGTTCAAACGGCGGATCCTCTTCACAACCAAGAGCGGCGAGATTGGGCTTTACGATTCCGAAAGCGCGGTGACGCTGTACGACGCGGCGACGCAGCTTCAGGGCGAATATAATGTCGATATGGCGTTCAATCTCGACATGGGCACCTATGATTTCTGCCGGATCGACGCGCCCGAGAACGCGACGCGCTATTGCGGGTTTCTGCGTGAGGACGGGCTCGACAAGCTGACCAACCTGCTGGAATTTCAGGTCGAGTAACCGGCGGCGGGCCTTTACTCCGCCGCGATGGAGGACGGCTCGAGCAAGTCCACGATATCCATCATGATCTTGTTGAGATCGAAATCCTTCGGCGTATAGACCTTGGCGACGCCATAGCTGCGCAGGGTCTCGGCATCCTCTTCGGGGATGATCCCGCCCGCGACGACCGGCACATCATCGAGCCCGGCCTGACGCATCCGCTCCATCACTTCCTTGATGAGCGGCAGATGCGAGCCGGAAAGGATCGAGAGACCGACCACATGGGCGGACTCTTCCAGCGCGGCATTGACGATCTGGGCGGGGGTCAGGCGGATGCCTTCATAGACCACCTCCATCCCGCAATCGCGGGCGCGGACGGCGATCTGTTCGGCACCGTTGGAGTGCCCGTCCAGACCCGGTTTGCCGACGAGGAACTTGATCCGGCGGCCCAGTTTGCCGCTGACCGCCTCCACCGCCGAACGCACATCCTCAATGCCCTCGTAAGGCGCAGCCGCCGCTTTGCCGACGCCTGTAGGCGCGCGATATTCGCCAAAGACCTCGCGCATCGCCGCGCCCCATTCCCCGGTGGTGACGCCCGCTTTCGCAGCGGCGATGGAGAGCGGCATGATGTTCTCGCCCGCCTCAACGCCCGCTTTCAGCTTGGCGAGCGCATCCTGAACCGCCGTGTCGTCACGAGCGGCGCGCCAAGCCTCCAGCGCGGCGATCTGGTCCTGCTCAACCTCGGGGTCAACGACCATGATGCCACCGCCCACCGTAAGCGGCGACGGCTCCGCCTCGGTCCATTTGTTCACGCCGACGACAACCGTCTCGCCCGTCTCGACCTTTTGCAGACGGCGCGAATTGGCCTCCACAAGCTGGCCCTTCATATAGTCGATGGCCGCGACCGCGCCGCCCATCTCGTCGATCCGCGCCAGTTCCTCGCGCGCCTGCGTCTTCAGCGTCTCGACTTTGGCGTCCACCGCCGGGTTGTTGTCGAACAGATCATCATATTCGAGCAGGTCGGTCTCATAGGCCATGATCTGCTGCATCCGCAGCGACCATTGCTGATCGAAAGGCCGCGGCAGGCCAAGCGCCTCGTTCCACGCCGGAAGCTGCACCGCCCGCGCCCTTGCCTTTTTCGACAGCGTCACGGCCAGCATTTCGATCAGGATTCGGTAAACATTGTTCTCCGGCTGCTGCTCGGTCAGACCCAGCGAATTCACCTGCACCCCGTAGCGGAAGCGCCGCATCTTCGGATCATCCACACCGTAGCGATCCCGGCAAATCTCGTCCCACAATTCCACGAAAGCGCGCATCTTGCACATTTCGGTCACGAAGCGGATGCCCGCGTTCACGAAGAAGGAAATCCGCCCGACCACCGTGGGGAAATCCTCTTCCGGCACGGTGCCCTGCACCTGATCGAGAACCGCGGTCGCGGTCGCCAGCGCGAAGGCCAGTTCCTGCTCCGGCGTCGCGCCCGCTTCCTGCAAATGGTAGGAACAGACATTCATCGGGTTCCACTTCGGCACATCGCGGTAGCAGAAGCCCGCAATGTCGCCGATCAGTTTGAGGCTCGGCTTCGGCGGGAACACATAGGTGCCGCGCGAAAGATATTCCTTGATAATGTCATTCTGCACCGTGCCTTGCAGCTTGGAGATGTCGGCCCCCTGCTCCTCGGCCACCGCGATGTAGAGGGCGAGCAGCCACGCCGCCGTCGCGTTGATGGTCATCGAGGTGTTCATCTGCTCCAGCGGGATCTGATCGAAAAGTGCGCGCATGTCGCCCAGATGGCTGATCGGCACGCCGACCTTCCCGACCTCACCCTTGGCCAGCACATGATCGCTGTCATAGCCCGTCTGGGTCGGCAGATCGAAGGCCACCGAAAGCCCCGTCTGCCCCTTGGCGAGGTTCGAGCGATAGAGCGCATTCGAGGCCGCAGCGGTCGAGTGGCCCGCATAGGTGCGGAAAAGCCAGGGGCGGTCGCGGGTGGTCTCGGTCATGTCAGTCTCCCGAATCAGGGCCATGTGATGCAGTGCAGCGTAAAATATGCGACAGATTATTGCGCGAGGGCAAGAGGGTGCGCTTTCTTCCTTGCGTCAGGATAGGGATCAAACCGCTTCATCCTTAACAATCTATGCGCCCGTCTGACGTGACGTTTGCGGCAACCCTCGCGGGAAAACACGAAAGCCTGTAAATTGCTGCATTGCACTAGGCGCACGATCATGTCATAGAACGGTTCAAAGACGTAATTATGTTGTGCAAAGGAGCGCCCTATGTCCGATACGATCCCTGATTATGACGCCCCTGAGAAGGATCTTTACGAAGTTGGGGAAGTCCCCCCGCTCGGCTATGTCCCGAAACAGATGTATGCGTGGGCCATTCGCCGCGAGCGCCATGGCGACCCGGAAGACGCCATGCAGCTTGAGGTTGTCGATGTGCCGAAGCTCGACAGCCATGAGGTGCTGGTCTTCGTGATGGCCGCAGGGGTCAATTATAATGGGATTTGGGCCGGTCTCGGCCAGCCGATCAGCCCGTTTGATGGCCATGGCGAGCCCTACCATATTGCCGGCTCCGATGCGTCCGGCATCGTCTGGGCTGTTGGCGACCGGGTGAAGAACTGGAAGGTCGGCGACGAGGTGGTCATCCACTGTAACCAGGACGATGGCGACGACGAGCATTGTAACGGCGGCGACCCGATGTTCTCCCCGAGCCAGCGGATCTGGGGCTATGAGACGCCGGACGGCTCTTTCGCGCAGTTCACCCGTGTGCAGGCGCAGCAGCTTATGCCGCGTCCGCAGCATCTGAGCTGGGAAGAATCGGCCTGCTACACGCTGACTCTTGCGACCGCCTACCGGATGCTCTTCGGCCATGAGCCGCATGAGCTGAAGCCGGGCATGAATGTCCTTGTCTGGGGCGCATCGGGCGGGCTTGGCTCCTTTGCGATCCAGCTCATCAACGCCGCGGGCGGCAATGCGATCGGCGTGATCTCCGATGAGGACAAGCGCGATTTCGTCATGAGCCTTGGCGCCAAAGGCGTGATCAACCGGAAGGATTTCAAATGCTGGGGCCAGCTTCCGACCGTGAACAGCCCGGAATATAAGGAATGGTTCACCGAGGCGCGCAAATTCGGCAAGGCCATCTGGGACATCACCGGCAAGGGCAACAATGTCGATATCGTCTTTGAACACCCCGGCGAGGCGACCTTCCCGGTCTCGACGCTGGTCTGCAAAAAAGGCGGCATGGTCGTGATCTGCGCCGGGACCACCGGGTTCAACACAACCTTCGACGTGCGCTATATGTGGATGCACCAGAAGCGCCTTCAGGGCAGCCACTTTGCCCATTTGAAACAAGCCTCTGCGGCCAACCGCCTGATGATCGAGCGCCGCATCGACCCCTGCATGTCCGAGGTGTTCCCCTGGGCAGAGATTCCGCAGGCACATACCAAGATGTACAAGAACCAGCACAAGCCCGGAAACATGGCTGTTTTGGTCACATCGCCGCGCACCGGTCTGCGGACTTTCGCCGATGTTCTTGAAGGTTGAATAAAATCAACGACAAAACGCCGAACGAATTCGTTTTCGATTCGTTCGGCGGCAAGAAAAGTTTTACATCTATAGGTCAAAAAGAGCGGGCTTAACTCACAACGCGAGATGGAAGACCCCGCATGGACGACTGGATGACCGACAGTTTGGCCGAATTACGTGAAAAGGCGGCGGAGCAGGGATTCTTCGATCTGGCCGAAGCTCTCGACGACGCACTGATGATGGCCCATGTCGAATTCGCGAATGACGCCGAGCCGATCCCGGCCCCGCATCGCACCCCCGATTATTGAAGCGTTTGCATTCCCCCAGATTTTCACGCGATAACCCTTTGTTAAGGGGGAAATCGCATGACAGTGCGCACACGCGTCGCCGAACTTCTGACCGTTTCAGGCAAAAAGGACCGCTGGGGGCATCTCTTCGATCTCGCGCTGATGACGCTGATCGTCCTCAACGTCATCTCGGTGATGCTGGAAACCATGCCCTCCATGCTGGAGAAACATGGCGAAGCCTTTGTGGCCTTCGAGACCTTCTCGCTGCTGATCTTCAGCATCGAATATGGTGCACGCATCTGGGCCGCGCCGGAGCAGAAATGGCGCGAGGAATGGGAGATCGACCACTCCGAAAGCAATCTCTCGCTGCGTCTGCAATGGATGGCGACGCCCGGCGCGATTGTCGATCTGCTCGCCATTGCGCCCAGCATCATCGGCACGGCGCTCGGCCTCGATCTGCGCTTCCTGCGGGTGCTGCGCCTACTGCGGCTCCTCAAACTGACACGCTATTCCGGCGCGCTCAACATGCTGATCGACGTGCTGGTCGAGGAGCGCCGCAACTTCTTCGCCGCGATTTTCATCCTTGTGGTGCTGATCATTATCGCCGCCTCGGGCATCTATATCGTCGAGCACAACGTCCAGCCGGACGAGTTCGGCTCCATCCCCGAAGCGATGTGGTGGGCCGCCGTCTCGCTCACCACCGTCGGCTATGGCGATGTGACGCCCGTCACCCCCATCGGCAAGGTGTTTGGCGCAATGATCACGGTGATCGGCATCGGTATGGCGGCGCTGCCCGCCGGGATCCTCGCCTCCGGGATTTCGGAGCAACTCTCCACCCGCCGCGGTGAGCTGGAGCAGCGCTACCGCGCCGCCCTCGCGGACGGGAAAATCGACATGGCCGAACGCAAGGAACTCGAGGCGCTCCGCAAGGAACTCGGCATGACCCGCCACAAGGCGCGGATGATCGAGAAAAACATCACCATCAGCCAACCGAGCGAGCAGCGGACGCATCTCTGCCCGCATTGCGGGGAACCGATTGAGTGAGGGATGAGGGTTAAACGCCGCCCGGATCAGCAGATTTTGCGCAGCTCATCCATCGTGATGCCCGCCGGGACCACCGTCACCGGCACCCGCACCTTGCCCGCATGGCGGCCCGCGATCAGCCCCTGAATGAGCGGCCCCGGCCCCTCATCCTTGCTCGACGCGGCGAGGACGAGGATGCCAATATCGTCCTTTTCCTCGATCAGCTTGAGAAGGCATTTCACCGGCTCGCCCTCACGGATGTTGAGGATCGGGGTGATGCCCGTGGCGCGACTCGCCATCATGGTGTGCTCGCGGAATTTATCCTCGATCTCTTCCTCGGCCTCGGCGCGCATCACGTCTGCAACGCCCATGAAATGCTGCAAATTCTCGCTCTGGATCACGGCCAGCACCTCGACGCCTGCATGGGTGCGCTCGGCGCGCAGCGCGGCGAAATGGAGCGCATTGACCCATTCGTCGCTCTCATCCATGACGACGAGAAATTTCCGCATATGGCCCCCTTATCCCTTCGGGCGCAGCAGCCCCATGATCTCCTTCGCCTCGGCCACAATCGGCGCGGCAATGGCATTCGCCGCCTCGCCACCCTTGGCCAGCGCGCGCTCGATCTCGGCGCGGTCTGCCCGGATATCATTGAACCGCGCGGAAATCGGCGCAAGAGATTCCACCGCCAGATCCGCAAGTTTCGGCTTGAACGCGCCGAATTGGGCGCCTTCGTATTCCTGCAAAACCTGCTCTGCGGCCTGTCCCGACAGCGCCGCGTAGATGTTGACGAGGTTGCGCGCCTCGGGCCGTCCACTCAGATCATCCATGCTCGCGGGCAGCGGCTCGGGGTCTGTTTTCGCCTTCTTGATCTTCTTGGCAATGTCCTCGGCGCTGTCCGTCAGGTTGATCCGGCTCATATCGGAGGGGTCCGATTTGCTCATCTTCTTGGTGCCATCGCGGAGCGACATGATCCGTGTCGCCGCGCCCTCAATGAGCGGCTCGGGGATCGGGAAGAACTCCTTGCCATAGTCGTTGTTGAACTTGGTCGCCACATCGCGGGTCAGCTCAAGATGCTGTTTCTGGTCGTCCCCCACCGGCACATGGCTCGCGTGATAGGCCAGAATATCCGCCGCCATCAGCACGGGATAGTTGAAGAGGCCAACAGACGCGGCTTCCGAGTTTTTCCCGGCCTTGTCCTTGAACTGCGTCATGCGTTTCATCCAGCCCATGCGGGCCACGCAGTCAAAGAGCCATGCGAGTTCGGCATGGGCGGGCACAGTCGATTGCGAGAACAGGATCGATTTCGCCGGATCGAGACCGCAGGCCATATAGGTCGCCGCAATGTCGAGCGTGCCTTCGACCAGTTCCGCAGGGTCCGGGTTCACGGTCAGCGCGTGCAGATCGACGATGCAGTAGATTTTCTCGCCCGGCCCGTCCTGAAGCTCAACAAAGCGTTTCACCGCGCCGAGATAATTGCCAAGGGTCAGCTTGCCGGTCGGCTGCACGCCGGAGAAAATGCGGGTGATGGGTGTGGTCATGGTCTCTCTCCATCGACGCGCCGGGCTTTAGCCGCGGCGCAGGAATTTCTTGAGGTCCGCAGGGGTCATCGCCCCGGTCAGCACCGTCAGCGCTGCATACACCGCGATGCTGGCAAAGACCAGAACGGCGAGGGCGGGATAGCGCCACGACGTGCCAAAAAGCAGAGGCTCCATCAGGGTTGCCATGCCCCATGAGGCAATGCCCATGCCGAGCGAAGCGGCGATGATGCGCGGGACTTTGCGTTTCAGGCGCTCGTCAATCCGGGCCTCCTCGCCGATTGCGCGGCTGCCGCGCCAGAGGAACCAGACCATGCCCCACCCCGCCAGAGTGGTCCCGACCGCCGCCGCGATAAAGCCGATGAAGGGGGCGAGACCGATCGCGAGAACGAGGTTGATGATCATCGCATAGAGGGCGAAGCGGAACGGCGAGCGGGTGTCTTCGCGGGCGAAGAAGAGCGGTTGCAGCACTTTTTGAAGAACGAAGGCAGGAAGGCCCGCGCCGTAAACGGCGACGGCAAGCGCGGTGGCTTGGCTGTCCGCGAAATCAAAGGCGCCGCGCTGATAGAGGACCGAGGTCAGCGCCACGGGGATCGCGATGAGGGCGACCGCCGCAGGGACGGTGAGCGCCAGCGAGAACTCCGCCGCCCGGTTCACCGCATCGCGCCCGCCCGCCACATCCTGAGCGGCGAGGCGGCGGGAAAGGTCGGGCAGGAGCACCACGCCAATGGCAATGCCGACGACGCCGAGGGGTAGCTGATAGAGCCGGTCCGCATAGTTGAGCCACGCGACCGCGCCGTCGAATTGCGAGGCGACCTGACGGCCGATCAGCAGGTTGATCTGGATGACGCCGCCCGCAAGGATCGCGGGCGCGGCGATTTTGGCGAGCCGTTTCAGCTCCGGCGTCATTTGCGGCATCCGCGGGATGAGCCGCAGGCCCGCGCGGTCCGCCGCGACCCAGACGAGCGCCAGTTGCGCGATCCCGGCGACCGGGACCGCCCAGACAAGCGCCTTGCCGATATCCGCGCCGAGAAAATCCGCGCCGAGCATCGCGGCGATAAACACGATGTTGAGCAGGATCGGCGCGGCAGCAGCAGCCGCAAATCGGTTCATCGCATTGAGCGCGCCGGAGATCAGCGCGGCCAGCGAGATGAAGAAAATATAGGGGAAGGTGATGCGCCCGAACTCGACGGCGAGATCGAACCGCTCATCGCCACGAAAGCCCGAGGCCATCGCCAGCACCAGCGCGGGCATGAAAAGCTGCGCGACCAGTGTGAGCAGCAAGACCACGCTCGCCAGCCCCGCCATGGCGTCGCGGGCAAAATCCTCCGCGCCTTCGCCCTTCTCCCATTTCTTGGAAAACATCGGCACGAAAGCCATGTTGAACGCGCCCTCGGCAAAGAAGCGGCGGAACATGTTGGGCAGCGAAAACGCCACCACGAAGGCTTCGGCGACCGGCCCGGCCCCGAGATAGCCCGCCATCAGAATATCGCGCGCAAAGCCGAGGATACGGCTCCCAAAGGTCCAGCCGCCAACGGTCAGGAAGGACCGCAAAAGATTGGTTTTCATCGCTCTGCCGTTACTCCGCCGCCTGCGCCGTGATCGACGCGCGGATCTTGCTCTCGATCTGCCGTTTCTTGCTCTCGGACCAGATCTTCAGCCCGAAGAGATCCTTGACATAAAACACATCGACGGCCTCTTCGCCATAGGTCGCGATCTGCGCCGACGCGATGGTGACATTGCAGGCGGTGAGCGCGCGGGTCAGATCATGCAGCAGGCCGAGCCGGTCGCGGGTCTCCACCTCGATGATGGTAAAGCGCTCGGAACCGTCATTGTCGAAGCTGATCGTGGTCGGCACACGGAACTCCGCCTCGCGCTTCTTGATCTTGTGGCGGTTGGCGATCTCCCCGCGGGTGGAGATCTTCCCTTGCAGCGATTTCTGGATCAATTGTTTGAGACGCGGCAGGCGGGTCTCATCGAAGGGATGGCCCTCCGCGTCCTGCACCCAGAAGGCGACCGTCGCGAGCCCATCCTGCGTCGTATAGGTCCGCGCATCGACCACGCTCGCGCCCGACAGCGCCAGCGCGCCCGCGAGCCGTGAGAAAATGCCGGGATGGTCGGACATGGCGAAAAGCGTCCGCGTGGCGTCCCGCTCCTTATCCGCGTCGATGCGGATCACCGGCGCATCGGGCGGCACATCGGCGAGCATTTGGGCGAAGGCAACATGGGTTTCGGTGTCAAAACCGAGCCAATAGGGCGAATAATGCCGCTCCAGCTCGGTCGGGAGCAGCGGGCTCTCCGGCCCGAGCGCGGCGGCGAGATCTTCCTTCGCCTTCTCCTCAAGCTGCGGGATCGACGCTTCGCCAGAACCTTGCAGAATCGCGCGGGTCTGGCGGTAGAGATCGCGCAGCAGCATCGCCTTCCAGTTGTTCCACACCCCCGGCCCGACGCCGTTAATATCGCAGACCGTCAACACGAGCAGCAGATTGAGCCGCGAGGTGGACTGCACCGCCCGTGCGAAATCCTGCGCCGTGCGCGGGTCCGAGAGGTCGCGCTTTTGTGCCACATCGCTCATCAGCAGATGGTTGCGGACGAGCCAGATGACCGTCTCCACCTCCGCTTCATCGAGCCCGAGACGCGGCGCGACCGTAGCGGCGATCTCCGCGCCAAGCTCCGAATGATCCTGCGGGCGGCCCTTGCCGATGTCATGGAGAAGCAGCGCCACATAAAGGACCCGCCGGTTCACACCCTTTTTCAAAATTTCCGTCGCGATCGGCATATCGGCGACCAATTCGCCCTCTTCGAGCCGGTTCAGGCAGGAGATGCACTGGATGGTGTGCTCGTCGACCGTATAGCTGTGATACATGTTGAACTGCATCATCGCGACGATCTCGCCGAATTCCGGCATAAAGGCGCCAAGCACCCCCATCTCATTCATCCGCCGCAACGCCCGCTCCGGGTTGCCGCTATCGACCAGAAGTTCGAGGAAGATGCGGTTGGCCTCGGAATCGCCTGTGAGTTGCGAGGCGAGATGCAGGTTGCGCGCGATGAGCCGCATCGCGTCGGGATGGATCAGATGCTCCGTCTCCAATGCGTCGCGGAACAGGCGCATCATATTGCGCGGGTCGGCGAGGAAAACCGCCTCGTCCTTCACGCTCAGCCGCCCATGCTGGAGAACATAATTCTCCGACAGGCGGTTGCCGAAAATCGCCAGCACATTGCGGATGGACTGGGCGACCTTGGCGCTCCGCTTGATGTTCCGCGCCTCAAGCTGCGCGAGGAAGATGCGGGTCAGATCGCCCACATCCTTGGAATGGCGGAAATATTCCTGCATGAACTGCTCAACCGCGCGGCGACCCGGCTTGTCCTCATAGCCAAGCAGCGCGGCCACCTCAACCTGCATGTCGAAGGTGAGCTGTTCGACAGGCCGGTTCGCCGCGAGATGCAACGCGCAGCGGGCGGACCAGAGAAATTGTCCCGCCTCGACGAAGGTTTTCAGCTCCTCAACCGTCAGAAACCCTTCGCGGACGAGGTCAACGGCGCTGTCCTTATGGGTGAGATATTTGCCGATCCAGAAGAGGGTTTGCAGATCACGCAGCCCGCCCTTGCCCTCCTTCACATTCGGCTCCAGCACGAAGCGAATATTGCCCTGTTTCTCGTGCCTTGCGTCCCGTTCGGCCAGCTTGCCCTCGGTAAATTCCTCCGGTGTGCGGGAGAAAAGATCGTCCCAAAGCGCCGTGTCGAGTTCGCTGTAAAGATCCTCGTCCCCCGCCAGCAGGCGCTTTTCCAGAAGCGCCGTGCGGACGGTCAGATCCGCCGAGGCCTGCCGCAGACATTCCTCCACCGTGCGGGTCGCGTGACCCACTTTCATTTTGAGATCCCAGAGCGTGTAAAGCAGGGTCTCGACCACACATTCCACATGGCCCGTCGGCTTGGAGGCCGTGAGGAATAGAAGGTCAATATCGGAGAACGGCGCCATCTCCTCGCGCCCATAGCCGCCAACCGCCAGCAGGGCGAGCCGCTGCGCTTCGGTCGGATTCGGGGCGGGATGGATATAGGTGGTCACGGCGCGGAAGGCGGCGACGATCACCGCGTCGGACAGCCAGCAATAGGAGCGGATCGTCTCCAGCGCCGCGCTTGGCCGGGTGCGAAAGGCGGTTTCAATCACCGCTTTGCCGTCGGTCCAGCGGTCGCGGAGTAAGGTGACCAAGGTGTCGCGCGGATTGTCCGGGCGCTCCTCAAAGGCCGCGTCGACCGCCGCCTCAAGCTTGCCCACATCCAGAATGTCATCGGGCGGGCAAATCAGCCCGCCCGCACCGTTATCCCCAAGCATCAAACGCCTCAGAACAGGCCGCCGCCGCCAAACTGGCGGGGCGCCGGATCGAGCATGACAGCCGCGCCGTCGCGCACTTCCATCACCGCGAGCGCGCGCTCGGCGATGCGGTTGGCGTTGAAGCGGAACGGACCATTCGCGCCGACGAAACCGCCGGGACGGGTCAGGCCTTTCGAGGTCAGCGCATCGCTCCGGCCCGTGCCGATCAGCGCGCCCGCGGCGGCGACGCCGTCATAAGCAAGCGCGGCGAGCGGATGCGGGTTGCGGCCATATTGGTCGCGGAACCGGCTGTTGAACGCGGCGGTGATGGTCGGGTCCGCCAGAGTGAACCAACCGCCTTGCAGCGCCGGTGCGCTCAGCGCATTGCCCGCGCCATCCCATTTGGTGAGGCCCGAATATTTCACCTCCGCCGGGTTCAGCCCGTTCTCGGACAGCGCCGAGGCGATATAGGTCAGGCTCTGCTCTGGATTGTCGCTGAACACAACCTGCTCCGCACCCTTGTCTTTCAGAATGGAAACGATTTGGGGGGCAGCGGTCGTAACGCCCTCGGGCGAGAACTCATAGGTGCCCGCACCGGCCAACGTCACACCGTTCTTGATGACGGCGGTTTCCACGGCCGCACGGCCCAGTTCACCCTCGAAATTCGACGGATAGACCACGCCGATATTGTTGATGCCGCGCCCTTTGGCGAAGCTCACCACCCGGTCGGCGACATTTTCAAGCGTGTTGCCCATGACGAACACATTCTGCTCGGCAATGGCGCTGGCGTTGGAGAAAGCCAGAACATTCACATTCGCCGCATTGGCCGCGATCCCGGCCGCATTGGCGTTTTCAGCATAAAGCGGGCCGACGATCAGTTTCGCACCGTCGGAAATCGCCTGAGTCGCGACCGAGCTGGCCGTGTCCGCGTTCCCCGCCGTGTCATAGAATTTCAGCTCCAGCGTCGCGCCGTTCAGATCCGCCATCGCCATATTGGCGGCGGCCTGCATATCGCGCGCGAGGCCCTGCACCTCTGGGTTCGGCGCGGTTTGCGGCAGCAGCATCGCCACTGTCACGGTCTCGCCGCGCTCAATTTCCGCACCCGTGAGCGGGCCGAAATCATGGCGCGCCGTCGGCACCGCCGCACAGGCTGCGAGCCCTGCGAGCGCAACCGCCGCCGCACCGTTTTTCAGAATTTTTGCAAAAGGCAATGTCATAGTCATGGAATCCCTCGTCCGCTTTGCCGTAGACTTCGGGAATGCACGCTACGCGCTCCTGACATGGCAGTAAACTAATTCTTAAAATTCAGGGCACAATAAGAGCGGCAGAAGAGGAGCAGGCATGGAAGCGGCGCTGTATCTGGTCGCCACCCCTATCGGCACGGCAGCCGATATCACCTTGCGCGCATTGGATATTTTCCGCTCCGCCGACATTCTCGCGGCGGAGGACACGCGCAATCTGCGCCGCCTACTCGACATTCACGGCGTCGCGCTGGAGGGCCGTCCCTTGGTTTCATATCACGACCATAATGGCGCGAAGGTCCGCCCGCGCATCATGGCCGCGCTCGCGGAGGGCAAATCGGTCGCCTATGCGTCGGATGCGGGCACGCCGCTCGTCGCCGATCCCGGTTTTCAGCTGGCCCGCGAGGCGATTGCCGAGGGCCACACCGTCCGCAGCGCGCCCGGTGCCAGCGCGGTTCTGGCGGCGCTGACCGTCGCGGGATTGCCCACGGATCGCTTTTGTTTCGCCGGGTTCGCCCCCAACAAAGGCGCGGCGCGGCGGCATTTTTTCGAGGATTTCGGGGCGGTGCCTGCAACGTTGATCTTCTACGAATCCCCGAAACGGCTCGCGGCGGCGCTTGGCGAAATGGCAGAGGTGTTCGGACCGCGCTCGGCGGCGGTTTGCCGGGAACTCACCAAGAAATTCGAGGAGGTGCGGCGCGGTGCGCTCACCGATCTGGCGGCGGCCTATGCGGATGAGCCTGCGCCAAAAGGCGAGATTGTCGTCGTCATCGGCCCGCCCGAGGGGGACGCCGAGGTCGATCTCGATCAGGCCCTCCGCACCGCGCTCACAACCATGAGCGTGAAGGACGCCGCCGCCCATGTCGCGACCGCGACCGGCGTGAAGAAACGCGAAGTTTACGCCCGTGCGCTGGAGATCTCGCGCGAGGATGAAGCGTGAGATACGAGACCGGCATCGCGGCGGAAGAGGCCGTGCGCCGCCATTACGAGGCGCAAGGCGCGAGTTTGCTCGCCGCCCGGTGGCGGCCGCCGCTCCGGAAGGGTCTGGGCGAGATTGATCTGATTTTCTCCCAAGACGGCGCAACCATTTTCGTGGAAGTCAAAGCCCGCGCCACCCATGCCAAAGCCGCCGACAGCCTGACATGGCATCAACGTCAGCGCCTCTTGCGCTCGGCGGAACTCTGGCTGGCGGAGCGCCCTACCCCTGCCCGTCTAGACGCCGCTTTGGTGGACGGCGCGGGCGAAATCCATATCATCGAAAACATCACCCAATGAGGAGGTGTCCATGATCGGCTTTTTCGACAGCGGCTATGGCGGGCTGACGGTGTTTCAGGCCGCCGCCGAGGCCTTCCCGGACCATGATCTCGTCTATCTCGGCGATCACGCCAATGCCCCTTATGGCGAGAAAAGCCCGCGTGAGATCACCCGGCTGACCCGCGCCGGATCGCAGGCCCTGCTCGATTTGGGTTGTGATGTGGTGATCCTCGCCTGCAACACGGCGGCGACCACGGCGCTGCGCCGGATGCAGCATGAGGGAATCCACGGCGTTCTCGGGATCGCGGTGCCAACCATCGAGGCGATCACCGGGCAGGACTGGTCGGACCGCTATTCGCTGACCCCGATCACCCCCGCCACCGTTGGGCTTTTCGCGACGCCCGGCACGGTGGGGAGTGGTTATTACGGGGCCGAAATCCTGCTCCGCGCACCGGATATTCGCCTGATGGTCCAGCCCTGCCCTGGCCTTGCAGGCATGATCGAGACCGGCGCCAGCGAAGCGGAAATGGACGCCGCCATCGCCGGGTTCTGCGCGGGTCTGCTGGCGCAAGGCACGCCGGATCGGGTCGTCCTCGGCTGCACGCATTACCCGCTCGTCGCCGATCTTTTCGCCCGCCATCTACCCGAAGGCATTCCGATCATCGACCAGCCGGGCGAGACCGTGCGCCGCCTCACGCCTTACCTCACGCGCCACAACATCACCCCCGGCAGCGGCAAGCGCCTGTTCCTGACCAGCGGCGATCCGGCGGAGGCGCGGCGCGGCACGGAGCGGCTGCTAGGAGAGGTTTTGCCCTTCGAAGCGCTTGAACCCAAACCCATCACGGTCCATCTCTAGGCGCCAAAGGAGAACGCCATGCTCAAAGTCGCCGTCCAGATGGACCCGATCCAGTCCGTCAACATCCATGCCGACAGCACCTTCCGCCTGATCGAAGAGGCGCAGAGCCGTGGGCATGAGGTGTTTTACTACACGCCTGACAAGCTCGCATGGATCGAAGGCACGCTTCAGGCGACCGGCCAGTGGGTCAAGGTGAAGCGCGAGCAGGGCAATCATGCGGATCTCTCGGACATGCAGACCGTCGATTTGCAGGATTTCGGTGTGGTGTGGCTCCGTCAGGACCCGCCTTTCGATATGTCCTACATCACGACAACGCATCTGCTGGACCTCATCCACCCCAAAACGCTGGTGGTGAACGACCCGACTTGGGTGCGTAACTGGCCGGAAAAGCTGCTGGTCCTGCAATTCCCGGACCTGACCCCGCCGACGGCGATTGCCCGCGATCTGGCCACGCTGCGCGCATTCAAGGAAACGCATGGCGATGTGATCCTGAAACCGCTTTACGGCAATGGCGGCGCGGGTGTGTTCCGCCTGACGCCCGAGGACCGCAACCTCTCCTCGCTCCATGAGCTTTTCGCCGGGATCAACCGCGAGCCCTTGATTATGCAGAAATTCCTGCCCGCCGTCTCAAAAGGCGACAAGCGGATCATCCTCGTCGATGGCGAGGTGGCGGGCGCGATCAACCGCGTGCCGCAAAAGGGCGAGACCCGCTCGAATATGCATGTCGGCGGCGTGGCGGAGAAGGTCGGCCTCACGGAGCGCGACAAGGAAATCTGCGCCGCGATTGGCCCGCTCCTGCGTGAGCATGGCCAGATTTTCGTCGGCATCGACGTGATTGGCGACTATCTCACCGAGATCAACGTGACCTCCCCGACTGGCATTCAGGAAATGGAGCGCTTCGACGGCTCGAACGTCGCGGGCATGATTTGGGACGCAATCGAGCGCCGTAAGTCCCAATAAAAAACTGGTCACAGAGAAGTGACGGAACGCGGGCGGCGCTTATCCGCTCGTCACAGCTATGTCGCTTGAACTCAATAGTTAACACATTATTCTCGCGCCGGTTTTAACAATTTAATGATGCGAGGGAGTTCCCGATGCGCAAGCAATTGGGTGGGCTGGTCTTGGCGGGCGGGCTTCTCGGTCTCGGCTGGTGGGCCACATCGGTCGAAGCCCCTGATATCGAAGAGGACTTATCCGCACGGGCCTCCGCTATGCTCGACGATCTGGGCGCCGAAGTGACCCATGAGGTTTCGGGCCGCGATGTGATCCTGCGCGGCAATATCGCCAGCGAGGTGGAGCGCCGCGAGTTGCTGGCGGCGGCGAATGATCTCGCCGGTCGCCGCGTGGTGCGCGATGAGATGCAGGTGGTCGAGACCGCCAGCCCCTACCGGTTCCGAGCGGTCAAACAAGACGGTGTGATCAGCGAAATTTCCGGCAACTATCCCAATGACGAAGCGCTTGCGGCGCTTGGCCAGACGCTCCCGGAAGCGCAGCTTGCCAGCCTCACCCGCGCCGCCGGTGTGCCCGACGAGAACTGGCCCGGTATGGTCGCGCGCGGTCTCGACGCGCTGGCGGTTATCGACAATGGCACGCTGGATGTGACGGACCGGGATATCGTGATCTCGGGCCGCACCGAGGATCCCGCAGAGGTCGAACAGATCGCCCAGATGGCGCAGGACATTCCCGGCAGCTATAGCTGGGTCAGCGATGTGATCGGCGCGCAGGCGGGCGGCTACAGCTTCCGTGCGAACAAGGCGGGCGATGAGTGGCGCGTGGCCGGGCAAGTGCCGTCCGAGAAGTCGCGGAGCAAGCTCGATCAGCTTATCAATGGCGATGCGGCGCTTCTGGAAATCGTCGAAGACGCGCCTGAAAATTGGGATGCGGCGCTGACCCTCGGCCTCAATGCGCTCGGCCAGCTTGAGCGCGGCGAGTTGTCGATGACGGAAACGGAACTACGTCTGACCGGCGTTGCGCCCGATCCCGAAACGGTCGAAGCCGTGACGCTGGCGGGCGACTCGCTTCCCGATGGCTACAGTTTCGAGACCGATGTGACCGCGAGCGACACGGTTGAGATGGGCGAAACGGATCTGACCATCGCGCTCGACGCGATCAATGGCGCGAGCGTGTCCGGCAAGGCACCAGCGGAACTCGACCCGACCATCCTCGCCGTCGCGCTCAATGTCAGCAATATGAGCGGCGAGGTGGAGCCGACCGAGGGCGCCGCCGGCGAAACCTTCGCGCGGCTCAACGGCATCGCGGGGGTTCTGGGCCATTTCGAGACCGCCGAAATTCGCGTGAGCGGCAAGGATATTAGCATCGAGGGGCAAACCGGCGCGGATTCCGACCCTGAAAACGTCGCCAATATGCTCCGCGAGCGCCTGACCGAGAGTGACAGCGTGACCGTCACCGCTTCCGATGTGACCGTGAATGAAGGCGACATGCGCCAAAACGCGATCACCGGGCTGAATGAGATTTATACGGGCGGTTACTGGCTCCCCGATATCGACGTGGAGACGACGCCCGATGGCTGTAGCGAGGCGGTCAACACCGCGCTTGGCCGCGGCGCGATCACCTTCGTCACCGGCTCGGCACAGCTCGATGCCGAAGCGCGCGGCGCGATCAACGAGATCGCGGCCATCGCCAAGCTTTGCGTGACCGAAGGCAATCTGACGCTGGAGATCGGCGGCCATACGGACTCGCAAGGCAGCGAGGACAGCAATCAGCAGCTCAGTCAGGAACGCGCCGACGCGGTGCGCAGCGCGCTGGTGCAGCGCGGCGTGCCCGACAGTATTGTCGCGACAGGCTATGGCGAAAGCGAGCCGATTGCGGATAATAACACCCCGGAAGGCCGCGCCGAAAACCGCCGCACCGCCTTCACTTGGGCGCAAGAGTAACGAGGAGAGCAACGATGTTTCAGGAATGGCCCTATCTCTTGGGGGAAATCTGGGTGCTTCTGGCGCTGGCAACGCTGCTCGGCCTCGCGGCGGGCTGGCTGATTTTCGGCCATCGCCGGGGGGATGAGGACCTCAACGCCGACGCGCTGCGCCGCGATCTGGCCGCCTGCCGTCAGGCGTCGCAGCAGAAGGATCAGACGATCTCGATGCTGGAAACCCGTCTCGACTCGCTGGCCGAAGCGGATGGAACAGATCAGAGCGCCGAGGTTGAAAGGCTGCGGAGCGAAGTGGCCGAGCGGGATGCGGAACTGCGGGAACTGGAAGCGCGGATTGCCGAGAATGAGGCCCGCCCCGAGGCGATTTCCGATGCGGTGGAGGGTTTCTCGCAGGCCGATCATGACGAATTGACCGCGCAGTTGGCCGCCCGCGAAGAGGCGATCCGTGCGCTGGAGACCCGGATTGCGGAGTCGGAAAACCGCGCAGCCGAACTCGCGGCCGTGGAGCCGGGCATTCCGCAGCAGGAGCATGACGCGGTGAAGGCCGAACTGGTCGCGCGGGATGATGTGATCCGGGATCTCGAAGCCAAGATCGCCGCACAGGAAACCGCGCAGGCCGAGGCCTCGCCGACGATCCGCGTTGAGGATCACGAGGCGCTGAAAACCGCGCTTTCGGAGCGGGATGACACGATCCGCGCGCTGGAGACGCGTCTGACAGAGAGCGAAAACCGCACCGCCGCGCCGGTGGAAACCGGGGTCAGCCAGCAGGAGCACGACGAATTGCTCGAAGCGCTGCGTGCGCGCGACATGGAATTGCGGGTGCTGCATGATCGGATCGCGTCATTTCAGGAGGAAAGCGACGAGAAGGCCGGGGCGGCCGCTGCCGCGCGGGTTGCGCAATCGCCCGCGATGCCACTTTTCACGCAGCCGGTGCAGGAGCCTGCTGCCGCCGAGCCTATGCCGGGGCCGCAGGCCGCAGAGCCCGCCGAAACCGGCACCCGCCCGCAGAGTTTTAAGGCGCCGCGCGGCGGCGTTGCGGATGATCTCAAACTCATCAGCGGGATCGGCCCGAAACTGGAGCGCCAGCTTCATGGCCTCGGCTTCTTCCATTTCGATCAGATCGCGGACTGGACGCAGAGCGAAATCGATTGGGTTGACACGCATCTCGAAGGCTTCAATGGCCGCGTGACGCGCGACAACTGGGTCGCGCAAGCGCATGTGCTGGCCAATGGCGGCACGGCGGAGGACGCGGCGCGGCTGCGCACGAGAGACTGACAAAGGCCCGCTTCGGCGGGCTTTTTCATGGGCTTAGGCCGCACTTCGGAAACTCAGCGCCTCGGTGAGATGGGATTTCTCGACGGCCTCCGCCCCCGCCAGATCGGCGATGGTTCGCGCCACGCGCATCACCCGGAAATAGCCGCGCGCAGAGAGGCCAAGCCGCTCCGCCGCCGCCGACAACAGCGCTTTGCCGTCCTCAGCCAGCCGCGCCGCGTCCATCAGGGGATCGCCGGACATTTCAGCGTTGAGCTTGCCTTGGCGCGCGTTGGCAACTTCGCGCGCCGAAGCCACACGGGCGGCAATGGTTGCACTGGACTCGCCAGTCGCCGTGCCGGAAATTTCGTCGATCTTCACGGCAGGCACCGTCAGATGCATGTCGAACCGGTCGAGGATCGGGCCGGAAAGCCGCGACAGATATTCCGCCCCGCATCCCGGCGCTTTACCGCAGGCGCGCGCGATATCCGCGAGATGACCGCAACGGCACGGGTTTGCCGCCGCCAGCAGGATGAACCGAGCGGGATAAGTGAGATGCGCGTTGACGCGGGAGACGGTGATCTCGCCGGTTTCCAGTGGCTGGCGCAGCACTTCGATGACATTGCGGGGAAATTCGGGGATCTCGTCGAGGAAGAGAACACCGTTATGCGCCAGCGAAATCTCCCCCGGTTTCGCCATCCGCCCGCCACCTGCGACCGACGCGACCGAGGCCGAATGATGCGGGCTGCGAAAGGGCCGCGCGGCGCAGAGCCCGTCCGCGCCAAGCTCGCCCGCGATGGAATGGATGACCGAGCTTTCCAGCATCTCACGCGGATTGGCGGGCGGCAGAAGGCCGGGCAAACGCGCCGCGAGCATGGATTTGCCCGCGCCCGGCGGTCCAATCATCAGGAGGTGATGACCCCCGGTCGCGGCGATTTCAAGCGCGCGTTTCGCCCGCTCCTGCCCGCGCACATCGCGCAGGTCGGGGTATGAGGCGAGGTCATCGCGGCGCTGCGCTTCGGCGGGCGGGAGTGGACGTTGGTCGGTCAGATGCTTGATCGCGGCAAGGAGCGTGGCGGGTGCGGTCACGGTGCAAGCCTCCACCCACGCGGCTTCGCCGCCGCAGGCCGCCGGGCAAAGCAGGCTCTTTTCCTCCGCCACCGCCAGCATCGCCGCCGGGAGCGCGCCGCGCACGGGCATCAGCTTGCCATCAAGAGACAGCTCGCCGAGCGCAATCGTTTCGGCAACCGTCTCGCGCGGCAGCATCTCCATCGCCGCCAAGATCGCCAGCGCGATTGGCAGGTCGAAATGTGAGCCTTCTTTCGGCAGGTCGGCGGGCGAGAGGTTGATCGTGATCCTCTTCATCGGCAGCGCGATGGCGATGGCCGAGAGCGCCGCGCGGACGCGCTCCCGCGCCTCGCTCACCGCCTTGTCCGGCAGGCCGACGATAGCGAGACCCGGCAGGCCCTCGCTCAGCGCACATTGCACCTCCACGGGGCGGGCTTCGACGCCGTGAAAAGCAACGGAATAGGCGGTGGCGATCTGGGGCTGAACCATGCCGCTATAGGCGGCAAGAGTGGTTAAAGGCCGGTAAAGAGCAAAGGCGCGCGGCGGGTGATCCCGCGCCGCGCGCCCGTTTTAGGCGTCGTTTTCCGGGAAATAGCAGGCCGCGCTATGCGCGCCGCCTTCCAGAACCGGGCGTTCACCCTTGCAGACATCCTGCGCCTTCCAGCAGCGCGGATGGAAGGGACACCCCTCCGGCACCGCGAGCGGCGACGGCAATTCGCCCTCAAGGCGGATCCGCTGGCGCTGGCGCGTCGGGTCGGCCTGCGGCGTCGCGGACATGAGCGCCTTGGTGTAGGGGTGCATCGGGCGGTCGAACACATCGTCGCGCGGGCCGCGCTCGACGATCCGGCCGAGATACATCACCAGCACCTCATCGGCCATGTGGCGCACCACCGACAGATCGTGGCTGATGAAGAGATAGGCGAGGTCGAGACGGTCCTGCAGGTCGATCAAGAGGTTCAGGATCTGGCTCTGGATCGAGAGGTCGAGCGCCGAAGTCGGCTCATCCAGCACGAGGATTTTCGGGTCCAGCATCAACGCCCGCGCCACCGCGATCCGCTGGCGCTGGCCGCCGGAGAACATATGCGGGTAACGATCGTAATGCTCCGGGCGCAAGCCGACGAGCTTGAGCATTTCGCGCGCCTTCGCCTCGCGGTCCTTTTTGCTCATGTCCTTGCGGTTGATGAGCAGCGGCTCCTCCAAAATCGCGCCGATCTTCTGGCGCGGGTTGAGCGAGCCGAAGGGGTTCTGGAACACGATCTGAACCGAGGAGCGCAAGCGGCGCTGTGCCTCCTTCGTGTCCGTCGCGGTCACATCCACGCCGTCGATTTCGAGATGCCCGCCGGTCGGTGGCTCGATCATCGTGACGAGCCGCGCGAGTGTGGATTTGCCGCAACCGGACTCGCCCACAACGGCGAGCGTCTTGCCCGGCACCAGCTCGAAACTGGCGGAACTGAGCGCGCGCACCGTGCCCGATTTCTGGAACATGCCGCCGCCAACCTCGTAGAAGCGCGAGAGGTCCTGTGCTGTGACGAGGCTCATGAGGCGTCTCCCTTCATCATCGGCTGGCCGTGGTCGAGCGGGTAATGGCAGAGGGCGTAGCCCATTTCGGGGCTGGCGCGCTCCGGTTTGACGGCTTTGCATTTTGCATCGGCAAACTGGCAACGCGGCGAGAAGAGACAGCCCTCGGGGCGGTCAAACTGGCCGGGCACCACACCGGGAATGGCGGGCAGATGCTTATCCGTCGCGCGCTCCGGAAGCGCCGCGAGCAGCGCCGCCGTGTAGGGGTGATGCGGGTTCGAGAACAGCTCGCGGACGTTCTGCTCCTCCACCTTCTGCCCCGCATATTGCACCTGAACGCGCTCAGCGGTTTCGGCCACGACGCCCATGTCATGCGTGATCAGCACGAGGCCCATGCCGGTTTCCTGCTGAAGATCGCTCAGAAGCTCCAGAATCTGCGCCTGAATGGTCACGTCGAGCGCGGTGGTCGGCTCGTCCGCGATCAGGAGTTTGGGACGGCAGGCAATGGCCATGGCGATCATCACGCGCTGGCTCATCCCGCCCGAAAGCTGGTGCGGGAAAGCGCTGAGGCGCTTTTCCGGGTCCGGTATTCCGACGAGATCGAACAGTTCAACCGCCCGGTCATGGCGCTCCTTGCGGCCCATGCCGAGATGGATGCGCAGGCTTTCCTTGATCTGCCAGCCGACCGTGAAACACGGGTTCAGCGAGGACATCGGTTCCTGAAAGATCATCGCCATGTCGCGGCCAATGAGTTGGCGGCGCTTGCGGGCGGAGATGGTTTGCAGATCATGCCCGTCGAAAATCATCTTGTCGGCGGTGATCGTCGCGGTCCATGGCAAAAGCCCCATCATGGCGAGCATGGAGACGGATTTGCCCGAGCCGGACTCGCCTACGATGGACAGGATTTCGCCCTTATCCACCACCACATCGACGCCATCGACCGCCTTAAACTGCCCGCCCGCCGTCGCGAAGCTGACGGAGAGGTTGCGGATATCGAGAAGAGTATCTGTCATGCCGCCTCCTTACGAGCGCTTGAGTTTGGGATCGAGCGCGTCGCGCAGGCCGTCGCCCATCAGGTTGATGGAGAGCACGGTGATCAGGATCGCGAGGCCGGGGAAGGTCACGACCCACCAGGCGCGCAGGATGAATTCGCGCGCTTCGGCGAGCATCGTGCCCCATTCCGGGGTCGGCGGCTGCGCACCCATGCCGAGGAAGCCGAGGGCCGCTGCGTCGAGGATCGCGGTCGAGAAGGAAAGAGCCGCCTGCACGATGATCGGCGCGAGGCAGTTCGGCAGGACGGTGATGAACATCAGCCGGAAGAGCGACGCGCCGGCCACGCGGGCGGAGGTCACGTAATCCTTGCCCTTTTCGGACAGCACCGCGGCGCGGGTCAGGCGCACGTAATGGGGCTGCAAGACGATGGCGATGGCGATCATCGCGTTGAAGAGCGACGGGCCGAGGATGGCCACCAGCACCAACGCCAAGAGCAGCGACGGGAAGGCGAGGATGATGTCCATCAGGCGCATGATCGCGGTATCGAGCCATGTGGGCGCGAAACCTGCGATGAGGCCGATAATCACGCCCGAAGTGGCGGCGATAGCCACAACGACGAGACCGATAAAGAAGGAGTAGCGCGAGCCTTCGATCAGGCGCGAGAGCACATCGCGGCCCACGGCGTCGGTGCCCAGAAGGAACTGTGTCGAGCCGCCTTCCTGCCAGAAGGGCGGGACGAGCAGCGCGTCGCGATATTGCTGCGTCGGCGAATGCGGCGCGAGGAGCGGCGCAAAGATCGCGACGAGCAGGAGGAACATGAACACATAAAGGCCGATCACGGCCCCGCGGTTTTCGGAGAAATAGGACCAGAATTCCTTGAGGCGCGACGGGCGCGCGACGGTGGTTTCTTCAAGATCCTGAGACGTTGCCTCTGCCATCGCTTACCTCTTACGAATTTTCGGGTTGATGAAGCCGTAGAGGATATCCACGGTCAGGTTCACGAGCATCACCACCACGGCAATGAGCAGCAGCCCGCCCTGCACGACCTGATAATCGCGGCGGAAAATACTATCGACCATCCATTTGCCGATGCCGGGCCACGAAAAGATGGTCTCGGTCAGGATCGCGCCGGCCATCAGCGTGCCGACCATCAGGCCGATCACAGTGATGACGGGGATCAGCGCATTGCGCAGCGCATGAAGCCCGTTGACGCGGAAGGGCGACAGGCCCTTGGCGCGGGCGGTGCGCACGTAGTCTTCCGACAGCACTTCGAGCATGGCCGAGCGGGTCTGACGTGCGATCACGGCGAGGGGGATGGTGCCAAGGGCGATGGTCGGCAGGATCAGGTGATTGACCGCCGAGATGAACGCGCCGTCCTGTCCCGAAAGCAGGCTGTCGATCAACATGAAGCCGGTCACGGGCGGGAAATAGTAGAGAAGGTCGATCCGGCCCGAGACAGGCGTGATGCCGAGAAAGCCGGAGAAGAACATGATGAGCAGCAGCGCCCACCAGAAGATCGGCATCGAATACCCCACCAGCGCGGTGGACATCAGCGCCTGATCGAAAAACTTGCCGCGATTGACGGCGGCGATGATCCCGGCGGGGATCCCCAGCACCACCGCGAAGATGATGGCGCAGATCGACAGTTCCAGCGTCGCCGGGAAAAGGGCGAAAAACTCGTCCACCACCGGGCGCTTGGAGACGAAACTGTTGCCCAGATCGCCCTGTAGGACGCCGGTCAGATAGTCCCAATATTGCTTCCACATGGGCTGGTCGAAGCCGAATTCTTGCATCAACTGCGCATGGCGCTCGGGCGAGAGACCCCGCTCCCCGGCCATGGTCTGCACGGGATCGCCGGGCAAAAGACGAATAAAAGCAAAGGAAATCAATGTGACCCCGAGAAATGTCGGGATGAACATCAAAACGCGTTTGAGGAAAAAATTCAGCATGGTGCGGGCTCTTGGCTGGCGAGAGAGAAAGGGGCGACATGCGCCGCCCCTTTCAGAGAATGAGGATTATTCCTCGATGTCGACCGGATAGAAGATGTGCCCGCCAAACGGGTCGATCTTGTAACCGGAGACATTCGCAGCGGTCGGCTCGAAGACGACCGAGTGTGCGATGGTTGCCCAGGGCGCTTCACGCTTGAAGATTTCCTGCGCCTGCTCGTAAAGCGCGGTGCGCTCTGCTTCGTCAGACACGGTCTTCGCTTCCTGGATCAGCGCTTCGAACTCTTCGTTACACCACTGCGCGCGGTTGGCGTTGCCCACACCGTCACAGCCGAGAAGAACGGCGAGGAAGTTGTCCGGGTCACCATTGTCGCCGGTCCAGCCGAGAAGCACCGCACCGTCGCGATCTTCGGCTTTCGAGCGCTCGAGATACTCGCCCCACTCATAGGAGACGATCTCGACATCCACACCCGCCTTGGCGAAGTCTTCCTGCATGATTTCAGCCATGCGGCGCGCATTCGGGTTGTAGGGACGCTGCACCGGCATCGCCCAGATCTTCATCGAAAGATCGGTCACGCCAGCCTCTTCCAGAGCGGTCTTGGCAGCTTCCGGATCGTACTGGTCGTCCTCGATCGCGTCGTTATAGGACCACATGGTCGGCGGAATCGGGTTCTTGGCCGCGGTGCCCGCGCCCTGGAACACACCGTCAAGGATCGCCTGCTTGTTGATCGCCATGTTCAGCGCCTTACGCACTTCGGGGCGGTCAAACGGCTCAACCTGGGTGTTATAGGCGAGATAACCGACGTTCAGACCTTCCTGCTCCAGCAGGTTGATGTTCTCGTCCGCCTGCATCGCTTCGATATCAGCCGGGTTCGGATACGGCATGATGTGGCATTCGCCATTCTGAAGCTTCTGGTAACGAACCGACGCATCAGGCGTGATTGCGAAGACGAGGTTGTCGATATTCGCGCGGCCGCGCCAATACTCGTCATGCGCCAGATAGCGGATCACGGCGTCTTTTTGGTAAGCTTGGAACTTGAACGGCCCCGTGCCAATCGGCTGCTGGTTCATCAACTCCGGCGTGCCGGCTTCTTTGAGCTGGTCCGCATATTCCTTGGACATGATCGACGCGAACTGCATCCCGAGGTTTGCCAGCATCGGCGCATCCGGACGGGTCAGCGTGATCTTGACCGTCATGTCATCGACCTTCTCGATGCTCTCGATCAGTTCGGGCATGGACATCGAGTTGAAATACTCGAAGGACGCGCCCTCTTCGTAGAAATCCTGACCTTCCTGCTGACGCTCAAAGGTGAAGATCACGTCATCGGCGTTCATGTCGCGGGTCGGGGTGAAGTAATCCGTTGTGTGGAACTTCACGCCTTCGCGCAGCTTGAAGGTGTATTCGGTGCCGTCCTCGGAAATTTCCCAGCTTTCGGCGAGCGCGGGCTCAACTTCCGTCGTGCCGTATTTGAACTGGGTCAGACCATCCATGATATTCCGGGCGGTCGCGTCAAAGGTGGTGCCCGATGTGTAGAGCGCCGGGTCAAACCCCTCGGGGGAACCTTCCGAACAATACACAAGGGTTTTCGCCATCGCGGTGGTGCCGAGCAATACAGCAGACGCCGTCCCGGCGATCAGGGAAAAGCTTTTCATGATAACCTCTCTGTTGTCATTCACCGCCTTAGCAGCGGTGCGTAAAACTATGTTACGGTGTCTCGCGTGAGATTTTCAAGCGATGATCGCGTGCGATAATCGCAACAAAATCGCAATTTAAGTTCTCAGAGAGGGTCATTTCCGGAACTTCATTTCTGCACTGCAAAAAAAATCGAGACTTTTGTCACAGTGTATGCAATAGTGTGCCCAACTTAACAATTTTGCCCAGTCCGATGATCTACATGAAATGCAGGCTTGTTGACGCCACGGCAGGCGGCTAGCCTTGCCCAAAGAACAAGAGCGGGATGAACCCGAAAGACATAAGGGAGAATGAAATGTCCACAGCAACTGTCAGCCAGGAAAACTACGGCGATTTCACCCTTGACCGCGCGACTCGCGACGAGATGTATGAACGCTCGGTCAAGGATCCCGAAGGTTTCTGGCGTGAGCATGGCCAGCGCCTTGACTGGATGAAACCATATAACGACGTCAAAAACACTGATTTCGATTACAACAACGTCTCGATTGAGTGGTTTCGCGATGGAACGCTCAATGTCGCGGCAAACTGTATCGACCGGCATCTTGAGGAGCGCGGCGATCAGCCCGCGATCATCTGGGAGCCTGACGAGCCGAATGACGAGGCGCTGACGATCACCTATCGCGACCTGCATGAGAAGGTCTGCAAGACGGCGAATATCCTGAAGGATATGGGTGTTGGCAAAGGCGACCGCGTGGTGATCTATCTGCCGATGATCCCGGAAGCGGCCTATGCGATGCTCGCCTGCGCCCGGATCGGCGCGATCCATTCGGTGGTGTTCGCGGGCTTCTCTCCCGAAGCGCTCGGCAACCGTGTCGAGGATTGCGAAGCCAAGGTTGTGATCACCTCCGATTTCGCGCCGCGCGGCGGGCGGGCGACCAAGCTCAAGGAAAACACCGATGCGGCGATGGAGCATGTCTCCCGCGATGTGAAAATCCTCGTCGTCCGCCGCACGGGCGATGATGTGCCGTGGACCGATGGCCGCGACCATGACTACAACGAGCTGATGGGCGGCGCCTCTGCCGACTGCGAACCGGCGGAAATGAATGCCGAAGACCCGCTCTTCATCCTCTACACCTCCGGCTCGACCGGCAAACCGAAAGGCGTGGTCCACAGCTCCGGTGGCTATCTCGTCTGGGCGTCGATGACCCATGAATATATCTTCGACTGGCAGCCGGGCGATGTCTATTGGTGCTCAGCTGATGTCGGCTGGGTGACGGGCCACACCTATATCGTCTATGGCCCGCTGGCGAACGGCGCGACCTCGATCATGTTCGAAGGGGTGCCGACCTATCCCGACGCCTCGCGCTTCTGGGCGGTCTGCGACAAGCATAGCGTCACGCAATTCTACACGGCTCCCACGGCGCTCCGCGCGCTCATGAGCAAGGGCGACGAGTTCGTCGAGAAATGCGATCTTTCGAAACTGCGCCTGCTCGGCTCGGTTGGCGAGCCGATCAACCCCGAGGCGTGGAACTGGTATCACAAGACCGTCGGCAAGGGCCGCTGCCCCATCGTCGATACGTGGTGGCAGACCGAGACGGGCGCCGCCCTGATCACCCCGCTGCCGGGCGCGATCCCCGAGAAACCGGGCTCGGCCACCCTGCCCTTCTTCGGCGTGCAGCCCGAAGTGCTGGAGCCGGAAAGCGGCAAGATCATCGAGGAAACCGAAGCCGAGGGCGTCTTGGCTATCAAGGACAGCTGGCCGGGGCAGATGCGCACCGTCTGGGGTGATCACCAGCGCTTCAAAGACACCTATTTCCAGCAATATAAAGGCTATTACTTCTCGGGCGATGGCTGCCGCCGGGATGAGGACGGCTATTACTGGATCACCGGCCGCGTCGATGACGTGATCAACGTGTCGGGCCACCGCATGGGCACGGCGGAGGTCGAGTCGGCCCTCGTCGCGCATGAGGCGGTCGCCGAGGCGGCGGTTGTGGGCTACCCGCATTCGGTCAAGGGGCAAGGCATCTATGCCTATGTGACCCTGATGAACAATGCCGAGCCGAGCGAGGAACTGCGCAAGGAGTTGGAAACCTGGGTGCGCAAGGAAATCGGCCCGATCGCGAAGCCGGATCTCATCCACTTCACGCCCGGCCTGCCGAAAACCCGCTCGGGCAAAATCATGCGCCGCATCCTGCGCAAGATCGCTGAAAACGACTACGGCGCATTGGGCGACACGTCCACGCTCGCCGAGCCGGAGGTTGTCGATGATCTCATCGAGAACCGCATGAATCGCGAGTAACGCCGCGACGCAAAAGGCCGCGCTTCCGGGTGCGGCCTTCTCTTTAACTATGGGAGGTTCAACCAATGAGTGATCTGACGAAAGATCCATCGAACTACTGGAAGGCCAATATGCGGCTCATCCGCATTTGCCTTGTCATCTGGGCCACCGTGTCCTTCGGCTTCGCCATCCTGCTGCGTCCGCTTCTGTCGGGCATCAAGGTGGGCGGAACCGATCTGGGCTTCTGGTTTGCCCAGCAAGGCTCCATCATCGTCTTCCTCTGCCTCATTTTCTTCTATGCGTGGCGGATGAACAAACTCGACCGCGACTTTGACCTGCACGAGGAATAAGTCATGGATCAAACAACACTTAATATTATCGTCGTCGGCCTGAGCTTCGCGCTCTATTTCGGCATCGCCATCTGGGCGCGTGCAGGCTCCACCAGCGAATTCTACGCGGCGGGCCGCGGGGTCAACCCGGTGGTCAACGGCATGGCCACGGCGGCGGACTGGATGTCGGCAGCCTCCTTCATCTCCATGGCGGGCCTCATCGCCTTCACCGGCTATGACAACTCGTCTTATCTGATGGGCTGGACCGGCGGCTTCGTGCTGCTCGCGCTCCTGCTCGCCCCTTACTTGCGTAAGTTCGGCAAATTCACCGTGCCGGAGTTTATCGGCGACCGGTTCTATTCGCGTCCGGCGCGGATCATCGCGGTGGCGTGCCTAATCATCGCCTCCATCACTTACGTGATCGGGCAGATGACCGGTGTGGGCGTGGCCTTCTCGCGCTTCCTTGAAGTCAGCAACACCGCTGGCCTTTTGATCGGCGCGGCGGTCGTGTTCTTCTACGCCGTTTTGGGCGGTATGAAGGGCGTGACCTACACGCAGGTGGCGCAATATTGCGTTCTGATCTTCGCCTACACCATCCCGGCGATCTTCATCGCGCTGCAACTCACCGGCAACCCGATCCCGGGCCTCGGCCTCTTCGGCAGTGTCGATGATGGCAACGGCTCGACCGTGGCGCTCCTGACCAAGCTCGACCAGATTGTCGCCGATCTCGGCTTCAACACCTATACCGAGCATCACACTGGCACGCTGAACATGCTGCTCTTCACCCTGTCGCTGATGATCGGCACCGCGGGCCTCCCGCATGTCATCATCCGCTTCTTCACGGTGCCGAAAGTGGCCGATGCCCGCTGGTCCGCCGGTTGGGCGCTGTTCTTCATCGCGATCCTCTATCTGACCGCTCCGGCTGTCGGCGCGATGGCCCGCTACAACATCAGTGACATGATGTGGCCGAACGGCACGGACGCGGAGCCGGTGGCGCTCGAAATGATCGAGTCTGACGAGCGTTATGCGTGGATGGGCACCTGGCAGCAAACCGGCCTTCTCGGTTGGGAAGACAAGAACGGCGACGGGCGCATTGCCTATTTCAACGATGGCAATGCCGAAGCGGTCGCGGCCTCTGAGGCTGCGGGCTACGGCTCCGAAAACGAGCTGACCAACTTCAACCCGGATATCCTCGTTCTGGCGAACCCGGAAATCGCCAACCTGCCGAGTTGGGTGATCGCCCTGATCGCCGCAGGTGGGATCGCGGCAGCGCTATCCACGGCAGCGGGCCTCTTGCTCGCCATTTCTTCGGCGGTGTCCCACGATCTCATCAAGGGGTCGATCAACCCGGACATTTCCGAGAAAGGCGAGCTCATGGCCGCGCGTGTCTCCATGGCGGTCGCCATCGGGGTCGCGACATGGCTGGGCCTCAACCCGCCGGGCTTTGCTGCGCAAACCGTGGCGCTGGCCTTCGGGATTGCGGGCGCATCGCTCTTCCCCGTGCTGATGATGGGGATCTTCACGAAGCGCGTAAACGACAAAGGCGCGATTGCGGGGATGCTCACGGGTCTGATTTTCACCGTGGTCTACATCTTCGTCTACAAGGGCTGGTTCTTCATCCCGGACACCAACCAACTGGCGGATGTGCCGGAAAACTGGGTCTTCGGGATCGCACCGGTTTCCATCGGGGCCGTTGGCGCGCTCTTGAACTTCATCGTGGCAACGCTGGTCTCCAACGCGACCGACGAGCCGCCGCAGGAAATCCAGGATCTCGTCGAAAGCGTCCGCGTGCCGCGCGGTGCCGCGGCGGCGATGGACCACTAACGGGCGCGGCCTTCGGGCCGGTCCTTAAAATGCAAAACGCGCGCGGGCTTGTTCCCGCGCGCGTTTCCTTTTAGCCCTTCTGGCAAAAGGAGGGCCGCCCATGATCCGCCATTTCGTCTTTTTCTCCGCCCGCGATGCGCAGGACCGCGATGCCGTCCTCAAGGGTCTGTCGATCCTCAAGGACATCCCCTCCGCGGCGCATGTCGAGGTCTCCCCGAACATGAAGCTCGACAGCCTCTCCAGCGAGGTCGATGTGGTGGTCTATGCCGAGTTCGACGATCTCGCGGCGCTCGAAGCGTTCAAGGCGCATGATCTCTATGAAGAGAGCATCCGCCTTGTACGCCCGATCCGCGAGCTGCGGTTCGTCGCCGATATCGAGGCTTAACCCGCCGCCTGCGCGCGCCGCTCGCGTTTCCGGAGCCGCCGCTTTGCGAGGAACCGCTTGGTCGCGGTCCCCCAGTTTTCGCCGAGCATGAGCAGGGCCGGGGTCAGCACCAGCGTCAGCAAGGTCGCGATGAACATGCCGCCCGCGATGCCGGAGGACAGCGCCGTCCACATCTGCGTCGAGGGCGCGCCGACGGTGATCGAGCGCTCCACGAAGTTGATGTTGAGCGCCAGCACCATCGGCATCAGGCCGAGCACCGTTGTCACCGAGGTCAGCATCACGGGCCGCAAACGCTGCGCACCGGTCCGCAGCACCGCCTCACGCGGGCCAAGCCCGTCGCGCCGAAGCTGATCATAAGTGTCGATCAGAACGATGTTGTTGTTCACCACAATCCCCGCCAGCGCGATGATCGCAATACCGCCCATCACGATGATGAAGGGCCGCCCGGTCAGCAACAGGCCAAGCAGCACGCCCGAGATCGAGAACAGGATCGCCGACAGCACCAGCACGGTTTTGTAGAAGCTGTTGAACTGAATGAGCAGCGTCGTGAACATCAGGAACACAGCGGCGACGAAGGCCGACAGGAGGAAGATCATCGCGTCCTGCTGATCCTCCGCCTCGCCCTGAAACTCGATGCTGATGCCCGGCGGCAGCTCCGCCTCCGCAAGCCAGCCCTGAATCTGGCGCACCTGATCATCCGGCAAAACGCCCGTCTGCACATCCGCATTCACGGTCGTCACCCGCTGCGAATCCTCGCGGTTGATAACACCGGTGCGCGGCGCGGGCGTGAAGGTCACGAAGTTGCGGATCGGCACGAGGCCGAAATTCGTCGGGATCCGCAGGTTTTCGAGATTCTCCAGCGTCCGCTCCTCGGAGGGGAACCGCACACGAATATCCACCGTATCATCCGCATCGGCGGGCTTGTAATCCGCCGCCTCGATGCCGACCGTGAGAAGCTGAACCGCCTGACCAAGCAGCGCAATATCCGCCCCATAACGCGCCGCCTCCTCGCGGTCGACCCGCATCAGGAACTCCACCCCCGGCACCGGGCGCGTGTCGTTCACATCGCGGAACCCGCCCATCTCATCCATGAAGCCGCGCAGCTGATCGACCGCCGCGTTCCGCATCTCGGGATCATAGCCGATCACCTTGATCGAGATCGGCTGCCCCTGCGGCGGGCCGTCTTCCTGCACGCTGATCTGGATCTGAATGCCCGGAATATCGGACACCATCTCACGGATATCATTGCCAATATCTTCCGCTGTCGGGCGCGTGTTCCATTCCGTCAGCTCAAGCTGGATCGCGCCGATGACATCCTCGCCATCCATCCGCGCCTGCTCCTCGGACATGGTGCGGGCATAGACCGACTGCACATCGGGCAAGCCGATTAGACGATCCTCGACCCGGCGAATGATCTTGTCGCGTTCATAGATCGAGAAACTGTCGCGCGCGCGGACTTGCACCTGCATGAAATCCGGCTCCGTCGCCGGGAAGAACCCGACGCCGTGGTTCAGCGCCATATAGGAGCCGACGACCGCCACGATCATCGCAATCGCGGTGAGCAGCGTGAGGAACGGCTTCCAGATCGCGGCGCGCAGCAGGCGGATGTAGAAGCCGCCGAGCCCGGTCATCTGCGTCGGATCGCCCTTCTCCGCCAGCCAAAGCTGACGCTGCTCCTTGGCGCTCTGCGGCTGACGCTTGCCGATGAGACCGCCGAGAACCGGGATGAAAATCAGCGCCATCAACAGGGAGGATAGCAACGTCAAAATCACCGTTATCGGCATGAATTTCATGAACTCACCGATCACGGAATCCCAGAAAAGCAGCGGCACAAACACGCTCACCGTCGTCGCCGTCGACGCGATAATCGGCCAAGCCATCCGCTTCGCGGCGTAGGCGTAGGCATCGCGCGGCGTCCATCCTTCATGGAGCCGGCGATCCGCGAGCTCGGTCGTCACAATCGCGCCGTCCACCAGCATCCCGACCACGAGGATGAGCGAGAACAGGACGATGATGTTCATCGTGTAGCCCATGGCCCAGATCAGCGTGACGCCCGCCAGGAACGAGCCCGGAATCGCCAGCCCCACAAGGATCGACGAGCGGATGCCGAGCGCCCAGATGATCGTCAGCATCACGAGGATCACCGCCGCGATGACGTTATTTTGCAGGTCCGTCAGCAGCTCAACCACCTGCTCGGACTCGTCCTGCATATATTCGACTTCGAGGCTGTCCGGCCATTCCTCCGCCGACGCCTCGATCACCGCCTTCACCTCATTGACGGTCTCGATGATGTTCGCGCCGACCCGCTTTTTGATCTCCAGCGAGATCGCGGGCTGCCCATTGATCCGGGCAAACCCCTGCGGATCCTGAAAGGTCGAGCGCACGGTCGCCACGTCGCGGAAGGTCAGGACTGCTTTGTCCGTCACCTTCACCGGCATGTTCATGACGTCCTCGATATCCTCGATCAGACCGGGCACCTTCAGCACCATCCGGCCCGCACCCGTCTCAATCGCGCCCGCCGCGATCAGGCGGTTGTTGCGGGTCATCAGCGTGATGAGTTCGTCAAAGGAAATCTGGTAGGTCTCGAAAACGGTCGGGTCGATCAGCACTTCCATGAGCTGCTCGCGATCCCCGGCAACCTCCGCTTCCAGCACGCCCGACAGCGCCTCCAGATCGGTTTGGAGTTCGTCTGCAAGACGGATCAGCGTCCGCTCCGGCAACGGGCCATACATGACCACGGTGAAAATCGGGAAAAGCGCGGTGTTGATCTCGGTCACCACCGGATCATCGGCATCCGCAGGCAGGTCCGGCTTGGCGCGATCCACCGCCTCCTGCACCTTGTCGAGCGCCTCATCCGCATCGAACCCGGCATCGAATTCCAACTGAACCGAAGCGTGCCCCTGCGAGGCATTCCCCGTCATGGTTTTCAAGCCCTCAAGGCTCGACAGTTCCGTCTCCAGCGGCGAAATCAGCAGGCGCTCCGCATCCTCCGGCGAAATCCCTTCGAGGCCGGTCGAGACATACATGACCGGGATCTTCACCTCGGGGTTCGACTCCTTGGGGATGGCCATGTAGCTCAGCAGGCCGATCATCAGCAGCATCACCAGCGTCATCACGACGAAGCGCGTGCGCGAAAATGCGGCGTCGATCAGGCTGTTCATTGCAGGCTGCCTTCTTCGCTATCGGGCTGGCTCAACGCATCAAGATCCGCCGAGGCGGATCCGGCGGCCTCTTCTTCGGCGGCGGCGCTATCGTCGGACCGCGTGATCGGCTCCACTTCCTCACCATCCGACACGAAGGCCTGACCCACGGAAATGATCGTCACGTCATCTTCAAGGCCGCGCACCCAGAGACCATCCGTCTCCGCCCGCACGATCTCGACCGGCACGAAGGACACGAGATTGCCCTCGACCAGCGTTTTCACACCAAGCTGGCCGTCCGCCCCGAGCGAGAGAAACGCGGGCGAGACGAAATGCGCGCGACGCGTCTCCGTCGGCACGCGCACCGTTGCGGAAATCCCTGCCGGAATGGTTTCCTCCGGGTTCGCAATCTCAACTTCGGCAGTGAAGGTGCGCGTCTCGGAATCTGCGCTGGCCGAAATATAGGTGATCACACCCTCGCGGCTCTCGCCGGTGATGAACCGCACCTCCGCCGTGTCGCCGCGCGCAATCCGCCCAACCTGCTGCTGCGGGATCTCGAACTCGACCGTCAGCGGATCCGTATCGATGATCTGGCCAATCTCCGCGCCTTGGGAAATCACCTCGCCCGGATCAATATCAAGCTGATCCAGAAGACCCGCAATCGGCGCGCGGATATTGGTGCCATCCAGCGTCTCCTGCACGGCGGCCAAATTCGCCTCCGCCTGACGCAGCGCCGAGCGGGCATCTTCAAGCCGGTCGCGCGTCGCCACACCGCGATTGAGCAGAGTCTGCGCATTATTGAAATCGCGCTGCGTGCGCTCCACCTCAACCCGCGCCTGCTCCAGCTGCGCCGACCGCTCAGCCGGCGCGATCCGCGCGATCAGCTCGTCCATTTCGACCGGCAGGCCCTTGCGCACAAGAATTTCGGCGACCGTACCGCCCGCTTCCGCGCGAATAGGCGTCTGCCGGTCAGGATAAGCTTGCCCCTCTGCGGTCACATATTCCGTCACGTCAGAAGCCGTCGATTCCGTCACCTCGACGCTCAAAACCTGCGACTGACGCTTCTCCGCCGCGGTTTCTTCCTGCGCCTCGCTGCCGCCGCCGATCATCCCCGAGCCCATCCAGAGCACCAGCACAACCACCAAAAAGAGCGCCACCAGATGCGACAGCCTCGTGCCCGGCTCATCACGAAATTCGGGAGCCTGCTCGTCATGCGAATTCATAAAATGAAACTCTCCTATTTAGACTCCGCGCAGAGCCTGGACAGCGACACGGCAACCCCCGCCGACACTGCCCCATAAAAACCCGCGAGCCGCCCGAGACGTGCCGCGCAGGCCGGATCCTCCGCCTGCACCGCCTCGCGCACCGCATTCACACGCGCTTCGCTGTCCGCCGCGCGCTCCGCGTACCCCTCAGCCAAACGGCGAAAGGCGTCATCCGGAAGACGGTAAAAATCCCGCCGATCCCCCGGTTCGCGAAAACGCTCCAGCACACCGAGCGCCTCCAGACGGCGTGTGTTCTCACTCACACTCCCTCTACTGACATGTAGTTGCTCGGCGATCTCAGAAAAAGATCTGGCCTGGCCATCATAGATCATAAGACCGAGAATACGCCCAGAGATCGGTGGATGACCGTCTGCCTGCGCAATCTCGCCCATGATCTCGATGAAGTCGCTGCGCAACGGCTCGGACATCATATCACATTCCCGAAATAAACCGCCCCTCTTCTAAGGCAACCGGTTCAGAAGTCAATGAATGCGAGGCGGTGGACACGAGGGCGTGACCAGCGGCTTGGTCAAGATTTGTTGGAAAGTTCTGTCAGGCATCCTCCTGTTTGATGAGACGGATACTACCGTCGGACTCCGCATCGAGGACCGCTTGCACGAGCAGCTGCTGCGCCGCCTCGCCTTCCTTCGGCGTGAAATCGTCGCGCTCTTCGACATCCGCTTCGAGGCGTTCGGCCAAACGCTTGGGCAGGTTTTCGAGAAGGAACCCCACCGTCTCGCTGCTTTGCAGCTTGCCATGCGCCAGCGCAGTAATGAGATCCGTCTCGTCGATGGCGCGGCAAATCGACGGCACGTCGCCCGTCCGAACGCGCACCGCGATATGCTCGAATGTAAAGATCGTCTTGGCGACCTCTTTGGCGAGCTCCGGCGTCTCGCTTTGCAACTTCTCCATGAGATCTTCGCGCCGCGCGCTCGACACGTTGTTGAGAAGGCCGCCGATCAGGTCCGCAGGACGCTTGGTCCGGCCCGGGCGAATCTGCATGACGAAGAAATCTTTCTCGATCGGCTCTGACAGTAGCTCGGTCAAACGGCTATCGGGAGACGGGATATTCGACAGGCGAAGCACCAGTTTCCGCGCCAATTCGCGATCCATGAGTTCCAAGGTCTGCGAGGCTGTGCCGGTGCTGAGTTGCGCAACGATCAGCGCAGCGGTTTGCGGATGCTCACGCTCCAGGAACCGCGCCAGCGCCGCCGGGTCCGATTTGGACAGGTTCGACCAGATCGTCTCATGCGCGCCGCCCTCCACATCCGACATGATCCGCGCGACGCCATTTTCATCGAGCACCGCGCCGAGCATCGAGCGCGCAATATCGGTGCCGCCATAGATCCCCGTCGTCTCCGCCAGCGTCTCAATGAACTCTTCGATGACATTGTTGAGATCGTTATGGCTAACGCTTTTGAGGCTGCTCGTCGCCATGGCGAGCCGGACAAGATCCCGCTCCTCGGCCATGCGCAGCACATCCGCTGCATGTTCGCGCCCCATAGCCGCAAGCAGGATCGCTGCCTTCTCAAGCTGGCTGTAAAGCGTTTCGACCTCAGTTCCGGTCGGCCGTTTCGCCGGGAGTGCGGGCGCCTTTTGTGTGGCAACGGCTGATGAGGCACTCATTGATAACTCCTCACAAGCGCGCCCGCGAGAAGGCTCCACCCATCCGAAATCACGAAGAAGGCGAGTTTGAACGGCAGAGCCACCATGGCCGGCGGCACCATCATCATGCCCATCGACATGAGCACGGCGGCGACCACAAGGTCGATCACGAGAAATGGGAGGAAAATCAGGAAGCCCACTTCAAACCCACGTTGAATTTCACTGAGCATGAAAGCCGGGATCAGCACCGACAGATCCTCGCGATTACGGCCCTCCGGAATGCTTTCGAAAAGATTGTCCAGCGTCTCCGTATCAACCCGCGCGGCCATGAAAATCTCGAACGGAGCCAAGGTCTTGTTTATCGCCTGCTCCGTTTCGATCTGCTCATTGAGCAGCGGCGAAATGCCCATCTCCCAAGCTTCCGTAAAGACCGGCGCCATCACGAACCAGGTCAGGAAAAGCGCAAGGCTGACGATCAGCATATTCGGCGGCGCCTGCTGCACCCCGAGCGCTTGTCGCAGGATCGACAGCACCGTGACCATGAACGGAAAGCAGGTCACCATGATCGCGATGCCCGGCGCGAGGCTGAGCACGGTGATGATGCCGAAAAGCTGGACCGCGCCCATGGTGAGCGAGCCGCCACCGGCGGAAATCGACACCTCCTGTGCGAGGGCTGGCGAGGCAAAAAAGAGCGCGCCGAGAAGAATGTTAAAGAGCTTCGGAGACATCCGCTACTTCCGTGAGACGCACGCCGAGTCCCCCATTCTCGCCATCAAGCTGCTGCAACTCGCCGCGCGCAATCAGTCGGTCGCCGATATAGATCTCGACCGGATCATCAATCTTGCTATCGAGCGCCAGCACCGAGTCGCGCCGCAGACGCACGACTTCGCTCACCAAGGGTCGCGCCTTCCCCACGGAGACCGTCACTTCGATCGGAACCCCGAAAATCGCGCGATCTTTCCGGCTCTTACCATCGCGCGGCGCGGCGGGCGCGACTGGCTCCGGTCCGCTGACTTCACCCTCAACGATATCCTGTTCATCAGGCGCTGTGTCGTTTGTCATGCTCATCTGCATCCTCTTTCTGAAGATTGAAAAACGCGGAAATTGTCGCGATCACCGCGTCCGCTGCGAGATCTGGCGCGATACGGTCGAAACCGTGGCTCCAATGAACTCGAATATCCGTTTGCGCCGGATCTTTGGCCGCGCGGACCTCGGCGGCACCCTGGAGCGCCTCCTTGAGCGCTGAGACGTGCGCATTTGGCGCGGTGATGGACAATGCCACCTCTTCATCGACCTTCAGCAGTTCCGCCACACGCGCCTGCGTCGCGGCAATCAAGGTTTCGCTCGCAAGGTGCGGCGCGATTGCGCGCACCATCTCGGCAATGGTCGGCGCAATGTCCCGGATCACCGCCTCGCGTGCAGCGTGCTGTTTGAGTTGCGCGTCCTGAACCTCTTCGAGAAGGGCCGCCGTCAATTTGGCTTGCTCCAGCATGAGCAAATGCTCCGCCGCCGCGAACCCATCATCAAACCCGGCCTGATAGCGGTTCCGATGCGCCTCCTTTTCCTTGCTGTCATCAGCCTTCGGAAGGACAGACCCACCCCGAAAATCTTCAAGTCTGATCGTATTAGCCATAATTTCCTCTTACGCGCGCGATTCCGAAATCCACCCGCTGAGCACCCGCGCGCTGTCATCGGCGCGCTGATCCACAATCTGCTTCAAACGGTTAATTTGATCCGAAGATTTGTCGTCAAAATCGAGCGGCAGGATGTCCGAGGTTTTGTTGATCACCTCTTCAACCTGATCCGGGCCCGTCTCGACAGGCGCCGGCTCAATCGCGAGTTGCTGAGGTCGGCGCGTCAGGAACGGACGCAAAACGGTCAGAGCCAGCACGATCACGACAAGGCTGAGAAGTCCCGTGCGGATCAACGATGACAGATTCGGCATCAGCCCCGCGAGCACCCCTGTCCCGGCGACGGCCTCGCTGCCCGCAGGCAAGTCAAACTCCATCGATTCAATAGTGACCACATCACCGCGCGACTCGTCATACCCAATCGCCGATTTGATAAGCGTCGAGAGCCGATCCAACTCCGCCTGCTCCAGCGGCGTCCAGCTCATGTCGCCCGCGTCATCGACGGCGCGCTCGCCATCAACCATAACCGCCACAGTCAGGCGCTCAATCTCACCCGGCGCACGTACCCGCTCCCGCCGCGTCTCCGACAATTCGTAATTGACCCGCTCGCGACTCGTCTCAGCCGTCTGGCTGGAACTCGCGCCGTCCGCGCCATTCCCGTCCGGCAAATTCGACGCCACCGTGACGCCCGAATCCTGACCCCGGCTCGACTCGTTGGTCGCCTCAGTGTCCGTGCTGATCGCAATTCGACTCTCTGGGTCAATCACGCGCTCGCTGATCGTTTCAGCGTCCATATTCGCATCGACATTTACCTCGACGATAGCGCGTCCCGGCCCGAGTCGCGCAGCAAGCAAGCGCTCAACATTCGCCTTCATTTTCAACGCGCGCGACTCGGGCGTCAGATCGCCAGCGCCGCTCGCCCCGCCCTCACCTGCAGCGAGAATAATCCCCGATTCGCTGTCGATGACGGACACGTTCTCCGGGTCGAGATCCGCGACCGCCGACGCAACGAGATACCGCAAAGCGCGCGCTTTTTCGCGACTCATTGTCCCGCTCATGCTCGTCACCGTCACTGACGCGGTCGGCTCCGCGCGGCGCCCGAAACTGCCCGCGTCGCCTTGCGCAATATGCACACGCGCAGCGCGGATGGAGGGCGCGGAAAGAATCGTCCGCGCCAACTCCCCTTCTTTCGCGCGCCAATAGGCCGCGTCGAACATCTGGCTGGTCGTTCCAAATCCATTCAGCGAATCGAGGAGTTCATAGCCTTTCACACTGCTTTGCGGCAAACCTTCCGCGGCGAGTTCGAGGCGCAGAGAATCGCGTTGATCCGCAGTGACATAGATCGAGTCGCCGCGCACATCGAAGGGGATCGTGCGGCCTTCGAGAGCCGTGATCACCTCACCCGCTGCCTCGGCTTCAAGCCCCGAATAGAGCAGCGCCATATCCGGCTTCCGCGCCGCAGACACAAGGCCGATCATGGCGATCACAACGGCGACAACCCCCAGCCCGAAAACGAGTCGCTTTTTGGGTTCCGCTGTCCGCCAGATTTCCAACAGGTCCTTCAAAACTCGCCTCGCTCACTGCTATGCCGCGTCGGAATCACCCGGATTTCGACACGGCCATATCGACATGATCGATTTAAGAATTGGTTAGTGTAGATGCGCTTATATCACATCGAAATCAAATGGATGATCCGATGAGCAGCGCAGACGAGACCGAAGATTCGCCGCCAGAGAAACCAAAAGGCAAAGCCATGATTCTGGTGTCGATTCTCGCATTTCTGCTGGCGGCAGGTGGCGGTTTTTACGCCAGCACGAAGGGACTGATTCCGTCGTTCAAGGGCGAGAAAAAAGCGGAAACGGATACGGAGCTGCCGGTTGCGTTCCTCCCAATTGACCGAATCGTGGTGACGTTGAGCGGGCGCGCCTATGCCAAACAGCTTGTTTTCAGCGGCTCTCTCGAAGTTGCGCCAGAGAATTTGGCGATAGTTGAGGCTTTGAAGCCCAGAATCCTCGATATTTTAAACGGTTATTTACGCGCCGTGGATGAAACTGAGCTTGCAGACCCGGCGCAACTGGCGCGCCTGCGGGCTCAGATGTTGCATCGGATCAATCTCGCCACAGAAGGCGTGCCCGTCAGCAATCTTCTGATCTCGGAATTTATCCTCAACTAGAAGGGTTTAGGTATGAGTGATCTTCTCTCGAACGTCCTGCTTCTCAGCGCGAGCCTTGGCGCGATGCTCTACTGCTATAAGATTTCGAAGCGTCTCCAGAATCTCGCACGTCTGGACCATGGCTTGGGACGAACCATCGCAACCTTGTCGCTTCAAGTCGACGATCTGAAAAAGGCATTGGAAAGCGCAAAACAATGCACCGAGGTTGCGCAGAATGATCTTGCCGAAAGTCTCAAGCGGGCCGAGTCGGCGCGGCGGCATCTGGAGCTTCTGATCGCAGCCATGCAGATACCGCAGTCGAAAGAAGGCACACCAACCACATCGAAATTCGAGAAAAAGAAAGAAGAAAAGCGCGAGGTTCTGAAGCAGGTTGTGAAGGAAATCGAGCCGGTGCGGGTGCCGTGGAAGATGCCGGAACCGCTGCGCCTCAAAGCAACCGAGGTGCCGCGGCCCAATCGGATGGAGACCAATAAGCGCTCGCGCCGCCTTGTGGATCTGGCGCTTGCGAATGGGACGAGCCAATGAAGCGCAAACTGACGGTAATAGGCGTTTTGGTCGGCGCATTTGCCCTGTCTATGGCCCTGCGCATCGGCACGCACGGTCCGGCCTGGGCCACGGAGATTGCGGCGGCTGGCGATTGCACCGATGCGGCGCCGGAGGGATTGATCGCAGCGGTCCGCGCGGAAGAAGCGCGCCTCAAGGAGGAGCGGGAAAAGTTCGAGGCGCAGAAGGCGGGGCTGGATCAGGAGCGCGCTGATATCGAGGAAAAGCAGCGCGTTGTTGCGGCGCTCGAAAGCGATCTCAAAGCCCGTTATGGGGACGAAGAGGATCCGAAAGAGAAGGATCTCGCGAAGCTCACGGCCATGTATGCCAACATGGATCCGAAAGCCGCGTCCGGGATCGTTGCGACGATGGACACGACCTTCGCGGCGGGCTTGATGGGGCGGATGGACCCGGCGGCGGCGGCGGCCATCTTCGCCAACATGCCGCCCGAGAATGCCTATGCGATCACGGTCATCATCGCAGGGCGGAATGCCGGTTAAAGTTTCGCCTTCACGAGCGCTGCGAGATATTGGCCATAGCCGGTTTTCATCAGCGGCTTGGCCAGTTCCATGACGGCCTGCGCGTCGAGCCAGCCTTTGGAATAGGCGATTTCTTCAGGGCAACCGATTTTCAGGCCCTGACGTTTTTCGATGGTGCGAACAAAATCGCCAGCCTCGATCAAGCTGTCATGGGTGCCAGTATCGAGCCAACCATAGCCGCGACCCATTTTTTTCACATTGAGCGCGCCTTCGGCGAGATAGAGCTCAAGCAGCGACGTGATTTCCAATTCGCCACGCGCGGAAGGCTTTAATGACTTCGCCTTGGCGGAAGCGGTACCGTCGAGGAAATACAGGCCTGTCACGGCATAATTCGACGCGGGTTCCTCTGGCTTTTCGATGATGCTGTGGACAGCGCCAGCTTCGTCGAAATCCACCACGCCGTAACGTTCCGGGTCGGCGACGTAGTAACCGAAGACCGTGCTGACCTCATCACCCGCCGCATCCATGACGAGCTTCTGAAAATCATGGCCGTAGAAGATGTTATCACCTAAGACCATCGCAGAAGGGGCGCCGTCGAGAAAGCCTTCAGCGAGCAAATAAGCTTGCGCGAGACCGTCCGGCGAGGGCTGCGTGATGTAGGTGAGATCCAGGCCCCATTGCGACCCGTCGCCGAGTAAGCGTTTGAATTGCGACTGATCGTCTGGCGTCGTGATGATCACAATCTCACGGATGCCCGCCAACATGAGGACCGAGAGCGGGTAGTAGATCATTGGCTTGTCAAAAAGCGGCAGAAGCTGCTTCGACACGGCCTTGGTAATCGGGTAAAGCCGGGTGCCGGAGCCGCCCGCGAGAATGATGCCTTTGCGGTTCATGTCAGCCCTCCAATTTGGCCAAAACATCTGCGAGAGAGCGCTGCCAGTTTGGACGCTCGATCCCGTAATCTCTTGCTAAGTCGTCGCAATTCAGACGCGAATTCAACGGGCGCGCCGCGGGCGTGGGATAGTCGCTCGTTGGGATGTCCGTAACCGTCACCGACAAATTCGCCTGCGCGAAAATCTCGCGCGCGAAGTCAGCCCAGCTCACATCCGGCGCGCCGGCGAAATGATAGATGCCGGAGGCGCCGCGACCTTCCAAAAGCGCATCCGCCATTTTCAGCAACGCCGCCGCGATGTCATCCGCCGAGGTTGGACCGCCGATCTGATCGGAAACGATGGTGAGCGCATCGCGCTGTTTCCCAAGCCGCAGCATGGTTCTCACGAAATTCGCGCCGGTTTCTGAAAACACCCAAGAGGTGCGCAAAATCGCGTGCGGGCCATTTGCGGCTGTGATCCGTGCTTCGCCCTTGGCCTTGCTGCGACCATAGACGGAGAGCGGAGCAATCGGATCGTTCGGCGACCAAGGCTTCTCGCCGGAGCCATTGAAAACATAGTCGGTCGAGATATGGAGAAACGGAATGTCGCGCGCGGCGGCCCATTCCGCAATCTGGCCGGGTGCCTCTGCGTTGAGGCGAAAGGCCGCGTCCGCGTCGCTTTCCGCCTGATCAACCGCTGTGTAGGCGGCGGCGTTGATAATCACGGATGGCGCGGCCGCTTCTAGCGCGGTGACAACAGCTTCCGGATCATTCAGATCCGCCTGGTCGCGGCCAAGCGCGGTCACTTCCCGCTGCGTGCGAAGGGCCGTCGCGACTTGACCGGATTTGCCCAAGACGACGATGCTCATCCCGCCGCTCCGAGACGCTGGCCCACGCCGTCGCGATCCAGCAGCGGGTGCCACCAGTTTTCATTGTCGAGATACCATTCGACGGTTTTGCGCAGCCCTTCCTCAAGCGTCACCGACGGACGCCAGTTGAGCTCGTTGCGCATCCGCGTCGGGTCGATCGCATAGCGCAGGTCGTGGCCGGGACGGTCGGCAACGAAGGTGATCAGCCGATCATGCGGCGCGCCATCGGGGCGCAAATTGTCGAGGATCGCGCAGATCATCCGCACCAATTCGATGTTCTTCGCCTCATTCTCGCCGCCGATATTATAGCTGCGCCCGACCTCGCCCTTATCGAGAACCGTCAGCAACGCGTCGGCGTGATCCTCGACGTAGAGCCAGTCTCGCACATTCTCGCCTTTCCCATAAACCGGGATCTCGCGGCCATGAAGAGCATTCAGGATCACGACCGGGATCAGCTTTTCCGGGAAGTGGAACGGCCCGTAATTGTTGGAACAATTGGTCAGAATGACGGGCAGGCCGTAGGTTTCATGCCAGGCGCGGACGAGGTGATCCGACGCCGCCTTTGACGCCGAATAGGGCGAGTTCGGCGCGTAGGGCGTATCCTCGGTAAACTGGCCCTCCTCGCCAAGCGTGCCGAATACCTCATCGGTGGAAATATGGTGAAAACGGAAATTTCCCGGCTTGCCCGCCTCGGTCCAATAGGCCCGCGCGGCTTCGAGCAGCGTGTAGGTGCCGGTGATATTGGTCTCGATGAAGGCCGCCGGCCCATCGATGGAGCGGTCGACATGGCTCTCCGCCGCCAGATTCATAACCGCATCCGGTTTGAACGTGATAAACACCTCATCAAGCGCCGCGCGGTCGCGAATATCCACCTGCGCAAACTGGTAATTCGGCGCATCCGAGACCGAAGCGACATTGTCGAGATTGGCCGCATAGGTCAGCGCGTCGAGGTTCAGCACCTCATCGCCGCGCGCCACAGCCTGCCGCACCACCGCAGAGCCGATAAACCCTGCCCCGCCTGTCACAATCAATCGCATCACTTGTCCTCGTAGATAAAAGGCGAGTCGAAATCGGCGAAGGCGATTGCCGCCTCGTCCTTGCCCGACAGGATCGCAGAGGTCACATCGACACCCCAATCAATATCCAGCGAGTCGAACCGCACGCTTCCGTCGCAATTAGGCGCATACACATCCGTGCATTTGTAAAGCACGAGCGTGTCCGGCTCCAGAACCGCAAACCCATGCAAAAACCCTTTGGGAACAAGAAGCTGTTTGCCATTTTCGCCAGACAATTCCACGCCGACCCATTGACCATAATGCGGCGAACCTTTGCGGATATCGACGGCCACATCCATGATCCGGCCCCGCCCGACTCGCACGAGCTTGTCCTGCGCATGGGGGGGCGATTGAAAATGCAGGCCGCGCACCGTCCCGACCTCCGCCGAGAGCGACTCGTTATCCTGAACGAAATCAAGATCAAAGCCCCCGTCCGCCATCCGCGCCGCATTCCAGCTTTCCGAAAAATAGCCGCGGGAATCGCCAAAGCGCGCGGGCTCAATCACCACCACGCCCGGCAGCTCTGTTTTGGTTATTTTCATGCCAACCACCTCTTTGCGCTCTGCCTAGCGGCGCCCCCAAGACATGTAAAGTTCGCCATTTGACCCTTTCTTAACAGCCTTGGCCCATGGTCTGCCTCGAAATTGAGTGTGGAGAGCCCCGCCATGATGGGAATCATCGGTCTTGTTGTTGTATTTGCCATGGTCTTCGGGGGATATCTGGCCGCGGGTGGCCACATGGAAGTTATCCTGCACTCGCTGCCATTTGAGCTCATGATCATTGGGGGTGCGGCGGTCGGCGCTTTCCTCATCAGCAACGCCAAACAGGTGATCACGGGGACACTCAAAAGCATCGCGAAGGTCTTCAAGGGCAGCAAATGGACGCAGCAGGATTATCAGGACCTTCTGTGCCTGATGTTTGAGCTGATCAAAATTGCGCGAAATAACCCGGTGGCGCTCGATCAGCATATCGAAACGCCAGATGAATCGCCGATCTTCTCCCGTTATCCAAAGCTTCAGGGCGATCATCATGTGGTGGATCTTATCTGCGACACACTACGCTCTGCGACGATGAACTATGATGATCCACATCAGGTTGAGGACCTTCTTGAAAAGCGGCTGTCTGCGCTGCGCCATCACAGCGAAGAGCCGTCCCATGCGCTTCAGGTGATGGCGGATGGTCTGCCCGCACTCGGCATCGTTGCGGCCGTGCTTGGCGTGATCAAAACCATGAGTTCCATCGACAAACCGCCCGAAGTGCTCGGCGGCATGATCGGCGGCGCGCTGGTCGGCACCTTTCTGGGCGTGTTTATGGCTTACGGCATCGTCGGTCCATTTGCGGCGCGCCTTAAAGCCGTCTCCGAAGATGAGATGAGCTTTTATGAACTGGTAAAGGACGTTTTGCTCGCAAATATGCACAACCATGCCCCCAATATCTGCGTCGAGGTGGGCCGCCAGAACACGCCGGAAGATATGCGTCCGACCTTTGACGAACTGTCCAACGCCCTCCGCGGGGCGGCTGCATGATCCGTGCCCTGTTGCTCGCCGCGCTTCTGGCAACGGCAGCGGCGGCCGAAGATATGTCTGAGTTTGAAGAGGCGCTGTCAGGCTCCATCGCAGGGGCCGTCGATCAGGGGATTTTGCAAAAAGTCCCTGGAGCAGAACTCTCCGAAGTGGACGCCAGTGGTACGCCCGACAGCCATGTGCGCGTCTCCAAGCCTGCGCGGCAGGGGGAGCCCGAGACAGATTCACCGCAACAACAGAGAGCCGAATCCGTCTATCCCGAAGCGAACTGCGACGCGTGGCCCGCGCTCGACTTTCTCACCGCGTCACGAGACGACGCGACGCTGGAAGACCTCTCCGCCGCGCGCCGGAATTTCGCGGAACATGACGGCGAACCGGAGGCGCTTCGCGAGCTCGTCGAAACCTATCTCCTGCTCACTATGGGCGCCGAGGCAAAGGTTTTGGCGGCAGATTTGCCCGCGCCCTTTGCCGAGCCATACACCGCGCTTGCGACAATCATCGAAGATCAGCCGTTGAACGAGACGCAATCCACCAAGCTGCGCACCCCTTGCTCGGCGATGGAGGCGCTATGGGCCATTGCCGCGCTGCCTGACGTCGAGATTGATGAACCGTCGGTTCTGCCCGTCTTCGAAAGCCTGCCACCGCGCCTACGCCTGCACCTCGCCGGGCCTATGGTCTTGAATGCAATAACCTCAAAGCAAGATGAACTCGCAGAAGCCTTCATCGCCGATGCGTCACGCCGGCCGGAACCGCCAAGCGATCAACTGCTCCTCGCCCGCGCGAAACTTTCACAGCTTGAAGGAGACGCAACCACAGCGCTGGCGCTTCTCTCGCAGATTACCGACCACGACAGCACAATTCTTAGCCAAGCCTTAGAAGCGCGCTTCGAGCTTGAGAAAGCAGCTGGAAAGCTGGAGACAAGCAATCTTGCTGACCAGTTCGACGATTTCTACACCCGAAATCCCGACCGCGTGGATGTCGCGCCCTTGCTCGTCGAAGCGCTAATGGCAGAAGGTGATTACGGCGAGGCGGTCAGTGTCGCCACCTCCGAGAGCGTAAAAGAAGACCTTGCAACCAAAACGCGAATTTGGACCGCCATATTGACGTATGAGCCTCCCGAGGCCCATCTCAACACCTATATCGCGGCGCTCCTCAGCGCGCGCCACGTCGTTCCTATGGACACATCTCTTTCAGACGCTCGGCAAAAGGCGGAGCAAACACTGCGCGATGCGGGCTTTTCGACTGTCGCGGATATCGGTGGCGCCGAGCCTTCAATTACTCTTCCGGCGCTCGGAGAATCCAGGCTGGCGCACGAGTAAAACGCAACCCCTTACAAAAGAAAACCCAACGACGCCGAGGGTATCGTTCTTAGAGAAAGTTATCTCAGATGCCCGCAACGGCGAGCAGATAGATCATATCGTGAAGTTCTCATGCTCAAGGCCCGATGCGTGTGTTTCAAAGCGGCTTTGGACGCCCGCGCGCTGGCGATTTCGCTCGTGCAGTTCGTGGCGATTTCGCCGAGCGGATCGTTTTTCGGCTCTCTTCAGCACCACCTGGCGCGCCGCGTTGTCTCTCTGGTGGCTCTTTGAGCGCTGCCTTATCCCTTAGCGGATTGTCCTGCCGAAATTGTTCATTCTCCTCGGGAACCGTCTCGCGCGTTGCTGTGGCAAAATCGGAAGGCATCCCGCGTCTTTGCGTCGCGCGCGCCACCACGGCACCGCCCGCAAAAGGCTCGGGCACACCACGCTTACGTGGGGGCTCGACAACCTCCGCCTCGCCATCTTCGTAGATGCTTTGATCAGAGAACATCCACGCCATCAGCCCGAAATAGAAATAGATATAGCTGGACGAAGCAGACCAAACTGCCACGGTTCCAAGCGCGATGAAAAGTGCTACGAAGGCTATGATATAGCCCGTTCGCGCATCGCGACCCCAAGCGTTAAGGCCACGCAGACGTACGAGACGGAAGACATTTGAGAACATCCCCGCCAGCAATGCGATGATGCAAGGTAGACCGTTCCGCATGGCGTTCAACAGCCAGTAATTATCGACGGAAGCTGTAAACATCCAACTCGGTCTGACCCAATCCTTCAAGCCGAGCCCGAATATTGGGTTGTTCATCACATTAGTCGTCCCATGCTCCCAGATCAGAAGACGCCAGTAAGCGGTGTGAGCGCTGAAAGCGAGACGCGTCGACAAGGCCGCAATCGCCGAGCGATCCGAGACAATTTCGACCACAACGAACATCACTGCCGAGGCAATCAGCAAAGGTTTCCAATTGCCTTTCGATATCCAATTCCAGATCAGCAATCCGCCTTGGATCATGACCGTCAGAAACGCACCGCTCGAGAGCGACGTGAAGACAGTCACGCAAATCACGATGACATAGAGCGTTCGCCGCGCGGCATTGCGGTCGAGGAAGAAAATATTTGCAAAGGAGATCCCCCAGAAAACACCGAAGAGAATGGGGTGCTCCATCGTGCCTTGAACGCGATCAAGGCCTAGTCGCTCGCCTGTGGTTCCCGTGAGATCCCTGCTGACGCGAAAGACCTTTCCCAGAATTTCATGGATAATCAGTCGGTCTGTAAAAAGCTCGATCAACGCCACCGGCAGAATGAACAGCGCGCAGACCGAGAGCATTTTCCAGAAGAACTTGAAATCACTCGCACTCCGCACGTGCGCGCGGGCGAAGATATAGGCGCCGAGCAGGTCGACGAACTGCATACCGATGAACTGGATCTGCGACGCACCGTGGTTGACGAAGTAACTGAGGCCCGCCCAGCAGACGGTGAAAAAGATAAAGAAATCGGTGATATTCAGCGGCGGCGTCTTCCCGGACAGCATCCGATACAGCGACGGGAAGAAGAAGATCAGCAAGATCGCGCGGGTGGGCGTCATCAGCACACCGCCGAAATCGAGGATCAGCGGCAGCATGAAGCTCATCGCGAAGAGTGCCAGTGGCACACGCGTGGGCGCGAATGTGGTCGCGCTTCTTGCTGATGTCGCCGATACGGCCATGAACCCCTCACAAAATTACCGCCGCCCTCCTATCATAGGACGGCGGCGGTGTTCAGCGCAAAAAACTGTGTTCGGTTTACCGGCGGCCCATCATGAGGGCGAAGAGCGCCCCTGCGGCGAAGGCCGCGATGCCCGATTGCAGCGGACGTTCATCGTAAAACTCGATCACTTCGTCCCGCGCACGGGCAGCGAGATATTCGGCCTCCGCTTCGAGACGGACGACCTCTTCGCGAAGATCGGACAGCTTGCGCTGCGCTTCCTCGCTCGTGTCGCTCGCCAGCTTGGCGATCTGGTCGCGCAAATCGGCGGCGCGGTCCTGAGCGTCACGTGCGGCGCTGCGCACATTCTCACCCAATTCATGACCCTTCGCACGCAGCCTATCCGCTTTGTCCTGCGCGTAATCGCGGGCACTGCGGCGGGTTTCATCCGCGAAATCCCGTGCCGAGTCGGACATATCCTGCGCGCGATCCCGGGCGGCCCCGACAACGCGATAGGAAGCGTCGCGGAGACCATCAGGGTCACCGAAACGACGGCTCACGTCTTCGCTCGTCCCGTAAAAGCCATGGCGGCGAGAAAGGTGCGGACGACGGCGGCGCGAGCGGAAGAGATCTGACGCGCTGTCGAGAAGCTGCTCGCCAAACCCGCGACCGCCGCGGTAGCGCGATCCGCCCGTCAGACCGAGCGCGCCCATGGCCCCGCCCATGGCTTCCTGCGCGAGATTGCCGAAGCTCAGACGATCCTGCAATTCGGCAAGATTGCGTTCGAGCGCGAGACGATCCGCTTCGATATCGGCTTCGATCTGCGCGACACTGCGTTTATCGGCCATCAATCTGTCCTTTCAGGTTCTGCGCTTGACGATTGACATTGTGGAGCGTGCGCGTCGGCGCGAGGGAGGAGGCCTTGAGGCGTCCCATGCCGACCCGCAGCAGGATGAAGGCGAGGAGCCCGAGCCCGCCGCCCACCAGCAGCACAGCCCAAGTTTCCTCCATCCCCATCTCAATCAATGCCGTGATCAGGGCACCGACCAGCACATTCAGCGCCACGAGGGCGATCACGGCGGCGGCCGCGATCATCCCCACACCCGCCGCCGCGCGATTGACGTTCTCGGACACTTCGACCCGCGCCAGATCAATCTCGTTGCGGAAGATGCCTGTGGCTTGCTTCAGGCTATCGCCGATCAGGTCTACGATGGAGCGATCGCGATACATCAGCGGCGCCCCCAGCGATCGTCGCGGCGGCTCCCCCCGAGGGCGCGGCCAAAGGCGAAGCCGAGCAGAGCGGCCCCGGCCATGAAGCCGAATGGGTGGCGGCGCGCGAAGTCCGACAGGTCATTCGCCATATCGGAGGGCGAGTTGCTTCGGCCATATTCCACGATATCCGCCGCGCCATGGGCGATTTCGGAGAACACGCGGTCTGCGCCGGTGCCGCGGGCGAGATCTTCGCCGCTCTTGCGCAGAACGCGGAGCAGATGCTCGGCTTCGGCGCGGGCCGACTCGCTGCCCTCGCGGGCAAGGCGGGACGCGCGCTGCGCCAACCGGTTCATCTCATCGCGCACATCTTCGGCGAGCGCGTATCCGCGATCCGCAATATCGCTGGCAAGATTGCCCGCATCGTCGCGGCGCGAGTCGTAATATTTCGCCATTTCACGGCGGGCGGAGTCGAGGCGGTCAGACGCTTCGTCAGCCAACGACGCGGCGCGGGCACGGCCCTCGCGTGCGGCGTCTTCTGCATAGTTTCGTCCATCGCGCGCTGCGCCCGAAAGGCGATCTCCCGCGCGGTCAGCAGCGTCTGCCAGCGAGTGGCCAGCCTCTTTCGCGCCATCGCGCATGTCTTTAGCGGCCGCGCCCAGTTTGTCCGCGGCTTTATCCAGGTCTTTATGGCTCATTGTGGTCTCCTTAGAGAACGAATTGAACGATCGCGACTACGATGACGATCAGACCGACAAGGTAAATGATGTTGGTCATGACAGTCTCCTTTTGCTCCTGATTAACGACTCACGGGGACTTTAGTTCCCAATCTTGTCTAACATACGTTAACCCTTCGAGCGTAAAAAAGCGCGGCTCCGGGTAGAGGCCGCGCTTTTCTTTAGACTAATCAGTGCGTTGTGCTTCAGTTCTTCTGAAGCCAAGCGATCAGAATGTCGCGCGCCGCTTCGAGATCGGTCTTGTCGACCATTTCCGTGACCGTGTGGATATAGCGGGTCCCGACCACGACGCCGACTGCCTTCGCGCCCGCGGCGGCCTGCTGCGCGGCGGCCCCGTCCTGCCCGCCTGCGGGCAGCATGGTGCGCTGGAACGGGATCTTTTCGGCTAGCGCCAGCGCCTCGATCTCTTCGACCAGCTCTTCATCGGCGATGAAGCTCGAATCCTTTACATGGAGACCGAATCCGTCGCCCTGCTTGGTGATTTGCAGCGTTTTCGGCACGCCGGGGGTATCGCAAGCGAGCGTCGTGTCCACCCCAAAGCCAATATCCGGCTGGATCCGGTGACTGGCGGTTTTCGCGCCGCGCAGCCCGACCTCTTCCTGTGCGGTGAAAGCGATATGCAGCTCGCACTCGGTTTTGGCGTCCTTCATCGCCCGCGCCACCTCGATGCCGAGCCAGCAGGCGATGCGGTTGTCGAGCGCCTTGCTCACCACCTTGTCGCCCATCTCCAGGAACGGCTCATCCATCACGACATAATCGCCGATGCGGATTTTGTCCTTCGTGTCCTTGCCCATGCCGATATCGACGAGGAATTCGGTCGCTTCGGGGATCTTTTTGCGGTCCTCGGCGGAGGAGATATGCACCGGCTTGCCGCCCGGATTCATCACGCCCTTATAGTCGCCATCCTTGGTGCAGACGAGCACGCGGCGGGAGAACAGATTGCGCGGATCAAATCCCCCGACGGGCTGGACCGAGATAAAGCCATCATCGTCGATATGGCTGACGAGAAAGCCGATTTCGTCCATATGGCACAGGAGCATGACCTTTTTCGGGCTCTTCCCCTTGCCTTTTTTCATGCACAGAAGCGAGCCCATCGGGTCCGTCTCGATCTCGTCAAAGAGCCCCTTCACCTCGCCCTCGATCAGCGCCCGAATCCGCGACTCGCGCCCCGGCACGCCGGGGGTTTCGCACAGGGCCTTGAGAAGGTCGTAGTCGGGGGTCTTGGATTTTTTCGCCATGACAAATCTCCTTTTGCCCGAAGGCATAGCAGGCCGGTCCCGCTCGGGGAAGAGCCACGCCGCCACCCCGCTGATATAGCTTATTTTGCACGCCCTTGTGAAAGATGAGGCTTTGATCAATCCCATCAAAGTTGATACGTTTCGAAGCGAAACGGGAGTTGTGGATCGTCATGTCGAGTGTCAGGATTTTCAGTGCGTTGCTGACAACAGTTTTTGTCAGCCTGTCCGCTCACGCCACCGAACAAACCAATGAGCGCCCGCCGCATGTGCTGGTGGAGTTGTTTACCTCGGAAGCCTGCGGGGAATGTCCGCCAGCCGAGAAATATATGAAGGGTCTGATCGACAGTCAGGCGGTTCTGCCCATTGGCCTGCATGTCTCCGTCTGGGATTATCTTGGCTGGACAGACAGTTACGCCACGCAAGAATTCACCGCTCGCCAACGCGACTACGCCAATCGGGACAGCCTTCAGGTGATCTATACGCCGCAATTCGTGGTGAATGGCCGCGTGGTCGGGAATGAGTTTGAAGCCGTCAGCCGGGCGATCCGCGAAGCAGAGCCGCTGCCCGCGACCCTTTCGGCAATTCGAAATGGCGGCGATCTGGAAATCACCGTGAGCGCGCGGGAGATCCTGCCCGAATCCGAACTCTTCATCGCGCCGCTGGTCGAGCAATATGAGATCAGCCCCGATGGCGGAGAGAATGCGGGCCAGAGCCTGACCTTCCACAACACCGCCGAGTCGCTGACCCCGGTGGGTGACTGGGATGGTGAGCAGTCGGCGATCTTCTCCACCCCCGCCTTTGACGGCCCGACCGCTATTGTGCTTCAGGAAAAACCGCTGGGCCGGATCCTCGGGCTGACCAAGCTGCCGGGCATCTAACCCCTTCCGCGCAAACAAAAAAGGACGCCACCGGGGCGTCCTTTCGCGTCTCATGACCGCGCCGCTTATTTCAGCGGGCTGATCATCATGACCATCTGGCGGCCTTCCATTTTCGGCATGGAATCAACCTTGCCGAGGTCTTTGGAATCCTCAGCCACACGTTCCAGCAATTCGCGCCCCAGATTCTGGTGCGCCATTTCACGGCCGCGGAAGCGGAGCGTCACCTTCACCTTGTCCCCTTTTTCGAGGAACTTGGTGACGTTCTTCATCTTCACGTCGTAATCATGCGTGTCCGTATTCGGGCGGAACTTAACCTCTTTGACCTCCATGGTCTTCTGGTTCTTCCGCGCTTCGGCTTCACGCTTCTGCTGTTCATACTTATACTTGCCGTAATCCATGATCTTACAGACCGGGGGATTAGCGTTCGGCGAAATCTCTACGAGGTCGAGGCCAAGCTGCTGTGCCGCCTCCCATGCTTTTCTTGGATCGACGAGGCCAACATTCTGGCCGTCGGGACCGATAAGCCGGATCTCGGGTGCGCGGATTTTTTCATTGGTGCGCGGTCCGGTGTCACGTGTCGGGGGAGCGTTGTGGGGTCTGCGGGCGATGGCTCTGGTTCCTTGGATCGTTGTCGATACAGATGTGAAAAATCGGGGGGCTTGCACCCCGCGACGCAAAACGGGCCGTCCTCGGACGACCCAATGCGTTCACAAGACATGCGTATTAAGTCCTGTGAGGTCAAGGGGGAAAGCGTGCGCAAAGCCCGTATTCATGGGCTTTTTTGCCGATAGGGCGGCGCGTTGGCCACATTTCCTTGCGTTTTCCCGTCAGCTTCGGCATGACAAATGACAACCTTTATGACGGAATGAAAAACTCCAAAGGAGCCGTAGGCATGCGTGCAATTCTTACTGTCCTGATCCTGATTCTCGGTGCGTTCGGGATCTACAATATCGTCAAACAAGATCCGACCGCAGAAGGCGCTGTGGATGCTGTTGAGAACGCAGCCGGCGATGCGGCGGAAGCCACCGGCGACGCCGTTGATGCGGCGGGTGAAGCGGCCTCGGATGCCGCCGATGCGGTGAGCGATGCCGCTTCGGACGCGGTGGACGCAACCTCTGACGCCATCGACAACGCAGCGGAGAGCGACGCGGCTGATGCCGTCAGCGATGCGGCCTCCGACACGATGAACGCCGTTGAGGGCGCGGCCGATGATGCGGCAACCGCCATCGACAATGCAGTCGACAGCGTGGTCAATGAGGGCGACGAAGCTGCGAGCGATGCCGCCGACGCGACCGAAGAGGCAGCCGATGATGCAGCCGCTGCGGCTTATGAAGCGGCGGATGACGCTGCAAATGCAGCCGATGAAGCGGGCGATGCAGCAGCAGACGCAGCTGGCGATGCCGCCGATGCGACGGAAGAAGCGGCAGATGATGCAGCCAACGCCGCCGAAGAGACAGCCGATGACGCCGCCAACGCAGCGGATGACGCCACCGACGCAGCGGGCGAAGCGGCTGATGATGCTGCCGACGCCACCGAAGACGCGGCTGGCGACGCTGCTGATGCCGCCGAAAACGCAGGCGACGCCGCAGCGGACACCGCTGAGGATGCGGCCAACGCCGCCGACGAAGCTGCCGAGGATGCCAGCGACGCAGCCGGTGATGCGGCAGATGCCACCGAAGACGCTGCAACCGAAGGCGCGGACGCCGCTGAAGATGCCGCCACCGACGGCGCAGACGCACCCACCGATGGTGCAGATGCGGCTGAAGACGCAGCAACCGACGCGGACACCACCAGCGAAGCGACCACCGAAGAACCGGAAGAGCAGCAGGGCCTGCTTGAGCGCGCGCTCGGCATCGACATTGGCGAGCTGTCGCAGGAAAACGTCGCCGCCGCCATTCAGGGCGCGCAGATCAGCGACGAGATGAAATCGGCGGCCCTTCAGCAGGTTGAGGAAGCCGGCTCGGACCCGCAGGAACTGCGCGCGATCTGGGAAGAGGTTCAGCGCATGTCGGCAACCACGGATGAAGGCAGCAACTAAGCCACTCCCCATAAACGAAAAGGGCGCCCATTACGGCGCCCTTTTTTGTTGTCGTTAACGTGGCTTACGCCTCCCGCAGATCCGGCGCGAGCGCGTCGTCCTTGAGCTGCGGGATCAGATCATCGAGCTTCACCACTTCGGTTTTCTGCTCGCCGAGACGGCGCACCGTGACGCTCCGCTCCTCGACCTCACGCTTCCCGATGGCGAGGATCACCGGCACTTTGCCCAGCGAATGTTCGCGGATCTTGTAGTTGATCTTCTCATTGCGCGTGTCGGCCTCGGCCCGCAGCCCCGCCTTGCGGAGCATCTCGACGGCTTCATGCACGAACCCATCCGCTTCGGAAACAATGGAGGCCACCACCACCTGACGCGGCGCGAGCCAGAAGGGCATTTTGCCCTCATAGTTTTCTAGCAAAATCCCGATAAACCGCTCGAAACTCCCCAAAATCGCGCGGTGGAGCATCACCGGGCGGTGTTTCGCGCCATCCTCGCCGATATAGGTCGCATCGAGCCGCTCGGGCAGGTTGAAATCCGCCTGGAAGGTGCCGCACTGCCATTCGCGGCCAATCGCATCGGTCAGTTTGAAATCGAGTTTCGGGCCGTAGAACGCGCCCTCCCCCGGATCGACTTCGTAATCGTTGCGGATCGCCTTGATCGCATTTTCCAGCGCATTCTCCGCCTTGTCCCACACCTCGTCCGAGCCGACACGCACATCGGGCCGGGTCGAGAATTTGATGTCGAACCGCCCAAAGCCAATGTCCTCGTAAACCGTCGAGAGCAGGCTCATGAACTTGGCGCATTCCTCCTCGATCTGGTCCTCGGTGCAGAAGATATGCGCGTCGTCCTGCACGAAGCCCCGCACCCGCATGAGCCCATGGAGTGCACCATGCGCCTCATAGCGGTGACAGGAACCGAACTCGGCCAGACGCAGCGGCAGATCGCGGTAGGATTTCAGACCCTGTTTGAACACTTCGACATGGCAGGGGCAGTTCATCGGTTTCAGCGCATTGACGCGCTTTTCCTTCGCATGCTCCTCGTCGATCTCCGTGATATACATATTTTCACGGTATTTCGCCCAGTGGCCCGACGCCTCCCACAGCTTGCGGTCTACCACCTGCGGGGTCTTGATTTCCTTATAGCCCGCAGCGGTCAGGCGGCGGCGCATATAGGCTTCCAGCTCGCGGTAGATCGTCCAGCCATCGGGGTGCCAGAACACCATGCCGGGCGCTTCTTCCTGAAAATGGAAGAGGTCCATCTCACGCCCCAGCTTGCGGTGGTCGCGCTTGGCGGCCTCATCCAGCATATGCAGATGCGCCTTGAGATCGTCCTTGTTGCGGAAGGCCGTGCCGTAAATCCGTTGGAGCATCGGGCGGTCGGAATCGCCGCGCCAGTAGGCCCCGGCAACGCTCATCAGCTTGAAAGCATCGCCCGGCACCTGCCCCGTATGCGCCAAGTGCGGCCCCCGGCAGAGATCCTGCCAGTCGCCATGCCAATACATGCGAATGTCCTGACCCTCGGGGATCATGTCCACGAGTTCCACCTTAAACGGCTCGTTATTATCCTTGTAATGCTGGATTGCCCGGTCGCGGTCCCACACTTCCGTCTTCACCGGCTCCCGCTTGTTGATGATCTCGCGCATCTTCTTCTCGATGGTTTCGAGGTCGGAGTCGGTAAACGGCTCCTTGCGGTCGAAATCGTAATAGAACCCGTTGGCGATCACCGGCCCGATGGTGACCTTGGTATCCGGCCACAGCTCCTGCACCGCCCGCGCCATGATATGCGCGGCGTCGTGACGGATCAGCTCCAGCGCCACATCGGCATCCTTATTGGTGTGGATCGCAAGCGCCGTGTCCTGCTCCATCGGGCGCGAGAGGTCGGTCAGCGTCCCGTCATGACTCGCGGCAATCGCGGCTTTGGCAAGGCTTTTGGAAATATCGGCAGCGACATCGGCCGCTGTCACCCCCGCCTCGTAATTGCGCTGCGCCCCGTCGGGCAGGGTAATGGTGATCTGGGCCATATGGTCTCCTGTCGTTTGGCGCCTACGAAACGCCCGGTTGCATTGCCGTTTGGTTAAATCCCGCATCCCGCCCCGTCAAGCTTGCGGCGCGCGGCGGCATTTGAAAGAGTGGCGCCGGAAAAGAGGGGACGCTCCATGGTTGAATTTCTTGAGCTTGGCACGCGCCGGATCGCCTATAACCAGCTTTCGGGAGAAGGGCCGGGAATTGTGTTCCTGCCGGGTCTGCGCTCGGACATGGAAGGCACCAAGGCGCTGTTCCTCGAAGACTGGGCGCGCGAGCGTGGCCGGGCCTTCCTTCGGTTCGACTATACCGGCCATGGGCAAAGCTCCGGTGACTTTACCGAAGGCTGCATCGGGGATTGGGCGCGCGACGCCGCCGAGACGATTGCGGAGCTGACAAGCGGCCCGCAAATCATCGTCGGTTCCTCCATGGGCGGCTGGATCGGGCTTCTGCTCGCGCGGGATGCGGGCCTCAACATCTCCGCCATGGTCGGCCTCGCCGCCGCGCCGGATTTCACCAAGAACGGCATGTGGGCAGAGTTTACTGACGAACAGAAGGCGGAGTTGGAAACCCGCGGCTATATCGAAGAGCCGTCAGAGTATGGCGAGCCGATGGTGATTTCTAAACGGCTCATCGAGGATGGCTGGGACCGTCTGGTGCTCGAATCCCCCCTCGCCTTCGACTTCCCGCTGCGGCTCATTCAAGGCACGGCGGACGCGGATGTGCCGATGGACTGGGCGTTGCGGCTTCTGGAGCATGTGGAGTGCGACGATGCGCGGCTCCAGCTCATCAAGGACGCCGATCACCGCCTCTCCAGCCCGCGCGATCTGGAAGGTCTGGCGCGCACTCTCGATGCGCTCTGACACTCAGGCCAGAATGATCCCCATGATGACCAGCGCGAGGCCGAGGAAGGAAAACAGCATCGCCACCATATTGACGATGATCAGACCCTTGAACCCCGCCTGATATTCCTGGCTCTGCGGATCGAGCTTTTTGAAACGCCGCGCCCGGACGATGCAGAAAATCAGCCCGACGAGACCCAGAATGGTCAGGGTAATCCCGCCTGCAATCATCATCGACATATCTGGCTCCTTGGCTTTAACTCCCGCTCCCTTTATCGAAGAGCGTGACAAAAGAAAATCCCGGCGCGCCGAGACGCCGGTTAGCAAATGAGGTCCGTGATGATGGAAGACAGCATGAATGTCGTCGAAGAGGAAGCCACCGCCTACCGGGTGACGGCGAGCGAACTGCGACAGTTTATCGAGCGTTTCGAGCGCCTTGAGGCGGAGAAGAAAGACATCGCCGATCAGCAGAAAGAGGTCATGGCCGAAGCGAAGTCACGCGGGTATGACACCAAAGTCATGCGCAAACTCGTCGCCCTGCGCAAGAAAGACCCGCAGGATGTGAGCGAGGAAGAGGCGATTCTGGAAATCTACAAAGACGCGCTCGGGATGTGAGGCGAAGGGCGGCGCTATCGGGCGCCGCCGGTTCTTTTAGATCACGTCTTCAGCGACAGGATCGCTGAGAAGCGCGCCCTCCGCGATGAGGTTTCGCGCCGATTTGTTCGACAGGATCGGGCGGGCGGGCGCGGCGTGGGTAACGTCGGGCAGATCATCGAAGAGAGCCGCGTCGTCCTGCGCATCCATGCCGGAGGCATCGCGGGAATAGGCCGTCAGGAGCATCGACTCGGTTGCGAGACCTTCCGCGTCCACAATCTCATGCTGGGCGAAGACGAGATGGATATATTCCACCCCAAGCGCCGGGACGACGCGGCGGATGCGGGTGCCATCTTCCAGCGCCACAACCGGCGCGAGCATTTCGCTGGTGGCGTCATCCGACCCTCGCGCCGGCGGCGTGACCAGCAAACGGTGCTGGCGCGAAAACAGCAAAGGCCGTTTTGGTTGATCGCGTCCGAAAGCGTCCGCCGCCACCTCGAAAGGCGCGCGGCGCGGATCGGCCAGCATATCGCTCCAGCTAAAAAACCGCCGCGCTACCCAGAGGATCGGCTGCGGCCCGTGGTCGCGGGTTGTCACAAGATCACCTGCTTTGAGCCTCTCAACCCGCTGATACCCGTCCGGCGTCAAAACCTCGACACCGCGCGTGAAACAGGTGACTTCGCCCGGCAGCCAGTAAGGCTCGGAATTCGGGCGGCTCACATCAATCACCGAATACTGAACATTCAGCTCCGGGCCTGGATCCTCGAAGACGTAGAAATATTCATTCCCGGTCGGCTCGGAACGGATATAAACGCGGTGCATGATGTATTGATTGCCATCCGCATCTTCCAAAACGATCCGCTCACGCGGTTGCACCTGCCCAGACGCCTCCAAAACACCGTTTTCATCGAAGACTTCAACCTGCTGGCTGTTGTCCTCGTCATCGCGGTCGTCGGTGCCATCCTGAAATCGGGAATCGTTATCGGTGATGGAAACCAAATGGTCGGTCGGCTGAGTAAATGTGATCGTGTCGCCTTCAGACACGCTGCCGCCGGGCCATGTGATCTGATCGTCGTCATAGCCGGGATAGTCATAGGTCGGCATTCAAAAAACTCCTTAAACCCGCGCAAGCGCGGAAAAATGTCTTTGTCCCACCTAATAAATACTCACCCGGCTGTTACCTTATACAAACCGAAAACCTAACGCCAAGTCATATTTTAAGCTTTATGAATAAATCGATTTGGCGGCGGCGCGACCGGCGCGCACCGTGAACAAAGCGCTTAACCCGTTTCCGTAATAAAACAGACGAATGGCTGCTCGTCGCCGCAGCCGAAAACAAAGGTGCCCATGCCGGTGACAACGCCTTTTTCGGTGTCCCGATGGACCGCCGTCACATGCCATTCCGCCAGATCGAGGTGATCCATCGTTTCGACCCGCTCCACGAAGGCGCGCAATGTTTCCATTGCCGATTTCGCCACGAGCCCGGATTCCGCCTCGAATTGATACAGGCCCTCACCCGCGCGTTCCGCGTGCATTAACGCCGCCTGATAGGTTGCCATTTGGTCCTCCCTTACAACCAGTTATCCGAGAGTAAGTAGGTTTTATGACGGTTTGATAACAGCATCGCGATCTGCGGCAATGTAGCGCAGCATTGCCCGGTGGGGGCGCGGCGCGTATGTCAGACGGTATGAGTGAGGGCATGAACAGGCTGAAAGGGGCGCTGGTGATCGCCGCGCTGCCCATGGGAGCGGCGGCTGCGGACGCGCCGCAATGGTTCTCCTTTCGCGAGTCCTTCAGCGGGCAGGATTATGCGATGGTCTGCCTCACCGATCCGCGCCAATGCCTGACGATCCTTTGCCATGAGGATCACCCCGTCCTCGAATATCGTGTGGAGGCGGAGGATGGAGCGGAAACGGGGGATCGCGAGATGCTGTCCCTGCAAATCGACGGCGGGCCGCAGATCGACATTCCCGCAACCCTTATCAACCAGCGCAGCGATGGCGATTTCGACGTGCGCACTGAGCCGCTCGACGATGCGCTTCTCGACGCGCTGCGCTCCGGGACGGACCTCGCCTTCGGCCCGACGCTGCTCAATGATCCGGTGACGCAGTATCCGCTGCGCGGCTCCACGGCGGCGATCGACAGCGTGATTTCCCGCTGCCGTTAACCGCGCGTCAAAGGATCGACTCCGCGATCCGGCCCGCGTATGAAAGAAGCAGAACGACGAGGCCAGAGACCATGGATAAATTCGACACTTTCACCGGGATCGCGGCGCCCATGCCGCTGATGAATATTGACACGGATATGATCATCCCGAAGCAATTTCTCAAAACCATCAAGCGCTCGGGCCTTGGCGTCCACGCCTTTGACGAACTGCGCTATGATCGCGAGGGCAATGAGAACCCGGATTTCGTCCTCAACCAGGAGCCTTATCGCCGCGCCGAGATCCTGATCGCGGGCGACAATTTTGGCTGCGGCTCGTCACGTGAACATGCGCCCTGGGCGCTCAAGGATTTCGGGCTGAAGGTGATCGTTTCGACCAGCTTTGCCGATATTTTCTACAATAACTGCTTCAAGAACGGCATTTTGCCGATCACCTTGCCGCAGGAAGATGTGGATAAGCTGATGGAGGGCACCGGCGGCGGCGACAATGCGCGCGTCACGGTGGATCTCGAAAACCAGACGATCACCGCCGCCGATGGCAGCGAGATTGCCTTCGAGATCGACCCGTTCCGCAAGAAATGCCTGCTTGAAGGGCTGGACGATATTGGCCTGACCCTCCAGCAATCGAGCGAGATTGCGGGCTTTGAGAGCCAGATGGAGACGTCGCGTCCCTGGGTCTGACCCATGGCTGGCGCGCTGAAACTCGCGGATATCCCGCCTGAGCGGCTCGCGGCGCTGAATGGCGGCGCGCCGCCCAGCAATCTGACGGAATGTCTCGCGGTAGATTTCGCCGTGCTGATGGAGGGTGTTCTGGGGCTCTCCCCCGAAGCCGTCGCCGATATGCGGGACGCCGCTTCCCTTGGGATCACCAAACGCATGGCCATCGCGGCGGATATCGCGGCGGCGCATGGTGTGCCGGTCGCCGATCTCGCCGCGCATCCTTCGGACAGTTTGCGAGGCTGGGCCTGCTACGCCATCGCGGCGGAAGGCGGGCCGCTGGAGGCGCAACTCACGCGCCTTCGCCCGCTGGCGGACGATCCACATTTCGGAGTGCGAGAGTGGGCGTGGCTGGCGCTTCGCCCGGCGCTGTCTGCTCAGATCGAGACAGCCATCGCGCTGCTCACCCCATGGACCGCCGACGCCGCGCCCAATATCCGCCGCTTTGCCAGCGAAGCGACCCGGCCGCGCGGTGTCTGGTCCGCTCATATCGCGAAGCTGAAAGAGACGCCGGAACTTGGCCTGCCGCTGCTCGAACCGCTCAAGGCCGATCCCGAGCGTTATGTTCAGGACTCCGTTGCCAACTGGCTCAATGATGCGGCCAAGACCCGCCCAGATTGGGTGCGCGCCCTCTGTGCGGAGTGGGCCGACGCGAGCGACAGCAAAGCCACCGCCTATATCTGCAAACGCGCGCAACGTTCATTAAAGGATCGCTGACATGCTCCGCACCGCTTGCCTCCTCGCCCTGATCGCCACGCCCGCCCTCGCCGATCTGCGGGTGGCGAGTTTTAACGCCGCGCTGAACCGGCAGGGGCCGGGGCTTTTGCTTCAGGATATCGAGAGCGGAGAGGATGCCCAAATCGCCGCCGTGATCGCGGTGATTGTCGAGACGCAGCCGGATATTCTGCTGATCAACGAGCTGGATTGGGACGCCGAGGGCCGCGCGCTCGCCGCGTTTCAGGTGGCGCTGAAAGAGGCAGGGGCGGACTATCCGCATAGTTTTTCGGCTCCGTCCAACACCGGCGTGCCGACCGATCTCGATGTGAATGGCGATGGCCGTCTGAACGATCCCGACGACGCCCATGGCTATGGCAGTTTCCCCGGCCAATATGGCATGGCGCTGCTGTCGAAATATCCCATCGACGCGGAGGGCGCGCGGACTTTCCAGCTTCTGACATGGCAAGAGAGCGGCTTCGCGATGCCGGAGGATCATTATGCTGACGAGGTGGCGGAGATCCTGCGCCTCTCCTCGAAATCCCATTGGGATGTGCCGGTGGAAACGTCGCTCGGCCCGCTCCACATCCTCGCCGCGCACCCGACGCCGCCGGTCTTTGACGGGCCGGAGGATGCCAACGGGCTGCGCAATGCGGCAGAGGTCGGGTTGTGGGCGCGCTATCTGAGCGGTGACTCGCTGACCGATGATGCCGGGGACACCGCGCCGATGGCGGACGCCCCGTTTGTCATCCTCGGTGACTATAATCTCGACCCCAAGGATGGCGACGGGCGCTCGGAAGTGATGGCGGAGCTGCTCGCCCATCCCAAGCTGCAAGACCCCGCCCCGACCAGCGCGGGCGGCAAAGCGGCCGGTCAGGGCGGTGCGAATGATGCGCATGAAACGGATCCGGCGCTCGACACGGCGGATTGGAACGACGACGCGCCCGGCAATATGCGAGTGGATTACGCCCTGCCCTCAGCGGATCTGACCGTGAGTGATGCAGGCGTCTTCTGGCCGGCAGACGGGCCGATGGCGGAGACGGCGGCAACGGCTTCGGATCACCGCCTCGTCTGGGTCGATCTCGCCACGCCAGAATGACAAACGCCCGCCAAATGGCGGGCGCTGTCTTTAGCAAAGCCGCGATTTAGACGAACACGAAATCATCGTCGAACGTGAAGGCCGCGATGACCGGATCATGGTCCGACCCACGCTCCGGGATGTCCCCATCATAAAGCGACGGATCACGCTCGGCGAAGATCGTATTGCCCGAATTGTTTCGGATCGAGAGGTCGTAATCAATCGCGTCGGCCTCATCCGCGTTGATATGCCACTCCGCGACGCCGGTGAGGTTGTCCATCAGATCGCTGGAAGCGAGGATGTAGTCGAGCGTTCCGGTCTGGCCATCAAAGACGTAGGAATAGCTGTCCGTGCCAAGCGCGTCATAGGCAAGGTCGGTATAGCCCTTGTCCCGCAGCACGTTCAGCGGATCCTCCTGCGCATAGCTGTTGAGATCGCCGATGATCATCGTGTTGCCGTCATAAGTTGCGGCCAGATGATCGGCCAGCACTTCCGCTGAGGCCGCGCGCGAGGCGTTGTTGTTGCCCGCGCCGTCGCCCTGATCCTCATCCGCCGCCAGACCCGAAAGCGAGCCTTTCGACTTCAGGTGATTGACCGAAACCGTCACCGTCTCCTCCGTGCCGACGACGGCAAAGCTCTGCGTGACCGCAGGGCGGTTCAGATCGCGGCCCGAGCCGAGCGGGTCAAGGAAGGCCTCGCTGTCGAGAATATCCACATCCCCAACCGGGTTTGCCGTCGCCGTCTTGTAGATCACCGCATTGGTGATCGCATCCGTGCCGACCTGCCCGGTGTTGATATAGCTATAGACCTCGCTGCCAAGCTCCGCATTGATCGCATCGACCAGCGTGGCTAGCGGCGCGGAGGTCACGTCATTCTCGATTTCCAGAAGGCCCACCACATCGGCGTCCATTTCGACAATCGCGTTGACGATCTTCTGCTGTTGGCGCGCCAGTTCCTCGGCGTTGTTCGCGCCGCGCGGGTCCTGGCCCACGGTGGTCGTGTTGTCGCCGCTGTTCAGGGTGGTGAAGTAGTTCAGCACATTGAGGCTCGCGACCTTGAAATCGCCATCCAGCGCCGGCGCCGCTTCGCGCGGGTTGCTCTCGATATGCGTCGCGGTTGGCGATTGAAGGCGGTATTCGTTGAACCCGTAATCGAGCACCCCTTCCACATTTTGCAGCGTGTCGCCCATGCGGAAGCTGTCCGCAGCGGTAAGGGTGTAATCCTCGCCATCGGGAATGCGGATCTTGTAGGGGTTCTGGCTGGAAATGCCGTCATCTATGAGGATCGACTTCGCATCCACCTCCGCGACATGGGCCGCATAGCCCGCCGCATCCGGCGCGTTGTCCTGCGTGTATTGCGCGAAACGCTCGGTCGCGACGGTCATCTCGCCGTAACGGTCGAGATTATACATCTCGGTCACGGTGACTTCCGGCAGATTGACCAGCATCCCTTCCAGCGCCTCAAGATTGACGCCGTCGAGATTGAGGTCAACGCTCACGCTGTCCGGGATGATCGCCTCTTCCTGCACGACCTTCACATCCGTCGCGGTGATCTGGGTCTTACCGAAATACTCGCTGACGGTGCCGGTGATCTCGACAAGCTGGCCTTCCATCACATCGAGGATCGCGGTGTTGCCCTCATAGATGAAGATGCCTTCCGAGGTGAGATCGGACAGATCATAATCCGTCACCTCTTCCTGCACCCAGAAGCCGCCAAGCTCGCCCTTGTCGCCCATCAGGCCGGACTGGAAATCGCCGGTGACGACCGCCTGAATGGTGACGATCTCGCCCTGCATGGTGCTTTCCGCGCCCTCGCCCTGAATCTCGGAGATCAGGGTGAAGTCGTCCCCCGGCTCCACCGGGTCACCGCTTTGCAGGCTGTAGAAGGTCAGCGTACCTGAGACCTCATTGGCAACGCCGAGCATCGCATAGCCGTTCGGGCTGTCCTCGGCGGTCACAAAGGTGAGGCCCTCGGGCGCGATATCGCCGTCGGTGTTCAGGTAGGTCAGGTAATCCACGCTGTCCGGGCTGGTGATGTCGAACACCATCACCCCGCCAACGCGCTCCAGCCCGACAAAGGCCAACGTCTGATCGCCGACCTGACCGATGGTCACGGCCTCCGGCTCCGCGCCCTTGTTGTCCGAGCGCCCGTCAAAGCTGTCCGCATCCCCTTCGGAATTGTGCAGCTCCGGCATCAGCTCGGCGATTTTCTTGGCGATCTGATCGCCAGAGTCGAAGACCTGATTGCCATTCTCATCCCATATCGAGAAGGACCGCGCGCCATAGCTGTAAAGCGCGTCATAATCGCCATCTCCGTCGATATCCCCATCAATGCCGGAGACCTGAAGACGGCCAAGCGCGTCCTCGGCTTGGAGCGCGACCGCATCGGGGAAGGCGTCCGGATCGAGAACCAGATCCTCGATCCGCTTGTCCTCGTCCCGCGCGTCGCCCTCATTGGCGGTGACATAATAGGTCACGCCATCCACGCTGTAGGACGCAATCGCATCGGGCATATAGAGGCCCTGAACCGGCGCGGTGACGATGTTGATCGCGCCATCCGTGTCGGAGGTGTCGAGCCCATTCCCCTCGACCGAATGATCCTTTGCGCCGAGCGGTTGGATATGGTCGAGATCAATCACGCCTGGCTGGGTGATGTCGTCGATCACCGCAACCGCATTGGCTTCCTGCAAGGTGATGAACGCCTTGTTGCCCTCGATGGTGATATATTCCGGCTCCAGATCGGTCCCGGCCCACCAGTCGCCCTCGCCAAAGACGCGCACGCCCTTCTCTTTAAGCGCATCAAAGGTCACGTCCCAGCCGAAGCGATGCGTGTTCACCTCCGAGGCGGCCAGATCATCGGCATTGATCGCAACCACGGACACGCTGCCCTCCGGGTTCACGGTCCCCGCCTCGCCCTCATTGGCGACGACGAGATAATCGCCGCTCTCATCAAAGGTCAGCATATCGGGGAGCGCGCCCACGGTGATTTTGCCAAGGAATTCCAGCGAGGCGCTGTCGTAGAAATAGACCGCGCCCGGCTGGGACGCATCCGCCGCCGGGACCGCCGCGGCCAGCACGCCATTGGCGACCGACACGCTGGTCACGGCGCTCGAATCCGCGCCATTCGCCGCCGGGTCGATCAGCGTAACGAAGGAGAGGTTCGCCGGGTCCGACGCATCGACGACACTCACCCCGGTTGAGGCTGTGACAAAGGCGCGGTCGGTTTCAGGATCGAAATCCACGATCTCGGCCCCGTCGAGTTGGACCGTGTCGAGCGTTTCCACGTCAAAGGGCAGCTCCGGCTCCGGCTCGGGCGCGATGGCCTCGAAGCGGATATTGTCCACATGGATCGCCTCGGCCTTGTCGTTCGAGACAAACTTAACCTTGAGCGTCGCGAGATTGGCCTCGGCGGGCACCACCGCCTCAATCGTCGTGAATTTACGCTCCAGATCCAGCGTGTTGATGTCGACGCCCGTGGTGTCGAGCAGCGAGATCACGCCCGTATCCGTCTCGACTTCTATCACGATCCGGTCGTTCGTCTCCCAAGCCGTGCGGTTCACATAAAGATCGAGCGAAACCGTCACCTCGCCCGCGCCGGAGGTATCGACAGCATCAAACGCCAGTGTCATTTCGCCATCCGTATCCGCCATGCGGTAGCCGCGCGCGCCCTGCGCCTCGCGGTCATTGGTGTAATCCACCACCCCGATCCGCGCGCCGTCTTCCATCCCGTTCTGCCAATTGCTGTTGATGGTCGCATAGCTCGCATCGAAGCCAAGCCCGACGCCGTTTTCGCTGTCCACAATCGGCTGGTCGTCATTATTGACCAGATCATGATCCTCAAGCCCGCTCTGGGTGTCGACATAGATCGACTCCTTGAACTTGCCGATGGTGGGCTGATCCTCGAAATCCTGCACATAGAGGAAAGAGGACGGCCCCACCGGGGTCTCGTCGATCACGCCATCTTCGCGGAAGGCGAGGTTCTGGATACGCTCATCCTCGGCGCGGTCCGTGTCGGCGAGCGTGTAGGGCGTCTCCTCGCCGTAGTTTTCCGCCAGATATTCGGCCAGCGCGTCCTGCTCCGTGCCATTGTCGGCAAATTGCGCCGCGCCGTCTTGCACGCCCTCTTGCACAAGGTCGATCCGGTCGGTCGCCTCGCCGGTCGGGAACGGGTAGCCATCGCCGCCATCGGCGAGATAGGAGAGCGTGACGATCCGCACCGTGCCGGACCCGTCGCCGACCACCTCGCCATTTTGCACCAGCACATCAAGGTCATTGCCTTCCGCATCCGTAATCGCGGCGGAGACGATCCGGTCGCCCGGCTCGCGGGTCAGATCGAAGGAAAACTGCACCCCGGACACCTGCGGGAACCGCCCCTGCGTGTTGCTGTCATCAGGCGAGCTCGCCGCGATGCCATGCTCCAGAAGATCCACCAGTTCCTGCCGCGTGACCGTCAGGATGCTGAGTTCATTGTTGAACGCCAGCGCATTGCCAATCGCGATCTGACTGATCCCGCCATCGGGACGGCCCGTCAATTCGTTGCCTTCCGGCGGCAGCGGCGTCGCTTCGGTCTCACCGGTCAGCACGATCCGCTCACCAATATCGTCGCGGATGCCGCCGCCATTCTTGATCGAGACCAGCACGCTGTCATCCGTCTTGCGCGCTTCGGCAAGGTTCGCGTCCGCAGTGAGGTTCCCCAGATTGGTCTCCTCAATCCGGACCGAGCCGCGGCTCCCGTTCAGAAACTCCTCGGTCACGCCGAAGTAATTGCCATCCTGCGCGATGATGACCTCCGACAGAGCGTCAGAAATCGCCTGAATCTCCGGGTCCACCAGATCCTCGGCCCCGAGATCCGCCACGCCTTGTGCGTCGGTCGCATAGGCACCGGAGACATCCGCGTCATAGCTGTCCGCGATGATGTTGCCGTTCTCGTCAAAATCGATCACGAGACGCCCGACATATTTGTAATTGCCGTCCGTGTTCACAATCGCCGTCGTGTTGCCATCGGCATCGTCCACAAATTTCGGATAGGTGCCCTGCGCGTCGTCGCCTTCACGCGGGCGGTCGTTTTCATCGAGAAGCCGCGTGTTGGAGCCGCCCGCCGAGATGATGTCTACGCCGGAGAGCCGCGTCGCCAGCGCTTCCTCAATGGCGATTTGCTGCATATGGGTCACAAGCACGATCTTGTTGAGGCCGGGATTGTCGGCCAGAAGCGTGTCCACTTCGGCCTGAATGACGGCCGCCAGCGCATCGAGTTGCGCGTCCGTCGGCGCGCCGTCGAACTCTTCGGGCAGAACACCAACATCACCCGCCGTCGAGATGAAATCGAGCGTTGGCGTCACCGCACCGATCACGCCGATCTGCTCGCCGCCCTTCTCGATCACCACCGAAGAGGTGACGGTTCCGGCCTGCGGCGCAGCGCCGCCCGCCACTTCCAGATCCGCCAGATCAGCGCTCGCGGAGAAGTCGAGATTGGTGGAGAGATAGGGATAAAGCGCCCCGGCATAGTCCCCATCGGCAACAATCTGGTCGCGGATCGCACCCGGCCCGTTGTCGAATTCGTGGTTACCGAAGCCAATCGCATCGAAGCCGAGTTCATTCTGGATCAGAATATCGGCCCGGCCCGGCGCGCCGTAAACCGAGGTCGACGCATCATAGAACACGCCCGGGATAAATGAGTCGCCCGAGCCGACGAGGATCGAATTGTCCTCAACCCCGTCCTCGCCGAGATCCTGCGCCCGCAGCGCGGCCAGCACGGCGGAGAACCGCGGTGCGTCTTCCAGCGCGGAAATGCTGCCTTCCTGATCGGAGGTGTGGAACAGCTCCAGCGTGTAGGCCGCCTCTGCCGGTTCCTCGCCGCCCTCGACGCTCATCGACGTGGGGACCGCATAGTCCACATCGCTGTTCGCGCCGGTCCAGTTGGCCGCGTCGCCAATGGCGGCAAGCAGGGTGGCCGCGTCGCCTGCGGTCGGACCGGTGTAGAAGATATTGTCGAACTCGTCGCCGTCGCCCGCGCCGCTGCCCGCCGCGACGGCGGTTTCGCCATCCACGAGACCCGCCGGAAGAGCGGAATTGGTGGAGCTTGTCGCCTCATCCTGCCACGCCGTCGAGTTGGAATGCACAGCGTGCAGGAATTCCACCCCGTCCGCCGTCTGCTTATAGGCCACAAGCTGATCGCCCGAGGCGGAGAAGGCGAAACTGCCGCTTTGTGCCGTGAAATCCGCCGTATTGCCGGTGAAGGTGATCACCGATCCCGCTGCCACATCCGCAGGCGCGGTCCATTTCAGCGTGCCTTCATTGTCGCGGAAACTGCCATCGGCCAAGACGCCGTTATCGGTGAAATAAATCTCCGTCCCGGCGGCGAGATCGGTCAGCGCCACAAAGGCGAAATCGTCCGGGTTGTCAGCTTTGAGGCCAATGATAGCGATGTCGCCGCGCGACAATTCGGTGGTGGATACCGGCATAGGAAACTCCCTGAAAACATCTGGCGCAAGGGCGCGCCCGCCAATGTTAACGAGTCTTTACCGCCGGAGTGTCACGGTTTTATGTCAAATTGGATCGAAATCCGGGGAGGGCGTTCAGATCCAGATCGCCGGGAACGGGTCCGGCCTTTGCGGCAAGGACCGCGCCGTGCCGCGCGCAATCCGCGATGCGGTCCAGGCCATCGCGGCGGCGTCAAGCAGATCGTCGCGCTTGAACATCGGCTTCTCCGCAAAATCACGCATGAGGCCACCCGGCCTGAACCCTTGATTTTCGAGTGCATGTAGCCGATCAAAAAGGCCTGTCAGCCAGTCTTTTCTGGACATAAGCGGAGCGCCTGTCATCTCTTTAAAAGATATTTCGGGGTGTCCTTCGTAAAGAATATTAGGAGGAAGAGTTTTAAGAAGCGCGTCAACTTCGCGGATTTTCGGCGCAATACCCCAAAGTTGTGTGCTTATCCCGCTTTTACTCAATCGACGACCAATCTCGTTAGCTGCTTCATAACTTTCCGCGAATAATACCTCGCGGCAGGCAACCGGGAAGAGCGACCGATATTTGTCTCCAAGCAAGTTGCGGCCCTCCTGATCGCAAAGCCGCGTCTCACCGGGGTTCGGCAAACCGATAGGAATATCGACGACGCTGAGCTCCGCGCCGGTCTCCGCCAACAAACGCCCTAAATCCGGGGCCTGCACAGCGCGCGCCGCCGCCAAATCTCCATCCTCAACGAGGACACCAACCCAACCCCCCGGCGATCCGTCAACGCCGAGCCAGCGGGTCACACCAGATCCCGCACATCCGTCAGTTTGCCGGTTACCGCAGCGGCGGCGGCCATGGCGGGGCTCATGAGGTGCGTCCGGCCCTTATAGCCCTGCCGCCCCTCGAAATTGCGGTTCGAGGTCGCGGCACAGCGGTCGCCGGGACCCAGCTGGTCGGGGTTCATCCCGAGGCACATGGAGCAGCCCGCCATCCGCCATTCGAAGCCCGCTTCGATCAGCTTTTCGGCGATGCCCTCTTCCTCGGCCTGCAAGCGCACGAGGCCAGAGCCGGGAACGATCATCGCGCGGATGCCGTCCTTGACGCGGCGGCCTTCCATGACCTTCGCCACTTCGCGCAGATCCTCGATCCGGCCATTGGTGCAGGAGCCGATAAAGACCGTGTCGATCTCCACATCCTGCAAACGCTGCCCGGCCTTCAGGCCCATATAATCAAGCGCCCGGATCGCCGCGTCGCGCTTATGCTCGCCAAAACTGTCGGGGTCCGGCACGGCGGCGGTGATCGGCAGCGCATCCTCAGGGCTGGTCCCCCATGTCACAACGGGGACGATCTCGCTTGCATCGAGCGTCACCACCTTGTCGAAATGCGCGCCCTCGTCGGTCTTGAGCGTCTTCCACCAGTTCAGCGCCGCTTCCCATTGCGCGCCTTTCGGGGCATGGGCCCGGCCGCGCACATAGTCAAAGGTCGTCTCATCCGGCGCGATCAGACCGGCCCGCGCGCCGCCCTCGATCGCCATGTTACAAATCGTCATGCGGCCTTCCATGGAGAGCGACCGGATCGCCTCGCCGCAATATTCGATCACATGGCCGGTGCCGCCCGCCGTGCCGGTTTTCGCGATGATCGAGAGGACGATATCCTTCGCCGTCACGCCCGGCGGAAGCTGGCCCGTCACCTCGACCTTCATGTTTTTCGACTTCTTCTGGATCAGCGTCTGCGTCGCCAGCACATGCTCGACCTCGCTGGTCCCGATGCCATGCGCCAGCGCGCCAAAGGCCCCGTGAGTCGCCGTGTGGCTGTCGCCGCACACGATGGTCATGCCCGGCAAGGTCCAGCCCTGCTCCGGCCCGATGATATGCACGATCCCTTGGCGCACATCATCCACATCATAAATCTCGATCCCGAAATCCTTCGCGTTCTGGCGCAGCGCCTCGACCTGGATCCGGCTCTGTTCATCCTCGATCCGCTCGGCCCGTTTCTCGTCGGTCGGCACGTTGTGATCGGGCACAGCAATCGTCTTCTCCGGCGCGCGCACCGGGCGGCCCGCCATGCGCAGCCCCTCAAAGGCTTGCGGGCTTGTCACCTCATGCACCAGATGGCGGTCGATATAGAGCAGGCACGTCCCGTCCTCCTGCTCATGGACCACATGGGCATCCCAGATTTTGTCATACAGTGTTTTTGCGGTCATGATGTCCTCCCGCGGATGGTGTTGGCGTGATGCTGGCAATAGGAGGAGGGCTCAGCCGAGGCGGCTGGTCCATTCGGCCCCAAAGAACCGGCCCGGCAGACGGGCGTGATCCGAGATGTCGAAAATCCTGATCATTTGCGAAATATAAAAGCCTGCCGAGGGCCGCGCAAGCCGGATCGCTTGCCCAAAGGCCGGACATGGGGCAGAAGAAGGCAAAGTGACGATCAAGGCCCCTATGGACCGCAAACCCTTTCTTCTCTCCGCCTATCTCTGGCTCTCCGCCCGGCTCGCGCCGCTTGGCGAGGCGATCATGCGGCATCGTGTCCGCAAGGGCAAAGACGACCCGAAGCGCCTTTCGGACAAGCGGGGCGAGAGCAAGGTCGCGCGGCCCGCGGGCAAAGTGGTGTGGTTTTATGCCGCCAGCGTGGGCGAGGTTCTCGCGGCGGTGGAGATCATCCGGCGCATTCAGGCAGCGCGGCCCGAGGTGCAGATTCTCGTGACCTCCTCCACCCGCACCTCCATCGAGGCGATGGACCGGCAAGCGCCCGAGGGCGTGATTTACCGCCCGACGCCGATGGATATTCGCCCCTGGGTGGCGAAATTTCTCGATCACTGGGAGCCGGATCTCGCCGTCTGGTCCGAAATGGATCTCTGGCCGACCACGGTGTATGAGACCCTGTCACGCGACATTCCGACGGCGCTGGTCAATGCGCGCTTCTCCGACAATTCGGTGAAACGGCGCAGCCGGATGAAGTCGGTTTATGAATGGCTTCTGGCCCGGATGGGGCCGATTCTGGTGCAGGATCAGCTCTCGGCGGATAATTTCGCCACATTCGGGCGGCGGGATGTGGAGATCGTCGGCACCGTCAAACGCGGCGCGCCGCCGCTGACTGCCGATGCGGGCGAACTGGCCAAGCTGGAAGCACAGATCGCGGGCCGCCCGGTTTGGGTTGCGGCGTCGACGCATGAGGGCGAGGACGAGATGCTGATCCGCGCCCATGAGGGTCGAGACGGGCTGATGATCCTCGCGCCGCGCCACCCGCAGCGGGTGGCGGAGATCGCCGCGATTGCCGAGAAGCTCGGGGTGCCGCACGCGATCCGCTCGAAAGATCAGCCGATTACGGGCGATACGCGCCTCTATATCGCGGACACGATTGGCGAAATGGGGCTGTGGTATCGCCTTGCGGATACCGCCTTCATCGCCGGATCGCTGCTCCCGCATCTCGGCGGGCACAACCCTTATGAAGCCTCAGTGCTGAACTGCGCCGTGCTGCACGGCCCGCATGTCATCAACTTCGCCGAAAGCTATGCCGAACTCGCCGCCGTGGGCGCGAGCCGGGAGGTCTCGCCAGACGGGATCGCCGAGGCATTAAACAGCATCGACGCGGCGCAAATGGGCGCGGCTGGCAAGGCGTTTTGCGAGGATCAAAGCGCTATTGAGCGCACGGTCGAGGTGCTGATCGGCCTCATCGACGATTTGCCGGAGTGCCGCTGATGGCCGGGTTCTGCTCTGATCTCGCCATGGACGAACCGCTCGCGGGCAGCGCCGCCCATGCCGGGCAGATGCTCCTGATCCGCTGGCCGCGCAAACGCTGGACCCGCGATCACGGCGCCGCCCCGGACATGCCGCAAGCCCTTCAGGACAAGCTCGCCGAGATCGTGGAGGGGGGTCGCCGCGTCAATCTCATCGACCGCAGCGACGCGCCCGCCGGCATCTGCCGCCTCATCCTCATCCCCGAATATCGCGCCATCGACGTGGCGGAGGCGGAGGTTCTCGAAACCCTGCTGACATGGGAGATGGGCAACTTCGACGGCTGGCGCGCCCAGCCCGTCCCGCTTTTCCTCACCTGCACCCATAGCCAGCGCGAACGCTGCTGCGCGCTCCATGGCGAAGCGACCTTCCGCGCGCTCGACGCGGCGCAGCCCCCCGGCGAGGTCTGGCGCTCCTCCCATCTCGGCGGCTGCCGCTTCTCCGCGACGGTGCTGAGCCTGCCCGCAGGTCGCAAATATGGCCGGATGCGCGCGGCCAGCATCCCGGATTTTCTCGCCGCTGAGGCCGAAGATCGCCCCTATCTGCCCGCCTATCGCGGCCGGATCGACCAGAGTGAAGCGGCGCAGGTCACGCATATCGCCGCGCTGCAATGGGCGGCGGAGACGGGTGCGACACTCGGCGAGCCACAGGAAACGGCCACCGGCTGGACCGTTCCGGCAGAGACACCAGACGGCCCCGTCACGCTTCATATCTCACTGGAAAAGCAGGATTTCGACAGCCCCGATGCCTGCCGCAAACTCGATGCCGGGGCGACCTCGCCTAGGACGCGATTGACCGCGCATCTGACGCGGATCGCGCCGCAATATCCTTCGCAATGAGCGGTGCCTCCCGATTGATCTCGTAGAGCATCCCGTAAATGCTGACCGAAAGACCGCAGGAATAGAGCCCATCCTCGCCAAATTGCGCGCGATTTCTCCTCGGATCGCGCAGCACGGCCATCCGCGCCTCCGGCACCTCGACGATCCGCTCCAGTCCGTCCCGGAAACCCGTCGCCAGAATGATCGCATCATAGCTCGCCGTCGTGCCATCCGAGAACCGCACCAGATCGCCGTCGATCCGGTCCACTCCAGGCCGCACCGTGATCGAGCCGCGCCGCAGGTGGCTCATCACCCCCACATCAATCACCGGGATGCGGTTGTCCTCGCTCACCATCGTGACAACGCTGCGTTTCGAGCGCGTCAGCCCGTAGCGCTTGAGGGTGCCGAACCGCGCGAAAGAGGCCGACGAGATTACCCCGTTCATCAGCTTTTGCGGCATCTTGCTCATGATCTGCACGAAGCGCTGCGCCGGGATGCCCATCACGTCGCGCGGGATCACCTGCACCGGGCCGCGGATCGAGAGGGTCGGGATGCCCTCACCCTCCGCCAGATCGACCGCAATATCCGCGCCGGAATTGCCAAAGCCGAGGATCAGCGCGCGCTGGTTCTCGAACGGCCCCGCATTGCGATATTCAGAGCTGTGGATGATCGTGCCAGGGAATGTCTCTTCGCCGGGCAGATAAGGCCGCTCAGGCTGGCTGTTGAACCCGCTCGCAATCACCACGAAATCCGCGTGGATCGGCCCCTTGCTCGTCCAGAGCGACCAGCGGCCATCCTCCCGCGCGATCCGCTTCACCTCGACACCGAATTCCGGCTTGATCCGCTCCTCATCCGCATAGGCTTCGAGATAGTCGATCATGTCCTCGCGGCGCGGATAGCGCGGCGTCTCGTCGGGGATCGGGTGGAAGGGCAGCCCGGAATATTCCCGCGCCGTGTGCAGATGGAGACGGTCGTAATGGTTGTACCAGCGCAGCGCGATCCGGTCGCCCTTCTCAAGGACGCGCACTTTCTTCCCTTCACGTTGCAAACAAGCTGCGACAGCGAGTCCTGCCGGGCCTGCACCAACGATCACGATCTCCGTCATGTCATCACCCAATAGTCACAGTGACGCTTTTAATTCACATTTTAATGAAATGTGAAGTTCTTTCCCGCTTGATGGTGAATTTAGCGGACAAGATCGCCATCAGGACTGCGACATTTCTCCTCTCGGCAAAAAATTTCCTACGTTTCGCGACGTTGTGGGATCGGTTGGGCCATTGAGTCGTTAAGCTTGTGATACGCGGGAATTTTCGCCACACAGGAAAAAGCCGCACACGTGATCGCCAAGGGACGGGTCAAACCGCGCCACAGGTCCCAGTATACCGGGAGATGCCATGTATATCGACGATTTTGACGTCCTGCTGACGGCCGAAGAGGCCTACCCCGCCATGGAGCGGGCGGTGCTGGAGGCAGAGACCGAAGTTCTCGCCGGATTCCGCATCTTCGATCCGCGCACCAAATTGCACAGCAAAGAGGGGCTTGCGATTGGCAAGACATGGGAAGATATCTTTCGGCATCTGGCGAAAAAGGGCGTGAAACTCGACTTCGCGATCTCGGATTTCGATCCCATCCTCGCCTTCAATCTGCATCGCGGCACGGGCGAAAGCATCAAGATTTTCAAAGACATCGCAAAAGAGACCGGCGGCGATATTTCCGCGCGGGCAGCGATGCACCCGGCGCGGGTCGGGCGGGCGATGCGGCTGATGTTCTGGCCGCTGGTGCTGCGCAAATCCTCCAAACTCGTCGCCGAGATCAACGACATGCCGGAGGACGAGCGCAAAGAGGTCATCGAAACGCTCCCCCGCGTGCAGCATTTCGCGGATGTTCAGCCCGATGGCACGCTCAAGATGAAATGGCGCCCGCCGCATCTTTACCCGGCGACTCACCACCAAAAGCTGATGGTGATCGACAGCAAGAAGCTCATCATTGGCGGGCTCGATGTGGATGACCGCCGGTGGGACCGCAAGACCCATAACCAGTCCGCCGATCAGACATGGCAGGATGTCTCCGTCTTCATCACCGGCGACATTGTCGGCGTGGCGGAGCGGCATTTGCGCGGCTTCGAGGAGCAGACGCCCGAGGAACTCGGCCATCCGGATTTCATCCGCACCCTCTCGCGCGAAGCCGAAGGGCCGAAAGCCGCCTTCGCGATCTCGCCGGTCACGCTCGACAACAGCGCGGAGGAGGCCAATCTCGACCTGATCCGCAAGGCCAAGCGCCTGCTTTATATTGAGACGCAGTTTCTCCGCCACGCGCCGATTGCCGATGCGCTGGCCGAGGCCGCCGAGAAGAACCCGGAGCTGGAGCTGATCATCGTCATGCCCGCCGCGCCCGAGGACGCGGCCTTTGAAAACCACAAGGGCATGTCGGTCCGCTATGGCGAATATCTCCAGTCAAAATGTGTGGACAAGTTGCTGAAAGCCTATGGCGAGCGGCTGCTGATCGTCTCCCCGGCCCGCCCGGTGGAGGAAAACGGCAAGGATGACGACGATCGCTCGGTCCTCGACGACGCGCCGATCATCTATGTCCACTCCAAGGTCACGATTTCCGACGACGAGGCGGCGCTGGTCAGCTCGGCCAATCTCAACGGCCGCAGCATGAAATGGGACACCGAAGCCGGTCTCGCCATCCGCGATCCGGCCCGCGCCAAGGAGTTGCGCAAGCGGCTCTTTGAACATCTGCTGCCCGCCGATGCCGATGAGCGCTTCTACAATATCGAAACCGCCTGCGAAGCGTGGCGCGAACTCGCCAAGGCGAATTACGAGAGCGAGCCGGACGACCGGCGCGGTTTCATCATGCCTTACGACCGCAAACCCGCGCACCGCATGGGCATTATCGGCTTCGGCATTCCGCCGGAAATGGTCTAATTAAACCGGCAAGGCGGTGCTCTGAAACACCGTCTTGAGCGCGAAGCTGGACTGCACCCGCGCCACCCCCGGCAGATGCGCCAGATAGTTGCGGTGGATCTGCGCGAAATCGTCGCTATCCTCGGCGGCGACCTTCAGAAGATAATCCGACGCCCCCGCAACCAGATGACATTCCAGCACATTCGGGATCCGCGCCACGGCGCTTTCGAACTTCGCCAGCAATTCATCGGACTGCCCTGACAGTGAAATCTCCACGAAAATCAGCGCCCGAAACCCTGCCTTGCGCGCATCGAGCAGGGCGACATTGCGATCAATCACCCCTGCCTCCACCATCCGCTGCACCCGGCGATGGCAGGCGGAGGAGGACAGATGCACCCGCTCCGATAATTCGGCGTTGGAAAGCTGTCCCTTTTGAAGGATTCGCAGGATCTCACGGTCAGTGGCATCAAGGGCAATCATGGGAGGATTTTGCGATACTATAACAAGATGCGCAAGATCCTCCCGTATTTTCTGCAAATCACAGAAATCTTCGCGATATTTCCCCGGCGTTACGTGAGATAATCGGCGAAACAAAAGCGCAAGGGAGGAAACTATGCGTATCGGTTGCCCCAAAGAGATCAAGAACCAGGAATATCGCGTCGGGATGCGCCCGGATGCCGCCCGCGAGGCGGTCAATCATGGCCATGAGGTGCTGATCGAGACCGGGGCCGGGATCGGATCGGGCTTCGATGATGCCGATTACGAGGCGGCGGGCGCGACCATCCTGTCGAGCGCCGAAGCGGTGTTCGATGAGGCCGAGATGATCGTGAAGGTCAAGGAGCCGCAGGCGGTCGAGCGCAAGATGCTCCGCAAGGGTCAGCTTCTCTTCACCTATCTGCATCTCGCCCCCGATGAGCCGCAGACCCGTGATCTTCTGGAAAGCGGCGTCACCGCAATTGCTTATGAAACCGTGACTCAGCCCGGAGGCGGTCTACCCCTGCTCGCCCCCATGTCCGAAGTCGCCGGGCGTCTCGCGCCGCAGGTCGGCTCATGGGCGCTGCAAAAGGCGAATGGCGGGCGCGGCGTGCTGCTTGGCGGTGTGCCGGGCGTGACGCCGGGCCGCGTGGTCGTCCTCGGCGGCGGCGTCGTCGGCACCCAAGCCGCGCGGATCGCCGCAGGCATGGGCGCGAATGTCACCGTGCTCGACCGCTCGCTGCCGCGGATGCGCTATCTCGACGATGCCTATCGCGGCGTGTTCGACACCTGCTACTCCACCGCCGGCGCGGTCGCCGAATACATCGCGCAGGCCGATATGGTCGTCGGCGCGGTCCTCATTCCGGGCGCGGCCGCCCCGAAACTCGTGACCCGTGAGCATCTCTCGCTGATGAAACCCGGCGCGGTGCTGGTGGATGTCGCCATCGATCAGGGCGGCTGTTTCGAGACCTCGAAAGCCACCACCCATGACGATCCGATCTATGAGGTGGACGGGATCGTGCATTACTGCGTCGCCAATATGCCGGGGGCCGTCGCACGCGCCTCCACCATGGCGCTCGGCAATGCGACCATGCCCTTCATGCTGAAACTCGCCGATCTCGGCTGGCGCGAGGCCTGCAAGCAGGACCCGCATCTTGCCGAGGGTCTCAACACGCATGAAGGCCAGCTCACCAACCTTGCGGTTGGCGAGGCGCTTGGCATCGACGCGGTGGAGCCGTCAGCGGTTCTCTGACACCGCCTTGAGGAAGAAGCGGAGCATTTCCGCCGTCGCATCGGGCCCCTGCGGATCGGCATGGGGCCCGTTTTCCGGCGCGCCGGACCAGGCGTGGCCCATCCCGTCGATCTGCCAATACTCACCCTTGCGGCCCACGGTCTTGTGCCAGTCATAGCCCTCGCTATGTCCGTCCTCCCGCGGGCCGGAAATCCGCGCCGCCAATTCCGCGCCGTTCTCCGGAATCACCGTATTGTCGTCCATCCCGTGAAACACGATCATCGGCGGCAGCACGGGCGGCGTGTCGCCGGAGCCGTTGCGCATCACCGAAAACGCCTCACGCGCGCCGCCCGCAGAGCCGGGCATGACACCGGAATGAACGCCAAGGGCCGCGAACGCTTCGGGTCGTGCCGCCGCCAGCGTCGCCGCCATGGTGCCGCCTGCCGAGAGCCCGCCAATGCACAGATCCGCACTGCCCAGACCGTAGCGGCCCTGCACATCCTCAATGAGCGCGAACAAGAGATCCGTCTCGCCCTTCTGGTCCGGCTCAAACCAGTTCCAGCAGCGCATGGTGTTCGCCGTCCGCGTCTGCTCCGGCCAGAGAACGGCGACGCCGCGCGCCCCCGCCTGATCGCTCATGCCTGTCGCGCGCATGAAATCCGCAGCGGTCTGGGTGCAGCCATGAAGCATGACGATCAGCACATCGGCCCGCCCGCTGTCGGGCAGGGTCAGATAGTAGCGGCGCGAGCCTTCCGGCCCCTGATATTTGCCTTTGACGACTCCATCCAACTGCGGCGCATTCGCTGGCGCAGCCGGTTTCTCAGCCTGTTCCGCCCGTCGCATAACCGGCTGAACAAACTGCAAAAGGGAGTCGATCGTCTCTTTAAATGGGATCGTCATTTTTCCAGAACTCATAAAACACTTGTTGTCGCTGACCAAAATAAGCCGATTTGTGCGGTGCAACAAGATTGCTGCCGCGATGGCAGCCATCCGGTCTCGACATGGGAGCGCCACCACATCCTTATTTCATGGGATTTCGTGACAGAGTGTGAACACAGCCGCGCCCAAGCCATAAAGGGCTGCGGCAGCCTGTCGCACTCGCGCGAAAGACGCGCTTTCTCACGCAAGATCAAATGCATAGGAGAATGGTTAACGGCTCTTCAGAAGCGTTAATGACGTAGCGTCACATGCGTTTCTGACCATATGTTCAAAAACAGAGTGTTTCCAGAATGGCAAAAGGCGGCCCCGCAGGACCGCCCTTTCCTTCAAATCTTGGCGTTTCAGCCGCGCAGGCGCTGCTGATAGCTGACGCGCGGCTTATGGGCCTGCCACTGGGCCTCGGGCTGGCGCTGCGCTTGCTCCGGCGAGATTTCCACCGCATCGAAACCCGAACGGCGCGCGAGGTCATACTGATCGGCCAGCACATGGCCCACGGCGGTCAGATCGCCCTCATAGCCCGCATCGCGAATGGCCCGCGCCAGCGTAAAGCCGCGCCCATCCGAGAACACCGGGAACGGGATGCGGATCGCTCGCGCTCCCAGATGCGGCAGGATGTCCGAAATCGGCGTCGTGTTCTCCACCGCCAGCACATCAGGCGTCGCGGACACCTCTTCCAGCGCCACTTCGCCGACGCTGTCCACTTCTTCAAAACCAGTATCGGTCACGCGAATTTTCATCGGTTTTCCTCGTTGAATCTGTCCGTTGGACACGTGAATCCCACATTCTTCCTTGTTTTGTCCACGCCAGCGCCCGGAGCGCGGGTCCTCGCCCGGTGCCACTTTCGACGTGCAGGGCGCACAGCCGATGGAGGGGTAGCCCTGGGCGACCAGCGGGTGACGCGGCAGCTTATAGCGCGTGATGTGGTCCAGCACATCCTCGCGGAGCCATCCGAACATCGGGTTAATTTTCGTGCGGCCATGCTCATCGGTCTCGACCGGCGGCAGTTCCGAACGCGCCTGCGTCTGCCCGCGGCGACGGCCATTGATCCAGCCATCGTAGCTTTCGAGGGCAATATCGAGCGGCACCGTCTTGCGCAGATTACAGCAGGCATCCGGGTCCGCCATATGCAGACGGCCAAACGGGTCGACCTTCTTGATCATCTCATCGGTCGCGCGGACCACCTGAATATTCGTCAGGCCCAGCTCTTTCGCCACATCCACCTGATATTGAAGGGTTTCTTCAAACAGCATGAAGGTGTCGATGAAGAGGATCGGCGCATCCGGGGCCACCTCACTGATGAGATGGAGCATCGCCACGGATTCCGCCCCGAAGGAGGACACCACGGCGATATCGCCATATTTTTTCTCGACGAGGGCTTCGTGCAGAAGCGCCTTTGTCTGTCCGATAGGATGGGTCATGCCGCTTTCTCCTCCGCCGGGTAAAGGGCGTCTTTGAAAGGCTCATTGCCAAGCCGACGATAGGCGTCGAGGAAGGTTTCCCCGTCGTCCTCACGCAGTTCGAGATAGCGCCGCAGCAGGCGCTCGATCGCCGGGATCAGCTTGTCCGCCGCGAAGCCGGGGCCCGCACGCTCGCCGATGCTGGCGGTCTCGGTCCCGTCGCCGCCCAGCGTCACCTGATAGTTTTCCACACCGGCGCGGTCGAGACCGAGGATGCCGATATGGCCGACATGGTGATGCCCGCAGGCATTGATGCAGCCGGAGATCTTGATCTTGAGCTGCCCAATCTCTTCGGCAAGCCCAATGTCATGGAAATGCTCGGCAATCTCCTGCGCGATCGGGATCGACCGGGCCGTCGCCAGCGCGCAGTAATCCATGCCGGGGCAGGCGATGATGTCGGAAATCAGCCCGATATTCGCCGTCCCAAGACCGTTTTCTTTCAGCACCTTATAGACGGATGCGAGGTCCGCGCGGTGGATATGCGGCAGGATGATGTTCTGCTCATGGCTCACCCGCAGCTCGCCAACGCCATATTGATCGGCCAGCGCTGCCATCACGCGCATCTGCTCCGCCGTCGCATCGCCCGGCGTCCCGCCAACCGGCTTCAGGCTGATCGTGATGTTCGCGTAATCCGGGTGGTAGTGATCGCTCACATTCGTGTCCACGAAGGCCTGCACCGCGCCATTGGTGATCGGCGGCACATCGCGGCCATCGACCAGCTCGGGCTTGGCGAACGCCGCCTCAAGCTCGGCCAGCAGTTGCTGATCCACACCCGAAAACGCGGCCCGGCGATGCGGGAACTCCGCCTCCACCTGATCGCGGAAGGACTCCAGCCCCTCCTCGTTCACGGTGATCTTGATCCGCGCCTTATACTTGTTGTCGCGGCGGCCGATCCGGTTATAGGTGGCCAAAATCGCTTCGAGATAGGGCAGCAGATCCTCTTTCGGCAGGAAATCCCGGATCACTTTGCCCACCACCGGCGTGCGGCCCAGACCGCCCCCGACGATGACCTCATAGCCCGCTTCGCCATCCTGCTCGACCATGCGCAGACCGATATCATGCGCTTTGGTCACGGCGCGGTCATTCGGGCTGCCGGTGATCGCAATCTTGAACTTGCGCGGCAGGAAGGAAAATTCCGGGTGATCGGTGGACCACTGGCGGATCAGCTCAGCCGTCGGGCGCGGATCTTCGATCTCATCGGCGGCCGCTCCGGCAAACTGGTCCGTCGTCACGTTGCGGATACAGTTGCCCGAGGTCTGGATCGCGTGCATCTCCACATCGGCCAGCGCGTCAAGAATATCCGGCACATCGGTCAGGACCGGCCAGTTATATTGGATGTTCTGGCGCGTGGTGAAATGGCCGTAACCCTTGTCCCACTTCTCCGCGATATAGCCAAGCTGGCGCATCTGGTCGCTGCTGAGCGTGCCATAAGGCACGGCAACCCGCAGCATGTAGGCGTGAAGCTGGAGATAGAGCCCGTTCATCAGACGCAGCGGGCGGAATTCGTCTTCCGTCAGCGAGCCGTCGATCCGGCGCTGCACCTGCTCGCGAAACTCCGCCGTGCGGCCGCGAACATATTCTTTGTCGAAGTCATTGTAATTATACATGTTACGCCTCTTCGAAACCTTTGTAAGTGGGGCCGGTCACGCGAAACCGCTCGCGGAAATGGACCGGCTCGGGCCCGTCCGGCCCCTCCACAGCATCTGCCAGATAGGGACCAACGATCCGCGCCGCTTCGCCTTCCGCGACCTTGAGCGCCGCCTCGGCCTCCTCCTGATCGGTGTAAAGCACGGCGTTTTTATGGGCATCGACCCACGCATTATCCGCGCCCCGGTAAATCACATGGCCGGACAGCAGATCATTCGCCGTCAGCACTTTCGGAGTAAACTTCTTCGCCATTCAGAGCGCCCTCACCGCATCCAGTCCCAAGATGTCGAGGCCATTCATTTTCAGGCCCTCGATCACGGGTATATCCGCCTCCACATCCCGCGCGGCAATGCCCCACAGGATGACCGCCGGGCCTTTGATCCCGGCTGTGTTCATATCGTCAACAAGATCGGCCAGCGTCGTCTTCACCACGATCTCGCCGGGGCGCGACGCGTTCTCCACCACCGTCACCGGGGTCTCGCGATCCGCGCCAAATGCCATCAGACGGCCCTGCATGAACCGCGCCGCGCGCACGCCCATATAGATCGCCGCGATCTCGCCTTCGGCGAGCGAGCGCCAGTCCTGCTCGGCAAAGCCCTCGGCCTTATGCGCCGTCAGAATACGCACCGCCGCATTGCGCCGCCGGTCCGTCAGCCCGCGGCCAAGCCGCGCGACCGCCGCCGATGCCGCCGTGATCCCCGGAACCACTTCCCAGGCAATCCCGGCCTCTTCCAGCGCATCAATCTCTTCTTCAAGCCGCGCAAACACCGCCGGATCGCCGCCTTTCAGCCGCACGATCTCGCCGCCCGCGCCATGCTCCACAATCAGCCGGTTGATCTCATCCTGCGCGGTGGACGGGCCGAACCCCTCTTTGCCCACATCGACAAGCCGCGTCTGCGGCCCCTTGAGCGCGAGGATCGCTTCAGGCACAAGACGGTCGTGAAAGATCACGCGCGCGCTGCCGATCAGCCGCGCGGCTTTCAGCGTCAAAAGGTCCGGATCCCCCGGACCCGAACCGACAAACCATACCTTACCGCGTGGCGGCTGGGGGTTTTGCGAGAAAATACCGTAACCCATGGCGGCCTCCTTGGGTCACAATATAGAATATTATTCCCTCAAAACACCACTCGCGCCGAACGATAAGAAATTTTTCCCGTCCATATGCGATGTTTCGCGGATGAAATCGGGAAATGCGGGCGAAAACGGAATGGGACGCACCGCCGCCCGCACCCCGCTGCGCACTTGTCCTTTCGCCCCATGCCGGGCAGGTTTGGCGCAAAGGAGCGGACCCCGTGTCAGACAGCGCCAAAACAGCCTTAACCACACCGCAAGGCAGCGATTTTCGCATCCTGCCCTTGGGCGATTCCGCGCTGATTCTCGAATTCCCCGATGATGAGCGCGCCCCGGCCCGCCTCCGCGCCGCCGAGGCCGCGCTCGCGGGCGCCGGTTTCATCGACATCGTGCCCGCCTATCGCAGCCTCTCGGTAGTCTTCGATCCGCTGACCGAAAGCGACCCCGAAGCCCTTCTGCGCAAAGCCGCCACCGCCGAGATTGCCGAAGACAGCGACGCCCGCCAATGGGCGCTCCCCGTCTCCTTCGCCCCGGAGGACGGCCCGGACCAAGGCTTTGTCTGCGAGGAAACCGGCCTCTCCCGCGACGCCCTCATCACCGCACTGACAGAAGCGCGCTTCACCGTCCGCGCCATCGGCTTTTTGCCCGGCTTCCCCTTCATGGGCGGCCTGCCCGAAACCCTCCACCTGCCGCGCCGCGCCGATCCGCGCACCAAGGTCCCGGCGCGCAGTTTCGCCATCGCCAAGGCCATGGCCGCGATCTATCCCGTGGAAAGCCCCGGCGGCTGGCATCTTCTGGGCCGCGCGCCCTTTGATTTGTTTGATAGAAACCGCAAGTCCCCCGCCCTCTTGCGCACCGGCGACCACGTCCGCATCGAAGCCGTCACCCAAGAGGACGCCGCGCAAATCCAGCGCCAGATCCGCAGCGGGACCCTTTCGCCGGAGTCCTTCCAATGCGGTTGACCGTTCTCGATCCCGGCCCGCAAACCACCCTGCAAGACAAGGGCCGCACCGGCCTTCGCCATCTCGGCGTCCCCGTCTCCGGCCCGGCGGATGCGGAGCATTTCGCCCTCATCGCCGCGCTGGCCGAGACCGAAACCGCTTATGAATTCCGCCTCATGGGCCCGAAACTCCGCGTCGAGGACGGCCCCATCGCCTTCGCCGCCTCGGTCGGCGTCACGGTCATCCAAGGCGAGAGCCGCATGACCGTCCCGCCCTTCCACCTCGCCCACGTCCAGCCCGGCGCCATCCTGCAATGCGCCCCGCTGGACCGCGCCTGCGGCTATCTCGCGCTCTCCGGAACGCCCGAAACGCCTGCGATCCTAGGTGCTTACGCCACAACCATGCGCGCCGGTTTCGGCCGCGCCCTCGCCGCTGGAGATGAGATCACCCTAACAGGCCCCCTCCCCGAGCCGCGCCACCTCCGCGCGCCGACGCCGCCAAGCGGCCCGCTCCGCGTGATCCTCGGCCCGCAAGACGACGCGTTCCCGGAGACCGCCCGCGACACCTTCCTTGGCAGCGACTACCGCGTCACCCAGCAAGCCGACCGCATGGGCGCGCGTCTCGAAGGTCCTGAAATCACGCATAAAACCGGCCCGGACATCATTTCCGACGGCATCATGCCCGGCGCAATCCAGGTCCCGGCCACCGGCCAGCCCATCATCCTCGGCGTCGATGCGCAAACCATTGGCGGCTACACGAAAATCGCAACGGTCATCACGGCGGACTTGCCCCGCTTCGGCCAACTCCGCCCCGGCGAGACGGTCCGTTTCGAGGCCGTCACCCGCGCGGACGCCATCGCCGCGCTCAAGCAGCGCCGCAAAGCCCTCGCGGACGCCATCGCCGCCATGAAACCCGGCGCCGCCGACGCCACCCTCAACATGGCGCGGCTCTACGACAGCAACCTGATTTCCGGTGTGATTTCAGAGTGATCTAGCCGAGCGGCCCCTTGAGGTTATCCCGATCGCGCAGCTCTGCGATAAACGCCGCGGCGTCCCGCGCGTCGATCTCCGCTTCCCGCACCAGCCAGTCGAAATGGGTGGTGATCGAGCGCAGCCGCTCCCCGTCGCGAAACGCGAGATAAAACCGCCCGACATAGATCACCGCGAGGATCGGGCCGAACACCGTCACCGGCGCGCTGAAGACCTTGCGCGCATCGAAGAGAAAGAGTCGCAGCGCCGGGAACTGATCCGCGCAGCGCCGCGTCATATGATCCAGCTGGCTCCGGCGCACATGCCGGGGTAAGCCCTTGTAATAGCCCGATCCTTCGGCAAAGGCCGTCAACTCATGCACCGGCAGCGCGATCTCGTAATCCGAGCGCGTATCGGCCAGCCAGTCAACCTTATCCTGCGCCGCCGCCTTGGCCTGCTCCGGGGTGCGGCCCATGAAGGTCTCATATTCCCAGCCCAGCACATCCGGCGTTTTGAGCATATCGGGCAAGGTCGCCGGGACATGGCGGATCTTGTAGCCCTCCGCCTCCCGGTGCCACGCGATGATCTGCTCATCGGCAGGACTGCGGCCCGCGCCCGTTACGGTCATCGCCGCCGCCAGCAGATCGCCGGGCCGTTCGGGGCGTTCGGTGAGACCCAAAAGCCAGTCGGAACTCACATGAAGATGCGCGGCAAGATCGGCGAGAAGCTGGCCGCCCGGCAGTCGCGTCTCGCCCTCGGTCAGAAGCTGGCCGATGGTCGAGCGGTCCACCTCGGCGGCGCGGGCCAGACCGCTGCGGCTCTCGCCCTGCCGCTCCATCGCCTCCACCAGCCGCGCCCTGAAAAGCGCCGCCCGATCCCGTTTGTCGATTTTTCTCTGCATTGTTGGATTTTCTCATCACTTGCAGAAAAAACAAAGCGAAAATTCAGAATTCTGCGCAGGCGCGGGCTTTGATAGCCAAGGGGCAGAAAAGGAGCAGAATATGGACAGCACCCGCCGCACCCTCGTCAAAGCCCTGAGCTGGCAACTCCTCGGCCTCGTCACCATGACGCTGGTTGGCTTCCTCTTCACTGGCTCGATCTCCGCGGGCGGCACGCTGGCGCTGGTCAGCGCGGGTCTGGGGTTCTGCTGCTATTTTCTTCACGAACGCGTCTGGTCCGCGATCCGCTGGGGGCGGACGCAGATGTGAGGGAGTAGGCGAGCGCGTCAGGTTTTCGACCGCTCGCGGTGAAGAAGAACTCGCGGGCTGTCTGTTATCTTATACATTCCGCGCTTAGTCAGTATTTCTCAAATAACAGAAACTTACTCGCGCCAATCCCAAACGACCATGTTTTCGCTGATCGTGCTATTGAGACCTGAATTTTGCATCGCCGCTTGTATCGAGACGTTCGTATTTGACGGCATCACAAAAGGCACGCCCCCGCTTTCCAGATCGAACGGGTCGCCTTTGACGACCTCGTCAGACAGATAGAGGAACAAATCAGCGGACCTGCAATCCCAATATCCACCATATTCTCTGGTGACCGGGTTGTAACTTTGTGGCGAATACATGAAGCAAATCCTCACATACTCACCACGCCCATAAGATTCTGTCTTCCACAGGCTTGGAACCGCCCGTCTATTTCCAGGATACCAAAGATAAGCGATGCCATCATCCGCGAAATATTCAATTTGGGTTCCATGAGACCTGTTATGAGTTTTTCGCGTGCTCCCCGACATGAAATTACGAAGCGCCTCTTTCGACGAAAAATAGGGGGCCATGGCATCTTTTTCAGCTTGGGTCGCAGGGGCAGCACCAACGATCATTTCGGCACTACATCCGGACAGAACGCCGAGCGCCAATAACGCAGTAAAATTGGCCTTGAAATTCAGAAAATTCTTCATGAAACACTTCTCCATAAAACTATCCTAAAACCCGTAAAATCAACACGCTCAAGAGGCGCACATTTAGCCTAGTTTAAGTCCGCTCCTGCGAAACAGATTTTGTCTTATATACCTACGTTAAGTAGAACCGACACAGAGTGAAAACTCAATGAACGTTAGTCTTTGGAAGATCGTTTTCTGCCGTCCCTGATCTGCGCAAACGGCAGAAACTGACAACCCCTTCTTTTTTCGATCAACCTTGATCGCCACAGTCCACCGTTAGAGCCCCAATAGCGGTGAGGTCAGCTCTCCGAAGAGCAATAGCGGGCGAGCCAGATGGTTGCGCCGCCGCAGTCGGGGTCTTCGGCGATATGGTCGATGAGGGCGAAACCGTGGGTGGCGAGGAGCGCGCGATAGTCTTCGGGATCGAGGCTGGCGTGGTAGAGCGGTTCGCCCTCGAATTCGCCCATGGCGATGCCCTGTTTCGGGCCGCTGGTGAACATGAGGGCCGCGCCGGCGGCGGCGTGTTTTGCGAAGATCGGGAACATCGCTCTTTGGCCCTCGGGTCGCAGGTGGAAGCTGCTGTGCCAGGCGAGGAGGCCGTGGAATTTGCGTCCGAGATCGAGGCTGCGCATGTCGGCGGCTATCAGCTCCGCTTCGGGGATATTCTGACGCGCGATGGCGATCATTTCGGGGGCGGAGTCGACACCGGTGAGGGTGAAGCCTTGATCGACGAGGAACCGGCCCATCGGTGCGCCGGAGCCGCAGCCGAGATCGAGAATCGTGCCGCCTTCGGGCAGTAAGGCGATGAATTTCTTAAGCCATACGGTCTCGCGCAGGGTGTGGCCTCGGCGGTCCGCCCATGTCTGCGCGTGCCGCCGGTAAAGGCCGATGATCTGGTCTGCGTCGTCGCTCATGACGCATCCTAGCCTGTTGCGGTGCCCACGCAACGGGCCGTGCGCGTCAGGCTTCGACCGCGTCCGCCTCGGCTTCCGGTTCGATCTTCGTGATCGTCAGGCCCGTCACCCCGAAGATGATCGAGACGATGGGCGAGATCCAGCAGAAGAAATTGAACGGCGCATAGGCAATGGTCGCGACGCCAAGGGTCGCCGCCTGATAGGCCCCGCCGGAGTTCCAAGGGATGAGATTGGCGGTCACGGTGGCGGAATCCTCGACGGCGCGGGAGAGGTTTTCCGGGGCGATGCCGCGCTCGCGATAGGCCTGCGCATAGGTGCGCGCGCCCATGACGATGGCCATATATTGCTCGCAGAGGATGATGTTCGCGCCGATCCCGGTCAGCACAGTCGCGACGATCAGCGAGCCGGTGGATTTGGCGGCGGCCAGCACCCGGTCGGCGATGACGCGGAGTTGGTTGGTCCGCTCCATTACGCCGCCGAACATCATCGCGACGATGATGAGGCTGATCGTATACATCATGGATTCCATGCCGCCGCGCGAGAGCAGGCTGTCCACATCCGCGACGCCGGTTTCGGACACATGGCCGCCGAAGGCGACGGAGACGAGCATGTCGTAATCCGCGCCCTGCAAGGCCACGGCGCAGATCACCCCCGCGACGACGCCGAGGGTAATCCCCGGAATCGCGGGCATTTTCTTGTAGGAGACGCCGAGGACAACCAGCACAGGCAGGAATAGCACGGGGCTGATGACGAAATTTTCGGAGAGCCCGGCCTGAATGGTCGCGATGCGCTCCAGATCGCCGCCCGCCGCGCTGTAGCGCAGGCCAATGACGGTTTCGATGATCAGCGTCAGCACAATGGAGACGCCGGTGGTGTAGGCCATGTGGCGGATATGGGTGAACAAATCGGTGCCTGCCATGGCGGGGGCGAGGTTGGTGGTGTCCGAGAGCGGGGACATTTTGTCGCCGAAATAGGCGCCGGAGAGGACCGCCCCCGCGACTAGGGGCAGCGGGAAGCCGAGCCCTTCGCCGATGCCCATGATCGCAACGCCGATGGTGCCGGTGGTGCCCCAGCTCGTGCCGGTGGCGAGGGACGCGATGGCGCAGATCACCACGGCGGCGGGCAGGAAGATGGCGGGGGACATGACGTCGAGGCCGTAATAGATCAGCGTCGGGACGACCCCGGCGACGATCCACACACCAATGAGAATGCCGACAACGAGCAGAATAATGATGGCCTGCAAGGAGTTGGCGATCCCGCGGATCATGCCGTTCTGGATGTTCTGCCAAGTGAAGCCGCAGCGCAGAGCGATCACGCTGGCCACAAAGACGCCGAGCAGCATCGGGACATGCGGGTCCAGCCCATAAATCACGATGGAAATGCCGATGCCGATGACGAGCGAGAAGAGCGAAATCATCGCCTCCCAGAAGCCCGGTGCGCGTGCGTGATCGGGAATATCCGTTTTGACAGGAATATCCATGATGCCCTCCCATTTTTATTCTTCGGGGCGACAAATCCCGCCCGCATTTATTGGGTGAGTATCTTGCCCATGACTTTGGGACCGCAATTGGGAATTGTTTAAAATTCTTTCTTTTCGTCAGCGCGCATGAAAAAAGGGGCGCGAAATCGCACCCCTTTCAAAATCTTAACGCGGAGAGGCGTTAGCCCTTTTTCAGAACCTCGCGGCCCAGAAGCTCTGCGATTTGCACGGCATTGAGGGCCGCGCCCTTGCGCAGATTGTCCGACACGCACCAGAAAGCGAGGCCGTTCTCGACCGTCGGGTCCTTGCGGATACGGCTGATATAGGTCGCATCTTCGCCGGCGCTTTCGACCGGGGTCGCGTAGCCGCCGGGCTCGTGCTTGTCGACCACGAGAATGCCCGGTGCCTCGCGCATGATCTCGCGGGCTTCCTCGGCGTCGAGCGGTTCCTCGGTCTCGATCCAGACCGCTTCCGAATGGCCGACAAAAACCGGCACGCGGACGCAGGTCGCGGTGACGGCGATGTTCGGATCAACGATTTTCTTCGTCTCCTCAACCATTTTCCACTCTTCCTTGGTGGAGCCGTCCTCTTTGAACACGTCGATCTGCGGGATCACGTTGAAGGCGATCTGCTTGGGATAGACGCTCGGCGCGACTTCCTGACCCGGCACGAAAAGACCCTTGGTCTGGTTCCACAGCTCGTCCATCGCGTCTTTGCCCGAACCCGACACGGACTGATAGGTCGAGACGACGACGCGCTTGATGGTCGCACGGTCATGGAGCGGCTTCAGCGCGACAACCATCTGCGCGGTCGAGCAGTTGGGGTTCGCGATGATGTTTTTCTGGCTGTAGCCATGGACCGCATCGGGGTTCACTTCCGGCACGATCAGCGGCACCTCGTCATCATAGCGATAGAGCGAGGAGTTATCGATCACGACGCAGCCCGCGGCCGCCGCTTTGGGCGCATATTCGGCGGTCGCATCGGAGCCAATCGCGAAAAGGGCAATATCCCAGCCGGTCCAGTCGAACTGCGCAATATCCTTCACCTTCAGGGTTTTATCCCCAAAGCTGACCTCTGTACCCTGGCTGCGACGGCTGGCAAGCGGTGCCAGCTCATCCACCGGGAACCCACGCTCTGCGAGGATGTTCAGCATCTCCCGCCCGACATTTCCGGTCGCCCCTGCGACCGCGACGCGATAGCCCATGATGGTCTCCTTCTCGTTCGTTCGAGGCGCTCTATACGCGATTCACCGGCGAATGGAAATGCACCGCGGCGCATGACAATTGCTCAAATCGCTTCTCTGGGCCAATATAAGAAAAAAACACAAGCAGGCGCGGTTATGGATCTTTCGAGCATCACCGAATTTCTGGCCCCTTACTGGAGCAGTCTGGTGAATTTTGGCCGGTCGCTGCTGCTGCCCTCGCGGCTGTGGCAGGTGGCGGGGCTGTTCGCGCTGTTCGGGCTGGCGCATCTCATCGCGATGTTTCTGGAGCCACGGATCACGGCACGGCTGAGATCGCTCAAGGATGTGCCGATGTGGCGCATGCGGATCTTCCTGCTGCTGCGCGACCGGATGCGGATGATGCTGTTTTTCCTCTTCTGCACCATCGCCGCGCAGATCATTCAGGAGGTGACATGGGCCAGCCGCGCCTTCCTGATCTCGGCGGTCGGCAACCTTGCCGGGGCGTGGCTTGCCATCGTTTTCCTGAGCCGGATCATCAAATCGCCGCCGCTGCGCAAACTGGTTCGCTGGGGCGGCTGGATCTGGGTGACGCTCTATCTCACGGGGCTCCTGCCGGACATGGTGGCGCTGCTCGACAGCGCGGCGATTGAGGCGGGCAAGCTGCGGATTTCGCTGCTGACGATCATCAAGGCGATTATCATTCTGGCGATCACCCTCTGGCTGGCGCGGCTCTCGTCCCGCACTCTGTCGGAGCGGTTGGAGAAAAACGAGGACATCTCCCCCGCCATGCGGGTGCTGACCGGCAAATTGCTGACGGCGCTCTTTTACGCGCTGGCGATCATCTTCGGCTTGCAGGCGATTGGCTTCGATCTCACCAGCCTGACGGTGCTCTCCGGGGCCATCGGTCTCGGCCTTGGGTTCGGTCTGCAAAAGATCGTCTCGAACCTCGTTTCGGGCGTGATCCTGCTCATGGACAAATCGCTGAAACCCGGCGATGTGATCACGCTCGGCGATGATTATGGCTGGGTGAACCAGCTTGGCGCACGCTATGTCTCCGTGCTGACCCGCGACGGGCGCGAGCATTTGATCCCGAACGAGGAACTCATCACCAGCCGGGTGGTGAACTGGTCCTACTCGTCCAATTATGTCCGTCTCGATCTGCCCTTTCAGGTCGCCTATCAGGCGGACCCGCATCTGGTGCAGCAACTCGCCCGCGAAGCGCCGAAAGCGGTGCAGCGTGTGGCCAAGGAGCGCGCGCCGGTCTGCAATCTCATCGGGTTCGGCGAAAGCGGGGTCGATTTCAACCTGCGCTTCTGGATCACGGACCCGACGGGCGGGCTCCAGAATGTGCGCTCCGAGGTTTATATGAACCTCTGGGATATCCTGATGGAAAACGAGATCGAGATCCCTTATCCGCGGCGCGAAGTCACCCTGCGGCGGGACAAGCCGGACCCGACCGAGCCTTAACTCTCCGTCGCGAGCATCCGCAGTCCGGCGGTCACATCGGCCCGCATGGCGAGGCGCAGCGACGCCTCATCGCCGGATTTCAGTGCCGCGATGATGAGGCGATGATTGCGGCCAAGCTGGTCGCGCCGCAGCTTTTCGTAAAGCGCGCGCATGGTGGGGCCAAGCTGAAGCCACACCGTCTCGACCATCGCCAGCATCGCCGGGGCCTGCGCCCTGAGGTAAAGCGCGCGGTGAAAATCGAGATTGCCGCGCACATAGCCGCCCGCATCGCCGGTGGCGACGGTGCGCTCGATACTGTCATTCATCATCTCCATCCGCTCCAGCAGGGCGAAATGGGCGCGCGGCATGGCGCGGATGGCCAGCTCCGGCTCCAGTAGCGCGCGAATGGCGGCGAGTTCCTCGATCCGTTCATTGGTCAGATCCGGCGCGCTGACCCGGCCCGATTGGGTCATGGTCAGCCCGCCCTCGGCCACCAGACGGCGCACCGCCTCGCGGGCCGGGGTCATGGAGGTGCCGAAATCCTCGGCGATCCCGCGCAAGGTAAGCTGCGCGCCCGGTGCGATTTCCCCATGCATCACTCGCGCGCGGAGCGCCCGATACACGCGCTCATGCGCCGGAACCGTGTCGATCATGTGAACTCCCAAGCCAGCAAAGTCGCTCCGCTGCGTTTAAGCCAATTGCGTTCATTCTTATAGTCTGGACGCAGCTTCGCAACGATCTTCCAGAAATCCGGCGAATGATTCATCTCGATAAGATGGGCGACTTCATGAGCGCAGACGTAATCGCGGACCGCAACCGGGGCCATGATCAGCCGCCAGTTGAACATCAGTTTGCCGTCGTGAGAGCAGGAGCCCCAGCGGGATTTCGGATCGCCAAGGCGGATGGATTTATAGGGGCGGCCCAAGGCCTCGGCGTAGTGATCGCAGCGCGCGGCGAAGATCCGCCGGGCTTCGCGTTTGAGAAGCCGCTCCATGGCGGGGCCAAGCATCTGACTTTGCGGGAGGATCATCTGGCCATCCGCGATGACCGAACTGCGGACCGCGGCCTGAGCAATGGGCCATTCCTCTCCAAGATAAAGCTGCGTCCCGCCAACCTCCGGCCGCCGGATTTCGGGCCGTCCCGCCATTTTCTCCCGCAACCAGCCTTCATGGGCGGCGACGAACCGTTCGGCATCCTTGAAGGGCATCCGGGAGGGGACCGTAACGCGGGCGCGCCCGTCAGCGGTGAGGCGCAGCGTGATCCGCCGCGCCCGCGCATTGCGATGAACCGTGACCTCGATCGGCGGGGTGCCGATCCGCAGAAGGGCTTGCGTCAATTGGCCTTTCCGCGGGTGCTGCGCCGGGATGTGGTCCGGCTCGCGGTCCTGCGGGTCTTGGTGGCGCTCGTCTTGGCTGCGCCGTTGCGTGCTGCGGTTTTGGCCGCAGGGCTTTTCGGCGGGGTGGTCTTGGCGGGCACGGTTTTCGGCGCGGTGGCCTTGGCCGAAGCCGTCTTCGGCGCTGCTTTAGCGGAAGCAGACTTGGGCGCGTCCGATTTGGTCGCTGACTTCGCAGGAGCCTTCGCCGCCGCTTTGGCAGGAGCTGCCTTCGTTGCAGTTGCTTTGGCCGGGGTCGCTTTGGTCGTGGCCGACTTCGTCGGGGCCGGCTTCGCAATCTCCGCCTTGGGCGTGGTCGGCTTCGCGGCGGGAGCATCGTCAAGCGGCGTCTGCGCCGGTTTCGCTTTCGCCGCCGGTTTGGTCGCCTTGGCCGCCGCCTTCGTCGCGGTGCCATTCACGGCGTGACCATTCACGGCGTGACCGTTCACGGCCTTGCCATTCACCGCAGCGCTTTTCTGAGCGTGGCCGTTCACCGCCGCCCCATTGACCGCGTGGCCGTTGACCGCATGACCATTCACCGCCTTCTTGGCGTGGCCGTTCACAGCCTTGCCCGCCGGGACATACTCCGCGCGGTGTTTCTGAATGAAATCGCGGACTTGCGGTTGGATGAAATTGCGCCAGCGCGAGCCGTTGAAGACGCCGTAATGGCCGACTTTTTCCTGCTCGTAATGCAGCTTCATGTCACCCGGCAGGTTCGGGGTCAGCTTATGCGCCGCCTCGGTCTGGCCCTTGCCGGTGATGTCGTCTTTTTCGCCCTCGATGGTCATCAGCGCGATGTCCGTGATCTCGGAAGGTTTCACCAGCTTGTCGCGGTATTTATACTCGCCTTTCGGGAGCAGATGGCGCTGGAAAACCCGGTCGATGGTTTCGAGATAGAACACCGCCGGAAGATCCATAACCGCCAGATATTCATCATAAAACGCGCGATGCGCCTCCGCGCTGTCCCCGTCGCCTTTGATCAGGTGACGGAACTGGTTCTTATGCGCGTCCACATGGCGGTTCATGTTCATCGCCATGAAGGAGGAAAGCTGGATGAAGCCCGGATAGACGCGGCGCATGAAGCCCGCATGGGGGAACGGCACCGGGACGATCACGTTTTTCTCGAACCATTCCAGTGGCTTCTGCTGGGCGAGGTCGTTCGGTTGCTGCGGGCTCACGCGGGTGTCGATGGGCGATCCCATCAGCACCATGGAGGAGGGCCGCGCCGGGTTGTCCTCTTCGGCCATCAGCGAGGAGGCCACCATCAGCGGGACGCCGGGCTGACACACGCCGAGCGTCGCCGGGCGCTGGCCGGTTGTCTCCGCGAGGAACTGGCAGAATTCCTTAAGATAATCCGCGTAATCGTCGAGGCTGAACATCCCCTCGGAAAGCGGCACGTCGCGGGCATCCACCCAGTCCGTGATATAGATATCATGCTCAGGCAGCATGGCGGCGACGGTCCCGCGCAGCAGGGTCGCGTAGTGGCCCGAGAGCGGCGCGACGATCAGGACAACCGGGTCCTTGCGGCGGCGCGCGGCGGGGGTGTCGCGGACGAAATGCTTGAGGCGGCAGAAGGGCAGATCGAGGACATATTCTTCCTTGATCGGCGTCGGCTTGTCGTTGACGAGCACTTCCTGAATGCCGAATTCGGGTTTGCCGTAGCGCTTGGTGGCGTCAATAAACAGCTCAAATGCGGCCGACGAATAGATCGAGCTAAGGCTCGCCCGCATCGGGTTCAAAGAACTGTCGAGAGCAATTTTTCCAAATTGAGCGGCTTGCCGCATCGGTGTCACTGCAGCATGCGCGAGCTCATAAAAATGATACAACATAGGTTAACTCCGCAACATTATTGCGCCACGATAACGCCGATGGTGCAGCGCGACAAGTCTCTTTAAAGATTTTATGACTGTCGCGTTGTCGCAGTAAGCGATGGAATCTAGGACAGAAATGCGCCGCTGCTACTTTTTTGACCATTTATGGCCAAGAGTGTGAACATCGCGTTAAGACGCCATCTGGTTGCGATGCAGCTATTTTTTAACCTTTCTTAACCTGCTCGGCCTTATTTTGTGATCACGTTATGGGCGCGACAAGCGGCCTATTCCGCCCCGCGCTCTCTATAATGGCGCTCAAATTTGCAAAAAATCAACTCACCCTGATAAGCGCGCCCAAGAACCGGTCAATTATATTAAAATAATTATATACGCGGATTCATGAATTTGTCTGTGAGCTGGTCCACCTAAATTCGGTAATTCCAGCCTCGCGCTGTTTACGTAAAGGAAACTTAACTGCCCGGACAGACTCGGTTTTCTGGCGGGACTGCACTCAAAGATGAGCACACATCACGTTAAGAGTTTTTCGCCGCAGCGCATCATTTTTGATAACCCAGATTAAGCTGCGGCGCACAAAAAAACCGCTGCGAATTTTTTTCGCAGCGGTCGATTTTGGCGTTTTTTTGGAGCCGAATCAGCCGAGGCTGGGTTCGATTTCCTTACAGGCCGCGACGAGATCCTTCACCGCGCTGACCGATTTGTCGAACATCTGCTGCTCGTCCTTGTTGAGCTTGATCTCGATGACCTTCTCGATGCCGCCCGCGCCGATCACAGTCGGAACACCGACATAGAAGCCGTCGAGGCCGTAAGCGCCTTCGACATTGGCCGCGGCCGGAAGAACGCGGCGCTTGTCCTTGAGATAGCTCTCGGCCATCGCGATTGCGGAGGCTGCCGGTGCGTAGAAGGCGGAGCCGGTTTTCAGCAGGCCAACGATCTCTGCGCCGCCGTCACGGGTGCGCTGAACGATCTGGTCGAGCTTTTCCTGGCTGGTCCAGCCCATCTCCACGAGATCCGGGAGCGGGATACCGGCCACGGTGGAGTAGCGGGTCAGCGGGACCATCGTGTCGCCATGACCGCCGAGAACGAAGGCCGTCACATCCTCCACCGACACGTCAAACTCTTCGGCGAGGAAGTAACGGAAGCGTGCGGAATCGAGCACGCCCGCCATGCCGCAGACTTTCTCTTTCGGCAGACCGGAGAATTCACGCAGCGCCCAGACCATCGCGTCGAGCGGGTTGGTGATGCAGATCACGAACGCATTCGGCGCGTGTTCCTTGATCCCTTCGCCGACCGATTTCATCACCTTGAGGTTGATCCCCAGAAGGTCGTCGCGGCTCATGCCCGGCTTGCGCGGCACGCCAGCGGTCACGATGCAGACATCGGCACCCGCGATATCGGCATAGTCCTGCGTGCCTTTGAATTTCGCGTCAAACCCGTCCACGGGGCTCGACTCGGCAAGGTCGAGACCTTTGCCCTGCGGCACACCTTCGGCGATGTCGAACAGAACAACGTCACCCAGTTCCTTGAGGCCAACGAGATGCGCGAGCGTCCCGCCAATTTGTCCGGCCCCGATCAGGGCAATCTTCTTCCGTGCCATTGGCTCCTCCTGAAGTGCATTAGCATCGCGGGAGGTGATACGCGCCTTTCGCGCTTGCGTCAAAGGGTGTTCAGCTTTTGAAGCGCCGTAACGTCACTAACCCATGTTAATAAAAAAGTTCAATTTCGCTACGAAACCGGTTTGGATGGTAACCTTTTGTTAACCATCCCTAACGAGGTTGCTCTACGCTAATGTGGAGTGAGATATGGAAAAAACTATCATTATGAGCGCAGTAGCCCTCGGGCTGACGGCTACTCTGAGCCAGGCGGCGACCTTGAGCTACAGTGACAGCATTGACCTGCGAACGACGGATTGGTCGGAGACACTCTCTGTTCCCCAATTCGATACAGCGCTTGGGGAATTGAACAGCGCGACGCTGACCTTGACGGGCAGCGTCAACGGCAAGGCCAAGGCGGAAAGTCAGGATACGGCGCCCTCGACAGTCACGGTGGACCTGTCGGCGCTGATTTCGGCGCAGACCGACTCCCTGGGCGATATTGCCCGCGTGGTGCCGCTGGTGAGCGAGAGTGCGGAGCTGTCGGCCTATGACGGCACGCTGGATTTCGCAGGCACATCGGGGTTCGAGACGGACCGCGTGTCCGGCAGCGAAACCGCGACGGCGACGCTGACCGGCGATGATCTGGCGGAATTCCTCGGGACGGGGAATATCGACATCATCCTGTCCGCCGCGGGCGAGTCGCAAGCCTCGGGCAGCGGCAACCTCATTTCGGAATTCCAGACCTCGGCCAGCGGGACGCTCGATATCGTTTACGACTATACCGAGATCGCGCCGGTGCCGCTTCCGGGCGCAGCGCCGCTGCTTTTGGGCGGGATCGCTCTGATCGCCGGTGGCGCTTATCGCCGCCGGAAGGGCTGATTTCACAGCGAAAATCGTGAAAACCCGAGAGGAAGGCGGCGCTGCGGTGCCGTCTTTTTCGTTCGCGTAACGTCGGTTTTGCGCAATCTTGTTTTTTGCAATGCAATATGTTCTAGCTTGAGCGCAGCCAGGAGGAGCCCATGACTCAATACCGTCCCCGCCGTTCTGTTCTTTATATGCCGGGCTCCAAGTCCCGCGCGCTGGAAAAGGCCCGCGGCCTCGCCGCCGATGCGCTGATCCTCGATCTCGAAGACGCCGTTGCCCCGAGCGAGAAGACCGCCGCGCGCGAACTCGTCGCCGAAGCGGTGCGTGAGGGCGGCTATGGCGTCCGCGAAATTCTGATCCGGATCAACGGTCTGGAGACGGAATGGGGCATGGAAGATCTGAAAATGGCCTGCCGCGTCGGGCCGGACGGGATTTTGGTCCCCAAGGTCAACACGGGCGCGGAGATCGCCGAGCTGGCCCGCAAGCTTCGGGAGTTCGACGCGCCTGAGAAAACGAAAATCTGGGCGATGATGGAAACGCCGCTCGGTATCATCAACGCGCAGAATATCGCCGCGGCGGACCGAATGGGCGGGCTCGTGATGGGCACGAATGATCTGGTGAAAGAGCTGCGCTGCGAGTTTACCGACGACCGCGCGCCAGTCGCGACCTCGCTTTCACTCTGTCTGCTCGCGGGCCGCGCCCATGGCCTGCCGGTGATCGACGGGGTTTATAATGCGTTCAAGGATGACGAAGGGCTGGAGCGTGAATGTGTGCAGGGCCGCGAGATGGGCTTTGACGGCAAAACGCTGATCCACCCGGCGCAATTGGACATCACCAACCGCGTCTTTGCCCCCTCGGAAGAGGCGATTATTGAGGCGCGCGAAATGACCAAAGCCTTTGAGGAATCGATGGAAAAGGGTGAGGCGGTCGCCGTCTACAATGGCAAGATCGTGGAGAACCTCCATGTCGAGAACGCCAAGCGCCTGATTGCCATGGATGACGCGATCAAGGCGATGGAGGGCTAAATGCTCCTGATTTTCCTCGGCCTTCTGCTCTGGAGCGCCGCCCATTTCGCCAAGCGTCTCTCGCCAGACCTGCGCGCCGGGTTCATCCGCAAGTGCGGCGAAGGGCCGTGGAAAGGCCTCGTCACCGCGCTCCTGATCCTCTCGGTTCTGCTGATGGTCTTCGGCTATCGCGGCGCGCTCGGCAGCCCGCTTTGGTCGCTGCCCTCCTGGGCCTGGCATGTGAACAACTCGCTGATGATCATCGCGGTTCTGCTCGTCGGGATGAGCCATTCGACCGGCTGGCTCGGCACCCGCCTGCGCCACCCGATGCTGATCAGCGTCATCGTCTGGGCGATCGCGCATCTTCTGGTGAACGGCGACAGCCCGTCGCTGCTCCTTTTCGGCGGGCTTGGCCTTTGGGCGATTGTGGAGATCATTCTCATCAACCGCGCCGAAGGCCCGTGGACGCGCCCTGCCCCCGGCCCCATCAAGAAAGACTTTATCCTCGCCGGGATCACCGTCGCCGTGTTCGGCGTGATCACCCTTATTCACGGCCTGATCGGCCCCTCACCATTTCCGGGATAACGCCATGCAAGCTTACCGTTTCATCACCGAGGACGACACGTCCCGCTTCTGCCACCGCGTGACCGAAGCGCTCTCCAAAGGCTGGCAGCTTTACGGCGAGCCGCGCTATGTCCACGACCCCGCCAGCGGCAAAATGCGCTGCGCGCAGGCGGTGATCAAGGAAGCGCCGGGCGTGGACTACGATCCCGAAATGAAGCTGGGGCAGCTATGAGCAAGACATTCGCGGGGCATTTTTTCGAAGATTATACCGTCGGGCAAGTCATCAACCACGCCGTGCCGCGCACCGTTTCGGGCGGCGAGCGGGCGCTTTATCACGCGCTCTACCCGGCCCGCCATGCGCTCTATTCCTCGGATGAATTCGCGCGGGCATCGGGTCTGCCGGAAAGCCCGATTGACGATCTCGCCGCCTTCCACCTCGTTTTCGGCAAAACCGTGCCGGATGTCTCACTCAACGCGGTGGCCAATCTGGGCTATGCAGAAGGGCGGTTCCTGAAGCCCGTCTATCCCGGCGACACGCTCTCGACCAAATCCGAAGTGATTGGCCTTAAACAGAATTCCAACGGCAAATCCGGCGTGGTCTGGGTCCGCTCGACGGGCACGAACCAACGCGGCGAGGTGGTGATGGACTATTGCCGCTGGGTGATGGTGCGCAAGAAAGACATGGACGCGCCCACCCCGGAGACGGTGATCCCGGATCTGAAACCGGCGCTTGGGGTCAGCGATCTTGCGATCCCCGAGGGGCTCGATTTCACCGACTACGATTTCACCGCCGCGGGCGAGCCGCATCGCTGGGGCGATTACGAGATCGGCGAGATCATCGACCATGTGGACGGCGTGACCATCGAGGAAGCGGAGCACATGCTCGCCACCCGCCTCTGGCAAAACACCGCCAAGGTGCATTTCGACGCCACCAACCGCGAGGACGGCAAGCGCCTGATCTATGGCGGTCACGTGATTTCGCTGGCGCGGGCGCTGTCCTTCAACGGTCTCGCCAATGCGCAGATGATCGCGGGGATCAACGCGGGCAGTCACGCCAACCCTTGCTTCTCCGGCGACACCGTGCGCGCCTGGACCGAAGTGCTGGACAAGACGGAAACCCATGCCCCCGGCGTCGGCGCCCTCCGCCTGCGCCTCGTTGCGATGAAACATGGCGGCGAGGTCGGCAAGCTGAAGGGTGAGGATGGGAAATATCTGCCCGAGGTTCTGCTGGATCTCGATTACTGGGCGTTGGTGCCGGTCTGATCGGGCTAAAAGCGACCATCGTTTAAAGGACCAAACCGCGCCGCGACCCTGCCTGCGGCGCGTGTTATTCTGGGCGATAAAGCGCCAGGAAATCTGAAAACCGCTGCCCTTGAATCAGGATATGCGCGCGCAGGACGGCGTCAGCTTCGGCCTCGTCGCCGGACTCAATAGCGGCGACGATTTGGGCGTGTTCGTTCAGCGACTGGTCCATCCGGCGCGGCATGCGGAGCTGGATGCGGCGGAACGGGCTGAGTTGCAGGTGCAAAAGCTCGGCCTGTTCGCGGAGGAACTGGTTGCCCGACCCCGCATAGATCGCGCCGTGGAAGCCGCGATTGGCGGCGTAATAGGCGGAGACATCGCCCGCATCTTGCGCGGTGTCGCACCTCACAAGCCATTCTTTCAGAGTCGCCACGAGATCGGGCGTCACACGGCGGGCGCAAAGGCGGGCGCAGGCGGCCTCGAGTTCCGCCATCACCTCGAACATTTCGACGATCCGCCCGATGGAGGGGTTCAGGACCTGCGTCCCGCGGCGCGGTTTCAACTCCACCAGACCCGTTGCGGAGAGCCGTTGCAGCGCCTCGCGGACCGGGGTGCGCGAGAGGCCAAAACGTTTCGCAAGAACAAGCTCTTCGAGCCGGGTGCCGGGGGGCAAGCGCCCCTCCACAATCTCCGTTTCCAGCGTCTCCGTGATCTGATCGGCCGCACTGCCCATGGATTTATTCCTTAATTATGTGTCCACAATTATTCCTTGTGTATACATAAAAGTCGAGTCAGTATGACGTAAGGGAAACCTGAAAAGAGCGGCGCAGAGACGCCGCAGACCGGCAAAACTGCCGATAGGGAGGAAAAACTATGCAAAAGATCATGACCGCCGCGATTATCGCGGCTGCGTTGCCGCTGACGGCGGGCGCGCAAGTGCTCAAGGCCAGCCACCAGTTTCCGGGCGGCAAGGGCGATGCGCGCGACGAAATGGTGCAGATGATTGCGCAGGATGTGGCGAATGCCGATGTCGGCCTCGAAATCCGCGTCTATCCGGGAGAGTCGCTTTATAAAGCGCGCGAACAGTGGAGCGCCGTGACCAGCGGGCAGCTTGATATGACGTCCTTCCCGCTCGATTACGCAGCGGGCCGCGTGCCGCAATTCAGCGTGACGCTGATGCCGGGGCTGGTGCAGAACCATGAGCGCGCGCTGCGGCTCAACGACTCGCCGTTCATGGACTCGATCCATCAGCTCATCGAGGAAAACGGCGCGCTGGTGATTGCCGATGCGTGGCTCTCGGGCGGTTTTGTGAGCAAGACCAACTGCATCACCGCGCCGGACACGATTTCGGGTCAGGTGACGCGCGCGGCGGGTCCGGCCTTTGAGCAAATGCTGGTGGGGGCAGGCGCGTCGATCTCGTCCATGCCGTCCTCGGAAATTTACACAGGGATGCAGACCGGCGTTCTCGACGCGGCCAACACCTCGTCCGGCTCGATGGTCAGCTATCGCCTGTTTGAGCAGGCCGAATGTCTGACCGCGCCGGGCGAAAACGCGCTCTGGTTCATGTATGAGCCGGTGATCGTGTCGAAACGCGTTTATGACCGACTCAGCGAGGAGCAACAGCAGGCCCTGATGGATGCAGGCCAGCGCGCCGAAGAGTGGTTCTCCGAGCAGGCCGCCGGGCTCGACAGCAAGATGGTCGATGCCTTCACCGAAGCTGGTATCGAGGTGGTCGAGATGAGCAAGGAGGATTACGACGCCTGGCTCGCGATTGCGCAGGAGACCTCCTACAAGGTGTTTTCCGAAGAGGTTGAGGGCGGTCAGGAGCTGATCGATCAGGCTCTGGCGGTCGAATAACCCATCTAACCGGGTGGGCGCGTCAGCCCACCCCACTCACCATATTTTAGGGGGCTTGGGCGATGCGCGGCTTTCTCCGCTTTCTCGACATGCTGGCACGGATCAGCGGCGTTCTGGCCATGCTGCTCTTGGTGGCCGCAGTTGTTGTGGTCACGCAAATGGTCGTGGTGCGCTATTTTCTCGGCGCGTCGACCGTGTGGCAGACTGAATTCGTGATTTACGCGACCACGGCGGCGATGATGCTCGGCTCGCCCTATGTGCTGGCCCTCAAGGGACATGTGGGGGTGGATCTGCTCGTCGAGGCCTCCGGTCCGGGGATGCGCCGGGTGCTGGCGGTGATCTCGACCCTCGCCTCCATCGGCTTTGTCGGCGCGATGGCGTGGTCGGGCGCACATTTTCTCTTTGAGGCGGCGACGCGCGGCTGGACGACAGACACGATCTGGGCGCTGCCGCTCTGGATTCCGTTCTGGCCGATCCCCTTCGCCATGGGGCTGATGCTGCTGCAATTGCTGGCCCAACTCGCCATGGCCGTTCTCGGCATTACTGAAGAGGAGACCGCCTGATGTCGCCATCCATTGCGGGCCTCGCCGTCCTCGTCTCCATGCTGGTTTTGCTGGCCGCGGGCACCCCGATTGCCTTCTCGCTCGGCTTTGTCGCCATCGCTGCGCTGGTCCTGTCCGAAGGGTTCTCCGCCATCGCCGGTGTCTCGGAAACCTTCTTCGCGGGGCTGGCCAATTTCGGCATGGTGTCCGTGCCGATGTTCATCCTGATGGGCGCGGCGGTCGCCAGTTCGCCAGCGGGCAAAGACCTCTATGAGGCGCTCGACCGCTGGCTTTACCGGGTGCCGGGCGGGATGGTCATGTCCAATGTCGGCGCCTGTGCGCTCTTCGCCGCCCTTTCCGGTTCCAGCCCCGCCACCTGCGCGGCCATTGGCAAAATGGGCATCCCGGAAATGACCAAACGGGGCTATCCCGACAGCCTCGCCGCCGGGTCCATCGCGGCGGGCGGCACACTTGGCATCCTGATCCCGCCCTCAGTGACGATGATCGTTTACGGGATCTCGACCGAGACCAGCATCGGCCGCCTGTTCCTCGCCGGGCTGATGCCGGGGCTGATGCTGACGGTGCTCTTCATGGCCTGGGCGCTCTTTGATTGCTGGCGCAAGGGGATCGCGCTTGGCGATGTGACCCGCCGCTATTCGCTGGCGGAGCGGCTCGAAAACCTGCCGCGCGTCCTGCCCTTCCTGATGATCGTCGCGACCATCCTCTTCGTGCTTTACGGCGGCGTCGCGACACCTTCAGAAGCGGCCGGAACCGGCGCGCTCATCTGTATCCTGCTCGTCGCGATCATCTACCGGATGTGGCGCGCGGGCCCGATGGTCGCGATCTTCCGCGACACGATCCGCGAAGCGGTGATGATTATGCTGATCATCGGCGCGGCGGAACTCTTCGCCTTCGCCCTGTCATCGCTGTTCATCACCCAAACGGTCGCGGGCGGAATCGCCGCGCTCGAAGTCAATCGCTGGGTGCTGTTGATCGTCATCAACATCTTCCTGCTGGTCGCGGGCTTCTTCCTGCCGCCGGTGGCGATCATCCTGATGTCCGCGCCGATCCTGATGCCCATTCTCGACTCGGCGGGGTTCGACCCCTACTGGTTCGCCGTGATCCTGACGATCAACATGGAAATCGGGCTGATCACGCCCCCTGTCGGGCTCAACCTCTATGTGATTAACGGGATCGCGCCGCAGATCGCCTTGCGCGATATCCTCATGGGCTCGCTGCCTTTTGTCGGAATGATGGTGCTCGGGATGCTGCTCCTCGCGCTCTTCCCGCAGATCGCCTTGTTCCTGCCGGACATGGTGATGGGGCCCTCGCCGTGACGACATTGACGACGCAAATCTATGACCGGCTGAATACACTTGTCGGCAACCATAGCTGGCCTTGGGCGCGCGGTGAGGCCGCGCCCCCGAAACCCTCCGCGTTGATCGAGAAGGCGCGCGAATTGCAGCGGCTGCACTCCGAAACGCGGATGATCACGCTGGCCGCCGAGATTTTGGACGGCTATGGCGCGATGGCGGACGAGGGGAAGCTCGCGTTTTTCGAGGGCCTGCGCGACGGGTTCGACCCGCATGGCGAGGCGCTTGCGACCGCCGCGCAGCGTTGGCTCGAAGCGCAGGACCCGGACACGCTCGAAGACCTGTCCCGCGCCGCCGAGCCGCCCCGTCAGGAACTGCTCCGCCGTCTCAACATGGCCCCCGGCGGCACCGTGCGGCTGGTCGCCATGCGGGCCGACCTGCTGCGGCTCACCAAACGCGACCCCGCCTTCGCCCGCGTCGATGCGGACTTCCGGCATCTGCTGCGGTCTTGGTTCAATCGCGGCTTTCTTCAACTCATGCGGATCGACTGGCGCAGCCCGGCTCTGCTTCTGGAAAAGCTGATCCAATATGAAGCCGTGCATGAAATTCAGGATTTCAACGACTTGCAACGGCGCGTGCTGCCGCCCGATCGGCGCTGCTACGCCTTCATGCACCCCGCCATGCCGGATGAGCCGCTAATCTTCGTCGAAATTGCGCTGATCGAGGGACTGCCGAATTCGGTGCAGGCGCTGATTGACGACGACCGCGCCGTCCTGCGTCCCGATCAGGCCGACACGGCGGTGTTCTATTCCATCTCGAACTGCCAAGCGGGGCTTGCCGGGATAAGTTTCGGCAATCTGCTGATCAAGAATGTCGTCGCCGAACTGGCGCGCGAGTTGCCAAACCTCACGCAATTCGTCACCCTCTCCCCCATTCCCGGCCTGCGCGCCTGGCTGGAGGAACGCGCCGAAGCGGGCGAAGCCCCTGCCCGCCGCCTTCTGGAGAGCGCCGAAACGGCCCCCCTCTCAGCCCAGACCGCGCGCTATCTGCTGCTCGCGAAAGATGCCCGCGAGCGCCCGCGCGACCCGGTGGCCCGATTCCATTTGGGCAACGGCGCCGAGGCGCATCGCGTGATCGCAGGCGCTGACACCTCCCCACGCGGCCAGAAGCAAAGCCTCGGCATGATGGTGAATTATCTCTATGATCTCAAACGGATCGAGACGCGCCACGATGATTTCAGCGAACGCGGCATCATCGCCGCGCCCAAGAAAATGCAGGACATGGCCCGCAAGGCGGCCAGCGACACGACCCCTGCCAAAGAAAAGGATCGACAGCTATGAGCAACATGCTTTTTGACGCCTTGATGGGCCCGCATGAGGGCAAGGATCGCGATTTTCTGATCCTGCCGGAGGGCGGCGTATGGTCCTATGACGCGGTCTATCGCCTGTCGGGCCAACTCGCCAATCTGCTGGTGTCCAAAGGTGTCGCGCCCGGTGACCGCGTGGCCGTTCAGGTGGAAAAATCCCCGCAAGCGCTGGCGCTTTATCTCGCGACCGTGCGCGCGGGCGCAGTATTTCTGCCACTCAACACCGCCTACACGCCGACCGAGATCGCCTATTTCGTCGGCGATGCAGAACCCGCGCTGGTTGTCTGCGACCCATCCCGTGAGGCGAAAAAGCAGGAATTCATGCCAGCGGACGGTGAGCTCCTGACTCTCGCCGCCGATGGCTCCGGCAGCTTGATGAATGAGACCAAAGCGCAGCCCGATACTCACGAGCCGGTGGCCCGCAGCGCGGATGATCTCGCCGCCATTCTCTACACGTCCGGCACGACCGGGCGCTCCAAGGGCGCGATGCTGAGCCACGCCAACCTGCTCTCCAATGCCGAAACACTGGTCGATGTCTGGCGCTTCGCGGCGAATGATGTGCTGCTCCACGCGCTTCCCATCTTCCACACCCACGGGCTTTTCGTGGCATCCAACGTCCTGATGCTCGTCGGCGGCGCGATGATCTGGCTCCCGAAATTCGACGCGGACACCGTGATCCGCCTCCTGCCCGACGCGACCAGCATGATGGGCGTGCCGACTTTCTACACCCGCCTGCTCGACCGCGACGATTTCACCCGCGATCTCGTGGGCAAGATGCGCCTCTTCACTTCGGGCAGCGCGCCACTCCTTGCCGAAACGCACCGCGCGTTCGAGGACCGTACCGGCCACCGCATCCTTGAGCGCTACGGCATGACCGAAACCAATATGAACACGTCGAACCCCTATGATGGCGAACGCCGCGCCGGCACCGTCGGCTTCCCGCTCCCCGGCGTCGAGCTGAAGATCACCGGCGAGGGCGGCGAGACCCTCCCCCAAGGCGAGATCGGCATGATCGAAGTGCGCGGCGGCAACGTCTTTCAAGGCTATTGGCGGATGCCCGAAAAGACCGCCGAAGAGCTGGCCGAAGACGGCTGGTTCAAAACCGGTGATCTCGGCCTGATCGACCCGGACGGCTATGTCACCATCGTCGGACGCGGCAAGGATCTGATCATTTCCGGTGGCTTCAACATCTATCCCAAAGAGGTCGAACTCTTGATCGACGAGATGCCCGGCGTGCTCGAAAGCGCCGTCATCGGCGTCCCCCACCCCGATTTCGGCGAAGGCGTCGTGGCCGTGGTCGCGCGCGCGAAAGGCACCGAGCCGGACCCCCAAGCGATCATCGGCGGGCTCGCGGACAGTCTGGCGAAGTTCAAGCAGCCGAAAAAGGTGGTGGTGGTCGACGAGCTACCGCGCAACACGATGGGGAAGGTGCAGAAAGCGGCGCTGAGGGAAGAGTTTGGGGGACTGTTTGCGGGGTGAGGTATTTTTTTCGCGCTGCCCGAGCTCTAACGAACCAGCCTCATTCCCGGATTCTCGGAGTTATCTTTGGCGACAAAGCCATCGCTCTCAGATGGAGGAGCCAGATAATCAGGACCAGAAAATAAAGATTAAAAATTTCGAAGATCGGGCCGCGCATGGTTACTGTGATCGGCTCGGCACTTCCGCCGCAGTCCGCGGTGAACGTTTGCGGGACTGTGGCAGACCATACCGTCTGGAAAAGCGAATAAATCCACGCAAGGATAACGACAACTGCAATCAGATTAAGGACATGCTTCAGGGGGCCACGACCAAGCGACAGGTCGAAGATATCAGCGCCAATTTGACGCGCACGGGTGGCCGGAAAAACAAGAATTGCGCTCAAGATCAAGACAAATGGGATGCTTGGCAGCGCACCGAAGATTGCGCCGCCAATTGGGATGCCTAAACTGTCGCATTGCCAATGCGGCGCATACCATTGCGGCGCGAGCAGGATGTCGGCCGCATACACGAATGGAAAGAGCCAAAACAACAGGGCGCCGGTCCAATAATAGTGGATCGGGTTTGAAAGCGTCGTGCGCCACGAAGCCCCTTTGCTGAAGATCAAAACCTCTCCACGATCACCGATCCCACGGAGTACCCCGCCCCAAACGAGCAGATGACGCCCTTGTCGCCGTCCGCCAGATCATCCGAAAAGCGGTGGAACGCGATGATGGAGCCAGCCGACGAGGTGTTGGCGAATTCCTGGAGGATGTTGGGCTGTTCGCCCGCTTCCGGCTCGCGGCCGAGGACTTTGCGGCCGACGAAATCATTCATGCCCTTGTTGGCCTGGTGGAGCCAGAGGCGGCGGAGGGAGTCTGTCTCGATGCCGGTGTCCGCGAGATGTTCGGTAATGTGCTCCGCGACCATCGGGACGACCTCTTTGAACACTTTGCGGCCCTCTTGCATGAACTGCATGTCGCGGCGGTCGGCCATGCCGTCGGGGCGGTTGCGGCGCAAGAAGCCGTTGTTATTGCGGATATTATTGGAGAACTCGGTGGCGCAGCGGGTGCCGAGGATTTCGAAGCCGTGGTCGAGATCGTCCTTGCGCGTCACCACGGTCGCGGTCGCCACATCGCCGAAGATGAAGTGACAGTCGCGGTCGCGCCATTCGAGGTGGCCGGAGGTGATTTCCGGGTTCACCACCAGCGCGCGGCGCACGGAGCCGGAGCGGATCATGTCGGCGGCGGCCTGGATCCCGAAGGTCGCGGAGGAACAGGCGACGTTCATGTCGAAGGCGAAGCCGCCCGCGCCGAGAAGCTTTTGGATTTCCACGGCAATTGCGGGATAGGCGCGTTCCATATTCGACGCTGCGCAGATCACGAGGTCGATATCCCCTCCAGTGAGACCCGCCGCATCGAGCGCCTTTTTCGCCGCGTCCACCCCGATTTCTGCCATGATCGACGGCTCATCATCGCTGCGCTGACGCAGATGCGGATACATGCGGTCCGGGTCAAGAACGCCGGATTTGTCCATCACATAGCGACTCTCGATGCCCGACGCCTTCACGATAAATTCGACGGAAGAATGCGCCTTCGCCTCGATCTCGCCCGCCTCAATCGCCTCGGCATTCTCCGCGTTGAACCGGTCGGCATAGGCGTTGAAGCTCTCGACAAGCTCGGCATTGCTGATGGTTTCGGGCGGGATGAAAAGGCCGGTGGCGGCGATGGCGGGCTGATACATGCGTGTCCTCACAAATTTGCCCGAGTTTCGCGGTTGCCGGCGGAAGGTCAAGACTTTCCGCCGGGTCACAAAGCGTGAAAACCGGGCCGAAGAGGCTCAGATGCTGCGTTGATTTACCCGTTTCGACAACTCGGCGGCGCTTTCGACGCGCTCGGAATAGCGGTCGGTAAGAGTGGCGCGGCTGCGCGTGAGATAGGTGAATTTCACCAGTTCCTCCATCACATCGACGATGCGGTTGTAGTAGGCGGAGGGCTTCATGCGGCCGTCCTCGTCGAACTCCATAAAGGCTTTGGCGACGGAGGATTGGTTCGGGATCGTCAACATCCGCATCCAGCGCCCGAGGATACGGAGTTGGTTTACCGCGTTGAAACTTTGCGAGCCGCCGCAGACCTGCATGACCGCCAGCGTCTTGCCTTGGCTGGGCCGCACCGCGCCGAGGGAGAGCGGGATCCAGTCGATCTGCGCTTTCATGATACCCGTCATGGAGCCGTGGCGCTCGGGCGAGGACCAGACCATACCTTCGGACCATTGCACCAGATCGCGGAGTTCCGCGACCTTGGGGTGATCCGGCTCGGTGCTGTCCGGGAGCGGCAGGCCGGTTGGGTCGAACATTTTCACATCCGCCCCGAAAGCGCGCAGGAGCCGCGCGGCTTCTTCCGCCGCGAGCCGCGAAAACGAGCGCTCCCTAAGCGAGCCGTAAAGGAGCAGAATGCGCGGCGGGTGGCCGTCATCGCCCGGCGGCGCCCAGTCCTGCGGGTCAATCGGCGCGAAGGAGTCCGCGTCGATATTGGGCAGATCCGACAGATCGGTCATTTGCTAACCACTTCCCCGTCTTCCTTGGTGAAGCTCGCGGGCGGATTGTCGAGCAATTCCAGCACCTTTTCGGAAGGACGACAGAGCTTGGTGCCTTTCGGCGAGACGACCACCGGGCGGTTCATCAGGATCGGTGCCTGCACCATCGCGTCGATCAGGTCTTCATCCGAGAGGCTCTCATCATCGAGGCCCATTTCGTCATAGGGCGTGCCCTTGCGGCGGAGCAGATCACGCACCGGGATGCCCATAGCGGTGATCAATTCCACCAGCTTCTCGCGGCCCGGCGGGGTTTTGAGATATTCGATCACCTCGGGCTCCTCACCGCTCTCGCGGATCATGGCGAGGACATTGCGCGACGTGCCGCATTTGGGGTTGTGATAGATCGTGATCATGGCTCACTCCTGTGGAAATTTATCGCGAGTGCGGTTGGCGAAGGCGACGAGGGACAGCATCACCGGCACTTCGACGAGGACGCCCACGACGGTTGCGAGCGCTGCGCCGGAGGTCAATCCGAAGAGCGAGATGGCGACGGCGACGGCGAGTTCGAAGAAATTCGAGGTCCCGATCATGGCGCAGGGCGCGGCGATCTTATGCGGGACTTTCAGCGCATAGGCCGCGCCATAGGCCACCGCGAAGATGCCGTAGCTTTGGATCAGGATCGGCACGGCGATCATCAGGATCACAATGGGACGGCTCAGGATCACGCTGCCTTGCAAGCCGAAGAGGATCACCACAGTGGCAACGAGGCCGATCATGGAGAGCGGCTTGATCCGGGTCATAAGCGCTTCCCAATCCATCGTCCGGCGGATCACCATGGCGACGGCGAGCGGCAGGACGATGAAGAGGATGACCGAGAGGATCAGCGTTTCCCAAGGCACGGTGATGTCGGAGACGCCAAGCAAGAGGGCCACGATGGGAGCGAAGGCGATGACCATGATGAGATCGTTTACGGCCACTTGCACCAGTGTGTAAGTTTCATCGCCGCGGGTCAGTTGCGACCAGACGAACACCATCGCCGTGCAGGGCGCCGCGCCAAGCAGGATCAGGCCCGCAATATATTGCTGGGCGTCCTCGGGGGCGATCCAGGGGGCGAAGATGTAGTCGAAAAAGAGGACCGCGAGGAAGGCCATTGTGAAGGGTTTCACCAGCCAGTTGACGACCAGCGTGATCAGCAGGCCGCGCGGCTGGCGGGCCACGTCTTTGACCGCGCCGAAATCGACGCCGAGCATCATCGGGAAGACCATGGCCCAGATCAGCACGGCGACGACGAGGTTGACCGACGCCACCTCCGCCGCCGCGATGGCGCTGAAAAGGCCGGGGAACATCTGGCCGAGGGCGATACCCACGACGATGGCGAGGAAAATCCAGACGGAGAGATAGCGCTCAAACGCTCCCATCAACAGTCTCCTGAAAAGCAGAGGTCGGGACGGCCATCGCAGCAATCTTCGGTGAGAAAGCCCATCAGGGTGCGCATCGTCTCCGGCTGGAGACGGTAGCGCATTTGCTGGCCGCTGCGGGTGGAGGTGATCAGCCCGGCGCGCTGGAGCGTGCCGAGGTGGAAGCTCATGCGGGTCGGGGCAATGTCGAGCTGCCGGGCAAGCTCGCCCGAGGCCAGCCCGTCCGGCCCGGTTTTCACCAGTAGGCGGAAGGCCCGGAGGCGGTCGGCATGGGCCAGCGCCCCGAGGGCGAGAATCGCGGTGTCATCATTCATGCGCCGTTACTACAAATATATTTGTAGAGTTGTAAAGCGACGGTTTTATGACGTTATTTTAACTTATTCCCCGTGGATCGGCTCGAAGAGCTTGCCACGCTCGGTGATGAAAATGATCGCCAGCGTGGTGCAGGAGCAGATCACATAGCCGAGAAACAGCGGCGTGACCGTGCCGTCATAGCTCTGGCCTATCAGCGCGCCGATCACCATGCCCATCAGGGCGGTGATCGCCCCGATGAAGGAGGAGGCCAGCCCCGCCTGACGCGACTGGTTCTCCATCGCCAGCGCGTTGAAATTGGCGAAGGTCACGCCGATCATCAGCATCATGATCGCGAGCAGCGGAAGGAAGAGCCAGACGGTCATGAGCCCGCTCAGTTGGATGATCAGCCCGACAATGGCGGTGATGCAGAACATCAGCGTCCCGCCATGGGACATGCGCCGCATCCCGAACCGGCCGACGAGCCGCGCATTGAGGAAAGACGAGACCGCGATCCCCCCGGCGACGAAGCTGAAGACGATGGTGAAATAATCGCCCAGCCCCATCGCCTCCGCCAGCACCTGCTGCGCCGAGGTGATGAAGCCGAACAGCGCGCCGAACCACGCGCCCGCCGCCAGCATATAGCCAAGGGTGATGCGGTCGCCGAACACCGCCTTGATGCCTTCGATCACAATGGGGAGGCGAATCTCGCGGCGATCCGCCGGGTCCAGCGTTTCGGGCAGATAGCGGGCGGCGATGTAGAGGACGGTCAGGCTGAACAGCGTGAGGAACAGGAACACGCCATGCCAGCTCGTAACCAGCATGATCCCCTGCCCGATCAGCGGGGCCAGCACCGGGACGACCATAAAGATCGTCGCGGCGAGCGACATCACGGAGGCCATGCTGCGCCCGCCATAGCAGTCCCGCACAACCGTCGTGGCGATCACCCGCGGCGCGGCGCTGCCGAGACCTTGGAGCACCCGCAGCGCCAAGAGGCCGCCGAAACTCGGGACAAACACACATCCGAGGCTCGCCAGCGCGTAGACCGCCAGCCCGCCAATCAACACCGGTTTGCGGCCATAGCGATCGGCCAGCAGACCCATGACAAGCTGCCCGCCGCCGAAGCCGAGCATATAGGCCGGGATCACAAGTTGCGGAGCATTTGGGTCGGTCAGACCCAGATCCTCGCCAATTTGCGGCAGACCCGGAAGCATGATGTCGATGGCCAGCGCGTTGAGGCCCATCAAGGCGGAAACAAGCAGCACAAACGCGTAATAACTGAGCGGCGCGTGCTTGGGAGACGGATTTTCGGAAGACATATCAAGCTCTTTATTTTTGCCGCCAAGCTATGCCTCTGCCTCCAAAGGGGCAAGCCCTGCTCACGGAGCGGTCTCGGAAAGTTAATTTGAAAAAATTTCGACGGATCACCAACGCTCATGCGTATCAGCTCGTATGGATCTACGAAGGAAACTGATATGTCGTTAACAAGACGCAACATTCTGCGGACACTCGCCGCCTCTCCGGTGGCGCTGGTGGGGGCGCGTCCGGCGCTGGCACAGACCGAAGCGGCGCAATCCATCGGCCTGATCGCGCCGAATGTCTGCACGCTCACGCCGGAGGTGACCGAAGGACCGTATTACCTCGATCCCGGCCTCGTCCGCGTCGATATTCGCGAGGATCGCGTCGGCATTCCGCTGGTGATGGAAATTCAGGTGGTCGATGAGAACTGCACCCCGCTTGAGGGCGCGCGCGTCGATATCTGGCATTGCGATGCGGAGGGCAATTACTCCGGCTATGCGACGCAGGGCAGCAACGGCACGCTCGACACCGAAGGCGAGACCTTTCTGCGCGGCACGCAAGAGACCGATGCGCGCGGTGTGGCGCAGTTCACGACGATCTACCCCGGCTGGTATCGCGGGCGGACGACGCATATTCACTACAAGGTCTTTCTCGATGAAGAAACGCTTCTGACGAGCCAGATCTTCTTTCCTGATGCTCTGAGCGAGTTTCTCTACCGCAATATCGCGCCTTATGACGGGCGCGGGACTGAGCGCGATACGGTCAATACGGGCGACAATATCGCGCAACAGGCGGGCGCAGGTGCTTATGCGGCGATCCGCGAAGTGCCGGGCAGCGGCTATCAGGCCGCGCTCGTGGTCGGGGTCGATCCCGACGCGACAGGCCGGACTGGCCAAAGCGGTCCCGGTGGGCGCGGCGCACCGCCCGAAGGCCGCGAGCCCCCGCAAAACGGTCAACCGAATGAAGGCGGCATGCCCCCGAGCGATGCCGCCCTCCCCGAAGGCGACGCCCTCAACACCCGGATGATTCCGGGCGTCGAGTAAGCGTCCCTACCCCCGCATGTGCCGAAGTCTGATCAATCCCGGTCAGACTTTCCCTCACCCATAGGCACATGCGGGGTGTACCATTCCTCATCCCGCGTGAACCACATGGTTGCCGCCAGCGCGAGGAAGGCAAGGCTCGCCCCTGCCAGAAGCGCGTAATCCGTGCTAACCAGAATGAGATAGAGCACCGCGTAAAGCGTGGTGAGCGCTGCGCCGAGCACCATGGCGGATGTGCCCATCTTCATGCCAATGGCCCCGTAAGCGGTCAGCAGTCCGATGGTGGCAATCGACGCGAGCAGATACGCTGAGCGGAACCCGATCTGCTCCGCATAGGCGACCATCAGCAGCACGAACACCGCCTGCGCCAGCCCGACGAGGATATATTGCACCGGGTGAACCTGTTTCGGCGCGCCGCGTTCGAGCAGGAGGATCGTCAGGAAGGTCAGCGCAATGAACAGGACCGAATAGGTCGTGGCGCGATAAGCCTTGCGGTAGAAATCATTGATCTGGAGATATTCTACGCCAAAGGCGGTCGCGCCGCGCGCGGCGATATCCTGATCGCTGCGGGACACTTGCGCGAGATTGCGCGCCAGATGCGGGATGGTCCATGTCGCCGTGAACCCGTCGTCGCTGACCTCGTAATCATCGGGCAAAAACTCTCCGGTGAAAGACGGGTCCGGCCAGTCGCCCGCCATTGTCACGCGGGTCGTGCGGCCTGCCGGGGTCACGAAAAGCCGTTCGGCGCCGTTAAGCCCGAGACTTAGGGTAAACTCGCCCCCCTGACGCGGGTCGCCAAGCCTAGCGAGAAATTGTCCGCCTGCCGCTCCGGGTGTGTAACCGCCGCCGCCATAGCGCCCGCCGGGATCGGAACTGCCCGCCGTTCGCACATTCGACCCGCTCGGCTCGATCCGAAGCGTCTCGCCATTGCGGGTTAGCACCGCCTCACCGCGCAACGCCTTGGCCGCGCCGACGGTCATGCGAATATAGGCGCGGTCCCATTGCACCTGGTCGCCCTCGCGCAACGCTTGCGGAACATCGCTGAGATCGAAGGTGAAGGCGGCATCGAGAGCCGCCGTATAGACCGGCACCTCGAAAATCCCGCGACTGCGCAGCTCGCTCTGGCTTGTGGCATTGATCTCAAGCGTCTCGGGCAACACATATATCGGGTCACGCGCACCAACCTCACGGATAATCTGCGGCGTCTCTTCTCCCGCCTCGCTGCCATCCTCGGGTTCTGTCTGAACCTGCCGCAGCACAGTCCCTTCAACCGGAATGACCAGCACCGGCCCGCTAAAGGTCTGCGGGCCGCCCCACTCCTCGCCAAGCTCGCGCACAACATCGCGATTGATGCTCTCGCGCTGCCCGACAACCGAGCCCGCGAGAAACAGCGGGATCACCATCAAAAGCGCCAGCAGTCCGACAATGATGAACTTGCCGCCCAATGTTTTCAGCATATGTCTCTCCTCACCTCAGGCCACTCAACGCTAATCGCCGTCCAGCGGCAAGGGGGCATCGGGCTTCACACGGTCCATGACGATCTGACTCTGCACCCGCGCAACAGCCGGATTGTCGAGCAGAACCTCCTGCACCAGATGGTTGAGCGCCTTAAGATCGGGTGTATAGACGCGCAACAGATAGTCCGCCTCGCCGGTGAGCGTCCACACGGCGACAATTTCGGGGCGGCGCTGCATCGCCGTTTCGAAATCCTTTGCATTGCGCCGCGAATGGCCCGCCATCACAACCTGCACGAAACTTTCGATGGTGAGACCGACCTTAGGGGCATCGACCAGAGCCCGCGCCCCGGTGATGATCGCGCCCTCTTCCAGCTTTTGCCGTCGCCGCCCAGCCTGACTTGCCGAGAGATTCAGCCGCTCACCCAACTCGGCATTGGTGAGCGTCGCATCGCCCTGAAGGGCGTGAATCAGGCGGCGGTCTGTGCGGTCCAACTCTGTCATATGCGTATTTCGCGCGCTATTTAAATTTAAAATGCGTCAATCACGCATACTAATTTCAAATTAGTCCAGATTCGCGCGCACAATGCAAGGGTTTCATGGGAGAGTCCCCTCAACAATCACATGGAGGATGCTATGGGACCCTTCCCGCACGACGCCCCGCCGGCAGAGATCACCGACCAGAACCCCGCCGGGACCGACGGATTTGAATTCGTTGAATTCGCGCACCCGAACCCGGATGAGCTGGCCGATCTCTTCACCAAGATGGGCTACACCAAGACCGCCAAGCACAAGACCAAGGACATCACCCTTTGGCAGCAGGGCGACATCACCTATGTGCTGAACGCTGAAAAAGGCTCGATGGGGATGGATTTCGTCGAGCTTCACGGCCCTTGCGCGCCGTCGATGGCGTGGCGCGTGGTTGATGCGGAGCACGCCTTTAACCGCGCGGTGGAGATGGGCGCGAAGCCCTATGAAGGGGGCGGCAAGGTCCTCGATGTCCCCGCCGTTTACGGCATCGGCGATAGCCTGCTCTATTTCGTCGACACCTATGGCGAGAAGGGCAATCCTTACGAGGCCGAATATGAGTGGCTGGATGGCGCGGACCCGAAGCCCGAAGGCGTGGGCTTCTACTATCTCGACCACCTGACCCACAACGTCCATCGCGGCAATATGGACACGTGGTATCGCTTCTATAACGAGATCTTCAATTTCAAGGAGATCCGGTTCTTCGATATCGAGGGCAAGAAAACGGGGCTGTTCTCCCGCGCCCTGACCTCGCCCTGCGGCCGCATCCGCATCCCGATCAATGAAAGCGCCGATGAAAAGAGCCAGATCGAGGAATATCTCAAGGAATATAAAGGCGAAGGCATCCAGCACATCGCGGTCGCGAGCGAGAATATCTACGACTCGACCGATCAGATCCATGCCAATGGCCTGCGCTTCATGCCGCCGCCGCCGGAGATCTATTACGACATGTCCTATGACCGCGTGTCTGGTCATGACGAGCCGATGGACCGAATGAAGAAGCACGGCATTCTGATCGACGGCGAAGGCGTGGTCGATGGGGGCAACACCAAGATCCTGCTACAGATTTTCTCGAAAACGGTGATCGGGCCGATCTTCTTCGAGTTCATTCAGCGCAAGGGCGATGACGGTTTCGGTGAGGGCAACTTCAAGGCGCTCTTCGAGTCGATCGAAGCCGATCAGGAAGCCCGCGGGGTCATCTGATGCGCGCATGGCACGAGTTTCCGGGGGCGCCTGCGCCCGGAACCGCGATTTGCGAGGCGGGGGTTGCGGCTCCCGTCTCCGAGATTCTGGGCAAGTTGCCTGTCCTCGTGGTGCCGACCAGCGCCGGGCCGCGCGCCTTCGTCAATCTCTGCCCGCATCAGTTCCTGCCGCTCGATCAGCGGGACAGCGACGTTCAGAACGGTGACCGGCTCATCTGCTCCAACCACGACGCGGTGTTTGACGCGCTGACGGGCGAAGGGTTGAGCGGTCACGCCGAGGGCTGTCGCCTCGCGGAAATTCCGCTAAAAGAACAGGATGGACAGCTCGTTATCGCCTAATCCGCTCGACGGAATCGTGCCGCTTCTGGAGACAGAGCGGCTGCGGCTGCGCGTCCATAGGGCGGATGATCTCGACGATATCGCGACCATGTGGGCGGACCCCGAGGTGGTGCGCTACATCGGCGGCACCCCGCAAACGGTTGAGCGCAGCCAAAACCGGATCTGCGCCAAGGTCGGCCACTGGCTTCTCTTTGGTTATGGATATTGGCTCGTGGAAACCCATGCGGGCGAATTTGTCGGCTCCGCAGGCTTCATGACGGGCATCCGCACGATTTCGCCGCCCTTACGGGGCATTGAGATGGGGTGGGTAATCTCGCCCGCCATGCACGGCAAAGGCTACGCTTTCGAAGCCTGCCAAGCGGCGCTCGACTGGCTCGATGACGCCCGCGCGCCAGAGGTCGTCTCCGCCATCGTCGCGCCGGAGAATACCGCCTCCATCAACCTCGCCACCAAGCTCGGCTTCCAACAAATCCGCGAAACGGAGTATCTCGGCGACCCGTGCCTTGTCTTGGAACGTCCGCGCCCTTAACCGCCGAAACAGGCCGCGCCGCCATTGGCCGCCAGCGTCCGCCCGCCATCAACGATCCGCGCGGCGCGTTGGCTCGACTGCCGTGCCGAGCGGCTTTTCGGCGCGGGCAGGATCGCCGCCAATTGCGCCGCCTGCCGCTCGCTCAACTCGGACGCCGAGACGCCGAACCAATACTGCGCCGCCGCCTCAACCCCGAACACACCCTCGCCCATTTCCGCGACATTGAGATAAATCTCCATGATCCGCGCTTTCGGCCAGATCAGCTCGATCAGGATGGTCAGATAGGCCTCCGCCCCCTTGCGGAGCCAGGACCGCCCCGGCCAGAGAAACACATTCTTCGCCACCTGCTGCGTTATCGTGCTGGCCCCCCGGCCCGACCCATCCTCGATGGCCTGCCGGATCGCGACCCCGTCAAAGCCGCCATGGTTGCAGAACCTTGCATCCTCCGCCGCCGCGACCGCCCGGCTCATGCGCGGGTTGATCGCGTCGAGGGGCACCCACTCCTGCCGGACCTCGCCCAGACGGTTGGTTTCCATCATCATCAGCGGCGTGAAGGGCGGCGCGATGAACCGCAGGATCAGGATGATCAGCGCGAGAAACGCCGTGAGCCGCAGAAACTGGCGCACGGTCCAGCCGACAAGCCGCCGCAACAGGCCACGCTTCGGCGCGTCCTCCTGCTCTTCCTCGATCTCTGCCTGTTTTGCCCGCGCCATGCTCGCGTGATTAGGCAAGCGCGCGCCGCGGCGCAAGGTCGCAGAGCCATGCGGCACGGGGTGACAGGCACGGTTTCCCGACTTATGCGATGAGAATGCATCGCTTTTCCGATGATTGGCCGTCCCTTCGCTGGGAGGGCGCGCTTGCCGAAACGCTTTATGGGCCGACGGGCCGCATGATGCTGGCCGACTGGCTGGAGCTTCAGAGAGCAAGGGTCGGTGACGCCGATTTCGCGCGGCTCTTCTCCGACCATATCGAGCTGCCCGGCATCGCGCCGCTGGATTATGCGCATCGTCATATCCGCACGCAGGCAGGCGCGCTGCTCGGCGGCATCCGCTTCTACGCGCAGGACATCACACGCCCCTTCGTCGAGGTGATTGCGCATAGTTTCGACAGTCTCGATGCGCTCGCGACAACCGTGGCGGCGGAATGGCAAAGCTTCGCGCCGCACCACATGCGGACGCGCCATAGGCCGGGTGAGACCCTTCCCAAGGGCAGCCATATCGACACCAGTATCTTCTTGGCGCGATACAGGGATATGCGCGCACCCCGCCCGGAGGTCACGCTAACGCCTTTTCCTGCACCCGAACCCGCCATCGCGATGGTCGCCGCACGCTTCGCCGCGATGGAGCAGGAAACGCCGGAGCTCCGCAAAGGCGTCATCCCCGCCGATGACGAGACCCTCCGCGCGTTGTGGGACTCAGGTGATCTCTTCGCGATCCACGTCGAGGGGAAGGGCATCACCGGCCTCATCGCGGCGGCGCCGGGCGCGATCGACTGGATCGCCGGAGACGAGGTAATCGAGGAAATTGTGCGCCTCGATCACGCCGGTTTTGGCTACGCCGCGGCGGCGCAATCGGCCCTCGCCGCGCGCCACCCGACCCGCGACCGGCTTTTGATCGGCACAATCGACGGTGGCAACATCGCTTCGAGAAAAACAGCTTTGAAAGCAGGGCGTTGGCAAGCCCTCGATTACGTTTTTACGCCCCTTTAAACCGCCATTGTCATGCGGACAAAACCTGAACACGGTTTAAATAATTTTAAATAAACCCTTAAGTCTTTTTTAAAAACTTTCGTGGCGAGTCGGCTTTCTCGTGGTTAAAAAACATATGCGCAAAAAAGCGCTCATACAGATATATGGAGACATAAAATGTTTTTCAGCTTCAAGACCTGGGGTAATAGCAACGACTGCGGCCATGACCACGGTTCCACCAACATCTTCGATTGGGCGAACGACCTGATCGCGTGGAAAGTCGACAAGATCAACGACATCTTCGACATTTTTGACCACGACAACGACAATGACTGCGGTCAGAACCACCACCACGACAACTCCTGCGGCGGCCAGCAGCCGGACCCCTGCGCGAGCCAGACCGACTACTTCGACTTTGCGTAAGCAATCTGAATGGTGAGGCATGGAAAGGGAGCCTGCGGGCTCCCTTTTTTGTATTTTAGGGAAAGTTCGCGATGAATTTTTTAAATCATGTAAAACGGAAATTTAATTAATACGATTGTTAGAATGTTTCTCCACCAACGAATTAGCCAACGCAACCATGCGCATAATTACTTCTTGAGAAGGTTTCTTTTTTCTCGGTCTGTGAGAAAGCCAGATTTTGGCAGCTTCAAGAAATCGGTCGCCATCGCTACCCAATTTCCCATCAAAATCTAGAGATTCGATTAGATCGGAGTAGCTACGTCTGTCGATCCTTGCGTATTTTGCCGCAGTCCTACCGTCAATCTCAGGATCTGAAGCTATAGATTCTAACGTATCTCGGATCTTCCACCAACTTGATGATAGATCTTCAAAGCTTAACTCATTGCCGTCCACCTCCGCTTTTTCATCAGCCTCGTCAGTATCAAAGGCTTGGTTATCGGCAACATCCGCTCTGATTTGCGCTGCGCTAGCAGTCAAGCTACTCAGCTTACTTTCAATCTCATCCAATGTCTTCTTAACTTCAAACTGATGCTCTTTTAAGATGTCATCAGTTTCCTGAATAGTTGACTTCATATCCCTAATTTTTCCGCTGAACAACATCCACCCTAACAGTACCGCGCAAATCGCGCCTAGAAAAGTCACAACACCTGAACCCAAGGTAGCTTGAGGCTGAGTTAAGTTTATTAACCACTGTGGCACTATATTTTACCTTATATTTATTCAATTTCGAAAAAGGCGCCCGAAGGCGCCTCTTTTATGCGGTTTCCCGTGTCTCATCATCGAGCGGATACTCCAAACGACTGAGCATTTCCTTCGGCACGATCTGGCGGAATTTCGGCAGCCAGAGGTCCCAATCGCGGAGGATTTCCTCACCCTTGCGGCTTTCGGTTTCCTTCACATGCTGTTCGATCAGACCGCGCAGCACGGCTTCCCATTGCGACGAGCGGATCGGCTGGGCGATGATCGATTCCGGGTTGATGAGGCGGTCGATATTGTCCTCCTCGTCGAGGATGAAGGCCATCCCGCCCGTCATGCCCGCGCCGAAATTCTCGCCCACGGAGCCGAGGATCACGGCCATCCCGCCAGTCATATACTCGCAACCATTGGTGCCGCAGCCCTCGATCACGACCTTCGCGCCGGAGTTGCGGACGGCGAAACGCTCGCCCGCCCGGCCATTGGCGAAGAGGTGGCCATCGGTCGCGCCGTAAAGCACGGTGTTGCCGATGATCGTGTTCTCCGCCGCCGTGAGCGGGCTGCCAAGCGCCGGGCGCACCACCACGGTGCCACCGGAGAGGCCCTTGCCAACATAGTCATTCGCATCGCCGTAGCAGACGATTTTCATGCCGGGGGCGGCGAAGGCGCCGAGCGATTGGCCCGCGCTGCCGGTGAGCTGGATCGTCAGGTGATCTGGCTGGAGGCTGTTGCGCATCCCGAACCGCTGCACCAGGTGCGAGGAGACGCGGGTGCCGACGGTGCGGTGCGTGTTCTCAACCGTGTAGGACAGCTGCATCTTCTCGCCATCGTTGAAGAACGGCCCGCCATCGCGGAGGATCTTCGAGTCCAGCGTCTCCGGCACGGCATTGCGCGGCGCGTTGCGGTCATATGTGATCTGGCGCGCGGCATCGACTTCGATCAAGAGCGGGTTCATGTCGAGATCGTCGAGATGCTCGGCACCGCGGCTGACCTGACTGAGAAGATCGGCGCGGCCAACCACCTCGTCGAGGCTCCGCACACCCAAGCTGGCAAGGATCTCGCGCACTTCCTGCGCATAGAAGGTGATGAGATTAACCACATCATCCGCCGTCCCGGTGAACTTCTTGCGCAGCGCTTCGTCCTGCACGCAGACGCCGACCGGGCAGGTGTTCGACTGGCACTGACGCACCATGATACAGCCCATGGCGATCAGCGCCGCCGTCCCGATGCCGTATTCCTCGGCCCCCAGCATCGCCGCGATCACAATGTCCCGGCCCGTGCGCAGACCGCCATCGGTCCGCAGGGTCACGCGCTCGCGCAGATTGTTCATCGCCAGCACCTGATGCGCCTCGGTGAGCCCCATCTCCCACGGCAGACCCGCGAATTTGATCGAGGTCGCGGGAGACGCCCCGGTGCCGCCATTATGGCCCGAAATCAGGATGATATCCGCCTTCGCCTTGGCCACACCGGCGGCAATCGTGCCGACCCCGGTGGAGGCCACGAGCTTCACGGTCACCTTCGCCTTCGGGTTGATCTGCTTGAGGTCATAGATAAGCTGCGCCAGATCCTCGATGGAATAGATATCGTGATGCGGCGGCGGTGAGATCAGCGTCACGCCAGGGGTGGAGTGGCGCAGTTTCGCGATCAGCTCGGTCACCTTCATGCCCGGAAGCTGGCCGCCCTCGCCGGGCTTTGCCCCCTGCGCGACCTTGATCTCAAGCTCTTCACAATGCAGCAGATATTCCGCCGTCACGCCGAACCGACCCGACGCGACCTGCTTGATCTTCGCAGAGGCGTTGTCGCCATTGGGCTCGGGGGTGAAATCCTCGGGGGACTCGCCGCCCTCGCCGCTGTCGGACTTCGCGCCGATACGGTTCATGGCGATCGACAGCGTCCGGTGCGCCTCGGGTGAGAGCGCGCCGAGGGACATGCCGGGGGTCACGAACCGCTTGCGGATCGTGGTGATGCTCTCGACCTCTTCGAGCGGTACGGGTTTCGCCGCCGGTTTGAAGTCGAGCAGATCACGCAGATGGATCGGCGGGCGCTCCTTCATCATCTTGGAATACTGCTTCCAAATGTCGAAATTGCCGCGCTTGCAAGCAGTTTGCAGGACGTGCATCGCACGCGCTTCCCAAGCATGGGTCTCGCCCGAGCGGCGCGCTTTGTAAAAACCGCCAATCGGCAGCACATCCGGCCCGTCACCCCACGCCTTGGTGTGCACGTCGCGGATTTTCTTTTCGATTCCAAGGATTCCGATGCCCGAAATGCGGCTGTGCATGCCGGGGAAATAGGCCGCGCAAAGCGCACGGGAGAGGCCAACCGCCTCGAAATTCAGACCGCCGCGATAGGACGAGAGGACCGAGATGCCCATCTTCGCCATGATCTTCAGCAAGCCTTGGTCAATCGCGGTGCGGTAGCGGCTCATCGCCGTGTCGATATCGCCGTCGAGCAGGCCGCGGCGGATGCGATCCGCGAGGCTGTCCTGCGCCAGATACGGGTTCACCGTGGTCGCACCGGAGGAGATCAGCACCGCGAAATAATGCGGGTCGATACACTCGGCGGAGCGGACATTAAGCGACACGAAGGTCCGCAGACCCTTGGCGGTCAGCCCCGAATGGACGGCGCTGGTCACGAGGATCATCGGCATCGGCAGGCGCTCCGGCCCCTGATGCTCGTCGGTCAGCACAATATGCGCCGCACCGGCACGCACCGCATCCTCCGCCTCGGTCCGGAGCCGCGCAATCGCCGCTTCCAGCCCTTCATCGGTGGTGTAGGTGCAATCGAGCGTTTTCACGCCATCGCCGAGATAGCTCACCATCGCATTGAACCAGCCATTCGAGAGGAACGGGCTGTCGAGCGTCAGGATTTCCGTCTGGCTGCCGGATTGGTCCAGCACGTTTTTGAGGTTCCCGAACCGCGTCTTGAGGCTCATCACGCGGAATTCGCGCAGGCTGTCAATCGGCGGGTTGGTCACCTGGGAGAAGTTCTGGCGGAAGTAATGCGAGAGCGGGCGATACTGCTCGGAGAGCACCGCCGACGGCGTGTCATCGCCCATGGACGCAATCGCTTCCTTGCCATCCTCGGCCATCGGCGCGAGGACCATTTCCAGCTCCTCAAGGCTGTACCCGGCCGCGATCTGGCGGCGGCGCAACTGATCGCCGGTATAACCGTCATCTTCCTTGGCGTGGTCGAGGTCTTTCTCCAGATCGGTGATCTTGCCGACCCACTCGCCAAACGGGCGCGAGGCGGCCAGCGCATCCTTGATCTCGGTGTCGTGGTAGAGCTTGCCCTCTTGCATATCGACGGCCAGAAGCTGGCCCGGACCAAGCGCGCCCTTTTCCTTCACCGTGGTCTCGTCGACCGGCACCATCCCGGCCTCGGAGCCCGCGATCAGAAGGCCATCCCCGGTCACAACATAACGCATCGGGCGCAAGCCGTTCCGGTCAAGACCCGCGCAAACCCAACGACCATCGGTCATGGCGAGCGCGGCGGGACCGTCCCACGGCTCCATCACCGAGTTGCAATAGGCATACATGTCTTTCCACGGCTGCGGCATTTCGGAGCCGGTATTCGACCAGCTTTCCGGCACCAGCATGGTTTTCGCCATCGGCGCGGAGCGGCCCGCGCGCACGACCACCTCAAACACCGCATCGAGCGCGGCACTGTCGGACGAGCCGCCCGGCACGATGGGTTTAATCTCATCCGCCAGATCGCCGAAGTAATCCGACGCCATGCGGATCTCGTGGCTTTTCATCCAGTTGAGGTTGCCCTTGAGCGTGTTGATCTCGCCGTTATGGGCCAGCATCCGGAAGGGCTGCGCCAGCCACCATTGCGGGAAGGTGTTGGTCGAATAGCGCTGGTGGTAGATCGCGAAGGCGGACTCAAAACGCTCGTCCTCAAGATCCGGGTAGAACACCGCGACCTGCTCGGCCAGCATCATGCCCTTGTAGATAATCGAGCGGCAGGACAGCGAGCAGATGTAAAAGCCCGGCACGCCCGCATTGCTGATCGCTTTTTCGATCCGGCGGCGCATGACGTAAAGTTCGCGCTCGAAATCTTCCTCATCGAGACCCTTGCCGTCGGAGATCAGCATCTGCTCGATTTCCGGGCGGGTCGCGTTGGCTTTCTCGCCAAGGCAGGTCACATCAACCGGCACATGACGCCAGCCATAGATGCGGTGACCCATGCGGAGAACTTCGGCCTCCACAATCGTCCGCGCCCGCTCCTGCGCCCCGAAATCGAGACGCGGCAGGAACACCATGCCCACGGCAAGGCGGCCATCATCCGGCTCGTGGCCCGTGCGGCGGATCTGATCCTCAAAGAAGCTGACCGGGATCTGCACGTGGATGCCCGCGCCGTCGCCGGTTTTGCCATCAGCATCGACCGCGCCCCGGTGCCAGATCGCCTTGAGCGCCGTGATCCCCGCCTGCACCACTTCGCGGCGCGGCGTCCCGTCGATAGAGACAACCAGCCCGACCCCGCAAGAGCTATGCTCATCCTCGGGGTTATACATCCCATGCTCCGCGAGATAGGCGCGATGCGCTTCCTGCTCGGCCACCCATTTGGCGTCAAATTTGGTCATGGTGTCCTCCGTCGGTTGGTTCGAACCTAATGATTGCGAACCGAAATTTTGTGATGGCGTCAAAGGTCGCCGAACATGGCGAAGACCTGCTCCGCCGTCATGGTTTCGCGATCCGCGCCGTGGAAGGCAAAATTGCCGGGCTTGCGGTCGATGAAAATTTCCTTGGTGAAGGCGAAGCCGCTCGGATCGTCAAAGGCGCCCATCGAGACTTCCCAATGTCCCTCCATCGGCCCTTCCGCGGTGATCCGGTAGAAAAGCGGCGTGCCGCAGTCCTTACACCAGCCGCGTTTGGCCCAATCCGAGGTGTCTCGCCAGACGACCGGGCCTTCCACAGCGAGATTGTCCTTGCCGACCGAGACCGCGAGAAACGCTGCCGTCGTCCAGCGGCGGCACATCTCGCAATGGCAGGCGTGAACTTCCGGCTCCGCGTCGGTTGCGGTGAAAGTGACCGCCCCGCACATGCACTGTCCTTTTTGCGTCGCCATGGTTATTCCGCCGCGATCTGCGCCGTCGCGCCGAAGCCTTTGAGGATCGCATCCGCCGCATCGCGGCCATCGCGGATCCCCCAGACCACCAGCGACGCACCGCGCACGATGTCGCCCGCCGCATAGACGCCGGGAAGCGCCGTCTGCTTGGTGATGAAATCGGCCTTCACGGTCCCCCAGCGGGTGACTTCAAGCTCCGGCGTTTCCCAAAGCGTCGGCAGTTCTTCCGGCTCGAAACCAAGCGCCTTGATGACGAGATCCGCCTCTTCGGTGTAATCCGCGCCCTCGATTTCCTCGGGGGACTGGCGGCCCGTCGCGTCCGCCGCGCCAAGGCGCATCTTCGCGACGCGCACGCCGCTCACATTGTCATCGCCGGTGAACCCTTTCGGCGCGGAGAGCCAGACGAATTCGACGCCCTCTTCTTCGGCATTCTGAGTCTCGCGGACCGAACCCGGCATATTCGCGCGGTCGCGGCGGTAGAGACATTTCACCGAGGTCGCGCCCTGACGGATCGCCGTGCGCACGCAGTCCATCGCCGTATCGCCGCCGCCGATCACGACGACACGCTTGCCTTCCGCCCAAAGCTCGCCGCTTTCGATCTCCGGCACTTTGTCCCCGAAATTCTGACGGTTGGAGGCGGTGAGATAGTCGATCGCCTTGACGATCCCGCCAAGACCCGCGCCCGGCCCGCCAAGATCGCGGCTCTTATAAACGCCCGTTGCAATCAGCACCGCGTCATGCTCGGCGCGAATATCGGCGAAAGAAATGTCCGTGCCGACATTGCAGTTGAGTTTGAAGGTCACACCCCCGTCCTCAAGCTGCTTGTGGCGACGCATCACCACCTCTTTCTCCAGCTTGAAGCCCGGAATCCCGTAGGTCAGCAGCCCGCCCGAGCGGTCATAGCGATCATACACCGTCACCTGCACACCCGCGCGGCGCAGCGCATCCGCCGCCGCCAGACCCGCCGGACCGGCACCGATGATACCCACGCTCTCGCTGCGTTCTTCAGCGGGCTTGAGCGGCTGAACCCAGCCCTCTTCCCACGCCGTGTCGGTGATATATTTCTCCACCGCGCCAATCGTGACCGTGCCGTGACCCGATTGCTCGATCACGCAGTTGCCCTCGCACAGACGGTCCTGCGGGCAGATGCGGCCGCAGATCTCCGGGAAGGTGTTGGTCGCTTGGCTGATCTCATAAGCCTCGCGCAGACGGCCCGTCGCGGTCATGCGCAGCCAGTCAGGGATATTGTTGTGCAGCGGGCAATGCGTCTGGCAATACGGCACCCCGCATTGCGAACAACGGCTCGCCTGCTCTTCGGCCTTCGCCTCGGCAAATTCGGCATAGATCTCGTGGAAATCATCCCGGCGCGCATCCGCTTTACGCTTCTCCGGCATGTCGCGCTCGGTCGAGACGAATTTGAGCATCGGCTGTTTGGCCATGGCGTGCATCCTGTTGGCTGTGGCTGGGCAAAGCCCTTTGCGCCGCTTATACGGGGCGACCTCGAGTCAAAAAAGTATCACATACTGACCTATTTGTCTCTTTTTTCGACCCGCCGCATAATTTCGCCAGAAAAATCGGCATAAATAGGTAAAATACCGGACCTATTATAGCTCTATCGCCTGCGAATCTCTGGGGATATGGTCCGCGCGACGATAGACCCTCGGAGCCATGATGCCACTGATTCAGCTTATTGTCCTCGCGCTCGTGCAGGGAATCACGGAATTTCTGCCGGTCTCATCCTCGGGTCACCTCGTCCTCGTCCCGATGCTCACAGGCTGGGCCGATCAGGGGCTGGCGCTCGACGTGGCTGTGCATGTCGGCACACTCTTCGCGGTGATACTCTATTTCTGGGCGGATTCCGTGAAGGCGCTCCGCGGCCTCGGCCATCTCGTCACCGGCCGCAGGCAGACCGAAGAGGCCCGGCTGGCGCTTCTGCTCATCATCGCCACGATCCCCGTGATCCTCGCCGGCTTCATCCTCAAGGCGACCGGCCTCTCCGATGCGCTACGCTCCATGGCTGTGCTCGGCTGGACCATGCTCGGCTTCGGCATCCTGCTCTATATCTTCGACCAACGCGGCGCGACCGTGAAGAGTGACGGCGACTGGAACGTCAAAGACGCGGTCACCCTCGGTCTCTGGCAGGCTGTGGCGCTCATCCCCGGCACATCCCGATCCGGCATCTGCATCACCGGTGCACGCGCCCTCGGATATGACCGCACAAGCGCCGCCAAGATAGCAATGCTCATGTCGATCCCGACGATCATCGCCTCCGGCGCGCTCCTCAGTCTCGATTTGATCGGAAGCGAGACCTCCGGCCTGATGCGCGACGCGGCCATCGGCGCCGTCCTGTCCTTCATCGCCGCCATGGGCGCGCTCACGCTGATGATGCGCCTGCTGCGCTCGGTCAGCTACACGCCTTATGTGATTTACCGCGTGATCCTCGGCGTGATCCTACTGCTGATCGCTTATACGTAATCAGTTCTGGCGCAGGTTCTTCGCGCTCTGGGTCATCTCCGTATACTGACCCTCTTTGCGGAACCGGTAGAGATAGCTTTCCAGCACCGTCTCCATCGCGACCGGCGAGACCCCAAGATCGGTCAGCCCCGGCATATCCGCCGCAACCACATTGTCGCCCGAATTGAGCAAAGTGATCTGGTCGCGCGTGATCATCGTGTTCTCGAAAAGCCCGAAACTCAACTTCTGCGCCATATCCAGCACACCCGCCTGAATTTTCATCAGGCCCGTCGGCATATTGATCACCGGACGCTTGAGCATGATGACGTCAAGCATCTGCTCCATCAGCTCGCGGAAGCTTTTAATCTCCGGCCCGCCCAGCTCGTAAATGCCCGGCTTCGCGCCATCAATGATCGCATTGACCGCCGCCGCAGCCACATCATCCACATAAACCGGCTGGAATTTCGTATCCGCCGCGGTCACCGGCAGCACCGGCATCATCCGCGCCATGCCCGCAAATTTGTTGAAGAACCCGTCTTCCGCGCCAAACAGGATCGACGGACGCAGGATCACCGCCGACGGCATATATTTCTGCACCGCCGCCTCACCTGACGCCTTGGTCTGCGCATAGATGCTCTCGCTCTCAGCATCCGCGCCGATGGCCGAGACATGCACCATCCTGGTAATCCCCGCCTTGGACGCCAGCTCCGCAATGGTCGCCGCACCCTCTTCCTGCACGGACTCAAAGTCGTTCTTGCCGAAAGAATTGAGGATCCCGACGCAGTTCACCACCGCATCCGCCCCCAGCATCATCGCCGCAACGCTTTCGGGATAGCGCAGATTGCATTGGAACGGCTCGACTTGCCCCACATAGCCATAAGGCCGGACAAACCCCGCCTCATGCGGCCGCCGCGTCGCCACACGCACCCGCCATCCGCGATCCGCCAGACGTTTGACGATATAGCGCCCCAGAAACCCGGATCCGCCAAATACCACTGCAATGGGTGCGTTGCCGTCCATAGCTCTCTCCTAAAAAGCAGTCCCTCCAGTCCTAAAACGCCGCAGGCCAGCGGACAAGGAGATTCCCCTTAAACATCTCCCAAAGCGCCTGCGCCGGCCCGCCGATTTTCTTCCCGGCCCGCGCGTTTTGCCCATTGACTCCCTAGGGCCCGAGCGATACCAACCGCGCACCTAAGACACCTTGCCCAGGTGGCGGAATTGGTAGACGCGCTAGCTTCAGGTGCTAGTATCTGTATAGATGTGGAGGTTCGAGTCCTCTCCTGGGCACCAAATTTTCGCTGGCGGCGAGGGTGCTTGGGGAAATAATCTTATAAATATGAAAGTTTTGCGCCCAAATGGTTAGCACCATTTGATGCCACCTGATTTTTGTAAGCGGCGCTCATGCGCGTGCTAAATGTCGCGTCTGTTTGCAGGGCGAAGTTGTTTTGGATAGAGGGTGAGCAATCGACAAAACAACTGCCAAACCAGCACCACAGCGCATCCCTCTCACGCCAAATCCCGCCAAAACCCTTGGAATCTCCCCCACGTCGCTTTATGCGGGGCGCAACTTTCGCTCATTCGTGACCTGATCGCCGGACCGCCGGCAGGGAGATGCCATGATTTCGCTTGATGCTTATCGCCGCCAGTGGACCAGCAATATTCGCGGGGACTTGCTCTCCGGCCTCGTCGTGGCCCTTGCGCTGATCCCGGAGGCGATTGCGTTCTCGATCATCGCTGGCGTGGACCCGAAGGTCGGGCTTTATGCGTCCTTCTCGATTGCGGTGATCACGGCGATCACGGGCGGGCGACCGGGCATGATCTCCGCGGCGACGGCGGCGACGGCGGTGCTCATGGTGACATTGGTGAAGGAATACGGGCTGCAATATCTGCTTGCGGCCACGGTGCTGGCGGGTCTCCTTCAGATCCTTGCAGGGTTCCTCAAGCTCGGCAATGTCATGCGCTTCGTGTCGCGCTCGGTCATGACCGGCTTCGTTAACGCCTTGGCGATCCTCATCTTTATGGCGCAGCTGCCCGAACTCATCGACGTGCCGAACATCACCTATCTGCTCGTCGCGCTCGGCCTCGGGATCATCTATCTCTTCCCCTATCTCACCCGCGCGATCCCCTCCCCGCTCGTCACCATCGTTGTGATCACCGCGCTGTCGCTCATGCTCGGCCTCGACGTGCGCACTGTTGGGGACATGGGCGAGCTTCCGGACACGCTGCCGGTGTTCCTCCTGCCGGACATTCCGCTCAATCTTGAGACGTTGAAGATCATCTTCCCCTATTCGCTCGCGGTGGCGGTGGTCGGGCTGCTTGAAAGCCTGATGACGCAGAATATCGTGGATGATCTGACGGATACGCCGTCCAACCGCCATCAGGAATGTATCGGTCAGGGCCTTGCCAACACAGCAACCGGCTTTATCGGCGGTATGGCGGGCTGCGCCATGATTGGCCAGTCGATCATCAACGTAAAATCCGGCGGGCGCGGACGGCTCTCGACCTTCACCGCGGGGGTGATGCTCCTGTTTTTCATCGTGGTTCTGGGGGACTGGGTCGCGCGGATTCCGATGGCGGCGCTGGTGGCGATCATGATCATGGTGTCCATCGGGACCTTCTCCTGGTCGTCGATCCTGCACCTCCGCACGCATCCGAAATCCTCCTCCATCGTGATGCTGGCGACGGTGATTTGCGTTGTCTTTACCCATAATCTCGCCATCGGTGTGATGGTTGGCGTGCTGCTTTCGGGCATCTTCTTTGCGGGGAAAATCTCGCAGATCTTCCGCGTCAGTTCGGAAATCACGCCGGACGGCACGCATCGCACCTATCGCGTCGAAGGGCAGCTTTTCTTCGCCTCGACCGAGGATTTCATGAAAGCCTTCGATTTCCGCGAAGCGCCGGAAAAAGTCACCATCGACGTCAGTCGCGCGCATATCTGGGATATTTCCTCGGTGCAGGCGCTCGATATGGCGGTGCTGAAATTCCGCCGTGAAGGGGCCGAGGTCGATATCGTCGGCATGAATACGGCGTCGGAGACCATCGTGGATAAACTCGCCATCCATGATAAACCGGGCGCTATGGACGAACTTCTCGGCCATTAAGGGGGCAGACATGACGCAGACCTATCTCGCATTGATCGACCGTTCGGTTTACGCGGAAAGCGTGTGCCGCCTCTCGGGCTGGCTCGCGGGCAAGACCGGCGCGAAGGTAAAGATTTACCACGTGCTCCCGCCCGATGCCGCCCATGACCGCAAGGATTATTCCGGCGCGATCAAACTCGGCGCGCGCTCGCGGCTCTTGGGGCAACTGGCGGAACTCGACGAGACCCGCGCCAAGCTCTCCCATGAGCAAGGCCGCGCGATCCTTGAGGATGCCAAGGCGCTTGTTGAGGAGATGGGCGCAAGCGATGTCGAGACGCGCCTGCGCCGCGGCGAAATCCTCGACACGGTGACGGATAAGGAAGACACCGGCGATCTGATCGTCATTGGCAAACGCGGCGAAGGCGCGGATTTCGCCAAGGGGCATCTGGGGTCCAATCTGGAGCGGATCGTGCGGGCCAGCACCAAGCCGGTTCTGGTCGCGAGTCGCGCCTTCACGCCGGTTGAGCGGGCGGTGATTGCCTTTGACGGCGGCGAGACGGCGCAGAAGGCTGTGGATTATGTGATCACATCGGGGCTCTTTGCCGGGATCGGGCTCCATCTCTTGGTCGCCCGGCCGGATGAGAAAACACGCAAGGCGACCGAAGCGGCGGCGGCGAAGCTGGCGGAAGCGGGCCTCAGTGTTGAGGTGGAAACCGTGGACGACACCGCCGAGCGCGCGCTGGCCAAACGCATGGATGCGGGCAGCGCCGATCTGCTGATCATGGGGGCGTATGGCCATTCGCGGATCCGAAGTCTGGTGATCGGCTCCACCACCTCCGAGATGATCCGCGTCTGCAAAACCCCGGTTCTGCTGGTCCGCTAAGCCGGAGCGCCTTCGGGCAAGGTGCCGCCGCGACCCGGCGCGCGTAGCTGTGCCGCGCCAAGGCGGGCGCGCAGATGGCGCGAGAGGGCATCGACCAGAACCGTCACAAAACCGGTCGCAATCAGGATGATGACGGCGCGGTCGAGGCGCAGTTCTGCGATGGCGTCATCAAGGAAGAAGCCGAGGGTCGCGATGCCGAGGATACCCATGATCGCGCTTTCGCGGATCATGATTTCCCAACGATAGAGACAAAGTGCGACGAAGGAGCCGAAGAGGCGCGGCGCGATTTCCCATCCCCAGAGAGTCAGCCCCGTCGGCGCATCTGCGCGGAAAGTCAGCGCCCGCGCCTGCCCGCCCAGAAGATGCGCGATAATCGCCCCGTTATGGAGGCCAAGCGCCAGAATGGCCGGGAGCATGGACGGGCCGAAGACTTGCAGGAACAGATAGGCCAGCATGTATTCGGGGAAGGAGCGCAGGATGACGAGCAGCATATGCCCCGCCACCGCGCCGAAGCGGCCCGCGACGCGCGGGACGACCAGCGCCTGACCGAAAAACGCGACGAGGCCGGTCAGCACGAGGGCAAGCTGAGCCACGATCATGGTGACGAAGAGGCCGGGCAGGATGGCGGAGCGGGTGAGATCCCAGAGCCACGGGCCGAGCGCCGCCGGATCGCCCGCCCGGAGCGGCGCGGGAATGATGTCTTGGGTGAGGAAACGCCAGAGCGCGCCGGAGCCCATGGGCGGCGTCTGGATCTGAGCCAGCATGATCAGCGCCGCCGCCAGCCAGAAGAGCGCGAGGCGCGGGCGCATCCAGAGCCGCACGGTCGCGATCATGAGAATATAGACCAGCATGATCGCCCCGGCGGCGCTGTAATCGCCCTGTTTGAAAAAGCTGTCGAGTTGGAAGCCGAGCGTTGGCAGGCCGATGAAGCCCAGCACGGCGGAGGAGCGCAGGCCACATTCCAGCCGGTAGAGTGCATACTGCGCCATTTCCGTGCGGGCGAGCGGGGCGCGGGCCCAGAGGAACCGGGTGAGCGCATCCACGCTGGGGCCAAGCCAGTTCGCGGGGCGCGGGTCGGCTTCGTCGAGGATTTCCGAGAGGACTTTGGCGAAAATTCCGGCATAGGGCAGCGCGATGGCGAGGACGCCCGTGGCGACGCTGATCCCCATGATCTGCATCAGCATCAGAGCCCAGAACAGCTCATGCACCGAGCGCAGCGCGATGGCGAGCCAACGCACCGCGCGGATGCGGTAGAATGGCGCCATGATGAGGCCCAGCGTGCCGCCCAGCGCCACGCCCGCGATGGCGAAGGCGGCGGTGAGCGCGGTGGCGCGGGCGATCTGTTCCACGGCGCTGAAATCGGGGGTGAGGAACCCCTGCCCCATGCGCGCGAGTGCCGCCCAAGGGTTGTGGCCTGCGGTGGAGACATCGGCAAAGGGCAGGCAAAGAAGCGCCACGGCGCAGAAGCTGGCGACGACGCCCAGCCGCGACAGGCGGTCAGCTTGCATAAAGCGTCTCGATCTCGGCGCGCGGCGTGCTGGCGGGCGCGTCCATGACGATTTCGCCTTGTTTGAGACCGATCAGTCGGGTGGCGAAACTTGCGGCAATCTCAACGTCATGGAGCGCGAGGATCGCTGTTTTGAACCGCGTTTTAAGCAGGTCCGCGAGCGCCGCCGCCTGCGCCGGATCGACGGCAGACAGCGGCTCGTCTCCTACCAATACATCGCCGCCGCGATAAAGCGCGCGGGCCAGCGCAACCCGCTGTTTCTGGCCGCCAGAAAGGCTTTCAACCGCGCGATCCGCCTCGGGCGTTAGGCCAACCTCCGCCAAAATCTCCAGCGCCGCCTCCCGGTCCGCGCGGCGCGGGCGGATAAGGGTGCGCAGATTATAGACCGCGCTGTGATCATCGAGCCGCCCCATCAGCACATTGAGCAGCGCGGAGAGCTGCGGGACCAGCGCGTGATCTTGTGGCACCAGCGCCACCCGGAGGCCCCGCGCCAGAAGCGCGTCCCGGAGCGCGGTCAGCAGGGTCGATTTGCCCGCGCCGCTTCGGCCCAGCAGCGCCAGCCGCTCGCCGGGCGCGACCGACAGATCGACGCCGCGCAACACCGGCGCGGCGCCGTAGCCGAGATCTGCATTGGTCAGCAGTTGCAAGGCTTACTCCAGCAGATCGAGATCCCGCGCGACGGTCTCGATGGGGGCATAATCCTCATTGGTCGCCTCGATGAAGGCACTGCGCGGGAAGGCCGCGAGCAGGTCCGCATCGTCCATCCCGATGATCGCCGCCTGCACCTTGTCGGCAAAGCCCTCGCCCCAGCGGGCATCGACATCGCCGCGAATGGTCCAGTTGTAGTCGGGATAAGGCGGAGTCTGCCAGATGATCTGAGCGGTCTCCACCTCGGGCGCCCCATCGGCGACGGCCTGATCATAAACGGCGAAATTCAGCGCGCCGACCTGCCACGCGCCGGAGGCGACAAGCCGCAAGGTCTGGCTGTGATCGCCGGAAAACCCAACGCGGCTGAAGAACTCTTCGGGCGCTTCGCCGGTTGCTGCACGGATGTGATGCTCCGGCATGAGCCGGCCCGAGGTTGAGGTTTTCGCGCCGAAAGTGAAGCTCATGCCACGCGCCGCTTCGGGGAACGTGTCCGACGGCTCCAACCCGGTTTCAGTGTTGGCGATGAAATAGGTCACGAAAGTTTCATCCTCCGCCCCTTGGGCAATCGCGCGGGCCTCGGGCACGGCGAGCCGGGCCTGCACACCCGAAAGACCGCCAAACCACGCCAGTTGGACCTGATCGTTGCGGAAGGCGGTGACGGCGGCGGGATAGGATTTCACCGGGACGAAGGCGACGGGTACGCCAAGTTCCGCCGACAGATAATCCGCAACCTTGGTGAAGCGCTCGACAAGGCGGGTTTCGTCCTCATCGGGAATGGCGGAGAAATAGAGCGTGTCCTGCGCGGCGGCACTGCCGAGACCGGCAGCGACGAAGAGGGCAAACAAGGTGAGACGGGTCAGAATAGGCATAACGCCTCCGAAATGGGGTTAAGGGTCCGGGTTACGCGGCGGACGGCACTTTTGCCGCCCTCGCCTGCGCCCCGGCAAACCCCGAATGGAGAGACAGCGACCCGTAAGCCGCCAGACCCGAGCGCGCCCGGCGCATCGGTTTGCCTAACTGCAATCATAGCCATGCAAACCGCCGCGACAAGGCCGCAAGCGCCGTCTCGCCTATGCTGCACCTGCTAACACATTGAAACGTCATTTTTATTGACCTGAGCGTTTCTCCCACACAATATAAATTTGTACCTAATCCATTTGGAAGAGGCAAAATGAGGAGGCTCTCATGAATATCGACCTCTCACGCCGCAGCTTTTTGAAGCTGGCCGGTGCGGGAGTTGCGGCAACCTCGCTCGGGGCCATGGGCTTCGGCGAAGCAGAGGCAGCGGAGCAGGCGCATGTGCGCGCGTTCAAGCTGGCCACAACGACCGAAACACGTAACACCTGTCCGTATTGCTCCGTGGCGTGCGGCATCATCATGTATTCCGATGGCGATGTGAAAGCAGGCGAGACCGCCGAGCTGCTGCATATCGAAGGCGACTCGGATCACCCGACGAACCGCGGGACGCTCTGCCCCAAAGGCGCGGCGCTCAAGGATTTCGTGAAGGCCCCGACCCGTCTGACCGTGCCGCGCTACCGCGCGGCGGGATCGAGCGAGTTCGAGGAAATCTCTTGGGATGAGGCGCTCGACAAGATCGCCCGTTACATGAAGGACGACCGTGACGAGAACCTCGTGCGCTTCAACGAAGATGGCGTCGAGGTCAATCGCTGGACGACGGCAGGCTTCCTCGCCGCTTCGGCCACGACCAATGAAACCGCATGGCTGACCTATAAAGCGGTCCGCTCCATGGGGATTGTAGGATTCGATAACCAGGCGCGCGTTTGACACGGCCCCACGGTGTCCAGTTTGGGCCCGACTTTTGGCCGCGGAGCGATGACGAACTCCTGGACCGACATCAACAACACCGATCTGGTGATTGTGATGGGCGGCAATGCCGCTGAAGCGCATCCGTGCGGCTTCAAATGGGTAACGGAAGCCAAGCACCATCGCGGTGCGAAGCTGATCGTTGTGGATCCGCGCTATAACCGGACCGCTGCGGTTTCCGACTATTATTCCCCGATCCGTCCGGGCACCGACATCAGCTTCCTGATGGGCGTGATCCGTTGGCTGATCGAAAATGACAAGGTGAACCGGGAATATGTCACCAACTTTACCAACGCGCCTTTCCTGGTAAGCGAGGAGTTTGGTTGGAGCGAAGGCCTATTCACCGGCTATGACGAAGAGAAACGCGATTACGACAAGTCGAGCTGGGAATACCAGATGGACGAGGAAGGCTACGCGCAGGTCGATATGAGCCTCGAAGACCCGCGCTGTGTCTGGAACCTCCTGAAGGACCATGTCGATGTCTACACGCCGGACTTTGTCGAGAATGTCTGCGGCACGCCGAAGGACAAATTCCTCGCCATCTGTCAGATGATCGGGGAGTGCAGCGCGCCGGACAAGGTCATGACCTCGATGTATGCGCTCGGATGGACGCAGCACTCCAAAGGGGCGCAGAACATCCGCGGCATGGCGATGATCCAGCTCATCCTGGGCAATATCGGGATGCCGGGCGGCGGGATGAACGCGCTGCGTGGGCACTCCAATATTCAGGGTCTGACCGATATCGGGCTGATGTCGAACCTCATTCCGGGGTATCTCAACATCCCGACAGAGGCGGAAGCGGATTGGGAGACCTATATCTCCTCCCGTCAGTTCACGCCGCTGCGTCCGAACCAGACGAGCTATTGGCAGAACTATCCCAAGTTCATGGTCAGTTTCATGAAGGCGATGTGGGGCGATGCCGCCAGCGCCGAGACCAACTGGGCCTATAACTACCTGCCGAAACTGGATGTGCCGACCTATGACGTCCTGCGCATGTTCGAGCTGATGAACCACGGGCGGATCAATCTCTACTTCTGCCAGGGGTTCAACCCGCTTCTCAGCTTCCCCAACCGGGGCAAGCTGACCGAAGCCTTGAGCAAGCTCAAGCTGCTGGTCGTCATGGATCCGCTGACGACCGAGACCTCGCATTTCTGGGAGAACCACGGCATCCACAATGATGTGGACAGTGCGTCGATCCAGACCGAGGTTCTGGAGCTTCCGACGACCTGTTTTGCGGAAGACGAAGGCGCGCTGGTCAATTCCGGGCGCTGGATGCAGTGGCACTGGCCGGGCGCAACCCCGCCGGGCGAAGCCAAGCATGACACCTGGATCATGGCGAATATCTTCCAGCGGGTGCGCAAGCTTTATGAGGAAGAAGGTGGGGTGTTCCCCGACCCGATACTCAACCTGCAATGGGAGTATGAGGACCCGATGGAGCCCCTGCCCGAAGAGCTCGCCAAAGAGCTCAACGGCAAGGTGATCGCCAGCGGCGAGCAGGTGACGAACTTCACCGAGCTGGCCGATGACGGATCGACCATGTGTGGCTGCTGGATCTATTCGGGCTGCTGGAATCAGGAGGGCAATAACATGGCCCGCCGGGACAACAGCGATCCGAGCGGTCTCGGGGTTCACCAGAACTGGTCGTTCTCCTGGCCGGTCAACCGGCGGATCCTCTACAATCGCGCTTCGGCCGATCTTCAGGGCAACCCCTGGGATCCCGATCGCAGCCTAATCGCTTGGAATGGCAGCCGCTGGGAAGGCCCCGATGTCCCCGACATCTCGCCCACCGCGCGGCCCGAAGAGGTCGGCCCGTTCATCATGAACCCGGAAGGGACCTCGCGTCTCTTCACCCGCGGCATGATGCGCGACGGCCCGTTCCCGACGCATATGGAACCGTTTGAAACACCGGTCGCCAACGTCCTCAATCCGAAGATGCGTGGCAATCCGGTCAGCCGGGTCTTTGTCGGCGATGCGGAGCAATTCGCGACTAGCGATGAGTTCCCCTTCGTGGCGACGTCCTATCGCCTGACCGAGCATTTCCACTATTGGACGAAGCACAACGTCGTTAACGCGTCGCTTCAGCCGGAATTCTTCGTCGAGATCAGCGTCGAGTTGGCCGAGGAGAAAGGCATCTCCAATGGCGGCCGTGTCCGAGTCTGGAGCAAGCGCGGCGAGGTCTGGGCCAAAGCGGTCGTCACACGGCGGATCCGCCCGATGACCTGCGACGGCAAGACGGTCCATGTGGTCGGCATCCCGCTCCATTGGGGCTTCAAGGGTGCGGCCAAGAAAGGTTGGGGGCCGAACAGCCTCACGCCCTTCGTCGGCGACGCCAATGTGGAAACGCCGGAGTTCAAGGCCTTCCTTGTCAATATTGAACCTTCAACAGAGGAGCCGGTCGCATGAGTGATAGAGCACCTCAACCCACCACGGCGGTCGCCAACCCGCCCGTTCAACAGATGGAATCGAACCTGCTTCCCAGCGATGTGATGCGGGCCTCGGCCACCCCCAACCTGCCCGCGCCGGAGCGCGAGCTGACCAAGGTCGCCAAGCTGATCGACATTTCCAAATGTATCGGGTGCAAGGCGTGCCAGTCGGCCTGTGTGGAGTGGAACGATACCCACCCCGAGATCGAAACCAATGAGGGCAGCTATCAGAACCCTCACGATCTCACGGCGGAAATGTTCACGCTCATGCGGTTCGACGAGTGGATCAACCCCGAGACCGAAGATCTCGAATGGCTGATCCGCAAGGATGGCTGTATGCATTGCGAGGATCCGGGCTGTCTCAAAGCCTGCCCGGCCCCCGGCGCGATTGTGCAATATACAAATGGCATCGTGGACTTCATTCACGACAACTGCATTGGCTGCGGCTATTGCGTCACGGGCTGTCCTTTCGACATTCCGCGCATCAGCAAGGTCGATCACAAGAGCTATAAATGTACGCTCTGTTCGGACCGCGTGGCCGTCGGCCAAGGCCCGGCCTGCGCCAAGGCTTGCCCGACGCAGGCGATTGTGTTCGGCACCAAGGACGACATGATCGAGCACGCCAATGAGCGGATCGCGGATCTCAATTCCCGCGGTTACGACAAGGCGGGTCTCTACGATCCGGCGGGTGTTGGCGGCACGCATGTCATGTATGTGCTCCCCCATGCCGAGAAACCGTCGATCTACAGCAAGCTGCCGGATGATCCGCGCATCTCGCCGATTGTCGAGGGCTGGAAGGGCGTCACCAAGACCGCCGGGATCGCCGCCATGGGGATCGCCGCCGTCGGCGCCTTCGCCATGGGTGTGTTCTCACGCGGCTTGCGGGTGGACCAGCATGACGAAGAGCAGGCCGAGCGTCTGGTCGAGTCCGATGTGCCGCCGCAGCGGGAGGATGTCTGATGTCCAGAACCACCGTCTATTCCGAGCGCGGCGATCACATCGAAAGCACCGATCCGGTCACGGTGAGCCGCTATCGTGGCATCACCCGGCTGAATCACTGGGTGACAGCGCTCTCGCTGATCATCCTCGCACTCTCGGGCCTCGCCTTCTTCACCCCGTCGCTCTACTTCCTGACCAATCTCTTTGGCGGCGGGCAAACGACGCGGTGGCTCCATCCCATCGTCGGCGTCATCCTGTTCTTCAGCTTCTTTTTGCTCTTCATCCAGATGTGGAAGCTCAATTTGCCGCGCAAGGAAGATCGCAAATGGGTCGCCAATATCGACGAGCTGCTCAAGGATAACGAGGAAAACCTCCCCGAGCTTGGCAAATACAATGCCGGGCAGAAGTTCATCTTCTGGGCCATGACCGTGCTGATCGTTGTGCTGATCGGCTCCGGGGTCATGATGTGGGAGCAGTTCTTCCCCGACCTCGTCTCCATCCCGACCCGGCGCGTCGCGACGCTCGTGCACGCACTCGCCGCCGTGGCGATTATCCTTGTGTTCATCCTCCATGTGTTCGCGGCCTTCTGGACACGCGGCACCTTGCGGGCGATGACACACGGCAATGTCACCGGAGGCTGGGCCTGGAAACACCACCGCAAATGGTTAAGGGAATTGGCTGGACGCCGCCATGAAGGTTCGCCAAAGTAAAGGTTAACGACCCCATGGTCTCAATCCAATGGCCGGTCGGCCTGGAGGCGATATGACAACTGACCTGAAACCGGATCCCGGTGTCATCGGCGGCGTTCCCAAGGCGCCGCTGGCTTTTCTTCCCAAACCCAAAGAGCTGTTCGAAGCGCGGGCCAAGCGCTTTGCCTTTCTCGCCGAACATAGCGAGCGGCTTGGCGGCTATCTGACCTTTCTCGGCGCACTCAGCGATCTGCAAGCCAAGCTGGCGGCGGAACTGCCCGCGCCGGAGCCGGTCTCCGAAGCGCGTGTCGCCATGGCGCGCGAGAGCCGCCTGCCCCCGATTGACCGCACAGCGCTCGCGAAAGATCCGGCATTGCAAGACACCCTCCGCCGGTTTTGCGACGCCGCCGAGGCGCTCGACATGCCGGAGCCTGCGCGCATTGCTCTCAAGGCGGTGCAAGCGGCGGAAGCCGATGAGCAGCAATGGCTGATCAGCAATATCCTGTCCGACACCATCCCCGAAGACAGCGCCGCCCCGCATCTCTTCGCCGCCGCGGCGGTGCAGATTCACATGGCCCGTCTCGCCGCGAGCCTCGATGTGGACAACCTCGTGCCGATCAAAACCGGCGTCTGCCCAAGCTGCGGCGGACGTCCCGTCACCTCCAGCGTCATCGGCGCGAAGGAGATCGAAAACGTCCGTTACGTAAGCTGCACCTGCTGCGCGACCCAATGGAACGAAGTACGGGTGAAATGCCTCTGCTGCGGCTCGACCAAGGGTATCAGCTACCGCTCGGTCGAAACCGGCGATGCCGTCATCAAGGCCGAGGTCTGCACCGAATGCGATCATTGGGTGAAGATCCTCTATCAGGTGAAAAACGCCAGCCTCGACCCGGTCGCCGATGATGTGGCGAGCCTCGGGCTCGATCTGATGATGAAAGACACCGACTTCGCGCGCGGCGGGCTGAACCCCTATCTGGCGGGGTATTGATGGAGGGCTTTCGGGCGCTCCCTTCCGTCGATCAGTTTCTGCAATCACACCAAGGACAGACGCTGATCGCTGAACATGGCCGCGCGCAGGTCCGCGCCGCGTTGCGCGTGGCGCTCGATGCCGCGCGGGAGGCGATCAGGGGTGGAGCGGAGGGCGATGTGGAGGCGGCAAAGCTCCCGCATCTCGTCGCCGCAGATCTCGCCGCTGCGGCGCAATCGCAGCTCCGCCCGCTGCTCAACCTGACCGGCACGGTCCTGCACACCAATCTTGGCCGGGCGCTGCTGGCAGACGAGGCCATCAGCGCCGCGCGCGACGCGATGGCGAACCCGCTCGCGCTGGAGTTCAACCTCGACACCGGCGGGCGCGGCCAGCGGGACGACCATCTGCGCGGTCTGCTCTGCGAGCTGACCGGGGCCGAAGACGCCACCATCGTCAACAACAACGCTGCCGCCGTTCTGATCGCGCTCAACACCTTCGGCGCGGGCCGTGAAGCGCTGGTCTCGCGCGGCGAGCTCATCGAGATCGGCGGCGCGTTTCGGATGCCGGACATCATGGCCCGCGCGGGCGTGAAGCTGGTCGAGGTGGGCACCACGAACCGGACCCATGCCCGCGATTATGAAAGCGCGCTGACGGACGAGACGGGGCTCATTCTCAAGGTCCACACGTCGAATTACCGCGTCGAGGGCTTCACCAAGGAAGTCACCGCGCCGGAACTCTCCGGGATCGCGCAAAAGGCGGGCGTGCCGCTCCTGAACGATCTTGGGGCCGGATCGCTCGTCGACCTGTCCCATTGGGGCCTGCGCCGCGAGCCGACGGTCGCCGAAGCGGTCGCCGAGGGCGCGGATCTCATCACCTTCTCGGGCGACAAGCTGCTCGGCGGCCCGCAAGCGGGTTTTGTCGTCGGGCGGCGCGATCTGATCGCAGCGATCAACAAGAATCCGATGAAGCGCGCGGTCCGGCTCGACAAGATCCGCATCGCCGCGCTGGAAGCGACCCTGCGTCTCTATCGCGACCCGGACCGTCTGGCCGAGCGCCTGCCGACGCTGCGGTTCCTCGCCCGCCCGCAAGCGGATATTGCCGAGCAAACCACCCGCCTCGCCCCGCAGGTGGACGCAAGGCTCACCCCCCACGGCTTCTCCGCCGCCCCCTGCGACTGTGCCAGCCAGATCGGCTCCGGCGCGCTGCCAACGGACACCATCCCCTCCGCGGGCCTGCGCCTCACCGGCGAGGGCGGCGACGCGCCCGACCGGCTCGCCGCAAAACTCCGCGCCCTGCCCCGCCCGATCATCGGACACATTCATGACGGCGCGCTGATCCTCGATCTGCGCTGCCTGCAAAACGACGACACCCTGCTGAACGCCTTGGCCGATCTATGATTGTCGGCACGGCGGGCCATATCGATCACGGGAAAACAGCGCTCGTTAAAGCGTTGACCGGCACCGATGCGGACCGTCTGGCCGAAGAGAAGGCGCGCGGGATCACCATTGATCTCGGCTTCGCCTACACCGATTTGGGCGGCGGCACGATCACCGGTTTCGTCGATGTGCCGGGCCATGAGAAGCTGATCCACACCATGCTGGCGGGCGCGGGCGGGATCGATTTCGCGCTGCTCGTCGTCGCGGCCGACGATGGCGTGATGCCGCAGACCCGCGAGCATCTGGCGATCCTCGATCTGCTCGGAATTTCGCGCGGAATCGTGGCGCTGACCAAGGCGGATCTGGCGGACCGCGCCGGGCTGGAGGCGGTAACGCAGCAGATAGAAACGGCACTGGCTAGGACCAGTCTCAACGGCGCGCCGATCCTTCCCGTTTCCGCGATGACCGGCGACGGGATCGACGCGCTCCGTGCGGCGCTCATCGACGCCGAAACCGAGACCGCCGCACGAGCCGCGCAAGAAGGGCCGTTCCGCCTCGCCGTTGACCGCAGTTTTACGCTGGCCGGGACGGGAACGGTCGTGACCGGCATGGCGATTGCGGGCGAGGTGAATATTGGCGATCAGGTCACGATCAGCCCAACCGGGATGACGGCGCGGATCCGCGGGATCCACGCGCAGAACCGCCCCTCCGAAACCGCCCGCGCCGGACAGCGCTGCGCGCTCAATCTGGCGGGCGACGGGATCACCAAGGACGCGCTTCATCGCGGCGACATGGTGCTTTCGGCGGACCTTCACGCCCCGACGGATCGGATCGACGCCCTCCTGACCGTCCTGCCCCATGAACCCGCGCCGATTGGCACATGGTTTCCAGCGCGCCTCCATAGCCACGCCGTCGCGGTCGACGCGCGGATTGTGCCGCTCGGCGATCCGGTTGCGCCGGGTGAAACCGGGTTCGTGCAACTGGTGCTCGACAAACCGATTGCCGCGACGGTTCATGACCGCTTCATCCTGCGCGATGTCTCCGCGATCCGCACCATCGGCGGCGGCGCGTTTCTCGATCTCCGCGCACCGGGTCGGAAGCGAAGGACCGAGCAGCGGATGGCCCTGCTGACAGCCGCACAGGAGGATGATCCGGCGCAAGCGCTCGCGGCGATGGCGGAGATTCAACCGGTGAATTTGGCGGGGTTTGCGCGGGATCGGGGGCTGTTGATGGATGCCGTTCCGACTCTTGTCGAAAATGCCAACGCCACGCAAATCGGCGGCGCCGCGCTTTCGGGCACGCAAGCCGAAGCGCTGAAAATCGGCCTCACCGAGACGCTGACCGCCTTCCATGAGGACAATCCGGACCTTGCGGGCCTTGGGCGCGAGAAACTGCGGATTTCCCTCACGCCGCGCCTCTCCAAACCGGATTTCCTCGCCTTTCTGCATAGCGAAGCGGCGGCGGGCCGCGCGGTTCTCGATGGGGCTTTCGTGCGGCTTCCGGGCCATGAGGTGCGACTATCGCCCGAGGACGGAGCGCTGTGGGATCGCATCGCGCCTGCCCTCAAAGGCGAGACGCGCTTCCGCCCGCCGCGCGTCCGCGATTTTGCCAATGAATTCGGGATCGACGAGCGCGAAGTGCGCCGGGTCATGAAACTCGCGCAGAAGCTCGGGCGCGCCGATCAGATCGCCAAGGACCATTTCTTCGCCCGTCCCGTGACGCGCGAAATGGTCGCGATCATCTGCGATGTGGCGGCGGCGAGCGAGGATGGCTGGTTCACCGCGCCCGCCTTTCGCGACCGCGTGATGAATGGCCGCAAAGTCGCCATTGAAATTCTTGATTTTTTCGACCGAATGGGTGTCACCTTGCGTCGCGGCGATTTACGTCGCATCAATCCGCATAGGGTCGACCAGTTCGGCGACATTGGAAGGGAATCGTCCCCGGTGGGGCGGCCGGACTTCAAATCCGGTTGGGGCAGCGAGACTGTCCTGGGTGGGTTCGACTCCCATTCCCTTCCGCCAGATTCTCCGAAAGGCCGCACATGACCGATTTCGACAGCTGGCTGGCACAGACCTTTGCGGAGACCGGCGGCTTTACCATGCTGATCGTGCTGGTGGCGGCAGAGGACGGGCGGATTGATCTGCTGAAATCCGCGCATCTGCATGTGATTGGCGATGAGATGAATTGGGCCGATCTCAAGGGCTATCTCGACGGCTCGGGCGCGCCATGGACCGGGGCGGTGCTCTATCGCGCGGGCCGTGAGGGTCTGGTGAAAGACGAGATCGCGCAGAAGCGGCTTGGCGAATTGATGCGGGCGCTTCATGGCGACCGCACGCTGATCCGGGACGGCGACTTCTTCAATCGCGACGGGTTGACCCTGCGGCTCGACGATGCCGAGCCGCAGCCGCCCATTCTCAATTAACAGTCCGCGGTAGGGGTCGCGTCAGTGGACTCGATGGTCGCTTCGGCCCGGCCCTGAAGGTCGAGACCGCGCGCCGTAGGGGCGTGCCATGTCGTCGACTCGCGCACAGCGCCCTGCGGGTTCGTGCCGGGACGCGAGCCGCCCGTTGCGCCGCTCCAACCCGTGCTGTCCTCCTGCTCGCCGCTCACCTCCGCGCTGTCCGATGTGGCCGCTTCGGCTTGGGACGCCGGGTCCACACATTCGTCCTCGGTGGAGTCGTTCTCGGCGTTGGCCTGCTCATCGGTCGTCTGATCCGCAGTCGGCACATCGGCGGCGTCATTCGTCGGCGCGTCCGCGCTGTCCGGTGCGGGGGGGGCTGTTTCGGCGCTGTCATCGGCTGGTGCGGCGTCGTCTGAAGCGTCGTCAGCAGGGGCGGTCTCTGTGGACTCGGCAGGCTCCGCCGCCTCTTCGCTCGTTGCATCGGACGCCTCGGGAGCCGTGCTTTCTGCCTCAACTGCGTCAGGCTCATCCATCGCGTCGGAGGAGGACGCTGCATCGGTGCTGTCTGGGGCCTCCGCTTCCGGCGCGCTGGCAGGCTCGGTTGCCTCCGCTTCGTCGGTCGGCGCGGTCTCATCGGAAGCAGCACTATCATCCGCCATATCCATCGATTCCGACTCTGCCGCATCCGCATCCGCGCTCTCCGGCGCGGGCGCTTCGGTGGTCTCCATGCTCTCTTCAACCGCGGGCGGCTCGGCCGTGTCGGTGTCTTGAGCGAAACCGGGGACGGCGAGCAGCGCTGTCAGCGCGGCGGTGAGCGCGAAAGCGCGGGTCGGGAAGATGCGATCTGGCATAGGAACACCTGTTGGCTGGATCATGTTTTCTCCAGCATGGGGCGATTGTTAACCAATTTCCAGATATTTCGGCGCGCTCCCCAACCGCTCACCAAGATGCGTTCGCCGCGCAAAAGAGAAAGGCCGGGAGATCCCCGGCCCTTCCTTTGCTCTTACCCGCCGAAATCGTCGAGCATGATGTCTTCGCGATCCACGCCCAAATCGAGGAGCATGTTGATCACGGACTGGTTCATGATGGGCGGACCGCACATGTAATATTCGCAGTCTTCGGGGTTCGGGTGGTCCTTGAGATATTCATCGTAAAGGACGTTGTGGATGAAGCCCGTATAGCCGTCCCAATTGTCGTCCGGCAGCGCGTCCGAGAGCGCGACATGCCAGGTGAAATTCGGGAATTCCTTGGCCAGCTCGTCGAAATCCTCGACGAAGAACATCTCGCGCTTGGAGCGCGCGCCATACCAGAAGGTGATCTTCCGATCGCGGTTCTCAAGGCGTTTGAGCTGGTCGAAGATGTGGCTGCGCATCGGCGCCATACCCGCACCGCCGCCAACGAAGATCATTTCCTTTTCGGTTTCGCGGGCGAAGAATTCGCCGAACGGGCCGGAAATAGTGACTTTGTCGCCCGGTTTGAGGTTGAAGATATAGGACGACATCTGCCCCGGCGGGATGCCGGTCGAGCCCGGCGGCGGCGAAGCCACGCGGACGTTGAGCATGATGATGCCCTTCTCCTCGGGGTAGTTCGCCATGGAATAGGCGCGTTCAATCGGCTCGGCCACGGTGGACTCATATTGCCAGAGATTGAACTTGTCCCAATCCTCGCGATACTCCTCCTCCACATCGAAATCCTTGTAGGAGAGCTTGTGCGCAGGCGCTTCGATCTGAATGTAGCCACCGGCGCGGAACTTCACATCCTCGCCTTCCGGCAGTTTCAGCACCAGCGCCTTGATGAAGGTCGCGACGTTTTCGTTGGAAATGACTTCGCATTCCCACTTCTTGACGCCGAAGACCTCTTCGGGAACCTCGATCTCCATGTCCTGCTTGACCGCGACCTGACAGGATAGGCGGTCGCCGCAGGAGGCTTCGCGCTTGGTGATGTGGCTTTCCTCGGTCGGCAGGATCGACCCGCCGCCCGAATGGACGCGAACCCGGCATTGCGCGCAGGTGCCGCCGCCGCCGCAAGCCGAAGGCACGAAGAGCTTCTGCGCCGCGAGGGTTTGCAAGAGTTTGCCGCCCGCTGGAACGGAGACGGTTTTCTCGCCATTGATGGTGATGTTGACGTTGCCCTGTGCCACCAGACGGGAGCGCGCGACCAGAATGATGGTCACAAGCGCGATCACGATCAGGGTGAACAGAATGACGCCAAGGCCGAATGTTTGCATAGCTTGCTGTCCCTCCGCCTCAGAGATTCACGCCGCTGAAGGACATGAAGGCCATGGCCATCAGTCCTGCGGAGATGAAAGTGATGCCTAGGCCCTGAAGGCCATCGGGAATATCGGAATATTTCAGTTTCTCGCGCACGCCCGCCATGGCCGTGATCGCCAGCGCCCAGCCGAAGCCGGAGGACAGGCCGTATGTTGCGGCCTCGGCGAAATTATAGCCGCGCTCCACCATGAAGAGCGAGCCACCGAGGATCGCGCAGTTCACCGTGATCAGCGGCAGGAACACGCCAAGCGCGTTGTAGAGCGGCGGGAAATACTTATCGAGCACCATTTCGAGGATCTGCACCAGCGCGGCGATCACCCCGATATAGGAGATGAGGCCGAGGAAAGTGAGGTCCACATCGTTGAACCCGGCCCATGAGAGCGCGCCCGGCGCGAGCAGGTAGTTCAGGATCAGGTTGTTCGCTGGCACGGTGATCGCCTGCACGATCATCACGGAGATGCCGAGGCCAATCGCCGTCGAGATCTTTTTCGACACGGCGATGAAGGTACACATGCCGAGGAAGAAGGACAGCGCGAGGTTTTCAACGAAGATCGCCTTTACGGCGAGGGAGACAAGCCCTTCCATCAGTGCGCCTCCACCGTCTGGATCTTGAACTCACGCTCTTCGACCTGTGCAGGCTTCCATGTGCGGAAGGCCCAGATCAGGAGGCCGATCACGAAGAAGGCCGAGGGCGGCAGCAGCAAGAGACCGTTCGGGACGTACCAGCCGCCATTGTTCACGGTTTCCATCACCGTGATGCCGAAGATCGAGCCGGAGCCGAAGAGCTCGCGGATGAAGCCGACGATCATCAGGATCAGGCCATAGCCAAGCCCGTTGCCCACGCCGTCGATAAAGCTGGCGGCGGGCGGGTTGCTCATGGCGAAGGCTTCGGCGCGGCCCATCACAATGCAGTTGGTGATGATGAGACCCACGAACACCGACAGAGTCTTCGAGATCTCATAAGCATAGGCCTTCAGCACCTGATCGACGAGGATCACGAGCGAGGCGATGATCACCATCTGCACGATAATCCGGATCGAGCCGGGGATATGGTTGCGCAGCATTGAGATGAACATCGAGGAGAATGCCGTCACGAAGGTCACCGCGATGGCCATCACCATCGAGACCTTGAGCGATGAGGTCACAGCAAGCGCGGAACAGATCCCGAGGACCTGCAACGTGATCGGGTTGTTATCGACCAAGGGATCGACAAGCTGCGAACGATAAGTCTGTGCCATCAGATTTCTCCTGCCTTCAGCCGCTCAAGGAAGGGGCCGTAGCCGTTTTCGCCCATCCAGAAGCGCACCAGGTTGTCGACACCGCGCGAGGTCAGGGTCGCCCCGGCCAGCGCGTCGATATAATAGTCGCGGCCTGCGGCGGGCGGCGATTTGGCGACGGTGATCTGAAGCTCGCCATTCTCGTCTCGCAGCTTCTTGCCGTTCCAAAGCGCCTTCCAGCGCGGATTGTCCACCTCAGCGCCGAGACCGGGGGTCTCGCCATGCTGATAGAACTGCAGGCCGTAAATATCGTTGCCGTTCTCTTCGACAGCAATGAAACCGTAAAGCGTGGACCAAAGTCCATAGCCTTCAATCGGCAGCACCACCTTGTCGAGATCGCCGTTCTCATCGCGCAGCAGGTAAATCATCTGATAATATTGCTGCTCGCCGCCAAGCCCGGCGGGGTCTTCATCAAGCGCGCGGACCAGTGCGGGATCACCTGCGCCGGCCAGATCTTCGAACTCTTCAGGCTCATACTGGTCAGTGAACTCGCCGGTATCGAGATCCAGCACATGGGCCTCGAAATCCTGAAACGCCGCGGCGACGTCCATGCCTTCTTCGTAAACGCCGGCGACTTCGAGAACGTTTGCCTGACGGTCGCGCTGGCTGTTGGCCTGCTGCACAGGGCGCAGCGAGACCGCCGCCGCCGACACGATCATCGAGGCGACAAGGCAGAGTGAGACGGCGACAAACACGGTTTTCGGCACCGAGTCCGAGGGCATGTCACGGAAGCGGGCAAAGAACCCTTTCTCCTGCGCCTGCTCCTGCTGGTCGTTTTGATCATTCACTTCAGGCATTACGCTTGGCCCTCCGTTTGATGTTCGCCTGCACGACGAAATAGTCGATCAGCGGCGCAAAGACGTTCCCGAAGAGGATCGCGAGCATCATGCCTTCCGGGAAAGCCGGGTTGATGACACGGATCATCACCACCATGAAGCCGATCAGACCGCCATAGATGAACCGGCCTGTGTTCGTGTGCGACGCCGAGACCGGCTCCGTCACCATGAAGACGAGGCCGAACGCATAGCCGCCAACGACGAGGTGCCAATACCACGGCATCGCGAACATCGGGTTGCTGTCCGAGCCGATGATGTTGAGCAGGGTCGAGAAGGCGATCATGCCGACGAGACAGCCAACCACCAGCCGCCAGTTGGCGATTTTCGTGACCAGCAGGAAGGCGAGGCCGATCAGGCAGGCGAGGGTCGAGGTCTCGCCGATACAGCCCTGAATCGTGCCGATAAACGCATCCATCCACGTCACGCCATATTCCGAGAGCGCGCCGAAGCCGTCACTGGCGCTCACGGCCAGCGCGGTGGCCCCGGAGAAGCCGTCCACCGGGGTCCAGATCGTGTCGCCGGACATTTGCGCGGGATAGGCGAAATAGAGGAAGGCACGGCCGACAAGCGCCGGGTTGAGGAAGTTTTTCCCCGTGCCGCCAAAGACTTCCTTGCCGATGACCACCCCGAAGATGATGCCGAGCGCGACCTGCCAGAGCGGCGCGGTCGCGGGCATGATCAGCGTGTACAGCATGGAGGTCACGAGGAAACCTTCGTTCACCTCATGCTTGCGCACCACGGCGAAGATCACTTCGAAAATACCGCCTGCGACCAGCGTCGTGATGTAGATGGGCAGGAAATACAGCAGCCCGTGCAACATATTGGCAATCGGGTTGCCGGGGTTGAACCCGATCCCGAGCGCTTCGATGAGACCCGCACGCCAGCCCGATGCGCCATATTCGGCAATCGCGAGGTTGGTTTGCAGGCCGGTCTTGTAGAGGCCAAAGAGGATCGCCGGGATTGTCGCGATGACCACATAGGTCATGATCCGCTTCATATCGATATAGGAGCGGGCATGGGGTGCGACGGTCGTGACCGTTTTCGGCGTGTAGATGAAACTTTCCACCATCTCGTAGACGGGGAAGTATTTCTCGTAGCGGCCGCCCGCGAGGAATTGCGGCTCGATACGGTCGAAGAAACTGCGCAGACCCACGGCTTACCCCTCCTTCTCGATCTTGGTGAGGCTATCGCGAAGCGCGATGCCGTATTCATATTTGGCCGGGCAGGCAAAGCCGCAGAGGGCGACATCTTCCTCGTCCAGCTCCAGCGCGCCAAGCGCTTGCGCCGTGTCGGTATCCATGACCAGCAGCGCGCGCAAGAGCTGCGTCGGCAGAAAATCCTGCGGCATCAGCTCTTCGAAGGTGCCGAGCGGCACCATGGCGCGGCGCCCGCCATTGAGGTTCGAGGTCAGCCCATAGAGCTTTTGCGCAAAGGCGGACCCCAGCACCGGCTGGAACGCATATTTCGACGGCATGGGGCGGATCCAGCCCATCGGGATCTGCTCGTGATCTTCCTTGATCAGCGTGATCTGGCGCGCGTAGCGGCCCAGATAGCCGGTTTCCCCCTCGCCCATATGGCCGCTGAGGATGGAGCCGGAGATCATGCGGATCGGCTCATCGGTGTTCAGGCTGTCGGCGCAAAGATCGGCCATCGAGGCCCCCGCGACCGTGCGCACAAGACGCGGGCGCTTGCAGAGCGGACCGGTGATCGCGACCACGCGGGAGGAGTCCAGTTTGCCGGTCTCCAGCAGTTTTCCGATAGTGATCACATCGTGATAGCCGATGGTCCAGACGATCTTGCTCGCGCTCGGCGGCTCCAGAAAATGCATATGCGTTCCGGCAAGACCCGCCGGATGCGGGCCGGAGAAGCCCGCCGCGACGACACCGTTCACATCGCTGCCCGGCACATCCGCACCGGTCTCATGACAAAGATAGACATTGCCGTCGGTCAGCAGGGTGATCGCCTCGATTCCGCGACGAAATGCCGCGCTGTCCGCAGCGATGATCTGGGCTGCATCGCCGGCCAATGGTTCCGTATCCATCGCTGCGACATAGATGGCCGCCGGGCGGGTGTCGGGCGCAGGCACCTTGGAATAAGGACGTGTGCGGAAAGAGGTCCAGAGCCCCGAAGCGCAGAGGCGTTCTGCCAGCCCTTCGGGGGTATTTGCATCGCCCACATCGGAGAAATCCACCGGCTCTGCCGCGCTTGGATCGACCTCAATCTCCACGCTGACCAGCACCCGGCGTGCGCCGCGGTTAATCGCCTTGATCCGGCCAGAAACCGGTGCAGTTACAAAGACTTCGGGCGTATCTTTATGGGCAAAGATCGGCGCCCCTGCGGCGATCTCATCCCCCTCCTGAACCGACAATCGCGGCTTCAGCCCGATATAGTCCTGCCCAAGCACGGCGACAGTCTTGACCGTTGCGCCGTCTTCGATGCCGCCCTGCGGTGCGCCCGTTACGGGAACATCAAGGCCTTTCTTCAACGTAAATTGCTGCACGTCATTTCGTCCTGACCATTTTCCGCCTTGTCTTATGCGTTTTGAAAGCGCTTTTTGGAAGGGCTTCCGCGGAATTTTTTCGAATTTAATGTTGAATCACCGGTCAAACTCCCGCAGAAGCTGAATGTCTCGTTGTTGAACATATACAGCATCTTTATCCGGAGATAGCCCGTTATGACCCCGCTGCTTTTTTCTCGCCGCACCTTCCTCGCCATGCCGCTCGCGCTGGCAGCCTGTAAGAAGGGATGGTCCGTTCTTGAGCTTAGCGGGCTGACCATGGGCACGACCTATAATGTCATCGCGGTGGACCACAGCAAGGATGTCGCCAAGGCGGATCTTCAGGCGGCGGTGAATACGCGCCTCGCAGCGGTTAACACTCAGATGTCCAACTGGGATTCGGGCTCCGAGATTTCCAAATTCAACGCGTCGACCGGTGCGTCGCCGATGCGCGTCTCGCCCGAGCTGGCCCATGTGATGAAGGCCGCGCAGGATGTGAATATGGCCAGCGATGGCCGCTTCGATGTGACCGTCGGCCCACTCATCGACCTCTGGGGTTTCGGCGCGGGCCAGACCCGCAGCACCATGCCGACCGACGCCGAAATCGCCGATGCGATGGCCTGCTGCGGTCAGGCCGAATCGCTGCGCGTGAGCGACTCGGCGCTGCAAAAACTGAACCCGAATGCGGAAATTTACCTCTCCGCCATCGGCAAAGGCTTCGGCGTCGATCAGGTGGCCCGCGCCATGAAGGATTTCGGCATCAAGGACTACATGGTCGAAATCGGCGGCGATCTCTACACGGCGGGCAAGAACCCGGATGGCCAGCCCTGGCATATCGGGATCGAGACCCCCGAAGCCTATGACCGCAACGTGCAGCAAGTGGTTGATCTGTCGAATCTCGGCATGGCGACCTCGGGCGATTACCGCAATTTCTTTGATTACGAAGGCCAGCGCTATTCGCATATCATCGACGCGACCACGGGCCGCCCGGTGACGCACAGCACCGCATCCGTGACCGTTCTGGCCGAAAACGCGATGCTGGCCGACGCATGGGCCACCGCCCTTCTCGTCATGGGCCGCGACCGCGGACTTGAGGTTGCCAATCAGCGCAACCTTGCGGCGCTCTTCATTGATCGCAGCGACGCGAATGCCCATAATGGGTTCACGACATCGGCCAGCGACCAGTTCACGGCGCTTCAGGCCTAAACGCGACAGGCAAAGGGGGCCGATATGGCGACCTTTCTTTTAACCTTTGGGTTTCTGCTTCTGGTGATGCTGGGCATGGCGCTTGGCGTCATTCTCAACGGGCGCACCATCAAAGGGAGCTGCGGCGGGCTTAATGCCATTGCCGATGCGGATAAATGTCTGGTCTGCAAACAGGACATCGACCCGGACAGCCCACTTCGCGAGCGTCTGAAATGCCCCCGCGCACGAAAGATGCTTGAAGAGATGGAACGCGAACGCGCCTGACACGCCTACCCCGTGCGAAGCGGCACCAGCGCGAGCAGCAGCAAAAGGCTCGCCGCGATCACCCCGAAGAGCCAAAGCTGCCAGCGCGGCCCCTCGGCCTTCCACACCCGCCGATAGCGATAGCCCGACAGACAGGCGATCACGAAAAAAATCGTGGCGGTGATCGGTGTGAGCGTGAAATCGGGCAAGGCGGGCCCCTCTGTAGCTATTTACTCATGCGCGGATTGCACTAAGCTTGTCTTAGCCAATCAAGGAGGGACACACCATGCCTGCGTCTTACAAACCGCATACCCGCGGCGACGATGCCTCGAAGAAAACCAGCAGCCAGTCCGTCGGCACCAATCTCTCCGTCGCCGAGGCGACGGTGTCCCATGTGCTGGAGGGCAAAGAGGCAAATGTCTTCTGGATCCAGCCCGATGAGAAGGTCAGCAAGGCCGTCGAAGTGCTGCGCGACAAGAAAATCGGCGCGCTTCTGGTGAAGAACCCGCAGGGCGAGCTGGTCGGAATCCTCTCCGAACGCGACATCGTCCGCCGCCTCGCCGACACGCCAGGCCAGACCCTCCCGCAACTCGTCGGCGATCTGATGACCCCAAACCCCGAGACCTGCACGCCGAAGGATTCACTGGTGGACGTCCTGCGCAAAATGACCAACGGCCGCTTCCGCCACCTCCCCGTCGTGGATGACGGCGGCCTGATCGGCATGATCTCGATTGGCGATGTGGTGAATTATCGCCTGACGGCGCTGGAATATGAAGCGCTGCAGATGAAGCAGTTGATTGTTGGGTGAAGTGAGATCGCGCGGGCGGGGAACCGTCTGCGCTAATACGTTTTGATTGGCGTGAACATAGTCTACTCTGTCGCCAAATTTCAATTCAGAAGACTGGTATTAAAATCGATCAAAGATGCGCTTGCGCTTTGAAATTCTTTGCCACAATACGATACTCGATCTTAAATCACCGCATAATAAAAATTTTGCGAAATTTATTTCCGGGTTTTCTAGCGAACCAATAGCACACGTTTCCAGCGACCTCGACGCGTCTCCAGTCAGCAACAAGATGTTTACAAATTATCAAATTGCCTCGCCCCACTCATACAGTTAAAATTGATCCTGACATCGTTGATTTTAGAAGCCGCACATGGATCGAATTAAAGTCGTTATCGTCTCAGACGATTTAACAGGTTTGCTTGATAGTGCAGTTGGATTTGCGCGTCGGGAAATTGAGGTTATTGCAGTTACGTCTCCGGCGCATCTCAAGGAGATTGGAAGTAATAATAGTAGCGTTTTAGCTGTCTCGACCAACTCTAGAGAACTTCTCGAAGATCAAGCAATTGACCTGATCTCTGACGTTTCAAAAACTGCTCCTAGTTTTTTAAACGCCGTGGTTTTCAAAAAAATAGACAGTCGGATGAAGGGGCATATCGCTGCCGAGGTTGCGGTTCTCCGGAAAACTAAGCAGCCAGTTATTTTATGTCCTGCCATTCCTAAGCTTGGCCGTATTGTGAAAGACGAGTTTCTTTTGGGCCAAGGCGTTGATGAGCCGATCGCGGTTTCGGGTGTAATCCCGGACGCTCTTGTTCCCGACGCGCAAACGGATGCGGATATTGATCAGATTATCGCCAAGGCACCCACCAATACTCTTTTCGTTGGAGCCGCAGGTTTGGCGGAAGGTCTGGCGCGTAAGATCGCAGGCGGCGAAAAAAGTGCTTTGTTTGACGCTATTCCTGCCCCCATCCTTTTGGCTATCGGCTCGCGCGATCCCGTGACGCTGAAGCAGCTCGAAGGGTTGGCTGTGGAGTCTGCTCCAAATGGCGCCGTGGACTTGGGTATAGACAATAATATCATTCGGATGACGGCAGGCACCGAAGCGATTGATGGCACCATGGCGAACGCGCGTTTCGCGAAAGGTATTGCGCAGCGGATCGAAGCCCAGAATATTGAAACGCTCGTTGCCTCTGGCGGAGAAACTGCAGCAGCGATCATGGCCGAACTGGGTGCGCACAGCCTACAGGTCATCGGGGAGGTTCTCCCGGGTTTGCCGGTCTCCCGTGTCCTCGGTTTGAAACGTCCGCTGATGTTGATTACAAAATCAGGCGGATTTGGCGCTGAGGATACGCTGAAAAAAGTCTTAGCTCTTGCTGGCCAAGATGCATTGAAAAAGGGAATACATGGCTAAAACAGAAGCCACCAAATCGAAGATCAAGCTTGCGGATCGTGTTTACTTTTCCCTGAAAGGTCGCATCACGAGTGGCGAATATGCGGAGAATGAACGGCTTCCGCCGGAGATCAAGCTGTCTGAGGAGTTGAAGGCATCGCGCCCTGTTTTGCGCATCGCCCTCGAAAGGCTGCGTGAGGAGGGATTGATCGTGTCTCGCCAGGGGGCCGGAAGCTTTGTGCGCCCGGAAGCGAACAAGCCAGTGGGTTTTGCGAAAGTCGAAACGCTGGCCGATATTCAGCGCTGTTATGAATTTCGGCTGACCCTTGAAACGGAGGCCGCATGGCTGGCTGCGGATCGCCATAACGAGGCGGCACTGCGCGATATCCGTGAAGCGCTTGATCTTCTGGCCGTTGCGACGGATTCGCATCAGCATCGCGAAGATGCGGATTTCGCTTTTCACCTCGCCATAGCGTCGGCCTCAAACAACCATTATTTCGAAGCGTCGATGCGAGCGCTCCGCGAGCACATCTATGTCGGCATGAAGCTTCATGGTGACTCGCTCATGTCCGATGGCGCAAAAGCGCTTGAGGATGTGCTTCAGGAGCATACGGCCATTTATGACGCGATTGCGTCGCGCGACAGTGGTGCAGCCTCCAAGCTCATGGACGCGCATTTGAAGCATTCCCGCGACCGTCTATTTGGCGGCGGTCTTCTCGATCTTCGGAGAGCATCCGCCAAATAGGTCCCTAGCTGCGCGTATTCTGCTCAAGTTGCCCAGCATAGCTCAGCGCCGAAAGCATATTTTCGTGGTTCGCCTTCCCGGTTCCAGCGATATCGAAAGCCGTACCGTGATCGACAGAACAGCGGTCGAGAGGGAGACCGAGCGAGACATTCACCGCAGTGTCGAAGGCAATCAACTTGATCGGGATATGACCCTGATCGTGATATTGCGCGATCACCAGATCTAAGGCGCCGGTGTTGGCGCGGTGATACACTGTGTCGGCCGAGATGGGGCCGACCACATTGATGCCCTCAGATTGCGCGCGTTCGACCCCCGGCATCACCTGAATATCATCTTCTCTCCCGAAGAGACCATTTTCACCGCAGTGAGGATTGATCCCGGCAACGGCGATGCGCGGCTCAGCGATGCCCATCCGTTTCAGGTGCGTGTGCCCTGTCTTGATCGTTTCATAGATCCGCTCAGGTGTGGCGCGCTCAATCGCGTCCTTGAGCGAGACATGCGTGGACACATGGAGCACATTCAGTGTGGGTGAGGCGAGAAGCATCCACGAGGATTTACTGCCGGTGAGATGCGCCAACATACCCGTATGGCCGTCATAGTGGTGTCCCGCCGCGTTGAGTGCCTCTTTGTTGATCGGTGCGGTGACGATCCCTTTCGCGTCCTTGTTGAGACAAAGCTCCACAGCTTTTTCGATATACCGGAAACTGGCTTCACCGCAGGCCTCTGAAAGAACGCCGAACTTGCCGGGGAGCCCATCTACAGGAACATGAATAACCTGCAACGCGCCGTTTTTCGCGCTGCCCGGTTCGGTCAAATCTAGGTCAATCTTTGTCGCCTCCAGCGCGCGCTCAAGGGTATCCCGGTCACCGATTACGGCGTAGCGGGCGCGTTCTTCGGGCGAGAGGGTCGCCATCGCTTTCACGGTGACTTCAGCGCCAACACCGGACGGATCACCCATAGTGATGACAATTGGTTGCTGGGTCATAAGGATCTCCGGTTTACGGGTTCAGCGCGGCAGCGTTGAGGCAACGCGGTGGACGTTTACCGCTCAACGCGGCATCAAGACTTTCAATCACCATGAGGCCGACATTTTCGACGGCCTCAATTGTGTCGGCGCCAGAATGCGGGGTGAAAATCGCGCGTGGATGCTTGAAGACCGGATGGCTGATATCCGGAGGCTCTGAGACATAGGCGTCGATGGCCGCAGCCCCAAGCTGCCCGCTTTCCAGCGCATCGGCTACAGCATCGAGATCAACAACTTCGCCGCGCGCCAGATTGATCAGTGCCGCGCCGGGCTTCATCATCTCCAAAGTCTGTGGATTGATGAGGGCAGAGTTCCCTTCGCCGCCAAACACATGCAGTGAAAGGTAGTCCGCGCGGGCAAGCACGTCCTCGAATGATAGCAATTCGATGCCATGGTCCTTCGCGAAACCTTTGTCGGGATATTTGTCCGTCGCGATCACGGCCATACCGAGGCCTTTGGCAAGTATCGCAAGGCGTTTACCGATATTTCCAAGCCCGACGATCCCGAGAACTTTGCCGCCAAGCTGCGTGCCGACTTGACGATCCCAACCTCCGCTCGTCACGGAGGCGTGGCCCTGTGGAATGAAGCGAGCCATCGAGAACATCATGCCGATTGCCAGTTCCGCCACCGCGTCCGCATTGGCACCGGGCGTGTTGCAAACCGGAAGACCGGCTTCGCTGCAGGCCGCAATGTCAATATTGTCCACGCCAACGCCATGTTTGACCACGGCCTTCAATTGCTCTGCGCCCTGTAACGTCTCAGCATTGACCGAAACCAATCCGACCACAAGCGCGTCGGCGCGGCCGATATGCTCGCAAACCTCTTTCGCATCGGCACAGCGCACGAGGTCCCAGCCTCGGCGCTCAATTTCCTCCGGCACGCGCCCGTGTTTTCCGAAACCGGGTGAGGTCGTGACAATGAGGCTCATCAGATCAACTCATATTTCTTGAGAATGGCCTCGATGGCACGATCCTGCTCTGGATCTGGAAGAAGCGCCGGTTGCCGCGATGCGCCGACAGAATTGTCCATCACCCAGAGCGCACGCTTCACGAGCGCAGGCGGATAGCCCAGACCATAAAGATCCTTGCGGAAATTCCCGTATATTTCCTGCGCTTTTGCGGCGCCTTCCTCGTCGCCCGCATTAAAGCAAGTGACAATATCGGCCAGCACATGCGGCATGACATTGCCGAGGCCGGAGATGGCGCCTTTTGCACCATTCTGGAAGGCCCAGTGAACGAGGTGATCGGGGCCCGAATAAACGTCGAAGCTGCCCTGCTCATTGCTGATCGCGATATAGTCCTCAAGCGTTTGCTGAGCCCCGCCGGAGTCCTTGATGCCAGCGATATTCGGATGGTCAGAAAGACGACGCGCGGTCTCCGGCTCAATGTGATTTTGCGTCCGTGGCGGAATGTCATAGAGATAGATCGGCGTGTTCACTGCATCAGCCACCGCCGTGAAATGCCGCACCAGACCGTCTTGCGTGCAAGCGATGAAAAACGGTGTGATCACAGCGATCCCGTCAACGCCAATTTTATCGAACGCTTTGGCAAGCTGGATTGTTTCATAAGTCGCGGGCATTCCGGCATTCACGATCACCTTCGCCCGGCCAGCGACCTCGTCGACCACCTCTTCGGTGAGTCGAACCTTTTCATCAAAAGTCAGCGCGGAAAAATCACCATTCGTGCCAGCGCACATGATGTTGTTGCCAGCATCAATCTGACGGCGGACCTGATTGCGCGTGGCCTCGTAATTCAGCGTCTCGTCATCGTTGAAGCATGTGACGAGGGCGACGAAGGCTTCTTTCTGAGCCATCTTTTACTCCTTCGGTTCGGTGAAGCGCTTGCGCGCACGGGCTGACGCGATGAACGGCCATGCGATGGATAGCGCGGTCAGGGCGAGAAACAGCAGGGTGATCGGGCTCGACACGAAGGCGATCACGTTGTCATTGCTCTGCTGAAGGCCGCGCCGCAGGTTGGATTCCAACAGCGGGCCGAGGATGAGCGCGATACAGAGCGCCGCTTGGCTAAAGCCGAATTTGTGCATCCCCCAGCCCAGCACACCGAACCCGACCATGGTGTAGAGATCAACCACGTTCAGATTGATGGCGAACGATCCGATGAAGCAGAAGATCACGATGGAGATGGCCAAGAGCCGGCGCGGGATCATCAGGATGCGGCTGAAAAGTGGTATGAGCGCCATCCCGAAGATGAACATAAAAATGGTCGCGATGAAGGTTCCGCCGAAGATGCCGATCACAACGTCCGGATTCGTTTGGAAAAGCATTGGGCCTGGTGCAAGGCCTTGGATAAGCAGCCCGCCCATGAGAACAGCGGTCACCACGTCCCCCGGAATGCCAAGCGCGAGCAGCGGGATCAGCGCGGCGGCGCAGACGGCGTTGTTGGCGGACTCGGTGGCCGCGATGCCGGGTGCATAGCCGGTTCCGAATTTCTCGGGTGTCTTAGAGGCGCGGCGGGTCTCGTTATATGAGATCCATGAGGCGGTTCCCGAGCCGGTTCCGGGGACAATGCCGATCAATGTCCCGATAATCGACCCGCGGAAGAATGCGCCTCGGCTTTCTTTCATGTCCTGACCTGAGGGCCAACGGCCTGTGACGCCGCGGATGGGATCTTCATTAGAGGCAATCCGCTCCATCTGCGTAAAGACTTCTGAGAGGGCGAAAAGGCCGATCAGAGCGGGTGTGAAGGCAAACCCCGATGCGAAGCCCTGAATGCCGAAGGTATAGCGCATGACGCCAGCAATCGGGTCGGCCCCAACGGTGGAGATCAGAATGCCAAGAATGCCGGATATCGCGCCTTTCAGAAGGTCTCCCGACAGCGATGCGATGATCGTCAGGCCAAACAGAGCGAGTGCAAAATACTCCGAAGCGCCGAATTCAAGAGCGATCCCGGCGAGTTGCGGCGCCAGTGCAGCGAGAACGATAGCGGCGAAGAGCCCTCCGATGGTGGAGGCAATCGTCGCCATTCCAAGCGCCTTGCCTGCTTCGCCGCGCTGAGCCATCGGATAACCGTCAAGCACCGTTGCAGCGGAAGCGGGCGTGCCGGGGGTCCGAAGCAAGATGGATGAGACGCAGCCGCCATAGATGCCGCCGATATAGATCCCGATCAGCATGTTCAGCCCCATCACCGGGGTCATTCCAAATGTCAGCGGGATCAGGAGCGCGACGCCCATGGTCGCCGTCAGGCCGGGCAGCGCGCCGATGACCAGGCCGCCCAGTGTGCCAAGAGCGATCGTCCAGAGCACTTGAGGCTCAAAAAGCGGGGTCAGAAAAGCGATAGTTTCCACAGCGTCCTCGGATCATCTTGGCCGCGCCCTGTGGCGGGCGCGGTTAATGAAGAGGCGGCGCATGTGAGGTCACACGCGCCGCGGCGCTATCAGTTGTTCATGCCAAGCATGCCAAGGTTTTCGAGAACCTGTTCGGATGTTTCGAGTTCAGAGCGCGCACGCGCCTCAAACTCTTCCGGCCCCTCATAGACAACGAGCTCACCCATATCGGTCAATTGCTGGCGAAATTCTTCGTCATTCGCAATTTGCTCAACGGCGTCGCGAAGGAAGGCCAAAACTTCTTCATCGAGGCCCTTGGGCGCAATCACGCCTTTCCAGGACGACCAAGTGAAATCGACGCCTTTTTCAACGGCTGTTGGTGTGTCCGGGAAAAGGTCGATCCGCTCATCTTCCATGACGAAGATCGGCGTCATCTGCCCTGCGTCTGACGCGGCTTTGGCTTCTGCCGGGGACGCAACCATCGCGTCGATATGGCCGCCGATACAAGCGGTCCGCGCTTCGGAAGACCCGTTAAAGGGAACAGATTCAATCGCGATCTCTGCGCGAGCTGCGAAGGCTTCTGCCGAGATTTGGTTCGCCCCACCTGCACCGGAGTTGCCGACCTGAATCGGCGACTCAGCCGCGTATGCGATCATCTCGTCATAATCGTTGAACGGCGCATCTGCGCAAGCGACCATGACTTGCAAGGACCGCGCGTAGAGCCCGATAAACTCAACGTCGTCAAATGAATAGTCGGTTCCGCCGATAAGGGGCTTGATGACCAGCGGTCCCTGTGCGCCGGTCCCGAGTGTATAGCCATCCGCGCGTGCGTTCAGCGCCGCAGAGGAGCCGATACCGCCGCCACCGCCGGGCTGGTTGCGCACAACCATCGTCCCATCGAAAAGGCGCTCGAACGTGTCCGCGACGATCCGCATGGACAGATCCGTCGATCCCCCTGCCGAGTAAGGGACCACAACCTGTATGGGTCTCTCTGGATAATCGGCCCAAGCCGTTCCTGTCATGGCCGCAATGGCCGCTGTGGTCAGAACCAGTTTTTTGAACATTTAACGTCCTCCCTTGTCATGTTCTGTGTGGATCAGGGCAACCAAACCCCGAGAAAGCGCGTGAATCCGAAATAGACGACCGCCGTCATTGCGATCGGAAACAGGATCACGATTAACCAATTGCGCTCTCCCAAAAGCAAAAGACCGATGATGAAAGTTGCGAGGGTTGCGGGCAGATAGCCGAGGGGCATGAAGGCGGCTGCGTAGGCAAACATCAGCACCGCGAAGGCACCCATAGCCAGCAATGTCGCACGCGACGGCATCTCGATATTGTCGTCCCCAGCGGGACGCTTCAGGGCTCGCAGGATAAGCAAAATCGCGAGACAGAAGAGAAAGGCGATCATCAGCCACGGGATAAATGACGGACCTGTAAAACTCGTGCTGAATCCCGAGCCAATATAGGTCGTCCGCCACGCCGTCAGAGCGCAGAAGACGAGCAGACCGGCGCCGATCCAGATATCGGAGTTTCGCTCAGAAACACGCATAGATTGTCCTCCCCGCAGCTGTTTTTCACGCCGCTTGTGGCCATCTTGTAAGGATATCGTTAAATTGTCAATTAGTAAAATTAATTAGGAGTCAATGCGTGGATGGAGACGGATTATTTCCACATAAAACATATGTTTAACTCATATTATTGGCTTCAATAGCACAAAATTTCTGGAGGTATAATTGTAAAAATAATTGACAAATCACGCTCAGATAGACTCATCTTGGGAAAGCCAACGCTATATTCGGAGAGGATTCGCCCATGCTCACGCTGGTAGACAACATCGACTTACGATTCCCGCCCCTCATCAAATTCGGTTTCGGGACTCTGTCGAAGCTGTCTGAGTGGATCGACGCCCAAGGATATCGTCATCCCTTCGTTGTTGCGGATCCCTTTAATGCCGGGCGTCTCGACCTGCTCGGGCTTGGCGAGGTCGCGCATTTCGGCGCCGTTGAGCCAGAGCCGGGCGTCGCGAATCTCGCAGATGCTGTCGCCGCTGCGAAAGACGCGGATGTCGTCATCGGTTTCGGGGGTGGCTCTGCAATGGATCTGGCAAAGCTGGTCTCGATCCTCAGGGGGCGAGACCTTCAGCTCGACGACATCAGAGGCCCTAACCGTGCGCCTGCGCGGGGTGTCGGACTTGTGCAAATTCCGACCACCGCCGGCACGGGATCCGAGATCGGCGCGAGGGCCTTGGTGACGGATCCTCAAAGCAACAACAAGATCGCGACGGAAAGCCCGTATATGCTGGCTGACCTGGCCATCGTAGATCCTGAGTTATCCATGTCCGTCCCAGCCGCAATCACCGCAGCAACGGGGGTGGATGCGATGGCGCATTGCGTTGAAGCGTTCACGTCGAAACGGGCACACCCTGTCATAGACATGTATGCGCGCGAGGGGATCCGCCTGATCGGCCATTTCCTGCGCCGCGCCGTCGAAGATAGGGAGGATGCGGAAGCCCGCGCGGGTCTCGCCCTCGCGGCACTCTATGGCGGCGTTTGCCTTGGTCCCGTGAATACGACCGCAGGTCATGCGCTCAGCTATCCGCTTGGCACGCAGTATAAGCTGCCTCATGGCATCGCTAACGCGCTCATTTTTCCACATGTGCTTGCCGCGAATGAACCCGCCGTGGCGGAAAAGACACGAGAGGTTCTGCATTGTCTGGGGCTCAGTGACGCTCGTGAGGTCAAGACCGCCGCGCTCGGCTTTTGCGAAGGCCTTGGCTTGGATATGCAGCTTCGGGCGCATGGCGTTCAGGAGGACAGTCTGACGTCCATGGCACAAGAAGCGCACGGCATTCGCCGCTTGCTGGACTGGAATCCCGTCGACTTGTCGCTCGCGGATATCGAAGCGATTTATAAAGACGCGTATTGATAGGACTTTGCGAGCGCCGACATGTTTAAGGATGCTGAAAAGCAAAGTTTTCTAGCGCCTCACACCATATTCACCGCTCAAATCGGCCAGCACATCATGTAACCGCTCGATGATATCGCTCCTTGGCGACACCGTCTGCTCAACGATTCCGATCTGACGTGTGACTTGCGGTTCGCCGAAAGGCAGGCGGGTGAGTTTGCGATCTTCCGGCTCCTGCAGAGCGACATGGGGGACGACGGAGACGCCCATACCCTGCCGCACGCAAGTTACGATGGAGCCGATGGTGTCGATCTCAGCGATGTCATTCGGAACGACCCCAAGGCGCGAGATTTCGGTGTCGATGAGATTGGCGAGCGGGACGGTGCTGCGAAAGCGGATATAGGGCCGGCTTTTCAGCAAGGCAATCGGGTCGCTAATTCCGGTCCCTTTCGGGGCGATGAGCCAGAGCGGTTCGCGCAGAAAGGGGCTCCACCGCAGGGCCGATGGAAAGCCGACATGCTCGGCGACGACCGCGGCGTCGAGGCGCCCGGCGGAAACGTCTGTGATGAGCGTCGAGGACAGCGAGACCCTTAGATTCGCTTTCAAATCGGGGTAAAGCTCGCGCATCCGGACGATGGCCTTGGGGAGCAAATTCAGCGCGCTGGAGCGTACGGAGCCGAGCATCAGGGTGCCTGAAATCCGGTCTCCGCGCAGACTCGCCTTGGTATCATCCTCCATTTTCAGCATATTCTTGGCCATCTCCAACACCTGATAGCCATGGGGCGTCAGCTTCGGCGGGCGCGACTTGCGCTCGAAGAGCGGCGTGTTCAGTTCCTGCTCAAGCGCATGAATTTGCTGACTGACTGCCGATGGGGTCAGGCCGACGATATCCGCCGCCTTCGCAAAGGTTCCGTGGTTTGAAATCGCCACGAGGGTTTTAAGTTGCCGGGTATCCATCGCTTAAATCCAGTTTTGCTTAATATAAACATGATAATTATTCGCTTTTATTAAGTAAATCTTTTTCTTAACGTTATTCCGGGAGGAGTTCACCGCCGGTTGGGAGGCCGTCGCGGAAGCTCATAGACAACAAAAATTTGCACGCTCTGCGCTGTCAGGGCGAACGGAGAAATATGCGATGAGCAAAACCATTCTCGTCACTGGTCCAGACCTTGATGCCCGCGCTGCGCAGTTCGTGGCGGATCGCGGCTATCAGACGGTTCACACGCCTGCTTATGCCGATAGCGATGTGATTTCTACACATTTGAAGGAAACGGGCGCTGTCGGGGTCGTATCGCGAATGGGGCGTCTCGACGCGAGCGTAATGGACGACGCGCCGCAGCTTCGGGTGATCTCGAAACATGGAGTCGGGGTGGACAATATCGACCTCAAGGCGGCGGCGGATCGCGATATTCCGGTGCTTGTCGCGACGGGCGCGAATGCGGTGTCCGTTGCGGAACATGCGATTGCGCTGTTGCTGACAGCGGTGAAGCGGGTGCTTCCGCTTGACGAAAGCCTGCGTGCGGGCCGTTGGGAAAAAGCTGGATTCCAAGGCAGGGAGATCGCGGGCTCGACGCTCGGGCTTCTGGGGATGGGGTCAATCGCGCAAGCAACCGCGCGAATCGCCAAAGGCCTTGGTCTCAACGTTATCGCGCATGATCCTTATGCGAAAGACGATGTTTTCGAAGCGCTCGGCGTGCGTCGCTGCGAGGCGCTTGGCGAGCTGCTGCGTGAAAGCCATTTCCTCAGCCTGCATTGCCCGCTCACCGATCAAACGCGCGAAATCATCAACGCCGATGCCATCGCGCAGATGCCAAAGGGTGGCTATGTTATCAACACCGCGCGCGGCGGGCTGATTGACGAAAGGGCGCTGCTTGAAGCGATCCAGTCCGAACATCTTGCGGGTGCCGGGCTCGACTCTTTCGCCGTGGAGCCACCCGCCGCCGATCATCCGTTCTGGAAGGAGCCGCGCATCGTTGTCACGCCGCATATCGGCGGTGTGACGCATGAGGCCGGCGGACGCGTTGGCGTCGAAGCCGTGCGCGGCATTTTCCAAATTCTCGACAATGAACCGATTGCCGTGCAGCGGATCGCCAACCGTGCGCTCCTGTCCGACGCGGCGATGCCAAAGCTCAAAGGGGAGGAATAAATGTCTGTGGGCTTCCGAATTTGCCAGCGCGAAAGCGCGGCTTCGAAGGATCTGGTTGCGGCTTTTGCCAAATTGCCGGTCGCGAATGTGTCGGACTCAATGTCCCGCGTCTTTGCGGGCGGGCCGAGTTTGCGCCCCCTGCATAGATCGGGTGGCATGGCGGGTGTGGCTCTAACCGTGCGCTCGCGCCCCGGTGACAATCTGATGCTGCATAAGGCAATCGATCTTGCAGAGCCGGGAGATGTGATCGTCCTCGATGCAGGCGGCGATCTTACCAATGCAGTTATGGGCGAGTTGATGCTTGCTTATGCCGTCAAAAAGGGCGTTGCTGGATTTGTCCTTAATGCGGCGATCCGCGATCTCGACGCCTTTGTCGAAACAAACCTGCCGACCTATGCCGCCGGGGTGACGCATCGCGGCCCGTATAAGGATGGGCCAGGCGAGATCAACGTGCCGATCAGCCTCGATGGCATGGTTATCGCGCCGGGCGACATCGTGATCGGTGATGCTGACGGGGTGCTCGCCATCCCGCAGGCCGATGCACAGGACATCTTGAAAAAAACCCAAGCGAAGCAGGATGCGGAGACGCGTCAGATGCAAGCTATCGCCGAGGGAACGAATGACCGCAGTTGGGTAGACGCCGCACTGAAAGAGCGTGGCTGCGTGTTTTTGTAAGTCAAACAAGCAAAGGGAGGAATATCATGCTTGGTAATTTGAAAAAGACGGCGCTGACCGGTGCCATGGTCCTGTTCGCCAGCGCGGCGGCGGCCGAATATCCGGAGAAGCCGATTGAGGTGATCGTTGGCTTCTCCGCCGGCGGCGGGACCGATGTGATGGCGCGGACCGTGGCGCCCTTTATCGAGAAATATCTTGGCGATGGCGCCAGCGTGGTGGTGAAAAATACACCGGGCGCGAGCGGCCAGATCGGGGTGACCGAAGTCGCCGGGTCCGACCCGGACGGCTACACCATCGGCACCTATAACCTGCCCGGCATGATGGCCCGCACGCTCGACCGCGAAGCGGATTACGATGCGGAGAGCTTTGCCTATCTCGCCAATGTCGTGAATGATCCGAACGTCATCGTGACATCGAAACGCAGCGGCCTCGATACCATCGACAAGCTGCTTGAAGCTGCGAAAGCCGAGCCGGGTGCGATCACCGTCGGCATGTCGAGCCTTGGCGGCGACGATCACTTTGCGCTCAACAAGCTGCAAAACCTGACGGAAACCGAGTTTACGATCGTGCCGTTTCGCGGCTCCGCGCCCGCGCGGACGGCGCTGCTCGGCGGCCATGTCGCCATGGGGATCCTGAACATCTCCGAGGTCGCCAGCTTTCAGGATGAGATCAACGTTCTGGGGGTCGCGCAGGAAGAGCGTTCCGATTTCGCGCCTGACGTTCCGACTTTGCAGGAGCAGGGTGTCGATTTGATCAACGGCTCCATGCGCGGATTTGTCGCCCCGGCGGGTTTGCCGGAGGATGTGGAAGCGAAACTTCTCGAAGCGTTCCAGCAACTGGAGCAGGACGAAGAGTTTCAGGCAGCCATGAAGGAAACCGCGAACCCGACCGAGGTGGTCGTCGGTGAGGATTTCAAGGCGCTGAATGCCGAGACTCTCGATCTGGCGGAAACTGTCTGGGAAGAAAGCCCCTGGCAGTAAGCCGCTCCCGGCGCGGCGGCTTATACGCCGCGCCGCCATCCTCATTGAATTGGAACCGAAGTCATGTCCAAACCTGACACACCTCGTCTGGTCCGGGCCGAGACACTGACGGCGATCGGCATCATAATCGCAGCCGCCGCGTTTCTTGTTCCGACCTTCTTCATGCAACCCATGTCGGCGCTTCTGCCCGCCGCGATGCTTGTCGGTCTTCTTCTTCTCGGCGCGGCCATGCTGGTCAGTGATCAGCGCAAAGCCGCCGCGGGCGAGCCGGCCGTCCCGGTGACCACATCCCCCAAACGCGTGATCGGGGCCTTTCTTCTGATCCTCGGCTACGCGCTCTGCGTTGATTTTATCGGATTTTACGTCAGCACGATCATCGCGGTCCCGCTCGTCGCCTATATCTTCGGCTTCCGCAGTCCGGCAGGGCTGGCGCTCGCGACGGCAATCGTCGTCGCCGGGATCTACATCATTTTCAATCTGGCAATGTCGCAGGATTTCCCTGCTGGCCGCCTCTGGAACCTGTGAGGCCGCTATGTATGGAGATCTTCTCAACGCTCTGCCCGAGGTCCTGTCGCTCTCGAATTTCTTGGCCGTCGCTATCGGGGTGATCGCTGGGATCACCGTCGGCGCGATGCCTGGCCTCAGCGCGACTATGGCCATTTCGGTGCTGGTCCCATTCACCTTTGGCCTTGAGCCGCTCGTCGCCCTCGGCCTGATGGCGGGCATTTACAACGGCGCGATGTATGGCGGCGCGGTCCCCGCAGTGCTGTTGCGCATCCCCGGCACGCCCGCAGCCGTTGCAACAAGTTTCGACGGCTACCCGATGGCGCAAAAAGGCGAAGGCGGTTTTGCCCTGCAAGTCGCGGTCGTCTCCTCGGCCTTCGGCGGCATCGCCAGCGCCTTCGCGCTGATGCTGCTCGCGCCGCCACTCTCCAAAGTCACCTTGCTCTTTGGCCCGGCGGAAGTCTTCTGGGTCGCCGTCTTTGGCCTCTGCAGCATCATCTTCCTGCTCGGCGGAAGCGTCGTCAAAGGTTTGATCAGCGCCTGTTTCGGGGTTTTTGTCTCCGTCGTCGGCTCCGATCCGATCTACGGCACCGACCGCTACACCTTTGGCCAGCTCGAACTGCTCGACGGGATCAACATCGTGATCCTTCTTGTCGGTCTCTATGCGTTGCCGCCGGTGATCGACCTGCTCGGAACCCCGCTGAAAACCGATGATGCCAATGAAAATCTTGGCACAGACCCCATCTGGCGCAGCCTGCCACGGATGTTCCGCTTCTGGAAAACCTGGCTCCGCTCGTCGATCATTGGTATCTGGATCGGGATCCTGCCCGGTGCAGGTGGCTCGATGGCGGCTTTCATGTCCTATAACGAGGCCCGCCGTGCCAGCAAAACCCCCGAAACATGGGGCAAAGGCGAGCCCGAGGGCGTCGCCGCCGCCGAAACCGCCAACAATGCGGACACCGCTTCGGCGCTGATCCCGGCCCTGACGCTCGGCATCCCCGGCACCGCGGTGGCCGCCGTCATGCTCGGGGGCTTGCTCATCCACGGCCTGCAACCGGGACCCATGCTTTTCCGCGACAACCCCGATATCGTTTTCGGCTTCATGTGGCAGTTCCTCTTCGGGGCGATCCTGCTGATCTTTCTCGGCGGCTCGCTGGCCACCAACAGCTTCGCCAAACTGCTGAAGTTGCCGCGCCCGCTGCTCGGTTCGGTCATCATCGTGCTGATGCTGATCGGCGTCTACTCGATCCATGGCCGCATGTTCGATGTCTATATGATGCTCGGCTTCGGCGCGGTCGGCTATGTGATGGACAAGCTCGACTTCCCGCTCCCGCCTGTGGTGCTCGGCCTCATCCTCGGCGCCTTCGCCGAAGAAAACCTGCGCCTCGCCCTGCGGATCGGCCGCGGTGACTGGACGACGCTGTTTGCCAACACAACGAGCCAGGTGCTTATCGCGCTGACCCTCGCGGTCGTGTTCGGCCCGACGATCAAGCGCCGTCTCATTGGGAACAAAAAGCAGGAGGGCGAGGGCTGACACGCGGCCCCGCCAACAAGGCGTCTCCCGCGGCTCGATCAGGGGCCGCGGGAGCCCAAAAACCCAAACCACAAAACAGACTTTGGATAGCCAAGGCACAAAAAGTAACGGAGGAAAGAATGAAATTCTCTACCAAATCGTTTGCGCTCGCTGCCACCGGCCTTGCACTCCACGCAGGCCCGAGTTTCGCGCAAGCTGACCCAGATCTTTCGGCGCAGCATGTTGCGGCAGCTCAGGACGCCGCAGGGGATGCTTTCAGTCACGTGCTGGGCAACTGCAACAATATCGGCAAGTCCTTTACGCCGCCCAGCAGTGAGGGGGGCAACCCACTCGAAAAGCTTATCGGCAAAGGTGAACCGCGCCCCTATTCGATTTTCGACAATCTTCATTTTCTTGGCACCGGGTGGGTGTCGGCCTGGGCGATAGAAACATCGGACGGGATCATCCTTTTCGATGCGCTCAACAATGAAGAAGAGGCCAAAACCTACATTGAGGACGGCCTGACAGCGCTTGGACTTGATCCGGCCGACATCAAGAAAATCATTGTTGCCCATTCACATGGTGACCACTATGGCGGCGCGGTTTATCTCAAAGAGAAATACGGCGCTGACATCATCATGTCTGACGCTGACTGGAAAGAGCTCGAAAAACCTGAACTTCAGTTTGACAACGCGCTTTGGGGTCCGGCACCCGAGCGCGACGTAACCGTACAGGATGGTGACACCGTCACCTTGGGCGATACCGAAATCCGTATAATCGTCACTCCGGGCCACACGCCTGGAACCATTTCCCCCATAGTGCCGATGAAGAGCGGTGATGAAAGCTACACGGCGGTCATATGGGGCGGCAACGGTCTGAACTGGGGGCCGGTGGCCGAGCGTTTTGTGTCGATGATGGACGCACAGGCCCGGCTTGCGGATCTGGCAAGCACGGATGATATCGACGTCTTTCTCTCCAACCATCCCGGTCTCGATAACAGCATGGCCAAGATCGACGCGCTGGAGACTCAGCCAGCCGGAGATCCCAATCCCTATGTGATCGGCGCGGACGGAGTTGCATCGGTCATGACGGCGCTGCGCCACTGTGTCGCCGCGCAGCTTGCCAGTTTTGCGCCAGATCAGGTGCCAGCAGAGTAATCGCGAAAATCTTCGGGCTTCGCTGTTGCGGCGCCCTTTTGAACATCGAAAGGAAATCAACCATGAAACTCACGACCCTCACATCCATCGTCGCGCTCACGCTGACCGCGGGGCTCGCCAATGCCGCTAACTGGACCGGCTATACCTATTCGGCCGTATCGACCACCGCCGCAGTGAAGGGGATGAACCGGATCAGCGAACGCGTCGCGGAAGAAACCGACGGCGAGCTGGAGATCACCATCCATCTTGGCAAGACTCTGCAAATTGCGTCCTCTGACATTACGCAGGCCGTGGGCGACGGAATTGTCGATTTCGCTGCGGATTTCTTCTTCTCCGGCAATGTGCCGATCGCGCGGGTTCTGAGCCTGCCGATGCTGATCGAGAATGATGAGGAATGGGATGCGGCTTATGCGGCTATGGAGCCGATCCTGACAGAAGCCTTCGCCGAACAGGGCGTCACACTGCTGGGCGGCTATCGCTACCCGCAACAGGTTTTGTTCACCACCTTCGAAATCGACAGCCTCGACGATCTTTCAGGTCACAAGATCCGCGTCACCTCGCCCGAGCAAGGCCAGTTTGTCGAGGAATTTGCAGGCGCCCCGATCACGCTTTCGGGGAGCGAGGTTCCTACTTCGCTTGAGCGCGGTGTGATCGACGGTGTTCTGACCGCGAGTGCGGGCGGCGCCAAGAACTGGCATGAATTCCTGCCATATAACTATCGGTTTGCGGTGAATTACGGCAACTCGATGATCATTGCGAATACGGACTCCTTCGACGCGTTGAGCGCGGAAGACCAGCAAGCTTTGCAGGACATCGTGACGGAAGAAGGCGCTTCGATCACGGCGGAATTTCTTGAAGATGAGGAAGCGCAGAAAGCCGCGCAGGCCGAATCCGGCATGACCATCACCGAGGCCGCCGAAGGTGATGCCGAAGCTGCGCGCGAGAAGCTCGCTCCGTTCTGGGAAAGCTGGGCCAGCGAAAACGGCCCGGAATATGAAGAGGCGCTGGCGCTGGTGCGTGAAGCGATTGGTAAATGAGATGGAAATGCACAACGTGAAAGGACCGGCTTCGGCCGGTCCGCTCTTTGACCTTCTTGCGAAGATCACCAAGATTGCGACGGGGATCGTTCTCGTCGCCCTCGTGATCCTCGTCAGCGGCGAAGCTTTCCTGCGCAGCACGGCGAATATCTCGCTGGGCTTTGCCGAGGAACTCACCGGCTATTTCGTCGTGATGCTGACTTTTTTCGGTGCGGCGCTTGCTCTGCGTGCTGGCGCCCTTTTCCAAGTAAATTTCCTGTTCAACGCTTTATCGCCACCTGTCCGGACTTGGCTGCGCCGCCTATTCGCGCTGGCGGCACTGCTCATGTGCGTCGTTTTTGTCTGGAAAACCGCGGATGTGATGCTCAGTTCCCTGGATCGCGGGAAATTCGCGCCGACTGTGCTGCGCACCCCGCTCTGGATCCCGCAATTCCTCATGCCAACGGGCTTTGCCTTCATCGCGATCTTTCTGATCGAGCAAATCGTACTGACATTCCGTGCGACCGAGGGAGATGAATAATGGAAGCTATCCTCGCATTTGGGCTGCTCATCGGTCTTATTCTCGGCGGCATGTGGGTGCAGTTCGCCGTCGCCGGTGCGGGCCTATTCTACATCTGGCTGCTGCAAGGCTTTGGCGGATGGAAAGCAATCGGTATCGTCAGTTGGGGCTCGGCCAACAGCTTTACACTGGCCGCGATCCCGCTCTTTGTTCTCATGGCCGAAATCCTTCTCGGGTCGGGCCTCAGCACGCGGCTCTATAACGGTGTTGCGCCGTTTATGCGGCGTTTGCCCGGCGGGCTCTTGCACACCAATATTGCAGGAAGCGGTATATTTGCTGCGATCTCGGGAGGCAGTGCGCCCACGGCAGCCGCGATGTCCACCGTTGCGCTGCCCGAACTCTCCGCGCGCGGCTACAATCGCCGCCTGATTGCGGGCTCGCTCGCGGCGGGCGGAACGCTCGGCATTCTCATCCCGCCCTCCATCACCATGATTATTTATGCGACCTTTACAGAAACCTCTATCGCGCGCCTTTTCGCGGCCGGGCTTATTCCGGGCATTGTTCTGGCGCTGATGTATATGGGGTTCATCATGCTCCGCGCGTCCATAAATGCCGATCTGGCGCCGAAAGATATGACGAAATCCACCCCTGCCGAACTCGGAGCGGCGCTTCTCGATATCGTTCCTTTCCTGCTTCTGATCATCGTTGTTCTGGGCAGCATCTATGGCGGCATCGCCACGCCCACCGAGGCGGGCGCGGTCGGTGTGATCGGGGCGGTCGTCATCGCCGCGATCTATCGCCGCCTCAACGTCGATTTGCTGAAAGGCGCGCTCTCGCGCACCGTCTCAATGAGCGGCAACATTCTCTTCATCGTCTTCACCTCAATGATCTTCGCCTACGCCACAGCGATCTCCGGAATCGGTGAGGAACTGGTGACCTATCTTGAGGAGGCAAATGTCTCCCGCACGGCCTTCCTGCTGATCATCATGGTGGTGTTCGCCATTCTGGGCTGCTTCATGGAAGGCTTGGGAATGATTGCGATTATCGTTCCGGTCATCTTTCCAGCGCTTTCGGCTCTCGGCGTCGACCCGATCTGGTTCGGTGTTTTTGTTGTGATCCTTGTTGAACTGGGCCAGCTTACGCCGCCACTAGGTGTCATCCTTTTCGTCGTCGCAAGCTCGTCCGATGAGGTGAAAGTAGAGGATGTGATCATGGGCACGCTGCCCTTCTTTGCGATCATTCTGCTGTTTATCCTGTTGATGATCGCCTTCCCGCAAATCGCGCTTTACCTGCCCTCCATCACCATAGGATGACCGTTATGACATATCCATTTCCAGATCCCGTGGTGATTGACGCGGAGGTTTTCGCAGAGTTGCCTCCCGCATTGCGCCGGCCCGGCGTGGCGTCTTACTGGGCCGAAAAGAACCGGCGCGGCGCGACTGTGGACAGCTTTATCGAAGGCCCGTCTTTCGATCGCGATGGCAATCTGTGGTTTGTCGATATCCCGTTCGGGCGCATCTTCAGGGCGGACCCGAGCGGGCAGATCACCCAGATGGCGGAATATGATGGCCAACCAAACGGGCTGAAAATCCACGCCGATGGCAGGATTTTCATCGCCGATTTCCAGAACGGGATCGTGCATCTTGATCCTGCCACAGGCGCCGTCTCGGCGGCGCTGGCGGATTGCGACACGGAAGGTTTCAAGGGCTGCAATGATCTGCATTTCGGCGCGGATGGCGCGCTCTATTTCACGGACCAAGGGCAAACTGGCCTACATGATCCTTCCGGCCGAGTCTTTCGCTGGGAGCCGGAGACGGGCGCATTGCGCTGCCTCATAGATAAGGTGCCAAGTCCAAACGGCTTGGTGCTTGATCTGAATGAACATGTGCTGTTTCTGGCGGTCACCCGCGCCAACGCCGTCTGGAGGCTACCCATCTCGCCGAGCGGGCGGGTGAATAAGGCGGGACTATTTCTGCAATTCTCCGGGGGGCGCGCAGGTCCCGATGGTTTGGCGCTCACGTCGCAAAACGGTGTGTTGGTGTGCCAGACAGGGATGGGTCTCGTTTGGGTGCATGACGATCTTGGGCGACCGGTTGCAATCATTCGCTCGCCGCGCGGGCTTGGAACGACAAATTGCGCGTTTGGCGGGGATGATGGACGGTTTTTATATATTACGGAATCTGACAGCGGGAGCATTTTGCGCGCAGAATTGCCTGCGAAGTTGAATATATCCGGCGCACCGATGTTCGCGCATCATCAGTAAGACATGCATGATGATCGGGTGCTCTATCTCCTCGCCTGCTTCACCAGATCGCAAAAGGCGGCGGCGGCGGGGGAGAGGGCGCGCCCGGCGCGTCTGACGAGGCCGATGCGGCGGGTTGCGCCGAAATCGACGATGTCTCGTGTCACGAGGCTTTCCATTTGGAGAACGGGGAGCGTCAGGGTGGGCAGCGCGGTGATGCCGAGGCCAGCCGAGACCAACGCGCCAGCGGTGGCGAGATGCGAGACCTCAAACCGCGGGTTGAGCTGGGCACCTATACGAAGGCAGGCGCCGTTCAGAAGTTCGCGCACGCTCGTCCCTCCGGCCATCGCGATGAAGGGCATGCCGACGAGTTCCGACCATTTGAAAGCGCGATCCTCTTGGAGCGGCCCATCAGCGAGGCCGACCGCGACGAAGGCGTCATTCATGATGGGCTGAAAGTCGAGTCGCTCGCGCGTCGTGACGGTGCCTGCGGTGAAGCCTACATCGGCGATTCCGCTCTCGACAGCATCTAGGACGCTGCCCGAAAGCGCGTCGATGATTTGCAGGTCGATATCCGGATATTTGGCGACGAAGGCTTTGAGAATATCGGGAAGAAAACCGGCGGTCACAGAGGGCAGCCCGGCGATCGTGAGGCGTCCCGATCGCGCCGACATATAGGCATCGAATTCGCGGAGCGCGTCCTGCGCTTCATTGATCATCCGCCTGGAAATATTCGCGAAAACATCCCCTTGCGCGGTTGGCGCGACATTGCGGGTGTCCCGGTCGAACAGCCGCGTATTCAACCGGCTTTCCAGCCCGGCAACGTGGCGCGACAAGGCGGATGGGGAGAGGCCAAGTGTGTCTGCCGCAGCACGAAATGATCCCGTCTCCTGCAGTGCCACAACGATCTTGAAGTCGGTCAAAGAGATATTATTGCTTTCCATGCACCTATAATTAACAAAATTGCACTTCACGCAACGGTTTTGCTACCCCATCCTGAAGCCATGGCCCGACAGAGGCCGGATTTGGGAGAACAACATGAAATCTGCACTTTTGGCGCTGACAAGCGCGACCATTCTATCCACGGCGGCCCTTGCGCAGGATCAGGATATTCTTATCGGCTCGACCTCTGCGTCGTCGAGCCATTACGGCTACTTCGTCGCCGTCGGCCAATTGATCAATGAAAATGTCGACGGCTTTTCCGCCTCGGTCGTGGAGACAGGTGCAACGATGGACAACATTCGCCGCATGTCTCGCGATCAGGTCGATCTCGGGCTCGTCACCACAAACACAGCGCAACACGCCTTTGCCGGAACGCATGAATTCGAAGACAATGCCCAGGATCTGCGGTTGCTTTGGGTCTACACCAACGCCCCGCAAAACGTGATCGTGCGCGCCGATGCAGGCGTCGATAGCCTCGAAGGGCTGCAATCCGTCCGCTTCAATCCGGGCATCCGCGGCTCGGCGACGGAGTCGACCACCGAAGCTGTGTTTGAAACCCTCGGCCTCTCGGGCGACTATGTGCGCGGATCGACCACCGATATCGTCGGCGCGATCAAGGACAACCGCGTCGCGGCCTATGTGAAGTCGGGCTCGGGCATGAAACTTGATGGCTCGACTATGGATATCGCCACATCGACCGACATTGATGTTCTGGGTCTGACGCCGGAACAGGCGGAGACTCTGCGCCAGGAGATGCCGGATATTTCGGTCATTGATGTGCCCGAGGGCGCAGCGGATGGCATTCCGGCCTATACGACATGGAGTTTCGGTGTCGGTGTCGGCGCACCGTCCACGATGGATGAGGAAACCGCCTACAACATCGTCGCGGCAATCATGGCCGACGAAACAGCGCAGGCCAACGCGATGGCGAGCCTGAAAGAAGACGATCTGGCCGAAATGACCCTCGAATATGGCACGATCCCGCTGCATCCGGGCGCGGCGCGTTGGTTCGAGGAAAACGGCTTCGACCTTCCCGAAAAACTTCAGCCGCAGGACTGACCCATGACCCTTGCGCGATTTCAGACGGCGCTCGCTATCCTAGTTGGCGCGTTCGTTTTCTACACCGCTGCGGTCGGCCCCTTCGAGGGGCTGGTCCAGCGTGCGATCTTTCTGGCGCTGGTCTGTTGTCTGGGATTTGCGCTTTATCCGCTGGGGCAAGGCACCACATGGCGGCCAATTGGTCTGATTGTGGACCTTGCCCTCGCCGCGATCACCGTGATCGCCTGCGGCTATATCATCTGGAATTATGAGACGATCATGGGGTCGCTGCCTTGGGCGACACCGCTCGACATGGCGCTCACGGTCGGTCTCGTGGGGGCGGTGCTGGAGTTAGGCCGCCGCACTGTGGGATTGATTTTCCCCATTCTTGTGCTGCTCGGCCTTGCCTATGCCCTCTTTGGTGATGGCCTCCCGGGTGCGCTCGGACATCGCGGATTCGACGCGGCCTTCGTGACGGAGACCATCTTTTTGGGTGACCTCGGAATCTGGGGAATGCTCACCGGTGTTGCCGCCACGGTCATTGCCGCCTTCGTTCTTTTCGGGGCGCTCTTGCTTCATACCGGCGGAGGACAAGCCTTCATGGATTTCGCGATGCGCGTCGGTGGCCGCCAACCCGGCGGCGCGGCGAAAATCGCCACCATCGCCAGCGGCCTTTTCGGAATGATTTCCGGCTCTGCGGTCGCCAATGTGGCCACCACGGGCAATTTCACTATTCCGATGATGATCCGCCTCGGCTATCCGCGTCCCTTCGCGGCGGCGGTGGAAGCTGTGGCCTCAACCGGCGGGCAGATCGCGCCGCCCATCATGGGGGCCGCCGCCTTCGTGATGGCCGAAATTCTCGGCATGTCCTATTGGACCATAATCGTCGGCGCGATCCTCCCCGCCGTTCTTTTCTACGTTTCCGTCTTCATGACGGTGCATTTCGTCGCGATCCGGCGCAATCTGGCAGTCTTGCCGGAGGAAGAGTTGCCCGCCTGGTCACTCGTCCTTGCGCCGCGCCGCGTGCTTCCGATCCTCTGCGCCTTGGGCGGACTTGGCATCGGTATCTATCTTGGGCGGTCGATCGCGACCTCCGCCTTCTATGGCGTGATCGGACTGCTTGTCGCTTTCATCGGCACGCAAGCAGGCCGCCTCTCGCTGCGTGAGATGGTTGGGCGTATTGTTTCCGGCCTCGAAGATGCGGGTAAGGGCATGGTGATCATCGGCGTTCTTCTCGCGGGTGCGCAGGTGCTGGTGTCGATGATCAATCTCACCGGGATCGGCGTCACACTGTCCTCGCTCATCGTAAGTATGGCGGGCGACTCGACGGTGCTGGTGGCGCTGATCGTCGGCGTGATTTGCCTCATCATGGGGATGGGTCTGCCGACGACTGCGGCTTATGTGCTGGTTGCAGCGACCTTGGCGCCCGCGCTCACCGGTGTCGGCGTTCCGCCTCTCGCGGCCCATCTTTTCGTCTTCTACTTTGCAACCGTCTCGGTGATCACGCCGCCCGTCTGTGTGGCTGTTTTCGTAGGCTCGGGCATCGCGAACACGAACTGGCTGCCAGCGGCAGGTGAAGCTGTGCGTCTTGCCGCGGTCACCTATGTCGTGCCCTTCCTGCTGCTGCTTTATCCGGGCATGACGATGCAGGGCGGCGCGTTTGGGATCCTTCAAGCGGTGGTCGCGGGTCTCGCGCTTGTTCTCGCCATCCCGGCGCTACTTGCGCGCACGAAGCTGACTGGAAACCGGCTCGCTGATGTGGCCATCCTCGCGCTCGTGATTGTTCTCGCGATCTGGCCTCACCCGCTGGCGTCACTGTCTTCGCTGGTCATCCTCGCCGCTGCCTACATTCTGACGCACAGAAAGAAGGAGGCTCTGACATGATGATCAGGATCGGAGCAGGCGCCGGATTTGCAGGCGACAGGATCGAACCCGCGCAGGATTTGGCGGAGCGTGGAGAGCTGGACTATCTCGTGTTCGAATGTCTGGCGGAGCGGACGATTGCCTTGGCGCAACAGGCGAAGTTGGAAGACCCGGACAGCGGCTATGACCGGATGCTTGAGCGGCGTATGCGCGCAGTCCTACCGGCTTGCCAGAAGAACGGCACCCGGATCGTGAGCAATATGGGCGCGGCCAACCCTGTTGCCGCTGCGCATAAACTTCGCGAAGTGGCGGCGGATCTTGGCCTCAAGGGCCTTAAGGTGGCGGCGGTGACCGGCGACGATGTCTTTGCGCATGCGGAGGCGCTAGAGCTGCAGGAAACCGGCGCTCCCGCCACAGCGCTCGGCGACAAACTGGTTTCGGCCAACGCTTATATCGGGACGAGCGCGATTGTTGCCGCACTGGATGCGGGTGCGGATGTCGTCATCTGCGGCCGCGCCTCAGATCCCGCACTGTTCCTCGCGCCGCTCATCCATGAATTCGGCTGGGCGATGGATGATTGGGACAAACTCGGGAAAGGTACGTTGATTGGGCATTTGCTGGAATGCGGCGCCCAGATCACCGGCGGCTATTTTGCGGACCCCGGCTATAAAGACGTCGCTGATCTCGCGCATATCGGCTTCCCGATTGCAGAGGTCACCGCAGATGGAAACGCGGTGATCACCAAACTGGATGGCACCGGTGGCGGCGTCAGCAAAGCAACCTGCACCGAGCAGTTGGTTTATGAAATCCACGACCCGGCGGCGTATTTGCAGCCCGATGTCATCGCGGATTTTTCCAAGGTTCAGTTTGAGGAGATTGGTCCTGACCGCGTGGCCGTCTCGGGTGCAACGGGCCACGCGCCAAGTGGCTCATTCAAGATTTCCGTCGGCTATCGAGACGGCTGGATCGGCGAGGGTCAGATTTCTTATGCTGGCCCCGGATGTATCGCTCGCGGCCAGCTTGCGATTGACCTTATTCAAGCGCGTCTCCAACCGCTGAGCGGCGAGGTGCTGGAGCAACGGGGCGAGTTGATAGGCTATAATTCCGTCACGCCGCTGCCTTCGGAAAACAATGTTGAACCCAACGAAGTTCGCATGCGCTTCGCAGCCCGCTGCCTCTCGAAAGACACAGCCGCGCGCGTGGCCGAAGAAGTCGAGGGACTGTATCTCTGCGGGCCATCCGGCGGCGGCGGCGTAACGGGCCGCGTGCGCGAAGTAATCGGGATCGCCTCGGGATTCATGCCCGCGTCCGACGTGCCGACGCAATTCGAAATCTGGGAGGTGTGAGATGCGACTTCGAGAACTGGCCCATGCGCGCACGGGTGACAAAGGGGATATGTCGAATATCTCCGTCATCGCGTATCGCCCCGAAGACTGGCCGCGATTGGAAGCGGAACTCACCGAAGACCGTATCGCGGCGTATTTTCAAGCGCTCGGCGTGAGCGAAGTGCGGCGCTATCTGCTCCCGCAGCTTCACGCGATGAATTTCGTTCTTCGAGGCGCGCTGTCGGGCGGTGTGACCCGGTCTCTGGCACTCGATGCGCATGGGAAATGCCTCGGTGCAACGCTGCTTAATCTGGAGCTCGACGACTGAGCCCGGCCAAGTGCCGGACAGTCAATTATGAATTCAAAGGGAGGGAAGCTGTCATGTCAGCGCTATTTAAAACCACCTTTGCGAGTATCTGCCTGTTTGGCATCAGCCCCGTTCAATCCGCTTTCGCGCAAAGTGAAGCGCCCGAATGGCTTCGGGTGATGGATGAGCGCGTGTTCGACGGAGAGACGGACGATCTCGTGACCGCCGGGCTCGGCGTTGAAGGGATGATCGCCGGGACCCTTTCCGAATATGCCGATCCTCTCAACCCGACAGCCGCCGAGTTGCGTCGTGCCTCGCTAGGCACTAATGGAACCGTCGGTTTCGGAACCCTCTACGGGCCGAATGTGGACGCTTCAACAGGTGAAGTCTCGGGAGATGGAAAGGCGGCAGGCACCGAATATCTCGCCTATGGCGATGATGGCAGCGGGCAACAGAACGTCTCGTTTCTGCTTCAAGTCCCCACAGATTTCGATCGCACAGAGCCGTGTGTTCTCGCGGTTCCGGTCTCTGGCTCGAACAGTCTTTACCGCGACGTGGGAATAATCGGCTATTGGGGTCTGCAAAAGAATTGCGCGGTGGTCTACACGGATAAGGGCCTCGGCAATGGTTTCCACGATCTGGAACGTGATCGCGTCACGCTGATTGACGGGACGCGTAGTTCCGCAGAAGCCGCGGGTGCGGATGCACATTTCAAAGCGGATCTCACCGAAGAGGCGCGCAACGCTTTTCTGGAAGAGTATCCGCATCGCATCGCGTTCAAACACGCCCATTCCAAGCAGAACCCAGACGCGAGCTGGGGGCGCGATGTTGTCCGCTCTATCGAATTCGCGCTCTACCAGTTAAATAATACAAACCCCGAGAGTGAACCGCTCACAGCGGACAACACCCTCGTCATCGTTGCTGGCAATTCCAATGGCGGCGGTGCAGCGCTTTATGCGGGTGAGTATGATGATGCAGGTCTCATCGACGGGATCGTGGCCGCGCAGCCCCAAGTTCAGCTGGACCCGGATGATCGTGTTTCTGTCAGTCGCGGTGAGACAACGCGAGAAGGCACCGGGAAATCTTTGCTGGACTACTTCACTTACGGCCTCATCTATCAGCCCTGCGCCACTCTCGCGACGCCGGACGCCCCTTGGGCAGATCGCGTCACGCAAGCTGCGCAGCGTTGCGAAAGCCTTATTGAGAAGGACCTTGTTGACGCCGATACGGTCGAAGGTGCCGCCGCGGAATCGCTCCAAAATTTGCGGGATTATGGATGGGAGCCGGAATCGGATGCGCTGCATCCTTCGCATTTCGTCATCGCACCGACCGCAACGGCGATGAAATACGCATCGTCCCACGGTCGGCTTGGCGTGGAAGACCGCGTCTGCGGACTTTCCATCGCTTCAGTTGGTAAGGATGGCTTGCCGCGGCCCGTTCCAGAGGCGGAAATCGCACCGATCTTCGCAAACGCACCCGGCGGTGCACCCACAGGGTCCATTGTCGTCATTAACGATCTCGATCCGCGCGGCCCGATTCGCAATGATATTTCCCAATCGTCAAGCACCGGGCGCGAGGATTACAATCTAGATGGTGCGCTTTGCCTGCGCGAACTTGTTGCTGGCGACTCTGACATGGCGATCCGTGTGCAAGAGGGCATCGACGATCTGACCGGCGACGCCGATCTGCATGGAACGCCCACAATCATCGTGCATGGCCGCGCCGATGCGCGTGTTCCCATCGGCTTCACATCGCGCCCCTATCTTGGGCTGAACAATCTCACCGGTGATGCCGACCTGCCGCCCAGTCAGGTTGTGCGCGCAGAAGTGAGCGACGAAGGTCCGGGAGAGGATGGCAGCGGCTTGATCATGCCAGAGATCTCGGCGGATCCGGGCGATGATCTGATTTCCGTCGAAGATGGACACGTGACCGTTCCCGACTGATTTCGCCGGCTCAAGGGGATAAGTTGCGTGACTGTCGTTCGTTATTTTGAGTTATACCCACGCCCCTTTGTTATCGTTTGGATGGCATATCCCCTCCCGCTGATTTCGAAACAACAACCACAACCTAAACCCACACACGCTGCGACGAACAAATTTTTCTACGCAGCGGGCGCGCGAATATCCCCCGTTAGAAAACAGTTTCAAAGGACCCAAAGCTCTTTCAAATAAGGCTTGAGAAGATGAGCGTTTATCATGATCGGGTGAACATCCGTGGTTGAGAGTAGCATATAAAGCTCAACGAATTTGACTGAGAGCGGCCGGCATGGTCGCAAGATCAACCGGGAGCGGGAATGTCGAAAGGCGGGGAAACCGCAAAGCCGTCACAACCGCGCAACTTTTCGACCGTGCCAAGAGATATACCACACCGCCGGCATTGGTTGCGCTTATTTCCTGCGACCTCCGCACTTGCGGGCATATTTGCGCAAGATTGCCGCATGACCTCAGCGCGAGGTGAACGCCTTGCCCTCAAAGGCGATGTGATATTTGCGAAGGCGCTCGGCGGCAATGACGCGGACGAGGCTTGGCGCTTTGGTGCCAGCCGCACCGCCTCCGCCGCCGGTCGGGTCGGACGTGCCACCGGACGCCACAACGGCGGCAACCGTGAGCGCGTAATCGTTGAACGTGACGCGATCACGCGGCGACAGCACCGACAGAATGCCCGCCGTCGGTGCCCGCCACACCTCGCCGCCGTCGATCTCGCCCGCCTCAAGCGGCTTGCGCGCCAGCGGCGCTCAGTCCGGTCTCGCCTTTCATTTGAGCGTTTGGGGATTTTGGGGAGGGGATTTGCACTCCGTAGCTTTTATAGTTTTTCGCGTATATCTTTTTCTCACGTTACATATATTACTTCCCCAACTTCCCCATTTATATATTTATATAATAAAAACAGATGTATAAGGAAAAAATATGGGGATTTTGCGGGGATTTCAGGCCCTTTTTGGGGATCAAATTTGCCCATTTTGCGCGAAATCCGCCGCCGATGGCTTCAAAGCCAACGAGGCTTTGGCAACTTTCCACCCCTTCCCCGGCCCAAAATGGGGGGATTTCCCGCCTTCCTCCTCCAAAGGGGGCGCGGAGCGGGCGGGAAAATGGGCGCGAGGGGATGCGCGGAAGACCCCAAGACGGGGCGCGGGGATGCGGGATTGATCGCCCATCAAAACGGCGGGCGATCATCATTGGCGGGCACGGCCTCGCCGGTGACGGTTGCGACAAGCTCTTTCGCGGCTTCATTCCACCTCAGCCCCTTTCAACAGCTTTGGCCCCGCACCTTGCCTCGATCAAAGCCTTTCTCGACCATAACGTTGCTGCAGGTCCCGCCTCCTTCCATATGGTAAGCGGCAAAGATGGGCGGGAAGCGGACTCGCGGCGGTGAAGCTTGGAAGTCGTAGCATTATCGTAAAGCCGACATTTCAGACAGGAGGGGAGAATGACATTCAATTATATCAAAAAAGATTAATCATGCGGAAGCTATGCTGTGGGATTGGATCGGACTAGTGACCAGACGCCTTGACCTTGTCATGGCGCAGCGCCTTGACGAAGGCCGCGAACGCTGGTGAGTGCTGACGGCGGCTTGGGTAATAAAGGTGAAACCCTTCCCAAACCGGCGCGTAATCGGGCATGACGATCTGCAAACGACCGGCCTCGCAATCCGAGCGGGCCAGATCTTCAGGAACGAAGGCCAGTCCGAAACCATCCCGCGCCGCATCTATGACGTCATAGATGTTGTTGAAGACCAGCCGGCCCTCGACCCGCACACTGATCTCGCGACCGTTTTCTTCCAGCTCCCACGGATAAAGACCACCATGGGTCGAAAGGCGCAGATTGATGCAATCCTGCTCGGTCAGATCGGCTGGCCTTTCCGGCACCGGATGTGTCTCGAAATAGGAGGGTGCCCCGATGATCACGAAGCGGATATCAGGGCTGATCCGCGTGGCGATCATGTCGCGCGCCACCTGGGAGCCAAGCCTGACGCCTGCGTCGAAGCGCTCGGCCACGATATCCTGTAACCCGTAATCCACCGATATCTCGACATTCACCTTGGGATAGGCGTCTAGGAAATCGCGCAGCTTCGGCCACAGAAATTGCCGGATTTGGAAATCGCCGGCGGTGATACGGATCGTTCCGGCGACCTCGTCGCGCAGGGAACTCAGACCATCCAGCTCGCTGGCGATGTCTTCGAAATGCGGGCCGATGCGTTTCAGCAGACGCTCGCCAGCCTCGGTCGGTGAAACGCTGCGCGTGGTTCGTGTCAGCAACCGAATATCCAGCCGCTCTTCCAACTGCCGCACGGTATGGCTGAGGGCGGATTGCGACACGCCCAATCGCGCGGCGGCCTTGGTAAAGCTTTGTTCGCGCGCCACCTCGAGAAAGGCGATCAGATCAATGATATCCTTGCGCTGCATTGATGAAATTCCCTCATGCCGGAATGCCGAGTATGTCATTTTGGTCATGAGGGAACAATCACCACCAGCGGTCAGATGCCTGTTGGTTCAGGACAGCTTTTCCTCAAAGAACTGTCCCAGCTTGTCGAACGGGATCAGGTCCAGGTCGTCATAAAGATCAACATGACCGGCGCCTTCGACCCAATGCAGTTCTTTCGGCTCGGCCGCGCGGGCATAGGCATCCTCACTAAATTCGCGCGAATGGGCTTGATCACCCGAGATGAAGAGCATCGGCCGTGGTGAGATCGTCTCTATATCATTGAACGGATAGAAGTTCATGAAGGTCATGTTGCTGGTCAGCGTTGGATGCGTCGTCCGGTCGGGCGACTGTCCATCGGGCGTCACATTGCCGCGTTCGGTGCGATAGAAATCATAGAACTCGTCACCGATCGCATTGCCTGTCAATTCATGCGGTGTCCCGCTGGTCAGTTCGGGCTCCGCGCCTTCGAATTCGGCATAGCGTTGCTGGGCGGCATCCGCGATCACCTGCTTGCGCTGTTCGACGCTTTGCGATTTCTGCAACGCGTTGCGGTTGGCCTGACCCATGTCATACATGCTGACAGTAGCAATCGCCTTGAGCCGCGGATCAATCTTGGCGGCGCTGATCAGGAAACCGCCACTGCCACAGATTCCGATGCCACCGATACGCTCGCGATCGACAAAATCTCGGGTACCGATAAAATCGACGGCGGCATTGAACGCCTCGGCATAAAGATCGGGCGAGACAAGATTGCCCGGCGCGCCCTCGCTTTCGCCCCAATAGGGTAGGTCAATCGACATGGCGACGAACCCCATCTCGGCCATCCTGGTCGCATAGAGATTGGCGCTTTGTTCCTTGACCGCGCCCATGGGGTGACCGACGACGATGGCCGGATGGTTTGCCGCCGCATCCATATCCTTGGGCGTAAACAGATTGCCGGCAACCTTGGTGCCGTAAAGCGTTTTGAAGCTGACCTTTTCGCGGGTCACGGCATCAGAGGTATAGAAGTTGTTTTGGGTCGTCATGGTGTTATCTTTCAAGCCTTTGAAAAAACGCGGGTCTCTTCGACCCGCACCCTAGGGTTATTGGCCCAGATATTGTGCGTCAGTAACCGGCTCCATCCACTCGACGGCGGTATCGCCTTCGACTTGCTGAATGGCCAGATGGGTGATTGCGGTGGTATCCGTGGCCCCGTGCCAATGCCTGACACCGGGCGGGCACCAGACGACATCCCCTGCATTGATCACCTGACGTTCGCCACCCTCTTCCTGCGTCCAGCCGGTGCCTGAGGTCACCACAAGCGTCTGACCATGCGGATGGGTGTGCCAGTTAGACCGCGCACCGGGCAGAAATGTGACCTTGCCTGTGCTGAACGGGCGGTTTTCGTTGGTGCCGAAGACAGGTTCGACCAAGGCAGTTCCGGTGAAAAGATCTTCAGCGCCAATGGTGGCGGCTTGCGATCCGTTACGTGTGATGCTGCCCTCCTGCGCGATGGCGGGGGCGGTCGCGACGCCGAGGGTTACGGCTATGATAAGCGTTTTCATGTCAAAGATTCCTATCGATTACTGTTCGCGGCTGTCGAAGACGTCTTGAAAGACGGGCATTGCCGAAAAGACGTTTGGCCAATTGGCGTAGAAGGCTAGTTGTGTCAGCGCCTCGGATGCCTCCTCGCGCGTCAAGCCGTTATCCATGGCGCGGTTCAAGTGGAACGTGACCTGCTCGCTTTGACCGTTGGTCACCAGAGAGCTGACCGTCACAAGGCTGCGGTCGCGCGGGTCCAGATCAGGGCGCTGCCAAAGGTCCAGAAACAGCGGATCCTGCGTGAAATCGACGACGCCCTGCGAGGTCGGTCCATAGGTCTCCTGCACGTTGGACTGGCGCGCATCCTCGGTTTGCTTATCAAGTGGCAGCAGTTCAATATCCGCTCCGGGCAGATCGGTCGTGGCGATACCGCGCTGATCGTAAAGGTCGGCAGCAGTTTCAGCGGCTACGACGCCATTGTTCCAGCCGGAGTAAAAAGCCAGATGGGTGATGATTCCCGAGAGTTCCGACGGGGTAACGCCATTATCCAGCGCGCGGGCAAATTCCTGAGGCTGCAACTCCGTCTTTTCACCAGCGATCAGCGCCGCGACCGAAACCACGCTGCGATCACGCGGCGAAAGGCCGTCGCGCTGCCATAGATCGCCTTCGACGACATCGGCATTGTAGGCTGCAAGCGCTGGCGCGGCGCGTTCAAGCGGGGAGACGGTCTGTGCAAGGCTTGCCGTGCCCGTCAGCAAGAGTGCGACTGCCAAGGGTGCAAGTGTTCTCATGTCATGCTCCTGTGTTTTCTAGACAGGAATATGGAGGGGGTTACGTTAGATGATTAGACGCATAATTGCGAATGGGCCTATGAATGAGATTCATTAATTGCATTGCCAGCGATGCTGAATCGAGCCAAATCACGTATTAAGCTGACATCTTTCCGTTGCAGACATTGGTTCACGGCCCAATCGCGCTCAGCCGCCTTTGTCCGTTCAACTAGCGCAACATTGCAGATAAGTGATCGGTTTGGTGAATGCTGCATTACAGCGAGCAACTCTCGCACAGGTCGGCTTTGGGCCGAAAGTGCGCTTCGGGGCCCGTCGCATATTAAGATATAACTTAGGGTTTTGATAAAAACTTTGAACTCACACCTGCTCTTCTGATTAGAGATGCTCAATAACTGTATGGACGAGATATTTAGCGTGCTTGTCTCGCGTTTGCTCTATTGACTAACCGGTGAGTGTTCCAAAAGGAATTTCCATTTCATTTACTCAAAATGCGATCCGCTCCAGTGCTGCCCTTCTCCCTTCAAGCGCGCCGCCAGTGCCACATCTGGGTCGCTGATATTTGTGACCAAGAATATCCGCGCGGATGCGATCATCCACACCGGCGGAAAGAAGGGCGTCTTCGACATAGTGGCGAAGGGAATAGGCGGAATGCGCAGCCGTCTCCCTTAACTCGTGTTCCCGCAAATATTTGTTCACCAATGCAGACCAGCTGTCTGTCCGATTGCAATATCTCTGGATTCCGCACCGCGCGACGATGCGCTTAGCTGCGGCGAGTGAAATGCCCAGAAGAGGAATCTCGCGCTTGGTATGCGCTACTTTCAGTTCTCGGCCATGGGGTGCAACCCGGAGGAACGGGATTTCCTCATTGACCTCAAAATCTGAGACTGGCGCTTCCGTGATCTCGGAGGGGCGAAGGCCCGTGTTGATCATCACCAGAAGAATATCTCGCGCTTCGGCGTTCAGCCTGTACAGCGCGCCCGGCGCGAGAAGGCGCGTTTCGATCCAATCGCGCGAGAACGCCGGGCGCCTGCCTTCATCCGCGCCTTTCAGGCGCAGATTGGCGAAAGGGTTGATGAGATGCGGTGCACGCAACTCGCCCCATGTCTTAAAGATTTCGGACATTGTGCCGATGGACTTGTTTGCCGTATCGAACGCTGCGCCGTCTTCGATGCGCTTGGACCACCAGTTGCGGAAGGTGATGGCATCATCACGGGTGATCTCGTCAATGCGCGGTGCGACAAGCTTGCCATGTTGTTTTGCGCTCTGTGTCGCCTCAAGGAATTGTCGGACGGCGCGATGGCGTCGCTCTTTCCAGCGTTTTAATTGCGGGGCGGATTTCTTGAGGTGCCGCGTGCGCGTCAGTTCGAAATAATCGTCCAGAACGGCAAAGAGGTCAGGCGCGTTGGATGTTTCCTTTTGGCTAGACGGTGCATCCGCATCCAATGCTTCAACGGCACCTGTATGCACCGCCTCTTCAGACGGCCCTTCATTCCGAAACCTTAGCAAATTCGCGGGTGCATAGATGCAAGCCGGGTTCTCGGCTATGCGGCGGGCGATCTCCGCGTCGCAGGCATTTAGGGACAACCCACAACCCAGTGCGTCTTCCCAATCCGCAAGCATGATCGCTTCAATCTGCGCGGCCTTGAGCTTCGCCGCCTGCCGGTCTGCGGTGTGGAGCGCGAGGCGAATTTGCGAGACGGGTTGCCCGCATTTCCCGACAACCACGCCGCAATAGCGCTTCGGGACGCGCTTCACCCAATAGAAGCGTCCGCGATCGTTCACGACGCTCATGAGCGTCGGCCCTTAAGCGTCGGACGGCGTCGCGCGGTTAAGCGCTCAGGCGCAAATGTTGCGGGATTTCGGCCAAGCGCAAAACATGCGGAAACCGGTAAGTCTAGGAAAGTACTGAAAAATTTGAGATTTCGTGGAAAACCGACTTCGCATTTCGCGAAAAACTGGTGCCGCTGAGAGGACTCGAACCTCCGACCCCATCATTACGAATGACGTGCTCTACCAGCTGAGCTACAGCGGCATCAGGTAGCGGCTGCATAAGGCGATGCGGCCGCGCTTGCAAGGGCGAAATCGCGGGAGCGGCCCGCGATCCGGATTAGGCTTTGGCGGTTTCCTCGGCCTCGGCGGTCGCGTCGTCCTGTTCCACTTCGATCACCTCGGCGTCCTCATCGGCTTTGGCCTTCGCGGCGCTGTCCTCAAGGAGCGGCATCAGCGCGGCCGGGCTGACAGCTTGCGCATCGTCGAGACGGGGCGGCGTGGTCCATTCGAGGCTGTCGAAATAGCCATCCTGCGAGAGCGGCGCCCATTCGGCTTGCGGCTTGTGGGTCACGTTGCAGACCCATTGCTTGCCTTGCGAGGCGGACATGGCCTTGGTCAGCCAGCCGCGCACCACATGGTCAGGCGCGCCTTCGCCGCGGTCAATCGCCGCCATGATGGAGAGCGAACGCGTGGTCGGATCGTCTTCGGCCACCTTGCCAATCGCGCGGCGGGCGGCGGGGAAATCTTCGGCGGCCAGGGCGAGTTCCGCTTCGAGCATCCGCGACTCAGCATTCCCGCTATTGGCTTTGATGAGCTGCTGGAACCGCTTGCGGCGCTCTTCAGGTGTCTCTTCCGGCTCAATCGCGGCAAAAGCGTTGGCGAGCGCCGGGTGCGGGTTCATGCCCCAGGCCTTTTTGAGGACGCGCGTAGCTTCCTGCTTGTTGCCATTTGTCGCGGCCAATTCGGCGGCCATGACAGCGGCAGGCACGAGGTTCGGCGCGAGGCTGTTGGCGCGTTTGGCGGCTTCCTGCGCGGTCTCGGTCACGCCCGCGTCGCGGGCGGCCATCGCGGCGCCGGTGGACAGAACGGCATCGCGGCGGTTCACCACGTCTTTCGGCAAACGCATCGCTGCGGCTTGCGCTTTCAGCGTGGTGCGCGCGCCTTCCCAATTGCCTTGCTCGGTTTGCAGTTCAAACAGCGTGTTAAGCGTTTCCGAATGTTTCGGGCGCATCTGCGCGGCTTTCTCGGCGAGCTTGGCGGCGGTTTCCTTGTCGCCGGTCTGAAGCTGCTGCTGCATGAGGCCGCGGGTGCCGACGAAGCGGGTACGGTCGTCTTTGACCAGCGCCTTGTAATGCTCGGTCGCAGAATTGTGGTCGCCCGCGCGCTCGGCTGCTTGGGCCGCGATCAGATGCATCAACTCGGGCTGGTCGAGGAATTTCTGCGCCTTCGCGGCTTCACTCTTGGCTTTCGCCCCATCCCCCTCAGCAAGCGCAATCACCGAGTCGCGGAGCGCCTCGTGACCCTTACGGTCGCGGCGGCGGGCGAAATAGCGCGAGATCGCCGTTTCATCTCCGGCGAGGAAATGGAGCACCGCCAGAACCAGACCCGCCAGCTTCCAGGCAATCCAAACGACCGCGCCGAGTGCCGCAAGAGCGATGACCGCTTCGAGCATCGTGAAGACATATTCTTTACCCGCAAAGGCGACCGCAATGGAACCTTGCTGGTCCAGCATATAGTCGAGCCCGAACGCCGCGAGCAGGGCAACGCCGATGAAGAACAGGATCTTGATGAGTGTAGAGATCATGGGTGCGTCCTCGCCTTATTCGTTGCTGCTCAGCGACTGCATCAGGGTGCTGAGTCCATTTTTTGCGTCTGCGCGTGCGCCAGCCCGCTCAAGCCACTCCGCCATCACGTCGCGGGCGGCGGAGGGCAGCGCCTCGGCTTCCTCCATCGCTGCGCCCATTTCGTCATTGGTCACATGGCCCTCGACGCGTGAGAGAATGGCGTCGGGCGTGTTGCCCTCGGTCGGCTCAATCGAGCGCACCGAAATGCGGCTTTGCAGGAAGCCGGTGATCGAGTTGCTGCTGTCCCCGCCCACATCGCGCTGCGCGGCGCTGATCGCGTCACGGGCAAGGGCATCGAACCCGTCAAGCAGCGTGGACACGGCCTCAACTCCGCCCGCATTCTCGGACAAAGGAGCCGGGATCGACACGCCAAGCGCTTCAAGTTCGCCAAGCGGTTCCTGATAGCCCGCGCCCTCTTCAATCGCGCTCTGAATGGTCTCCGCCAGTTGCAGGCCTTCGGCTCGTGTCTCGGCCGCTTGCGCCGCTTCTTCGCTGGCCGCGACCTGCTCTTCCGCTTCGCTCAGGCGCTGCTGCGTTGTCGCCTCAACCTCTTCGATTCGCTGGGCAATCGCGCCGGTGCGCGCCGAAAGATCGCTCATCTGGGCGCGCATCCCCTCAACCACAGAGGCAAACTGGCCAAGCTCCTGCGCCGCTTCATCCGAAAGCGAGCTAAATTGCGACGGATCGAACTCCTGCAACTGGGCCGAAAGACCTTGCAGCGTGTTTTCCGTCTGCGAAATCCGGGAATCAAGCGCGCCGACATCGCTGGAAGCCAGTTGCTCCTCAAGCGCGGCGATCTGATTGCTGAAATTCTCTGTGGCCTGACTCACGGCCGCTTCAATCTCGCCGCTCATATCGCCCGACGCGGCACCCGCCTCGGCGATCTGCGCCTCGATCTCTTCGCGGAAGCTCGCAAGCTCGTCCTCGGTCACGCCTTCCGCCGAACCGGGGCTGAGGAACTCGGCAACCGGGGCCATGCCCTGCGGCAAATGCGGCGCGAGCTTCGGACCCAGCCAAAGCGCAAGAACCCCGCCCGCCAGAAGAATAGCAAGGAAGGACAGGAATTTCCCTGCGATCGAGCCGCTGTCATCGCTGTCACTCGTCGCCGGAGCCGGTTTTTGCGGCGTTCCGGTGCGGGCGGGCGTTTGCTTCGCCGCACTGCTTTGCGATCCAGTCGGCTTCGGCGGTTCAGTCTTGGCAGGGGTCGGTTTCGGCGTATCGGTTTTGGACGCCGTGCTTTTCGGTGCTGTACTCTGCGTCTTTGCAGGTTTCGCATCGGCCACGGCCTTGTTCGGCGTCTTGTCATCCGTCTTGGCGCTGGCCGCCGCGCCGGTCATGGACGCGCCGCCCGCGGTTGCAACCGCAGCGACGCGGCTTTGCCCGTCCGCATCTTTGCTGGCCGATGTTTTCGCCGATTTACTTGCGCCAGTTTCAGGCTTGGAAATCGCCGCATCTTTCGCCTCGCCAACGCCTGCTTTGCCGGGCGCGGCGGTCTTGCCACTATGCTGCGAAGGGGTGGTTTTCTGGCTCTGCGCGGTCATTTCGCCAGCTTTGGCCGGGGATGCTCCGCCTGCGGGGACGGATTTGCCTTTCTCAGCCTGATCAGTCTTTTTGTCGGCAGATTTCGACGATGAACCGTCCTTGCGCTCGGCCATTGGCACCTCTCCTTCCCCTTAGGGACCGCGAAAAATCGCGCCTCCCTACCCTGTTGCCCTATCATTAAGGGAGGCCAGCAGCGATTCCAAGCAGTTCCCCGGTTTTGTCACAATTTAAGCCGCTTAACGGGATGCGGCCTCCCGGATCGCTTCTTCCATCAACCAACCCTCGGGCCGGTCAATCGTTCCGATTCGAGCGCCTTTTTTTGTGATCTTGGCGGCCACGGCGGGGCTCATGGCAAGGTAAAGCGGATCGCCATCCGGGGCGTCGCCGATCCAGTCCATCAGCAGGGCGGCACTGCGCGGTGAGTAAAGCGGGACGGTCGAAATCGCGCCTTCCGCCAGTGTCGCAAGTGCCGCCAGATCGGGCGGCAGCGCCGGTTGATCATAGATCGGGATACTCCGAACGCCGGGCAACTCTCCCGTCAGATAGGTGCCACTCAGATGCACAAGCCCGCCCCGCGCGACCTTCTCGGCCTCAAGCAGCGCATCGAGGCTCGCCAGATCACCATCCGCCGTTTGCGCTTTCATGCCCACCGCCATCGCCGCCTCAGCGCAGCGCGCGCCCACGCACCAAACGGGCAGGTCCCGGCGATCCGACAGCGCGGCAAAGACGCGCACCGCCGCCGCCGAGGTGAACACGAGCTCCTCAGCATCCAGCGGCGGCAACGTCTCAACAGGCGCGATCCGCATCACCGGCGCAATCAGGCAAGGCAGCGGCGCGAGCCGTGCCGCGAGCGCTTCGCTGGAGGCTTGGGGGCGTGTGAGCAGAATGGTCATGCGCGCATTCTCCCGCTCCGCCCCGGAAATTCAAGCGGCGTCACTCTGGGCAGCGTTGCGAATTGCCTTGGCCGCGCGCGGGTGCTACGCGATGGCTTATGACACTTATTCTCGGCATCGAAAGCTCCTGCGACGACAGCGCCGCCGCGATCCTGCGCGGCGCGCCGGGCGCGCCTGCCGAGATCCTGTCGAGCCGCGTGGCGGGGCAAGAGGATTTGCATGGTCGTTACGGCGGCGTCGTCCCCGAAATCGCCGCCCGCGCCCATGCAGAGAAGCTCGATGCCGTGATCGCGTCCGCGCTAAAGGAAGCCGGCGTGACGCTGGCGGACCTCGACGCCATCGCCGTCACCTCCGGGCCGGGCCTGATCGGCGGACTTCTCGCCGGGGTGATGAGCGCCAAAGCCCTCGCCTTCGCCGCCCAAAAACCGCTGATCGGGGTCAACCACCTCGCCGGACACGCGCTCACGCCGCGCATGACCGATGGCGTCGTCTTTCCCTATCTGATGCTCCTCGTCTCCGGCGGACACTGTCAGTTTCTCCACGTCACGGGCCCGGACCAGTTCACCCGCCTCGGCGGCACCATCGACGACGCACCGGGCGAGGCCTTCGACAAAACGGCCAAACTGCTCGGCCTGCCCTATCCCGGTGGCCCGGCGGTCGAGGCCGAAGCGAAGAAGGGCGATGCCACTCGCTTCGCCTTCCCGCGCCCGCTCATGGACCGCCCCGGCTCCGATATGTCCTTCTCCGGCCTCAAAACCGCGCTGCGGCGGGCGCGGGATTTGCTGATTTCGGAAAAGGGCGGGATCACCGAGCAGGACCGCGCCGATCTTTGCGCCGGGTTTCAGGCAGCAGTCGCAGATGTGCTGGCGGAAAAGACCCGCCGCGCACTGGCCGCCTCCGGCGCGCCGCTCATTGCCGTCGCAGGCGGCGTCGCGGCAAACACGCCTATCCGCGTAGCGCTGGAACGCGTCGCGGCGGAGGCGGGTGCTGATTTCCTAGCCCCACCCCTCAAATACTGCACCGACAATGGCGCGATGATCGCGTGGGCCGGGCTGGAGCGCTTTGCGGCGGGCGATGTCGATGACATGACCCTCAACGCTCGCCCCCGCTGGCCGCTGGATGAAAACGCAACGCCCATGCTCGGCGCGGGCAAACGCGGGGTGAAGGCATGATCGGGGTCATCGGCTCGGGTGCGTTTGGCACAGCACTTGCCATTGCTGAGGCCGAAGGCGGGCAGGATGTCACGCTCTGGGGCCGCAACGTCGATTGGGCCCGCGAGAATCCGCGCCTGCCGGGGGTGACCCTGCCCGGAAAACTTCGCACAACAAGCGATTTGGGCGATCTCAAGACCGCTAAAGCCCTGCTGCTGGTCTTGCCTGCCCAGCAGACCTCCGGGTTTCTCGCGGAGAATGGCGAGACACTGCCCAACGTCCCGCTCATCCTCTGCGCCAAAGGTCTCGAAACGGGCACCGGGCGAATGCAGTCGCAAATCGCCGCTGATTTGCCGAACCCGCTGGCCGTCCTCACCGGACCCGGCTTCGCAGGCGAAATCGCGCGCGGGCTCCCGACGGCCCTGACGCTCGCGGGTGGCGACAAGGCCCTTCAGGAAAGGCTCTCCACTCCGCGCCTCCGGCTCTATCGTTCGGACGATATGACCGGCGCGCAACTCGGCGGTGCGCTGAAAAATGTGACGGCCATCGCCTGCGGCCTCACGGCGGGCGCGGGTCTTGGCGAAAGCGCCCGCGCGGCGGTAATGACCCGCGGCTTTGCCGAAATCCGCCGTCTCGCGCTCGCCATGGGCGCGCAGGAGGAAACGCTCATGGGTCTTTCTGGCCTTGGTGATCTGGCGCTGACCGCCGCCTCCCGCGCCTCGCGCAATTTCGATTTGGGCTGGCGACGCGCGACCGGCGAGGCTGATGGCAACAACACCGTCGAGGGGGTCGCGACCGCCGAAGCCGCGCTTCTTCTCGGCAAAGAATACGGCGTCGACCTGCCCCTTGCCGCCGCTGTCACCGATGTTCTCAAAGGCGCGCTGCCTCTCGACGCGGCGATGCAGGAGTTGTTATCACGTCCCCTGAAAGCGGAGGAATAAATGCTGTTTGCCCTGATTTGCAAAGATAAGCCGGACCACTTTGAGACCCGCAAAGCCAATCGCGACGCGCATCTGGCCTATGCCAAGGAGAGCGGCGCGGTGAAATTTGGCGGCCCGCTCATTGAGGACGGCAATATGGTCGGCTCCCTCTGCATTCTCGATGTCGAGGACCGCGCGGCGGCGGAGGCTTGGGCCGCCAATGACCCTTATGCCAAAGCCGGGCTCTTCGCCTCCACCGAGATTAACGAATGGAAGCATGTGCTATGAACTACTGGCTCTTCAAATCCGAACCCAACACCTTTTCCTGGGATGATCTCGTCGAAAAGGGCGACAAGGGCGAGGAATGGGACGGTGTGCGCAACTATCAGGCGCGTAATAACATGCGGGAGATGAAGGTCGGGGATCGCGGGTTTTTCTATCACTCGGTGAAGGAAAAACGCATCGTCGGCACTTGTGAGGTGATCGCCGAGGCGCATCCGGACAGCACCACCGATGATGACCGTTGGGAATGTGTGGACATCAAGGCACTGGACGCCTTCGAGACGCCGATCACCCTTGATGACGTAAAAGCCGATGAGCGGTTTGACGAAATGATTCTCGTTAATAATTCGCGGCTTTCGGTCCAGCCCGTCACGAAAGACGAGTGGAAAGCGATCTGCGAAATGGGCGGTGTGAAACCCTAACCTGCCGTTGGGTCATAAAAGTGACATAAGGAACAGGGGCTTGCGCGCCGCGCGCAAAGCCCTTATTCCGACGATGAATTTTCGGTGATTGCATCTTTTTTCTATCACCGCGTGTCGCAGTTTGATGCGCCTTTTTACTTTCTAAAGTTCCTGCCCGTTGGCGAAATTCGGCACATGTCGAGTAGTTAACTTTGCCTTAGTCTTTGCAATCTGAGTCAGAGTTAACATAGATTTGAAGTCACGTTCCGCGTTTCTGCGCGTCCCAACAGAAGGCCTCCCCATGCAAAAGTTTCGCGTTTCGCTTCTCTATCCGTCCGTTTTCATGGGCAGTGTGGCCCTCGCAACCCTGCCCGTCTTCGCGCAGGAAGAGGGCGAAGACGCGCCGCAACAACAGCAGGCCCCGGCACCGATGGTTGTGACCGCTGAAATCAATGTCGCGCCGATTGAGGCCCCGGAAAGCTTCACCGCAACGGTTGAGGCCGTGGAAAGTGTTGATATTCAGGCGCGTATTCAGGGCTTCATCGAAGAAGTCACTTTCGAACCGGGCCAAATCGTTACGGAGAACGATGAGCTGTTTAAGATTGAGCCGGATCAGTATCAGGCGCAGGTTGCCTCGGCACAGGCCGCTTTGGCGCAAGCAGAGGCCGAGCGGGTGCGGGCTGAGAGCGAAGCCAATCGCCAGCAGGCCCTCGTTAACCGCAACGCCGCCGCGCAGGTCAATCTCGAGCAGGCGCGCGCGGATTTTCAGGTCGCACAGGCCAATGTGCAGGCTGCGCAATCGAGTGTTGAGCTCGCGGAAATCGACCTCGGTTACACCACGATCACCAGCCCCATCACCGGCAAAATCGGCCGCGCGCTGATCACCAAGGGCAACTTTGTCGGACCGTCCTCGGGCGCGCTGGCGGAGATCGTACAACTTGATCCGGTGCGCGTCGTCTTCTCGATTCCTGAGCAGATCATGCTGGAGCTGACCGAATCCGGTCAGGCGAAGGAAGGCACCGAGAATATCAACTTCAATCTGCAACTGGCGAATGGGTCGGAATATCCGCATAGCGGCACCTTCGAATACATCTCGAACACGGTGGACACCGCGACGGGCAGCGTCGCGGTGCGTGTGATCTACGAGAACCCCGAAGCTGTCCTGCTTCCGGGCCAGTTCGCGACCATCGTGATTGAGGAAAAGAACCCGCAGGAGATGCCGATTGTCCCGCAAACGGCCGTGCTTCAGGACCGCGAGGGCCGTTACGTTTTTACCGTGAATGGCGACAATACCGTCTCACAACGCCGCATTTCCACCGGCGCGCGGGTCGAAAATGGCTGGGCCGTCACCGAGGGACTTGAGGGCGGTGAAGCTGTGGTCGTGCAGGGCGTGCAGCGTCTTCAGGATGGCATGGCGGTAAACGTGGCGGAGACCGGCGGCAGCGAGCAAGCCGAAGCGCCCGCTGAAGACTCCGCAAGTGAAGCAGGGGCCGAAGCCGCTGACGACGAAGCGACTGAAAACGCGGAAAACACCCAATGATCTCCAATTTCTTCATCAGCCGCATCCGCTTTGCGCTTGTCGTCTCGATCCTGATTTCGATCGTCGGCGGCCTTGCGCTTCTCTCCCTTCCCGTTCAGCAATATCCGGCGATTACCCCGCCGACAGTCAACGTCACCACCGTCTATCCGGGCGCGAGCGCCGAGACGATTGCCGATGTGATCGGCGGTCCCATCGAATCCTCGGTGAACGGCGTGGACGATATGAGCTTCATGTCCTCCACCAGTTCCAACGCCGGGCAATATTCGCTCGCCATCACCTTCGAAATCGGGACGGATTCCGATCAGGCGCAGGTGAATGTGCAAAACCGCGTGCAGCTTGCCATGTCGAGCCTGCCCAATGCGGTGCAGCAGCAGGGCGTTTCGGTGCGTGCGAGCTCGCCGGACTTCCTGCTTGCGCTCGGCTTCTATGCGGAAGATGGGCAGATGGATAACCTTGAGGTGTCCAACTACGTCAACAGCCGGATCATTGATGAGATTGTCCGGATTCCGGGCGTTGGCGATGCGTCGGTGATCGGCGCGTCCGAATACTCGATGCGGGTTTGGCTCGACACGCCGAAGATGAATGCGCTCAGTGTGACCGCAGCCGAAGTCTCCGCAGCGATCCAGACCCAGAACGTGCAGGCCGCCCTTGGTGCCGTTGGTGCGCCGCCCTCTCCCGACGGCACATTGGTGCAATACACGCTCGTCGCCGAGGGCCGTCTGGCCGAAGCTGAAGAATTCGAGCGGATCATCGTGCGGACCGGCGAAGATGGCAGCATTGTCCGCCTTGGCGATGTGGCCCGGATCGAACTCGGGGCGCAATCCTACGACGCGCAGGCCAAGGTCGGTGCGCGCGATGCGACCATGATGATGGTCAATCTTGGGCCGGGGGCGAACGCGCTCGAAACCCGTGATTCCGTGCTCGCCATGCTGGACGACGCACAACAAAGCTTCCCGCAGGATCTGAAATACGAGGCCGTTTACGACTCCACCCTCTTCGTGAGTTCCAGCGTGGATCTCATCATGACGATCCTCGTTGAAGCCTTCATCATCGTGATGGTCGTGACCTTCCTCTTCCTGCAAGACTGGCGCGCGACCGTTGTGGCGGGCCTTGCCATCCCGGTCTCGCTGCTCGGTGCAATGGCGGTGCTGCTCATCATGGGCTACTCGCTCAACACGATCTCCCTGCTCGCACTGGTGCTAGCTATTGGCCTTGTGGTGGATGACGCGATCCTTGTGGTCGAGAACGTCCAACATATTCTGGAAGAGCACCCCGAAACGCCGGTGCCGGACGCCGCGCGTCAGGCTATGGGGCAAATCACGGGCCCGATCATCTCAACCACCTTCGTGCTTCTCGCGGTGGTGGTGCCAACGGCGTTCCTTCCTGGCATCAACGGTCAGCTGTTCCGGCAATTCGCCGTGACGCTCTCCGCAGGTCTCGTGATGTCCGCCATCGTGGCGCTGACGCTCAGCCCCGCGCTCTCGGCGATCATGCTGCGTCCGCCAAAAGAGAACCGTCGCGGGCCGCTCTCCTATATCGAGAAATTCCTAAACTGGCTGCGGAATACCTACGGGAAAATCGTGGGCGTGCTTCTGCGCCTCTGGCCAATCCCCGTGGGCATTCTCGCGGCATGTATGTTTGGCGCCTATTACTTCTTCACCAGCCTGCCGAGCACCTTCCTCCCGGCGGAGGATCAGGGCGCGGTCTTCGTGAACATCCAGCTTCCAGACGCGGCCTCGCTGGAGCGGACCGAGGAGATCATGGAAGTCGTGCGCGAGCGTCTCGACGGCACGCCCGGCGTCCAGGAAGTCCTTTCCGTGGCGGGTTACAGCATCCTTCAGGGCACGCTCTCGCCAAATGGCGGGATGGCCGTCGTCGCGCTGGAGCCATGGGAGGATCGCCTATCCGCAGAGACACAAATCGGCGGGATCCTCGGCGCGCTCAATCAGGAGTTTGCGCAGATCCCCGGTGCCTCCATTGCCGCCTTCCCACCGCCGCCGATCCCCGGCGTAGGGGCCGTTGGCGGTCTTGACCTCCGGCTTCAGGCGCTTGAAGGTCAGGAGCCGGCAGAACTGGCGCAAACCCTGCGCTCTTTCCTCGCTACGGCCAATCAGGACCCGGCAATCGGCGGTCTCTCATCCACCTTCAGCGCCGATGTGCCGCAGGTCTTTGTGAACATTGACCGCGTCCGTGCGGAACGCCTCGGCCTCAGCCCGCAGGACATCTACACGACAATCGGCACGAGTTTCGGCTCACGATATGTGAATGATTTCACCACGGGCGGGCGAAACTATCAGGTCACGATCTCCGCTGAGGGCATGTATCGCTCCGAGGTCGAGGACGTACTGGATCTTTACGTGCAAAGCGACACCGGCGCGATGGTGCCGATCCGCACCGTGGCCTCCACCACAACCGTGCTTGGCCCGTTTGTGATCACGCGCTTCAACCAGTCGGTCTCCGCCTCGATCAACGGCCAACCTGCCGCAGGCCAAAGCTCCGGCGCGGCCATGGCGTCCGTGGAGCAGATCGCGCAGGACGAGTTGCCGGAAGGTTACGGCGTCGCTTGGGCGGGCCTGTCCTTCCAAGAGGAACAGGGCGGCGGCAACCAGCTTGCGGTCTACGCGCTGTCGCTGGTCTTCGCCTATCTCTTCCTTGTGGCGCTCTATGAGAGCTTCGCGCTGCCCATCGGCATCATGCTCTCGCTCGGTGCAGCGGCGTTTGGCGCGGCACTCGGCCTCGTCAATGCCGGATTGCAAATGAGCCTCTATGTGCAGATCGCCCTCGTCCTGCTCATCGGTCTCGCGGCGAAGAACGCCATTCTGATTGTCGAATTCTGTAAGGAGCGACGCGAAGAAGGCATGTCGATCAAGGACGCCGCCCGAAGCGGGGCGGAGACCCGTTTCCGCGCCGTTCTGATGACCGCCCTCGCCTTCATCTTCGGCGTTCTGCCGCTCGCCCACTCCCACGGCGCGGGTGCGGGCGCGCAAAACGCGGTCGGGAATACGGTGATCGGCGGGATGCTCGGCGCGACGCTGATTGGCCTCTTCATCATCCCAACGCTCTATTTCCTCATTCAGCACATGTCAGAATGGGTCGGGCGAAAAACGGGGATGAGGGTCCCCGCCGATGAGGCACAGAAGAGCGAAAGCTAGCTGAGAAACAGGCTCCTTCAGGAGCCTGTTTTTTGTCCTGAACCGGATACAGCGCCAAGTTATCGCCGCACATCTTTTCTTCACGCTTCCTGCCTAAGGTCCTCGCAAACAGCTTAGGACGACTTGCAGATGCCAGAGATAAAAGATCCTTTCGTCATTGCGACGAATTATTTCAATACGGACGGAATGACGAGCGCGCAGAACGGGCTGACCTTCGTCATCGATCCGCATGTCACTGGCCAAACACCGGATCCGGGTGCCTTTAAAGGGTATTTCACTCACGCGACTTGGTATGACAACAACGGTGACGACCATCTTGAGGGCTCGGATTACATGGAAGCCCCCGCGGAGCATTTCAACAACGATATCAAGATCGCCGCGGTTGAAGGGAGCGACTACAAGGGCATTGCCGACGACTACGTCTATCTCACCCATATCGACGGTTTTGAGAACTCGACGCTGACCTTTAGTGATGGCACATCGCAGAAGGTGTACGTCGCCACGCGCACCCTCTCCACGGGGGAAACCTATCTCGATTTCTGGGACGGCGAAGAGACGGAGGCGATTCAAGCCTATATGAATGCGCACAACGCGCGCATCACGGAACTGACGCTGGGCCAGCATGATGCCATCCTGTGGGAACGGATCTATCAGCCCTCGTTTGACGACGCTTTCGAACAGCCGGTCTGTTTCACACGCGGCGCGATGATCAAAACCGCTGACGGCGCGGCTCCGGTGGAGACGCTTCAAGCCGGCGATCTCGTCTGGACGCTCGACCATGGGATGCAGGAAATTCTCTGGATCGGGCATCGTGTCTTGTCTCTTGATGCGTTGAAGGCGCGGCCCGAATGGCGACCGATCCGCATCACCGCGAACACGCTTTATGGCGCGCAAAACCACGGGGCGCTGACCGTCTCGCCGCAGCACCGCATCCTAATCGACTCGCCCGTGGCGAAACGGATGTTCGGATCGGAGCAGGTTCTGGTCCCCGCAAAGGCGCTGCTGGAGCATCCGGGCGTTTCGGTTGATGAAAATGTCGAAACGGTCGAGTATTGGCATATCCTTCTCAAGAACCACGAAATTCTCTGCGCAGACGACATTCTTGTCGAGTCGCTTTTTCTGGGTGAGGAAGCGCTCAAATCTCTCCCCGGCGAGGCGTTGGGCGAGATCGACATTCTGTTGCCGAAAGATGCGGCGAAAGGGATCCGAATACAGCCCGCGCGGGCATTCATCCCACGCGGCAAAGGCGTGGCGATGATCGCGCGTCTGATCAAAAATCGGAAGGCTTTGGTAGAGAGTGCTGGCGGCAAACCTTCGCAACTGACGAGAGAACCGATGCGGTCGGACGCACATCTCGCCTGCTAAACGGGCACTAGTTCAATGCGAAACTGCGGGGATGGAACGCCCAACCGGGCGCTCCGCTTGCCTTAGCGCCAGGAACTGTCCTCGCGCGTCCTCTGCGCCTGCGTCCGGCTGAACAGCGTCAGAGCCGCAAGGGTGCAGATTGCGCCGGAGAGCAGATACGCTCCCGAGGACCAGAGCCCGAGTGTTTCGGTGAGATAAAGTGCCACAAAGGGCGCAAAACCAGCACCGAACATCCATGAGAGATCCGCCGTCAGGTTCGACGCGGTATAGCGATTTTTCAACGCGAAACCGGAGGCCGCAACGCCGGAGGACTGGCCGAAGGACAGACCCAAGAGCGAGAAGCCGATAAACACATAAAGCGCTTCGCCGCTCAGGCCGAGACTGAGCAACAGCGGTGAGATGATGGCGAAAATCGCGATGCCGATGGCGCAATTGCGCAGGAGTGTCCGGCGGCCGACGCGATCCGCGATAAAGCCGGAGGCGATGATCCCGCCAAGGCCAAACAATGCGCCGACGATCTCGATCCAGAGCAGACCCATGATGTTCTCCGGCGCGTGGATATACGCCCAGCCGAGCGGGAATACGGTGACCATGTGGAAGAGTGCCAGCGTCGCCAGTGGGGTGAACGTGCCGACGAGGATGTTCACCGCCTCTTCCCGCAGGAGGCTTGGGTTGATGCGCGGGCGGAGTTCTGCGTCGGAGAACAGCTCTTCAAACTCATCGCTGACAACAAGGCGCAACCGCGCGAAGAGGGCGACCACGTTGATGGCGAAGGCGACGAAGAACGGATAACGCCAGCCGAAGGCAATGAATTCTTCTTCCGACAGAGAGGTCCGCAGAAAGATAAAGAGACCCGCCGCAAGGATGAGGCCAATCGGCGCGCCAAGCTGCGGCAGCGTTGCATAGCGGCCTTTTTTCCCTTCCGGCGCGTTCATGGCGAGCAGCGAGGACATGCCATCCCACGCGCCGCCCAGCGCCGCGCCCTGCCCCATGCGGAACAGCAAAAGGCTTGCAACCGTCAGCCAGCCTTCCTGCTCATAGCTTGGCAGGAACGAGATCGCGACGGTGGAAAGGCCGAGCAAAAATAGCGCTGAGGTCAGCTTGGTGCCGCGCCCGAAGCGCCGGTCGACCTCCGTGAACACGAAGGTGCCCACAGGCCGCGCCACGAATCCCAGCGCCAGAACGGCGAAGGCGTAGAGGACACCATTTGTCGGTGTGGCAAAGGAAAAGATGAACTCGGGGAACACCACCACAGCCGCGATCGCGAACACGAAGAAGTCGAAAAACTCCGATGTGCGCCCAATAATCACCCCAATCGCGAGATCGCTCAGATTTACGTGGGGTTTTGGCTTGGCAGATTGCGTTTTTGCGGCTGAAACCATGATCATACCTCGTTCACATCCTATATATCCATAAGCAAAGCGACGGTTAGGATGCAAGAGCGACACTAGCACGTCATTTGGGAATATCCCATGGACAATTCTGGTCGATTTTGCTTTGTTGACCGCGTGATTTTAGCCAACCGGCCAGATGGCAGTTGCGGCAATCAAGCCTCGGCACAGATTATCCGGCCTAGGAACTGTGAGTTTTCGATATGAAACGATTGCGGTATCCAGTTTTAGCGGCGATTCTTTTGTTGGTTGCCGGCTGTAATTCCGAGGTGATGGCGCCTTCGGGCGATGTTGCAGCCAAGACGCGTGATGTTTTCTGGATTACGACCGCCCTGATTCTCGTGATCGTTCTGCCGGTCATGGTCGCGACCGTGATGTTTGCCATCCGCTATCGCAGTTCCGGGGACGAAGAGCGCGAAGCGGAATACGACCCCGATTTCCACCATTCTACTCAGCTTGAACTTTTGATCTGGGCGGCGCCTCTGGTGATTATCATCTGGCTGGGTGCGCTCACATGGGTCAGCACCCATAAGCTGGACCCTTACCGGCCACTCGACAGTGAGACGCAAGGCGTTGAGGATGATGAGGAGCCGCTGGTCATTCAGGTCGTCTCGATGGACTGGAAATGGCTCTTTATCTATCCCGAACAGCAGATTGCGGTGGTCAATGACCTCGCCGCGCCGCTGGATAGGCCGATCCGGTTCGAGTTGACCGCGACCGAGGTGATGACAGCCTTCTACGTGCCAACGCTGGCCGGGATGATCTACACGATGCCTTCGATGCAGACTCAGCTTCACGCGGTCATCAACGAGGAAGGCACCTATAAGGGCATGGCCTCGCATTACAGCGGCGCCGGGTTCTCTGACATGGATTTCCAGTTCCACGGGATGCAGGAAGAGGACTTCGACGCGTGGGTCGATGAGGCCCGCAACTCGGGCGACACGCTCGACCGCGACGAATATCGCGAGCTTCTGGAGCCAAGCGAGGACGTGGACCCGATTTATTACGCCCTCGGCGACGAAGAGCTTTACCACGATATTCTCAACCGCTGCGTAGAGCCGGGCAAGATGTGCATGGACGAGATGATGATGGCCGATATGCACAGCGACGGTTACGGCACGCCGATTGACGAAGCCGAAGGCGAAGGCACCCATTCCGATGATACCGCGGAAGATCATTCCGGTCATAATATGGACATGGCCGCACCGGCGGCTGCCGAGAATGATCAAGCGGAAACCACCAACTGACAGGTGATGACATGGCGACTGAAGTAAGCGCAACGGATAGCACATTTCTTTTCGGGCGTTTGGCGTGGGACAAGCTCCCGCTCTCCGAGCCGGTCGTCGTCGCGACCTTCATCGGGGTGGTCATTCTCGGCACCGCCGTGGTCGCGGCCGTTACCTATTACCGCCTCTGGGGCTATCTCTGGAAAGAATGGTTCACCACGGTGGATCACAAGAAAATCGGGGTCATGTATATGATCCTCGGGCTCATCATGTTCCTGCGCGGCTTTGCCGACGCGATCATGATGCGGATCCAACAGGTCTGGGCCTTTGGCGGCTCAGAAGGGTATCTCAACTCCCACCACTATGATCAGGTCTTTACGGCGCACGGCACGATCATGATTTTTTTCGTGGCCATGCCTTTCGTGACCGGGTTGATGAACTTCGCGGTGCCGCTTCAGATCGGCGCGCGGGACGTGTCCTTCCCCTTCCTCAACAATTTCAGCTTCTGGATGACAGTGGGCGGCGCGGTCCTGGTAATGATCTCGCTCTTCATCGGGGAATTTGCGCAGACCGGCTGGCTGGCCTTCCCGCCGCTTTCCGGTGTGGTCGCCTCACCACGAGAGGGCGTCGATTATTACATATGGGGCCTACAGGTCGCAGGGGTCGGGACGACTCTCTCCGGGATCAACCTTTTGGTGACGATCCTGAAAATGCGCGCGCCGGGCATGACCCTGATGCGGATGCCGGTCTTCACATGGACGGCACTTTGCTCGAACATCCTGATCGTCGCGACCTTCCCGGTGCTGACCGCGACGCTGACCCTGCTCGCGCTCGACCGCTATGCGGGCACCAACTTCTTCACCAATGAGCTCGGCGGCAACCCGATGCTCTATGTGAACCTGATCTGGATCTGGGGCCACCCGGAGGTCTATATCCTCATCCTTCCGGCCTTCGGCATCTTCTCCGAAGTGGTCTCGACCTTCTGCGGCAAGCGCCTCTTTGGCTATAACTCGATGGTTTATGCGACGGTCTGTATCACCATTCTGTCCTACATCGTCTGGCTGCACCACTTCTTCACCATGGGCTCCGGCGCATCGGTAAACGCCTTCTTCGGGATCGCGACGATGATCATTTCGATCCCCACCGGCGCGAAGATCTTCAACTGGCTCTTCACCATGTATAAGGGCAATATCCGCTACGAACTGCCCATGATGTGGTCGGTCGCCTTCATGCTGACTTTCGTGATCGGCGGCATGACCGGCGTGATGCTCGCGGTTCCCCCGGCGGACTTCATCGTTCACAACTCGCTCTTCCTCGTCGCCCACTTCCACAACGTGATCATCGGCGGCGTGGTTTACGGCATCTTCGCGGGGATCAACTACTGGTGGCCGAAAGCCTTCGGCTTCAAGATGAACCAGTTCTGGGGTCATGTCAGCTTCTGGTGCTGGACCATCGGCTTCTGGCTCGCCTTCACCCCGCTCTATGTGATGGGCCTGATGGGCGTGACCCGTCGCCTGCGGACTTTTGAGGACCCCTCCCTGCAAATCTGGTTCGCCATCGCAGCGCTCGGCGCGTTCGTGATCGCAATCGGGATCTTCGCCCTCGTCATGCAGATCTTCATGTCGATCAAGGATCGCGAGAAACTGAAGGACGAAACCGGCGATCCATGGGATGGACGCACCCTCGAATGGGCGACCTCCTCCCCGCCGCCGCATTACAACTTCGCCTTCACCCCGGTCGTCTACGACATCGACGCCTGGACCGATATGAAAGCGAACGGCTATGAGCGTCCGAAATCCGGCTTCCTGCCGATCCATATGCCGAAAAACTCCGGCATGGGCGTGGTCATCGCCGGCATCAGCGTGGTGCTTGGCTTTGCCTTGGTCTGGCATATCTGGTGGCTGGTGGCGGTGTCCTTCATCGCGGTTCTCGCGGCGATCATCTGGCACACCTTCAACTATGATCGAGATTACTACATCCCGGAGGCCGAAGTAACGGCGACCGAAGAGGCCCGCACACGGGCACTGAGCAGCGGGGCTTAATAGAACCATGAGCGCAGAGATCATGACAGAACGCACGGATAAGCGCGTCTATCACCTCGACGAGGAACCGCATCACCCGGAGGGCCACAGCACCCCGCTCGGCTTCTGGATCTACCTGATGAGCGACTGTCTCATCTTCGCGATCCTGTTTGCCACCTATGCGGTGCTCGGCTCGCGCTATGGCGGCGGTCCCGGCCCGAAAGAGCTGTTCGATCTGCCGCTGATCGCGCTCAACACGGCGATGCTGCTGACCTCCTCGATCACCTTCGGCTTCGCGATGCTGCGGATGTATGCCAAGGATCAGGCGGGGATGATCAAATGGCTGCTGATCACGGCGGGCTTCGGCTTCGCCTTCCTCTGTATCGAGATGTATGAGTTCTATCACCTCATCCATGAGGGCGCGGGCCCGCAGCGCTCCGCCTTCCTCTCGGCTTTCTTCACACTGGTCGGCACTCACGGTCTGCACGTGACCTTCGGCCTTGTCTGGCTGGCGGTGACGATCATGCAGGTCCGCAAACATGGGCTCACCTCCGCCAATGAGCGGCGCATCAACTGCCTGTCACTCTTCTGGCACTTCCTCGACCTGATCTGGATCGGCGTCTTTACCTTCATTTACCTGATGGGGATGATCTGATGAGCAAGCATGACCATCACGACGAGCATGTCGCGCAGTTCCCGCATGGCACCAAGCGCGATTACATCACCGGCTTTATCCTAGCCGCGATTCTCACGATCATTCCCTTTGCGCTGGTGATGTCCGGTGGGGTGGTCTCGCCGCGCACCACGGCCATCATCGTGCTTATCTGCGCAATTCTTCAGATGGGCGTGCATCTGGTCTATTTCCTTCATATGTCGCCCAAGGTGGAGAGCGGCTGGTCCGTCGTCTCCATCGCCTTCACGCTCATTCTGGTCATCATCGTCGTCGCCGGGACCATCTGGGTCATGTTCAACATGGACGCCAATATGATGCCGGGCATGGGGCAGGAAGAGCTGCCGATTGAAGAGCGGTCCATCCCTTGACGCATCCCGATGAGGACACGCCCCGCCGCCGACCGCTCTTGCAGTTGGCGGCGGTTCTCGTTCTGGGCGTGGCGATGCTGGCCGGGTTCCTCTCGCTCGGTGTCTGGCAAGTGCAGCGGCTGGCGTGGAAACGCGACCTGATCGCCCGCGTCGATGCCCGCGTCGAAGCGCCCGCGGTGAACTGGCAGGAGATCACGGGCCTGCCGCCCGACGAACAGGAATATTGCCACGTCACCGCAACCGGTGTTTTCGACCATTCAAAAGAGGCCTTCGTGCAAGCGGTCACGGAACTCGATGCCGGGTTCTGGGTGCTGACACCGCTCCAGACGGCAGATGGACAAACCATCCTCATCAATCGCGGATTTGTGCCGCCTGAACGGGTGGATCCCGCCACACGCGCCGAGGGTCAGATCGACGGCGAAGTCACCGTCACCGGCCTTGCACGCCTGACAGAACCCGAGGGCGCATTTCTGCGGTCCAACGACCCCGAAAACGACCGCTGGTATTCCCGCGACATTGACGCCCTCGCTGCCGCGCGCGATCTCGGCGCCGTGGCGAATATCTTCATCGACGCGGATGACACCGCCAATCCCGGTGGCTATCCGGTGGGCGGGCTCACCGTGATCCAGTTCCGCAACGCCCACCTCGTCTACGCGCTGACATGGTTCGGCCTCGCGATCATGGTCGCCGTCGGACTCAGCATCCTCATCCGCCATGAGCGCCGTTTGCGGGGTTGATCCGGCGGCGGAAATCGCCCGACTGTCCACCAAAATCATCGCAGCGCCAGCGCTCGCCAAGTGACCCCGCGTCACATCACGCGCATATCCAATTGAAATTCAATCCCAATCTATAAATCCGCCGAAGTTTCGGAAATCTCTGAACACCCATAATAAATAGTTACAATTATATCGAATTACACTTTTGGAATCGCTTGACCAAACCGGTTTGGATTTGCAACCCTAGATCACGATATAAAGTAACGCCGATCTGTTTTTCCCCTTACCAAGTGCGTTATGTGACCTGTCCACGGTGATGCAGCGGCGCAATGCGGGAGGCCATGCACCTCCCACGGCATCATGCCGGTGCACAAGGGAGGACAACTTGCCGGGACAATTTCAGGTCACCGCGATCGATCTCACAATTCTGGTCGCCTATATCATTCTCAGCCGCGTTTTGGCGATCTGGCTCGTGCGCGGGCAAGCCAATGATGCGGATGGCTTCTTTCTCGGCGGGCGGAATTTCATCTGGCCAATGATCGGCTTCTCGCTCTTTGCAACGAATATGTCCGGCGCGTCCTTCGTGGGCCTTGCGGGGGCGGGCTATAACTCGGGAATTTCGGTCTATTCCTACGAATGGATGGCCGCGGTGATCCTCGTGTTCTTCATCCTCTTCGTGCTGCCGTTTTACCTGAACTCCAAGGTCTTCACGATGCCGGAGTTTCTGGAGCGGCGCTATGACCGGCGGTCCCGCTATCTCTTCGCGATCATGCTCCTGATCCTCGGCGTGTTTCTCGACTGTGCGGGCGCGCTCTATGCGGGCGGCCTCGTGGTCAATACGCTCTTCCCCGATCTGCCGCTTTGGGTCGGCGTTCTTGGGCTGGCTTTGCTCGCCGCCGTTCTGTCGGTTACCGGCGGTCTCGGCGCGGTTGTGGTCTCCGACACCATTCAGGCCGTCGTGCTGATCATCGGCGGAACGATCATCTTTTTCGCCGCATGGGCCGCCATCCCCTCTTGGGACGCGGTGCGCGAAGCCGCCCCGGCGGGCGCGATGCATATCGTCCAGCCCATGTCGGACCCGGCGCTCCCATGGCCCGGCCTCATCACGGGCGTGCTGATCATCGGCTCCTATTTCTGGATGACCAACCAGCTCATCGTGCAGCGCTGCCTTGGGGCGAAAAACCTCGATCATGGCCGTTGGGGCGCACTCTTTGCGGGCTTCCTGAAGCTGCCGATCCTCTTCATCATGGTGCTGCCGGGGACAATGGCCGTCGCGCTCTACCCCGACCTGCCGAGCCCGGATCAGGCCTTCCCGATGCTAGCCTTCGATCTGCTGCCCATCGGGGTGCGCGGCGTGATCCTCGCGGCGCTGGTCGCGGCGATCACTTCCTCGGTCGACTCCATTCTCAACTCGTCCTCGACGCTGATGACGATGGATCTGGTGCGCCCGCTGCGCCCCGGCATTTCGGACCGCTCGCTCGTGTTGATCGGCCGGATCACCACCGCCGCCGTGACGCTCGTCGCCGTCCTCTGGGCGCCGCAAATCGTCAACTTCCCGTCGCTCTGGCAGTATCTTCAGTCGATCCTGTCCTACATGGTGCCACCGGTGCTGGCTGTGTTCCTCATGGCGATTTTCTGGAAACACACCTCGGCAACCGCCGCCTTCGTCACCCTCTGCGTGGGGGTCGGCGCCGGGATCATCGGCTTTGCGATGAACGAGGTGTTCAACGTGTTCTCGATCCAGTTCCTCTACGCTTCGGGCATCTCCTTCGTCCTCAGCATCTTCATGCTGATCGTGGTGAGCCTCTTCACCGAAGGGCCGAGCAAGGAAGTGCAGGACACGCTCACATGGTCGCCCGCGCTCTGGCATGAGGAAACCGAAGCCCTCAAGGGCAAGCCGGCGTGGCAAAACTATCGCTACCAGTCGATCGCGCTGCTCGGGCTCACCGCACTCATTGTCGGCATCTACTGGTAAAGGAAGGGAGACGGACATGGAATTCACACGACGTCAACTTCTGGGCAGCGCCGCCGGACTGGCCGCGACGAGCCTCGCCGCACCGCCGTTGCTCGCCCAAAGCGGAACAACGGAAATCACCTTCGCCTTCGCCCCGGACGAATCCGGGGCGGTGCAGGCCCTGATCGACGGCTTCAACGCCAGCAACGAGCAGGGTATCGCGGTCAAATGGCTCAAAGCGCCGGAGGATACCGACGATTTCTTCCGCTATCTCGTTTCGGAATTCGAGGCCGAAGCGGGCGAAATCGACGTGTTCGGCGCAGATGTGATCTGGACGGCGGAACTCGCGGCGCGCGGCTGGACGCAGGATGTGTCCCGCCGTTTGCGTGCGGAGCTGGACCCCGACGCGTTCTTGCCCGTCCCTCTCGCCGCGACCTATGCGCAGAACCGCTATTGGGCCGTGCCGTGGTATACCGATGCCGGGATGATCTACTATCGGCGCGATTTGCTGGAAGAAGCCGGGATCGAGCCGCCCCGCACATGGGACGAGTTGATCGCCGCCGCGCAGCAGATCACCGAAGGCGGCGGTCCGGAACATGGGCTGGTCCTGCAAGGCGCGCGCTACGAAGGCGGCACCGCCACGGCGCTGGAATTCATCTGGTCCGCCGGGGGCCGCGCATGGTCGCCGCAAGCCAGTAATGCCGGGACCTTCGGCATGAACATGGTGGATGACAACATCATCGTGCTGAACTCCGCGGACTCTATCGCCGGTCTCGCCAAAGCGCGGGAAATGGTCGCCTCCGGCCTCATCCCCGAAGCCGCCGCGAACTGGAATGAACGCGACGCGTTGGCGGTCTTTGCCGCCGGAGGCGCCGTCTTCATGCGCAACTGGCCCTTCGCCTACGGCGTCATCGGCACCGAGGGCTATAACGGCATTTCACAAGAGCAAGTCGGCGTCATCCCGATCCCCACGCTCCGCGCCGGCGCGCCCTCCTTCGCCTGCCTCGGCGGTTGGAACATGGCGATCCCGTCCGACAGTGCAAATGACGATGCGGCCTGGGCCTTCATCCGCTATGCGCTCGACCCGGCGCAGCAACGCGCGATGGCCGAGCAAGGCGGCTTCCTCCCGGTGCGCAGCGCGCTTTACGAGGACGACGCGCTGACCGGAGCCGTCCCCATGCTCTCGCTCGGCCGCAGCGCCGTCGAAACGGCCCGCGCGCGGCCAAGCTCGGTCATCTATTCCGACCTCTCGCCGCGTATCTCCAACATGTTCAACCGCGTGCTAACCGGCGATCTGGAGCCCGAAGAGGCCGTGCGCCGCACCGCCGATGAGCTGCAGCGCATCGTCACCAATGCTGGTTAAAGGAAAAGCAGAATGACCAATCCCAATTTCCCCATGCGCATTTTGGTGGCCAGCGACGGTTCCGGCCCGTCCGACACGGCGATGCTCATGGCGGGCGAGCTGGCGGAGAAAACTGGCTCGGAGCTCTATGTCCTCCATGTCTCGCTGATCTCGCGCTATCTCTATCCGGACATCCTGTCCGACGCGCAACTCGACCGCATCAAGGCCGAGGCCCAGAAACGCCTCGACGCGGAAGAAGCCCGCGCCCGACAAAGCGGCGTCGAGATTAAGGAAAGTTTCCTGCGCCTTGGCCGCCCGGCAGATGAAACCATGCGGCTTGCCCAAGAGCTTGATGTCGGGATCATCGTGATCGGCAACCGCTCCGGCGAAGCGATGCGGCGGATCCTCCTAGGCAATGACGCCGAAAGTATCGTCCGTCACGCGCATTGCTCCGTGCTCGTCGTCCGTGAGCCGGATCCAAGGTGAGCCAGATCAGGTTTCGGCGCGGCCGTGCTGAGACCCTCCACAAAAACGGGGCTGAGAACCGTCTGGCTCTCGGCCCCTCTTTTGTCGTTGATCTCATTCATCAGCGCGTCAACCATCAGACCCCAGGCCTCTTTGAACGGTGAGCGCGTTCCCGCGGGAAGCGGCGTCAGATTTTCACGCGGATAGCGCGCCAGATCGTCGTTATGGGCAACAAAGGACACATCTTCCGGGATCCGCAAACCACGCGCCTCCAGCGCCCGCATCGCGCCGGTCGCCACGACCATATTGCCCGCAATCACCGCAGTCGGCGGCTCCGGCAAATGGTCAAACAGCGCCGCAATCGCATTTTCACCAAGCTGCTCCGTCATCATGCCGCGCCGGATATATTTCGCCTCCAACGTTCCGCCGACCGCATCCAGCGCCTCACGTACACCCGCCTCCCGCTCTTGCGCGAAAAACTGCGTGTCTGGCCCGTCGATCAAAGCAATCCGCCGGTGTCCCAGCTCCGTCAGATGCTCCGCCAGCATCCGCCCGGTCGCCCGATTGTCGAGATCGACATAAGGATAATCGCAAATCTCGGCATGACGCCCATGGGTCACAAAAGGCACCGCATTCTTGCCCAAAGTCGCAAAGCCCTCGTCATCGAGGTTCGGATTCAGCACGATAAAACCATCCAGCGCGCCATCCCGCGCCAGCCGGATATAGGCCTCCGCCGTCTTCGCCCCCTCGGGCATCACATTGAGAACCACCAGAATATCGCGCTTCCAGAACGCCGTCGCGAGGCCGAGCATCACCTCCAGAAGTATGTTGCTCTCCTCCTGCTCCGTGCGCTCCGGCACGACCAGCCCCACAATGCCCGACTTGCCCGACCGCAGCCGCTGCGCCAGCACATTGGGCCGATACCCCAGCTCCTTCGCCGCCTCCCGCACACGCCTCCGCGTCTTGTCGCTGACATCCGGAAAATCATTCATAGCCCGGCTCACCTGCGTCCGGGACAACCCAAGATGCTCACTCAGTTCCTTAAGGGAGGTCACTCTTTTCAACTCCGCATTCTGCTTTCAGATGGTCATGTTTCTCACGATAGATCGGGGATTAGTATCTAAAGTACATATCGGCAATAATTTAGGTCAGTCTGAGAGGGTAAAGTGTATCTTAATCATGCTGCTTTCGGTCACATATCGATCTATGTCAAACGTTAGGCGCGCAATCTGAATAAACAGTTTCAAAATAGCATCGTGTGCACCGATTACGGCCTTGCCGAAAAGCTTTGGGCTTTGAATATTTCATGGCTTTTAAAAGAGTAATCATGTGAGCGGCTCCGATCCGAAAAATTTTCCGATCATAGCCCGTCATTGTCGCGCGGACAATTCTCTACGCATGCGAATGCTTCGCTGCCGTGGTACGGACTCGCAACGCTTACGTTCCAGTCTATCCGTAATGCACTGTTATGTTTGTAAATTAAGTTGGTTGCGGGGGTAGGATTTGAACCTACGACCTTCAGGTTATGAGCCTGACGAGCTACCGGGCTGCTCCACCCCGCGTTGGTGACGCCGATTTGTTTCGGTCGTCGGGTTTTCCCGAAGTTTAGGTGTATCGGGATATGGTTTTGAGATTGTGTTGAGAGCGTTTTCGCAGTTTTTGTCAGGTTTGGCGGTGACTTACTCTCCCACGTCTTGAGACGCAGTACCATCAGCGCTACGGGTCTTAACGGCCGAGTTCGGGATGGGATCGGGTGTTTACCTCGTGCTATGTCCACCAAACCGGTCAAAAACTGCCCTGCCGGACCCCTTTTGGGGTGCGGCAGGTACACGAGAATGTCTTATCCAAGGTTTATAAGTGTTTCATCTGAGTGATGGCTGTCTCGTATCCCTTGAAGAAACATCATGCCTCTTCCGGGTCGGTTCAAGCCGATCGGGCAATTAGTACCAGTCAACTGAGTGC